>JABJEK010000126.1 GCA_018702955.1 Rhodospirillaceae bacterium | reverse complement strand
CGGATTTCGGCAATACGCTCGTGTCCACCAGGGTCAGCCAAACCGATCTCAACCGGCACGCCGGATTCCATCGGCAGGCCGCATTTTTCGCCAATAGCCGCTGCGAAGTCCCTGGCGAACAATCTTTCCGCAGCCGGATTGACGAATAGAACAATCCCGCCGGGGTCCGTGACCACGACTGCGTCGGTGAGATCCGAAATGAGGTTCACGAATCGGGCGTTCGCCGCCTCCAATTCCACCATGCTGTTCTGCAACGCTCGGTTCAACGACTGGCGTTCCAGGCTATGGGCCACGATACGTTCGAGAGACGTGGACGTCACGGCACCCTTCTCGAGGAAATCCTGCGCGCCAAGACGAATGGCATCGATCGCGGTATCACGCGCGTCACCGCCGGTCAGGACGATCACCGGCAAGGCCTGGGAGTTCGACAGGATACGGTCGACGGTTTCAAGGCCGGCGCTGTCGGGAAGTTCCAGATCACAGAGGATCAGTGAAAACTCCTCGGTCCGCAGCAACGCTTCCGCGTCTTCGATGTTCGCGGCAATCCGGGATTCCGCCGCTGTTTCCACGAACCCCGCGATCATCTGCTGAATGAGCACTGCATCACCGGGATTATCTTCGACAATCAGGACGCGGATCGAGTTTTCGGGAGGCAGGGACATAAGCGCTGTACATTTCCTCGACGACCAGGGCGGAACAGCCAAAAGGTTAACGCGGCCATGGTTACCAAAGAATTAACGCAATCATACCGCGCGCCGGATAACCGGCCGCCGTTTGCAGAGTTTACGGAAAAGCATGGGAAAACCTACAGCGCGGGCGCAGCAGGCCAATTGATCAATGTTTGGGTGGAAACTTCACGACGGAGAGCCAGAAGTCATTCAACGCCCGCATGGCTTGTCGAAAACTGGCCATGTCGAGGGGCTTCACAATGTAGCAATTCGCGTTCAGCTCGTAGCTCGACTGGATATCGTCTTCACTTTCCGACGTACTCAGAACGGCCACCGGTATCGTTCTCCATTCGGGATGATCCTTGATCTCGCGGAGCACTTCGCGCCCGTCCATGACCGGCAGATTGAGATCGAGCAAAATCAGGTCGGGCACCGGCGCATCGGCATAGCTTCCGTCGCGCTTGAGAAAGTCGAGCGCCTCACCGCCATCATGGACGACATGAAGTTCACCAGGCGTGTCGAGACCCGAAAGCGCTTCGCGCACAAGTATCACATCGCCGGGGCTGTCCTCGACAAGCAGAATATCGCGCTCCAGATTTGACATGCTCATCTAAACCTCGTTGGACCGTGCAACCGGTAAGGTGAACCAGAAACTGGTTCCGTTCCCAAGCACCGAATCGATCCATATCTCGCCGCCATGGCGTTCGACAACCTTCTTGCAAATCGACAGCCCCACGCCATTGCCATCAAACTGGCCGCGCGGGTGCAGCGTCTTGAAAACTTCAAACACCCGCTCATGATGCTTCGGGTCCAGTCCGATACCATTGTCGGTCACGGCAAATGCGCACATGTCGTCACGCGCCTCCATATGCACGTCGATCACCGGTGGCGCATCCGAATGGAACTTTATTCCGTTCGAGATCAGGTTCTGGAACAACTGCATCAAAAGTGTCCGATCACCCAGAACGACGGGCAGGTTCTCGCATCGGATCTGGGACCCGGTCTCTTGAATCTGGGCGCCCAGGTTGAGCTTCACTTCCTCAATGACCCCATTCATGTCGACGGCTTCCATTGCCAGACCCGCCGTGCCGGTGCGTGACAGCCGCATCAGATCGTCGATCAGACCCTGCATACGCGTCGCGCCATCAACGGCGAAATTGATGAATTCGTCGGCCTGGTCATCAAGCTGGCCCGCGTATCGCTCCTGCAAGAGACCGCAGAAGCTCGACACCATGCGCAGCGGTTCTTTCAAGTCATGGGAGGCGACATATGCGAACCGACCGAGCTCCGCATTTGCGCGTTCGAGCTCCTCGGTACGCAAACGTATCTCTTCGCGGGCTGCCCGTTCTTCCGTAATGTCGCGGGCAATGACAATGAAACCCTGCTCGCCGTCCCAATCGATCCGCGCACCGTTGGATCGGGTGTAGAAATCATCCCCATCCAAACGTAACCGACGCACTTCCCTTTCCGGGAACATGTCGCCCGCGCTCATTTTCTCGCGTGATGTGAGAATGGCCTCATGCTCGTCGGGATGCACCAGATCCATAATGTGCTGCCCCACAATATCCTGCGCAGTCTGGCCGCTATACATCCGCGCGGCGGCACGGTTGGCGAAGACGATTTCGCCGCCGCAATGCACCAGGATCGCCTCGGGAGAAAGCTCAAGAATATTGCGATTGCGTTCTTCAAGCAGTTTCCGGGCCCGCTCGCCTTCGAGGCGTTCGGAGATATCACGCATGATGGTCAGGATCGCCGGCGAGCCATCCCAGACATACAGGCTGCCGATCACATCGGCCATGAACTCGGTACCGTCGAGACGCAGGCGCGGCAGTGATTCCAGCGGCACAACTCCCTCGGACCGAATCCGTGTGCGGCGCTCGTTGGCGCGCGCGCGTTCACTCGCCGGCACCAGACTATTCATCTGAAGCCCGGTGAGTGTCTGCACATCTGGGGCACCAAGCATTTCGGCGGCGGCCTGGTTCGCGAAGACAATCTGGTCCTTCACATGCACGATCACCGCGTCGGGGCTCACATCCACGATCTGACGGTAGCGTTCCTCGCTTTCCAGCAAGGCATCCTGGGCCGCAACCTTCTCGGTGACATCCCGAATCACGACCAGCACCCCCGATGAACCCTTCCAGTCGACCGTCCGGAACCGGCCTTCACCAATGAAACTGGTCCCGTCCAGCCGCACGCGGCGTACTTCAAAGAAATCCGCCGACATGCTGTCGAGCGTTGCATCGATATTGGTTTGCAGTATGTCGCGGTCGTCGGGGTGAATGGTCTCCATAACCGGCCGGCCGATGAAGTCGGCCTCAGATTCCGCACGGAACATCTGTAACGCCGCGTCATTTGCAAATACGATCTCGCCTTGGACATGAACCAGCATCGCGTCGGGGCTGATCGCAGCGAAATCTCGCTGGCGCGCCTCGGCTTCGCGCAATGCGAGTTCTTTTTCGATCTGCTCGGAGACGTCCCTGATCACAACCAGAAGTGCGTCCCGGCCGTCCCAGACAATCGGCTTGGCCCGACCCTGACCCTGGAAGGTCGAGCCGTCGAGGCGCACCTGCTCGACCTGCAAGGAATCCGAACCAGATTCGGAGGGCTGCCGTTTCCAACTTTCAGTGATACGAACCCAGTCTTCAGGGGTTACAAGGCTGGAGTTCTGCAGTCCGATAAGTTGTTCCGCGCCGGTCGCAGAGAACATCTCCACGGCCGCCTGGTTCGCAAATACGATTTCACCATCGATATGGACGATGACGGCGTCCGGGCTGATTTCGGCGAAATCGCGCTGGCGCTCCTCACTCTCGACAAGGGCCGAGACGGCCCGCTCATGATCGCTAATATCCCGCACGACCATCAGGGTGGCGGGTTCATCCTCCCAGACAATCGTGGCGCCGCGCCCTTCGGTGGGGAACTCGGATCCGTCAATCCGCCGACGCCGCACATGGATCGTTTTCGAACCGATCGCGTCACCAAGCTTGCCATGACTTACCAGAACCCGCTGCAGGTCGTCGGGAACAATCAGGTCCCAGGCGGACCGGCCAATAAAATCGGTCTGCGACTGCGCCCCGAACATTTCGATTGCGGCCTTATTCGCCCAAAGAATCTTGCCGTTGCGATGAACATAAATGGCATCGGGCACGAGGGTCGCGATATCACGTTCGCGCAGCACCAACTCGGTCAGGCGCTGTTCCCGCGCCGATTCGGACGAAACGTCTCGTGCCAGAAACAGGACACCGAAGATCTCCCCGGCGGCATTTTCGAGCGGGCTTACGCGAACCGAAACGCGAACCCGCGAACCGTCCTTGCGAACACGCTCCACCTGACGCGGCTCAACGATCTGCGCCGACAAGGCTCGGGAAAACAGCTTCAGTGTGTCACCGGATTCTTCGGGCGGGCACAAGAAACTGACGTCGCGCGCGCGGGCCTCATCGAACGTGTACCCAAACAGATTCTCCGCACCCGCATTCCAGACGACAATCTCACCGTCCACGGAATAGACAATCGCTGAATCCTGCAAATGGGAGAACGCGGCCGCGAGGGGTGCATACACGTCTCCCGCAACATCCGAATTCTCTTCTATGCCGGCCAACCTGCTCATGTCAGTAATGGACACTAAATCTAAAGCCCCTCAACCGATCCAGCCATGATCCACACGCGGATAAAACGCGGAATTCCAACCGTCGGAGACTACTCGTGCGTTGGTTAACATTTGTTTAAGAAGCGCCTGCACGGTCGTCAGGCACACGTAATTTCGATAGACTGGCATCCAACTTTCGGAGACTTGGCATGATCAACGTTGTGGGCTTTCGCTATTGCCGGCTGGGAACGGCCGATCTTGAGGAAACCGTTAAATTCGGCACGGACATGATCGGGCTGGAAACGGTCGGGCGCGAAAACGGCTCCGTCTACATGCGCGGGGACGATCGCGACCACAATATCTGCTACTTCGAGGGCGACCCGACGGATCACACGCTGGGCCTCGAGCTCGCCGATTTCGACGCGCTCGATGCAGCCGAGAGCACGCTCACCACCGCGGGGCTCGACGTGCACCGTGGCACCGGGGAAGAAGCCACCGCCCGGCGCTGCATGGGCTACATCAACTTCAAAGACCCGAGCGGCAACTCGATCGACCTGACCGTGCGGCCGTTCGCGGCGGGGCGCCGATATTTCCCGGGCCGCGACGCCGGGATCGACGAATTCAGCCATATCGGCCTGCGGGTGACCGACCCGCGCGAGGCAGAGAAATTCTGGTCCGAGGTCTTCAACTTCAAGACCAGCGACTGGATCGGCTGGTCGGCATTGATGACCTTCGACGAGGTGCATCATCGCTTTGCCCTGTTCCCGTCCGACCGTCCGGGCATCCAGCACATCAATTTCCAGGTGTCGGAGACCGACGATGTCATGCGGTCGAACTATTTCCTGCGCGACCATCAGGTGCGCATTCAGGCCGGCCCCGGACGACACTCGCTTTCGGGCGCGCGGTTCCTGTATTTCTACGGACCGGATGAAATGATCTACGAGTATTCGTGTGGTGTTCGGATGGTCGACGACACTTGGCGGGCGCGCCAGTTCCCGGTCAATGACGCATCCTTCTGCGCCTGGGGCTCCAAGCCCGACCTGAGCGTGCTCGAGGGCCCTGACGCTGCCGAATAGGGATTGAGGCTCACGCCAATGATCGAAATCGTCGATATCCGCTACTGCCGCCTCGGCACGGCCGACCTGGACTCAACCGTTGCGTTCGCCACGAACCTGATTGGGCTCGAGGAAGTTGATCGCGCCGACGGTCAGGTTTATCTGCGCGGCGATCATCGCGACCACAACATTTGCTATTTCGAAGGCGATCCAAACGACCACACGTTCGGGCTGGAAGTCGAAACCCTTGACGCGCTCGATGCGGCAGCGACCACCTTGCAGGCCGCCGGGATCGATATGCGCCGCGGCAGCGATGCCGAAGCGGTGGCACGCCGGGTCATGGGGTTCATCAATTTCAAGGACCCGACAGGCAATTCGGTCGATCTCGTGGTGCGGCCGTTCCACTCGGGACGTCGCTATTTCCCGTCACGTGATGCGGGCATCACGGAATTCAGCCATATCGGCATCAAGACGGACGACGCAGCGCGCGATGAAAAATTCTGGTCGGGCCTGTTCAACATCCGGGCGAATGACCGGATCGGCGACGCGGCGCTGATGTCATTCGACAAGGTGCATCACCGCATCGCGCTGTTCCCGACCGACCATGCGGGTATCCAGCACATCAACTTCCAGGTCGAATCGATCGACGACATTATGCGGTCCCATTATTTCCTGACGGAGCGGCAGGTGCAGATCAGGTTCGGGCCCGGGCGGCACCCGACGTCGGGTGCGATGTTCCTGTACTACGAGGGCCCGGACGGCATGACCTATGAATACTCGTCGGGCGTGCGCAACGTGGACGCGGACTGGCGACCGCGCCAGCTGCCGTTCAAGGATGAGTCCTTCTGCATGTGGGGCGCACGACCGAACATCCCGGAATTCTCCGACAATTGAGCCGGTCTGCGCTCCGATATTTGGAAGACAGGAAGGACGCGAACCATGAACGATGAGAGCGGGGAGAAACCCTCCACCATTCCACCCAAGGCTTACGAGAACCCGGATTTCCTGCACAGCCGGGACGCGCGCGCGATCCGCATCCTTGCGGAGTATCAGGAACCGCTGAGCCGGTTCGAGCATTACGACATCGACGACACCATCGTCTTCATGGGGTCTGCCCGCATCAAATCGCCCGAAGATGCCGCGACCATGGTCGCGGCGGCCGAACGCGGCGAAGGCGACAAACAGGCGGCGGCCCGGGCCGAACGCATGTCGATATACTACGAGGCCGCGCGGGGGCTGGCCTTCCGGCTAACCGAATGGTCGAAGGGGCTGGGCGAGGACAAACGCCGCTTTGTTGTCTGCACCGGCGGCGGACCGGGGATCATGGAAGCCGCGAACCGTGGCGCGTCCGAGGCCAAGGGGATGAACATCGGCCTGACCATCTCACTCCCGTTCGAGAAATTCGAGAACCCCTATGTCAGCCGCGAGCTGAACGTGATGTTCCACTACTTCTTCATGCGAAAATTCTGGTTCACCTACCCCGCCAAGGCGGTGGTGCTGTTTCCCGGCGGGTTCGGAACCCTCGACGAGCTGTTCGAAATCCTGACACTGGTGCAGACCCAGAAAATCAAGAAACGCCTCCCGGTCGTCCTGTTCGGGCACGAGTTCTGGGATCGGGTGATCGATATGGACGCGCTGATCGAATTCGGCACCATCAGCCCGGACGATATCGATCTGTTCTACCGGACCGATTCCATCGATGATGCGTACGACCACATAACGCGAGAGCTGACGGCCCACGGGCTCGATGAACCCGGGGTGGCGCTCTAGGGCTGTGATGCTCTAACGCATCCGTGTTCCAAGGATGTCACGGACGCGTACCGACACGGCATCGATATCCCCTGTCGCGTCCACGGACGGCCAGGCCACATCGCCGAACCCCCGGCGCAACTGATTCATCGCGACTTCCGGGCCTGCATCCGATGCGTCGCCCATGCGCCCGGCTGTTCGCGCACGCAGCACATCGGCGGGTGCCTCCAGCCACACCCCGTGAAACGGAACATCCGCTGCGGCTGCGACCTCTTCGATCCCGGCGCGTTCACCGGGCGATCCATGCACCGCATCGACGATGCAGGCATGGCCCGCCGCCAGCGCATGTTGGGCACGCGCAATCACTTCCGTATAGGTCCGGCGGTGCCATTCCTCGGTATAGGCGGTCTCGGGCAAACGGTCCGTGTAGGCCACCCCGAAGAGCGATTTTCGCACTTCATCACTACGCACGATCACAGCCCCGGGGGCGGGCCCGAGGTCCGGCGCAATCGCCCGGGCGAGACACGTCTTGCCAGTGCCCGACGCGCCGCCAACCGCCACCAACGCCGCAGGAACAGGCACCAAAACCTTACGTGCCAAGTCGAAGTAACGCCGCGCGACACCCAAGTGATCGCGCGCGTCGACCGCCGCTACATTGTCCGCCGTCAAAACAGAGACTTCTGCCCTGATCGCAGCACGCAGGGACAAAAACAGCGGCATCGCACGCAAGCCGGCAAGGGCCGCGCGCGGCGCTTCGCAACATGCGGCATAGCGATTCAGCACCGCGTTCGCTTGCGCGCGCAATCCGCGCATCTCCAGGTCCATCAGCAGAAATGCCAAGTCGTAGAGCACATCGATTCGCATGAACCGGTCATTGGCCTCGGCGGCATCGAACAGGGTCGGGCGCCCATCAAACATGCAGATGTTGTTGAGATGTAGATCGCCATGGCAAACGCGCACCCAGCCCGCGCGAAAGCGCGCCGAAAGCAATTCCCGCTGATCCTGCTCGACGGCGGTGATCCGGTTCAAATAGTCGGTGACGGCTGCCATGCCAAAGATATCCGCGTGACCCCCCAACCCGCCGCGGAGCTGCGCGACCGTCGGCGACATGCCGGCCTCATCGCCATCGCGGTCATCGGTCACAATCTCCGCGATCTCGTGCAGTGCGGTGATTTCGTCGGCCGCCTGGCGCACCCGGTCCAATGTGAGTTGGCCGACATCAGCCTGCCTGCCGAACAGACTGTCCGCGTCGAAGCGCATCATCTCGACGACCCAGTCGATCGCATCGCCCGGCCCGTCGATCGTCAACCGCCCGGCCGTGTCGCGGTCGATCGCCCGGACCCCGAGATACATGGCCGGCGCCGTCCGGCGATTCAGCACAAGCTCGCGCTCACAGTAAAACCGCCGCTTGTCCGGCGTGCCGTAGTCGAGAAATTCAAGAACAACCGCCCGCTTCAGCTTGAACACGCGATCGCCGGCGAGAAAGATAATCGAGATATGCGTGTCGATCCGCTGCACGGCCGACACGTCCGCCCCATGGGTCGCCGGGTCCGACAGAAAGGCGATGACGCAATCCTGCTCGCGCTCCAAGTTTCGCTCACCGCTGTCGCTGGATACCGGAATAGCCGGTCAGTCCGAGAATGAGCGAATATAGGCGATGACGCTGGCGATCTCGCGCTCGGACAGAGGCAGGCTGGGCATCGGCGGATGAGGGTCCGTGAGCCAGGCCCGCAGCTGGGCATTCGTGCGTGTCGAGCGCGCCAACTCGGGGAAGGACGGCATGCCTTCGAGCACGGGTCCACGCTGATTCTCGGAAACGATATGACATTCGGAACACAGATTCCGCGATAGCTGTTCGCCGGCCCGCCGTTCACGCTCTTCCTGCGCGTCGGCAGGGCTCACCATGAACACCATCGCGCCGAGCGACAGGACCAGAAGTTTCGAGGCAACTATGCGCATAATCATGATTGTAGCGCGCCATTCCGCTTTCAGGTTGCGTTAGGTCAACCGCAGACCATATGAACCTTCACAACGCTTCCAACCGGAGAGCCAGATGAACTTCCGAATCGAATTCTGCAAGATGTGAAACTACGAGCCGCGTGCGCTCCGTGCGAGGGACCAGCTCGAACAACTTGGTGCGACCGTCGAGATCGCGCCCGGACGCATCGGCGCGTTCGAAATTACCCGCGACGGCAATGTACTGTTCTCGAAACTCGAGGTCGCGCGCTTCCCCGATGACGACGAAGTACGTGCGCTGACCCATGTCGTCGATGGCACCTGAAACCCAAACCGGCTAGAACCGCGTCTCCATGCACAACGACCCCTATTTTCCGCCCGGCGAGCCCCGCCGCCTGATCGTCGGTATCTCCGGCGCCACGGGTATTGCCTATGGCATCCGGCTGCTGGAGGCCTTGCGTGACACCGATGTGGAAAGCCATCTGGTGGTCACCCGGCCCGGGCTCATGACCCTGGACTATGAGACCGACATCACCCGCGACGAATTATATGCGCTCGCCGATACGGTCTATCCGGCCAGCGATGTCGGCGCGGCCATCTCGTCGGGATCGATGATCACCCTGGGCATGATCGTGGCCCCATGCGCGGTGAAGTCGGCGGCCGAGATCGCATCTGGTGCCACCCAGACATTGCTGACCCGCGCGGCGGACGTCACCCTTAAGGAACGTCGGCGGCTTGTGTTGATGGTGCGCGAGAGCCCGCTTCACACCGGCCATCTCCGCACCCTGACGGAAGCATCGGAGATTGGCGCGGTCATCATGCCGCCCATGCCCGCCTTCTACCCCCGGCCCGAAACCATTGAAGATATGGTCGATCACACCGTGGGACGCGCGCTCGATCTGTTCGGGATCGAGCATGACCTGCTCAAGCGCTGGACGGGCACGCCGGACTAGCGTTCTGCTGTTCGAATGCTCCGTTGTTCGTCGCGCAATACGGGCGCGCGCCGCAGTTTCAGATCAAACCCACGCGCGCGAAACCCGATCGTGCCGTCCGCCGGGTGATTTAACGCAATCCGCCATTGAAAGAGCGGCGGCCGCCCGTCCGGAACCGCAACTGGTTCGCGTGCGATATGGTCGATGGAGGGTTCGTGCAACCCGATCTGTCCGTTCGAATCGCCCCAATCGACCGCCATTTCAAGATCACAGACATCGCGAAAGATCAGATCGGCCGGCGCAACGCGGAACCGAACATTCTCTCCGGCGCACACCCAGGCGACAATATGGTCGATATCCAGCGTGAAGAGACTGACCCAATCATCCGCACACAGATTGGGGGATGTCATATCGGGCGCCGCCAGGTCCGGCTTGTGAAACCGCATGCCGTAGATGGTGTCGTCATGCCAGATATAGGGGTCGTAGTCGGAGTCTGTTTCGGGTGCCGCCATGAGGGCGGAGTATCACCAACACGCCGGAATACGGGCGCACTATCGCGGCGCATTTACCCGAAAAACGGCGTAAATCCCGCCGATCAGTCCCAGAACGACGCGAAGCGCTTGCCCGCGACCGATTGATACCATTCGACGATCAGGCGTCGCTCATCGTCTTCCATGAACGAGACATTCGCCGGCGGCATCGCCCGCGTGTGGCCCGCCTGCATGTAAATATCCCGCGCATTGGCCGCGATCTGCCGGTCGGTTTCGAGCTTCACACCCTTCGGCGCCTTGATGATGCCCTCATAGGACGTGACAGAGGCGTGGCACATGGCGCAGCGTCCCTGCACCACGTCGCGCACCGCGTGGAAATTCTCCGCCTCGACGAAACGCTGCTGCGAAGGTGTCAGCTGGGTGCTCTCCTCGGCGTCCGTCTCAAACAATGTGGAGAACGCCGACAGCCACATAATGATGATGAAGAGCATCACCGTCGCCCCCCAGGTCCACATCGGGCTGCCCTTGCGCGCATGCACCGAGTTGAAATAGTGGCGGATGGTCACGCCCATCAGGAAGATCAGGCTGGCGATCACCCAGCTGAACTCGGTCGCGAATGCTTGCGGATAGTGGTTCGACAGCATCAGGAACACGACCGGCAGGGTCAGGTAATTGTTGTGGGTCGAGCGCTGCTTGGCAAGGATGCCGTGCTTCGCCTCGGGGGTGCGCCCGGCCTTCAGGTCGGCGACCACAATGCGCTGGCTCGGGATGATGGTGATGAATACATTCGCCGACATGATCGTCGCGGTGAAAGCGCCCAGATGCAGGAAGGCTGCGCGCGGCGTGAACACCTGGGTGTAGCCCCAGGCCATGATGACCAGCAGCACATAGAGCAGCAGCATCAAGGTGGTGGTGTTGCGGCCGAGCGGACTCTTACAGATCAAGTCGTAGGCAATCCAGCCGAAGACCAGCGAACCGAACGAGATCGCGATACCGACCGCGGGCGAGATGTCGAGGACATCGGGATCCACCAGAAAGAGTTCCGCGCCCATGTAGTAGACGAGCACCAGGAGAATGAAGCCCGACATCCAGGCCCAGTAGGATTCCCATTTGAACCAGGTCAGATGTTCGGGCATCGCGGCCGGGGCCACGAGGTATTTCTGGATGTGATAGAAGCCGCCGCCATGGACCTGCCATTCCTCGCCGCCGGCACCTTCCGGCAGGTCCGGGGTTTTGCGCAGACCCAGATCGAGCGCAATAAAATAGAAGGATGAACCGATCCAGGCGATGCCCGCGATCACGTGGAACCATCGTGCCGCGAATGACAGCCATTCCATTACCAACGCCGTTTCCATTACGTCCCCCTTGTGGTGCCCACGCACCGCAATTTTATGTATCGGCCCTTCAGAGCATAAAAGCTTACAGAATTCGCGACCATTTCCGATAGATTGCCCGCACCATGCCGCATGTCGAAAACATCAGAATGTTTGTCCGGGTCTATGAACTCGGCAGCATGTCCGAGGCCGCGCGCGACCAGCAGGTCTCGCCGGCGGTCGCGTCGAGCCGGATTTCCAAGCTCGAGAAGCATCTCGGCGTGCGGCTGTTCAACCGCACAACCCGACGGCTGCACCCGACCGAACATGGCAGCACGTATTATGACGGCGCGATCAACATCCTGCAGGCGATCGACGAGGCCGAGGCCGCGGTGGCCAACATCGCGCAAAATCCGCGCGGATCGATCTATGTGGCGGCCCCTCTGGGCGTGGGAAAGCGATTGATCGCGCCCCACGTGCCCGCCTTCAACGACGAGTATCCCGAGATCAACGTGCGGCTGCGCATGTCCGACCGGAACGTAGACCTGACCCGCGAGGGCGTGGACATCGCGTTCCACCTCGGCAACCTGGCTGACTCGGCCCTTCGCCTGACCCATATTGCGGACTGCGCGCGCGTGCTGTGCGCGGCCCCCGACTATCTGGCGCGCCGGGGCACGCCGGCGACCGGCGATGATCTGGTGACGGACGGGCATGATTGCCTGTTGCTGCGTTTTCCCGGGGCGGACGAAATGCGCTGGACGCTCGATACCGACGACGGACCCCAAAGGTTCGAGGTGGCCGGGCCGTTCGAATCCGACGATGGCGATGTGCTGACCGACTGGGCGCTGGACGGACGCGGCATCGCCATCAAGCCGATCTTCGAGATTGCCGAGCATCTGCGTTCGGGCGCGCTCGTGCCGGTGGCGACCCAGACCCCGCCGACGTCCGCACAACTGAGCTGCCTCTACCCGCACAAGCGATTCCTCGACCCCAAGATCCAGCTCTTCATCGATTTCATGGTCAAACGGTGCAAGACGCAGCTCAAGGAACGCAATTCCCTGTATCAGCTTCCGCGATAGGTCGCGTAGCCGTAGGGCGAGAGCAGCAGGGGCACATGGTAGTGCGCCGCGGCATCGGATATCGTGAACCGGATCGGCACCGCATCGAGGAAGACACCTTCGGCCAGCGTCGCGCCCGACTGCGCAATATACGCCCCGGCGTGAAAGACCAGTTCATACGCGCCCACAGCGAAATCCCCGACCGGCAGGACCGGCGTATCGGTTCGCCCGTCGGCATTGGTCTCGAAGGTCCCGATCGATTCCCGGGTTTCGCCATCAAGGCGAAACAGCTCGATACCCAGCCCGACAGCCGGCACGCCGCGTGCCGTATCCAGAACATGGGTCGTTAAATATCCGCCATCAGCGGCCATCAGGTGCTCTCCCTAAATACGTTCGCAAACGGCGCGAACCAATCCAACCGTCAATTACCTCGAATCGAAACCCGTGTTTCGATATATGTCTTTCATCATTTATTTGAAAATCGAACACATTCTTTTCGATTATACGTAAATGTCGGTTCGCCGAGGGGGACAAACTTGAATCGTTATCCACGTGATCTGCATGGCTATGGAGCCACGCCGCCCGACCCGCAATGGCCGGACGGTGCCCGCATTGCCGTGCAGTTCGTCATGAACTACGAGGAAGGCGGCGAGAACAACATCCTGCATGGTGATGCCGCATCCGAGGCGTTCCTGTCCGAGGTCGTGGGTGCGCAGCCCTGGCCCGGCCAACGGCACTGGAACATCGAGACCATGTATGAATATGGCGCGCGCGTCGGGTTCTGGCGCCTGCACCGCCTGTTCACCGAAGCCGACATCCCCATCACCGTGTATGCCGTCGGCACCGCACTGGAACGCTCACCGGGCCAGACCGCGGCGATGCAGGACGCCGGTTGGGAGATCGCCAGCCACGGCCATAAATGGATCGAGTGGAAGGATTTCCCGATCGAGGAGGAACGCCGCCTGATCGAGGAAGGCATCCGCATCCACACCGAAGCCACCGGCGAACGCCCGCTGGGCTGGTACACCGGCCGCGGGACGGAAAACACGCTGGACCTTCTCGCCGACATCGGCGGCTTCGCCTACACCGCCGACAGCTACGCCGACGAGTTGCCCTACTGGCACATGGCCGGCAGCAAACCCCTGCTCGTCGTTCCCTACACGCTGGAAGCCAACGACATGCGCTTCGCCACGGCGCAGGGCTTCAACTCGGGCGATCAGTTCTTCACCTATCTCAAGGATAGCTTCGACGCGCTGTATGCAGAAGGTGAAGCCGGATCGCCGAAGATGCTGTCGATCGGCCTGCATTGCCGGATCGTCGGCCGCCCCGGCCGGATCCAGGCGCTGAAGCGATTCGTCGAATATGTCCAATCCCATGACGCGGTCTGGTTTGCACGCCGGGTCGATATCGCAAACCACTGGCACACACATTTCCCGCCGCCGGACCTCACCGGGCGCCCGTCGAATATCTCGAAGGACGAGTTCGTGGCCGCATATGGTGGCATCTTCGAGCACTCGCCCTGGGTGGCCGAACGCGCCCACGCGCTGGAGCTCGGGCCGGCCCATGACACGGCCAACGGGTTGCACAACGCCATGGCGCGTGTGTTCCGCGCCGCCAACGAAGACGAACGCCTCGGCGTGCTGACGGCCCATCCGGACCTCGCCGGCAAGCTCGCCCAGGCCAAACGCCTGACGGACGAATCCACCGCCGAACAGGCATCGGCCGGGCTCGACGCGCTGACCGACGACGAGCGCGCCAACTTCGAGCAACTCAACACAACCTACCGCGACAAGTTCGGCTTCCCGTTCATCATCGCGGTGAAGGGCCTGACCAAGGCCGACATCCTTGCGGCCTTCGAGCGCCGGGTCGACCACGACCGCGAAACCGAATTCGCCGAGGCCTGCCGCCAGGTCGAACGCATCGCGCTTTTGCGCCTGAAGGATTTACTCGATGACTGACATCGCCATGAGCCAGGAGCGCAAGCCGCTGCTGCAGACCGACGAACTGCCGGACTTCGCGCGCAACGCGATCAACCTCGCCTCGGCGAGCCTCGGTGCCCGCGGCATCTCGGCAACCGACGAATTCTTCGCCCCGCTGGTTCGCATGCTGCAGGACTCGAGCCCGACCTTCATCACCGACAAGTATGACGACCACGGCAAATGGATGGACGGCTGGGAGTCCCGCCGGCGGCGCGGCGGCGGCCACGACCACGCGATCGTCGCGCTGGCGGTGCCGGGCACGATCGACGGCTTCGATGTCGACACGTCCTTTTTCACGGGCAATCACCCGCCCGAATGCCGGATCGAGGCCTGCCGGTCCGACGGCGACCCGGACGACGGGACAGAATGGACCGAGCTGCTGCCGATGCAGCATCTGGAGCCGGACTCCCGTCATTTCCTGCGCTGCGCCGACGACAATGTATGGAGCCACCTGCGCTTCCACATTCATCCCGATGGCGGCGTCGCCCGGCTGCGGGTGTTCGGCACACCTTATCTGGACCCCGCATCACTCCAGGGCCGAGACATCGACCTGGTGGCGACCCTCAACGGCGGGCGGATCGTCGGATATTCGGATGCGCATTACGGTACCTATCACCGCCTGCTTGCGCCCGGCCGGGGCCAGAATATGGGTGACGGCTGGGAGACACGCCGCCGGCGCGGGCCGGGGCATGACTGGATCATCCTGGCACTCGGCGTTCGCGGCACAATCTCCCGCGCCGTCGTGGACACCGCCTATTTCAAGGGCAACTACCCGGATAGCTGTTCGGTCCAGGCGATCGATCTGGGCAAGATCGGCGTCGACATCGGCGACGACGCCATCGCGGCGTCGGAAGACTGGCCGGCCTTGCTGAGCCAGCAAAAACTGTCGGCCGACGCGGTCCATGAATTCGTCGACGACCAGGTGACCGATCTGGGCACGGCGACCCATGTGCGCCTCAACATCTTCCCCGATGGGGGCGTCAGCCGGCTGCGCCTGTTCGGCCGAGTTGCATGAGCCACACCATCGCCATCGCGCCGCTGACGGCCGAGGCGTTCGCGCCCTATGGCGACGTGATCGAGGCGTCGGGTGCGCCCGACATGATGATCAATCAAGGTATGTGCGGTCGGTTCCATGACCGCGCCAGCCTCGACCTAAATGATGAAGAGGGCCGCACCGGAATCAGTGTGTTCAAGGCCACGGCGCGCACGCTACCGTATGCGCTGGATTTGATGGAACGGCATCCCCTCGGCAGTCAGGCCTTCGTGCCCATGACGGCGGATCCGTTTCTAGTCATCGTCGCGAGTGACCTGAATGGCCGCCCGCACGAACCGCAGGCGTTCCTGACCGACCCCGGTCAGGGCGTCAACTATCACCGGGGGACCTGGCACGGCGTACTCACGCCGCTCCACGAACCCGGGCTGTTCGCCGTGATCGACAGGATCGGTCCCGGCGAAAATCTGGAGGAGCACTGGTTCGAAGAACCAATTGAGATAACCCGAACCGGGAAATAACAAGAACCGAACGCTGACCCCGCGTCAGTCACAGGCAAGCTTCTCCCCAACAACTGGAGGCACCTTTAAAGATGGCTAACATGTCCAACCTCGGAACGCCGGAGCAACTCCGCGATCCGAACTATATGCCGCCGATCGCGAAAGCGATTCCGCTCGGCATCCAGCATGTGCTGGCAATGTTTATTTCCAACGTCACGCCAGCGATCATCGTCGCCGGCGCCGCAGGTTTCGGCTTCGGCTCGAACTCACCGGATTTCCCGGTTCTGCTCTACATGATCCAGATGTCGATGCTGTTCGCCGGCGTTGCCACCCTGATCCAGACCATCGGTCTCGGCCCGGTCGGCGCGAAGATGCCGGTCGTGCAGGGCACGAGCTTCGCGTTCCTGCCGATCATGATCCCGCTGGTCGCGGGCCAGGGTGTCGAGGCACTTCCCGCGCTGTTCGGCGGCGTGCTTATCGGTGGCCTGTTCCACGCGCTCCTCGGCACGTTCATCGGCAAGATCCGGTTCGCGCTGCCGCCGCTGATCACCGGCATCGTCGTACTGTTGATCGGATTGATCCTCGTGAAAGTCGGCATCCAGTATGCGGCGGGCGGTGTGCCCGCGATCGGCAAGCCGGAATATGGCAGCCTGCAGAACTGGGCCGTCGCCGGCAGCGTCATCGTCGTGACCCTGGGGTTGAAATTCTTCGCCCGCGGCATGTTGTCGGTCGCCGCCGTTTTGATCGGCCTCATCGTCGGCTACATCTTCGCGTGGGCCCTGGGCATGGTGAGTTTCGCCAATGTCGGCCGGGCCGCCGTCTTCGAGGTACCGGAACTCTTCCCGTTCGGGGTCGAGTTCACCACCGCGGCGATTGTCGGCTTCTGTCTGATGGCCTTCGTCTCGGCGGTTGAAACCGTCGGCGACGTATCCGGCATCGCCAAGGGTGGTGCGGGCCGCGAGGCGACCGACAAGGAAATCGTCGGTGCGACCTATGCCGATGGCATCGGTTCGGCTGTCGCGGGTCTGTTCGGCGCCCTGCCGAACACGTCGTTCAGCCAGAATGTCGGCCTGGTGGCCATGACCGGTGTCATGAGCCGCCACGTGGTGACGATCGGTGCCATCTTCCTGGTCCTCGCCGGGTTGATTCCCAAGGTGGGCGCGCTGGTCACGACGATCCCCATCGAGGTGCTCGGTGGCGGTGTCATCGTGATGTTCGGCATGGTGGCCTCGGCGGGTCTGTCGATGCTCGCCGAAGTGACATGGAACCGGCGCAACATGATCATCTTCGCCGTGTCCATGGCATTCGGGTTGGGATTGTATCTCGAACCCGGCGCGCTCCAGCATGTCCCGGACACGATCCGGGTGCTGCTGGCCTCGGGCCTGCTGCCCGCCGCGTTCATCGCGATCATCCTGAACCTCGTCCTGCCGCAAGACCTGGCGGACGACATGCCCCAGGACGGCGCTGGTTTCGACTGATCGCCGGACACATATATGAAAAGAGAAGCCCCGGCCGGTCGCCGGGGCTTTTTCTTTGGCGTCGCCTGATGAAGGAATGGTGCGCCCGGCAGGAATCGAACCTGCGACCTCGGGATTAGGAATCCCGCGCTCTATCCGACTGAGCTACGAGCGCCCGTCACGCGACGTGCGCCCCTAATTAGCGCTGAATTGACGCCGACGCAAAGAACGCGATCTCGACCGTCTTGCGCTACCCGCTTTTGATCCGCAAAATAATCACAGCTATCCGTTGGGACGCGCTGTGCTTGTGGCTGAAACGCACGCGGCACGTCTGCCACACAAACCGCCCGCAAACCCGGCATCGATCCAAGTCGACCCGAGAATCGTTACCCATGACGCAGTCCGCGCAAACAGACTTCCCGCTTCAACCTGCCGCCCGCGGTCTCGCCATCGGCCCCCGTCTCCTGACCGGTGTTCTCAACCGCCTTTCCGACAGGCTGCTGGCCGGGAAACTGACGATCGAACTGCCCGACGGACGCCGCGTTCGAGCCGCGGGAGAAACCACGGGCCCGGACGCCGCGATAAAGATCAACCGCTACAGGATCGCGCGTCACATCATGTTTGATGGCGCGCTGGGCCTCGCGGATTCCTATGTCGCCGGCGACTGGGAGAGCGACGACCTCACGGCCGTGATCGAGCTGGGTGCGAAAAATGTCGACGCATGGGGCGCACAATTTACACCTCTGGGCGCCGGGCGGATGCTCAGCCGTTTGCATCAGCGGCTGCGGACCAACACGCGCCGGGGTAGCCGCCGAAACATCGCCGCCCATTATGACCTGGGCAATGATTTCTATGCGGCCTGGCTCGACCCGAGCATGACCTACTCGGCCGCCTGCTTCGGTACCGATCAGAATTCTGAGCGCGACGCCGCGACCGAGCCGGTGACGTCAGCGCAGGTTCGAAAATTCGACCAGCTGGCCGAAATGCTGGAGCTCCAGCCCGGCGACCACATGCTGGAAATCGGCTGTGGCTGGGGCGCGTTCGCAATCCATGCGGCCACGCATTATGGCTGCCGGGTGACCGCCCTGACCGTGTCCCCATCGCAAGCCGCCTGGGCGCGCCGAAAAGTCACCGAGGCCGGCCTGGACGACAGGATCGAAATCCGGCTTCAGGACTATCGGGATGTGGCCGGTACATTCGACAAGATCGCGTCGATCGAGATGTTCGAAGCCGTCGGCGAGGCCTACTGGCCGGCATTCTTTGGTGTCGTCGGGGACAGGCTGCGCCCCGGCGGTATCGCCGGGATGCAGGTGATCACAATCGACGAGGCGCGGTTCGAGGCCTACCGCCGCAATCCCGACTTCATCCAGCTTCGTGTGTTTCCCGGCGGTATGTTGCCATCGCCCACGCGGTTTGCGCAGGAAGTAGCTGACGCCGGCCTGGCGGTTTCCGACACCCGCACCTTCGGGCGCGACTATGCCGAGACCCTGCGACGCTGGCGGCTCTCCTTCGAGAACGCCTGGCCGGTAATCGCGACCCAGGATTTCGACGAAACATTCCGCCGGCTGTGGCGCTACTATCTCAGCTATTGCGAGGCCGGATTCCGCGCCGGCAACATCTCGGTCGCCCAGTACCGGATAGACCACGCTCGATAGAAGGGTCAGGCCGATCTACTTGGCGGGGCGGACCGACTTGTACCAGTCGAGAATTTCCTCGCCTGTCCACACGAACGTATCGTCGCGATTGCAGACATGCTCGAGAATACGCCGGATCTCCCGAGCACGATGGGGCACGCCCATGATGTAGGGGTGCAGGGTGAAACACATGATCCGGGTCGAGCCCGGTTCGGCGGTGGCATCTTCGATCAACTGGTCGAACTCGCGGATCGCGCGATCACCATACTCCTGGGCACGATGCCCCTGGATCAGCTGCATCGCCAGATCGTTCAGTTCCTGGGTATACGGCAGGCCAACCAGGGTGCCGGATTTGGTTCGCAGATCGATCGGCTGATCATCCATTACCCAATCGGCGACATATTCGAAGCCCGCCTCGTGCAGCCAGTCCACCGTGTCATGGGTCTCGGCCAGCGCCGGCCCGAGCCAGCCCTTTGGATCGCGGCCCGAATAATCCCGCAGCTTCTTGAACACCCGGTGGATCATGTCCTCCTGGTCCTCGACCGCCGGCAGGGCGCGCTGGATCCAGCCATGGCCGCAAAGATCCCAGCCGGATTCGAGTGCTGAATCGACGATCTGCGGATACACGTCGCATACGGTGCCGTTGAGCACGAGGGTCGACTTGGCGTCGAACTCATCGAAGATCCGCTTGAGCCGCCAAAACCCGACTCGCTGGCCATATTCATGCCAGGCCCAGTTGGGAATATCGGGCACCGATTTCTCGACCCCCCCCGGCGGATTGACCACCGTGCGCGGCATCGGGTTCTCGATCACCCAGTTCTCGACGTTGATGCAGGGCCACACGATAACCTTGCGCCCTTCGGGCAAAGGCAACGGCGCACGGCCATGGATGGGGCTGTAATCGATCCGGTCTGTCGGCCAATCGAGACTCATCTCTCTCTCCCTGTCATGCGCACCGTAACGGCGCGTTCTTTGCTCTATGTGCCTGGCTCAACCCGCCCGCACACGCACCAACTCGTATCCGACCCCGTCGCAATCGGGATAGATATCCGTCTTCTCCGTGGACACCCTGACCGCGAGCACCTCGTCAAAATCGAGACACATGGCCGCAATCTCGCCAACGAGCGTCTCTTGCAAATTGATGTGGCGACCCTCGATCAACTTCTGGACCCCGCTATGGACGCGATCGTAGTTGAACACCTCACTGATGGAGTCCGTTTTCGGCACGATATCGGCGCGCAGATACAAAACCATGTTGATTCGCACCGGCTGGGTGCGGCCCTTTTCATTCTCATGCACGCCCATATGCATGTTCACCAGGAGATTGCGGAAGAAAATCTTGCGCACCTCGGGCCACCGGTCGAGCAGGCGTTGCTCCACGGGATCGGTAACCGCCATATCGCTCACGGGCATACTCATTCACCGATTTCCTTTGATGGGGCCGGGTCGAGGAACATAACGTCACGTGCACTCGGCACCAAATGCTGCCCGCCATCGACCAGGATCGTCTCCCCCGTCACCGCGCGCGCACCCAGGAGATACATAACCGCGCCCGCGACATCCTCGGGCCGCGACCCGCGGCCCAGCGGCGTGCGGCCATGGACTGCGTCGAACTGGAATTGCGGCTGATCGCCGCTCGGCAGGGTCAGGCCGGGTGCCACGGCGCACACCCGGACAGACGGGCCCAGCGACGCTGCCGTCATCTCGGTCAACGCGGCAAGCCCGTGCTTCGATAATGTATAGGACAGAAAATCCGGGTTCGGATTGGCCAGCTTCTGATCCAGGATATTGACGATCACGCCTTCTCCATCCTCGGGCACCTGGGCGGCGAACGCGCGTGACAGGATCGCCGGGGCGCGCAAATTTACCGCCATGACGCGATCGAATGTTTCAGCATCGATAGTGCGTGCCGTGTCCTCGACAAACATCGACGCATTGTTGATCAGACAACCGAGCCCACCTGTCAGCGCTTGCGCCGCATCGATCAACCGTGCACAGGCCGCCGGATCCGACAAATCCGCCGCCAGGGCATCCGCCCGGCCACCGGCGTCCGTGATGGCACGCACCGTCTCTTCGGCGTCGTTTTTGGATTGATGGTAATGGACGACAACGTGCCAGCCCGCGGCCCCGAGCGTCTCGGCCAGGCAACGACCGATGCGCTGCGCCGCACCCGTTATCAACGCACCGCCCATCTCACCCATGGTTCGAGCGCCCGTGGTGGCTAGTCGATGATGTCCGAGAATGGAATATGATAGTAGATGGTCGCAATCTCGGTGCCCGGATTGTTGTCACCCAGGCTCGCATTCGAGATGTGGCTCACCGCCAGTGACATGCGCGAACGGTCGTCGAACCGATAACCAAATTCAAGTTGTGAGCGGAACTCGACCGTGTGGCCGAGATCTTTGCCGCTGCCGTCGGCATAGGCGCCGGCGCCGAAGCTGGGGGTCAAGACCCAGCGGCGGCCGAAATAGATATCCATGAGAACGCCGCCGACGCCGTAGACGGCCTGATCACTGGTTGCCTCGATGCCAATCCAGGGCTTCAGGAAGCCCAGCGCCTTATAGTCGGAACGATACTCGGCACGAAAATCGATCGCGTCCTTGTCGTCGTTAAAGTCGTACCAGCCGCCACCGATCACCAGAAAATCAGGATCGTCGGCCATCGCCGCAGGGGTCGTGAGTGCGAAGGCCATAACCGCCGCCGTCAGCATGATTGTCAATTTGCGCAATTCATCCCCCTGTATCAGTCGCAGGACCCATCCTGCGTGCCTACCATCATACGAGATCATGGCCCCGGCGAAAACTCCCGATCCACAAGCTTATGTGAGTTCCTTGAGGCCTTCCACCGCGCGCAATAGCGCCGCGCGGGTTCCAGGTTCGAGCGCCGAGTGCCCTGCGTCCGGTACAATCGTGTATTCCGCCTCCGGCCAGGCCCGCGCCAACCGCTCCGCAGTCTCGATCGGACACACCATATCGTAGCGGCCGTGGACGATCGTGGCGGGCAGATGGCGGATGCGGTCGATGCCTTCAAAAAGCTGTCCCGGTGCCAGAAAAGCGCTGTGGGCGAGATAATGTGCCTCAATCCGTGCCAGCGCGAGCATGGCCTGAGCATCGGACATCGCCGCCACGGCGTCCGGGTTCGGGCGCAGCGTCGAACAGCGGGCTTCGTAGGTCGCCCAGGCGCGCGCGGCAGGAAGATGAACTCCAGGATCAGGGTCATTCAGGCGTCGCACATAAGCCTGCAACAAATCGCCCCGCTCCGCCTCCGGGATGGTCTGGGAAAAATCATGCCATGCCTCAGGGAATATCCGCCCCATACCCTCGAGGAACCATTCAACCTCTCGCGGCGCACAGGTGAATACCCCGCGCAACACCATGCCCATGCAGCGTTGTGGAAAGGCCTGCGCGTAGGCGAGTGCCAGCGTGGAGCCCCATGAACCACCAAACAAATGCCACTGCTCGATATCGCGATGGACGCGTAACGCCTCAAGGTCCGATAACAAGTGCCCGGTCGTATTGTCTGTCAGATCGGCATGGGGCGTCGATCGACCCGCGCCGCGCTGATCACATAATATGATCCGGAAATAATCAGGGTCGTAGAACCGGCGATGAACAGACATCGTTCCGGCCCCGGGCCCGCCATGCAGAAAAAGTATCGGCACCCCGTCCGGGTTGCCGCACTCCTCCCAATACATGACATGGGTTCCGTCCAGGTCGAGCATGCCGCTTTCACGGGCTTCGATGACGGGGAACAAATCGGTACGCAAAACACCCTCTCCTGTCGCGGGAACGCGGCATGTGGGCGCGCGCCGGTTGAGAAGTCAACCAGATCGGTGGTCATCTTCCCGCCCCAATGCCATGACACCGTGATCCCAATCAAACGCTATACTTCGCTCATGGCAACAATCCGTATTCTCATTATGTTGGCGTTGATCCTTTCCGGTGCCATCGCCGGACCGGAAACCGCCGGCGCGCAGATGCCCGATGCGTTGCAAAGCGGCGGCACGGCGCGCGTGGTCGCGGTGATCGACGGCGACACTGTCATTCTTGATAACGGGCGCCAGGTTCGACTGGTCGGCATTCAGGCGCCAAAACTCCCACTCGGTCGCCCCGGATTTGCGAAATGGCCACTCGCCGACGAGGCCAAGTCTGCTCTTGAGGGCCTGGTACTCGGTCGCCGCGTGTCCCTCGGATATGGTGGCCAGAATATCGACCGGCATGACCGGCTGCTTGCACATCTGTTCACTGATGATGGAACCTGGGTCCAGGGAGCACTTCTCACAGCCGGGTTTGCACGGGTCTACAGCTTTCCCGACAACCGCGCCCTGGTACGCGAAATGCTGGTGCACGAACGCGGTTCGCGCCAGACGGATCAGGGAATCTGGTCCCATCCCTATTACGGCGTGCTCGACCCCGACGCCAGTGCCCGACATCTCGATCAGTACGCGCTTGTCGAGGGGCGGGTGACAGATGTTGCGGTTGTTCGGGGCCGGACATTTCTCAACTACGGGCCCGACTGGCAAAGCGACTTCACAGTCTCGGTCGCCGCGCGCGATTGGCAACGATTCGAAGATGCCGGAATATCCCCCGATGACTATCCTGGACGTCGAATCCGGGTGCGGGGTTGGTTAAAATCACGGAACGGACCGATGATCGACGTCACCCATCCGGAGCAAATAGAGGTTCTGTCGAAATGACAAAACGCCCCCGCCGAAATGCGCGCGCGACGCGCCTAATCCTCACGGCAGCGACGCTGTTCCTCGCCGCCTGTTCGGTCAATCCGGCAACCGGTGAACGCGATTTCACGGCCTTCATGTCGCCCGAAGATGAACTGCAGATCGGGCGTGACCAGCACCCCAAGATCATCCAGCAGTTCGGGGGCGTCTATAACGACCCCAAGATCACCGCTTATGTTGACCGTGTCGGACAGAGTCTCGCACAGGTCTCCGAACTCCCCGAACTCGATTTCACCTTCACGGTACTCGACGACGACATCGTGAACGCGTTCGCCCTGCCAGGCGGCTTTGTCTACATCTCCCGCGGCCTTCTGGGCCTGGCCAACACCGAAGCGGAACTGGCCGGTGTACTGGGTCATGAAATCGGCCATGTCACCGGGCGCCATTCCGCGCAGCGCTACAGTCAGTCGGTGATCGCCGGGATTGGCACAGCGGGTGTCAGCATCCTGAGCTCCGTGTTCCTCGGCACGTCGGCAGTGGGCGACGCGGTCGGCCAGAGTGCCGGCTTGTACTTGCAGGGTTTCTCACGCGAGCATGAGTTCGAAGCGGATACACTCGGTGTCCGGTATCTCTCGCGGACCGGTTACGAAACCGGCGCCATGGCGTCCTTCCTGGCGTCGCTTGAGGCGTTCAGTGCTCTGGAGGCCAAGGTTAGCGGCCTGCCGGACCCGGCCTCGCGCTACAATATTATGTCCACCCATCCGCGCACCGGCGATCGGGTGAACGCGGCCACCCGAGCCGCCAACGTCCAGCCGGTCGCCAACCCGAAAACCGGCAGCCGTGAGTATCTGGCCGCGATCGACGGAATTACTTTCGGTGACTCCGCGGCCGAAGGTTTTGTGCGCGGCCGACGCTTCGTGCACGAGCCCGCGAACTTCATGTTCGAGGTGCCGCGGGGTTTCACACTGTTCAATGGCGCCCAACAGGTCGCCGCACGGGGCCCGAACGATTCCCTGATTCTATTCAGCGGCGGCACCATTCCCCATCGCGGGAACATGGAATCCTATCTCACGCGCGTGTGGGCCAAGAACACCTCCCTGGCGGATGTAGAAACCATCGATATCAACGGCATGCAGGCGGCGACGGGGCGCACCAGAATTCGCAACCGGACCGGTACATTCGATGCCCAGCTGGTCGCGATCCGCCACGACCCGAGCAATATTTACAGGTTCATGTTCCTCACCCGGCCCGCGCAAACGGCGGCGCTTAATAAAGAACTGCGCCGTACCACGTTCAGTTTCCGCACGCTGACGGCAGCCGACAGGGCCCGGTACGGTCCGTGGCGGATCGAAATGCGTGTTGTACGCCGCAACGACACGGTCGCGCGGCTGTCGCGCAACATGCCGATGCAGGGCCCCAAGGACGAATGGTTTCGCGTACTCAACGGCATGACCCCCGGCCAGCAACCGGTGCCCGGTCAGGTCGTGAAAGTCGTCGTGGAGTAGATCGCCGGCGCGTTAATCGGTCCGGAAACGAGAAAGCCGGGCTCTCGCGAGCCCGGCTTTTCAATCGAACAATGCGATCATGTATGCCGATGGCCTAGGTTGCGAGGATGCCTTCCAGCTTCTCAACGGCACCCTCATGCTCGGAGCTTTCGACCGCCGCGAGCTCGCGTGCCAGACGGTCCAATGCTGCCTGATACATTTGCCGTTCGGAATAGGATTGATCGGGCTGGTCTTCCTTGCGGTGCAGGTCGCGAACGACTTCGGCAATAAAAATCGGGTCGCCGGAATTGATCTTCGCCTCGTACTCCTGGGCGCGGCGGCTCCACATGGTGCGCTTGATCCGGACGCGGCCCTTGAGCGTCTTCAAGGCGTTGTCCATGACCTTGCGGCTCGAAAGCTTGCGCAGGCCCGAATCCTTCACCTTGTTGATCGGCACCTTGAGGGTCATCCGCTCGCGTTCAAAGCTGATGATGTAGAGTTTGAGCTTCTGATCCACAATTTCGTGGGTCTCGATGCCGGTCACCTGGCCAACACCGTGGGTCGGGTACACCACAAAATCGCCGGCACCGAATTCGAGTTTTACCTTCTTTGCCGGCGCACGCTTGGCGGCCGGCTTTTCCGGTGTCGCCACTTTCTCTGCCGCGGCAGGTGAGGCGGTCTTCTTGGCAGCGGCCTTTGGCGCGGGCACCTTTTTGGCCGCAGCCTTTGGTGTGACAGCCTTCTTGGCAGCGGGCTTTGCCGCCGGCTTCTTTGCCGCCGGCTTCTTTGCCACAGGTTTCTTGGTCGCTGGTTTTGCCTTCGCGGCGGGCTTCTTCGCCGCCGTTTTCGCTGCCGACTTCGGCGCGGCTTTGGCCTTTGCCGCCGGTTTTTTTGCAGCCTTGGTAGTTTTCGTCGTTTTCGCCATGTTCGTTTCCGTTACCTGCCTGCCGGGACGAGGCACAACCGCACAGGGACCGCGAAATTAGCGCGATTCAAGGGGGTTAGCCGTGTTCCAGCGTAGAATCAAAGAACAAGGGACGGCGACAGCCGTCCCTCGAATGACTTTGATTATAACAGAAATTGCGCGGTTTTGGTAGGCAGCCGCACCATTTAGGCGATGAAGCCTAGTCGCCGCTTCCCGGATTGGCGCTGAAGTACTTGTCGAACTTGCCCTCTTCGGCCTTGAAATTATCCGCCTCGGGCGCCTCGTCCTTCTTCGCGGTGATATTCGGCCACTTGCCTTCCGAATATTCGCGATTCATCTCGAGCCATTTCTCGGCTTCCGGTTCGACATCAGGGATGATCGCCTCGGCCGGACATTCCGGCTCGCACACGCCACAATCGATGCACTCATCGGGGTGAATCACCAGCATGTTCTCGCCCTCGTAGAAACAATCAACGGGGCAGACTTCCACACAGTCCGTGTACTTGCATTTGATGCAGGCTTCGGTGACGACGTACGGCATCTTCTGAATTCCTTTTGGCCAATCTTGAGAGAGGATTTACGAAGCTGCGCGCCTTCGGTCAAGCACCCGTTTGCGCGCCTCCCCACTCTCCCTGTCGCTAACGTAGATGAGGCCAGCAACGCGTCGCAACAAGTTTGCCTCATGGTCGTGGATTTCGCCGTCGGCATAAACCACTTCCCAAAGCATTTCGATCATCCGGACCCGCTCATCATGCTCGAACGCATCCTTCACCCGGCGCGCAAATCCATACACCTCGACCAGATCTTCGGTCGCGGCATCCGCCGCCACAAGCAGCGCTTCGGTGTCGGCTGCATCCAGGTCAAAACGGTCACGCAACAACGACCCGATCAGCGCCCGCTCGTCGGCGTCATAGTCATCGTCCATCCGCGCGACTTCGACCAGTAGCGCCGCCGCCGCGAGCTGCAACTCATCAGGGCCGTGGGCGCGCGCAGCACTCCCACCCGCATCGGAGGCAAACATGGATTTCAGTCGATCAAGCATCGTCACTCCCTAAATGCACTTCCTTGTATGGCCATGCCTTACATGATCGGGCGGCCGACAAACAACCAACAGCGCCGTGATCCTCAGGGCACCGAGCCAGCTTCAACTGTCTCGCAAACGATCAAGCGCACGGCGGTCGCGCTTGGTCGGGCGCCCGGCACCCGGTTCACGCAGGCCGACTGTGGCGGGACGCGCCTGACGTGGCGGCATCGGCGGCGATATATCGTCATACAGCGCGGCGGCCTCAGGCGCGGGGCCACGACGGGTCGCAAGTGCCGTGATCCGGATGACGCGGATGCGTGGACCTTGCGAGAAGGTCAGAACATCACCGGCATGCACCGACTGGTTCGATTTTCGAACCGGCACCTTGTTCACCCTGACTTGCCCGGCCCGACACATGGCCGTCGCCAGACTGCGGGTCTTGCAGAAGCGCGCATACCAGAGCCATTTATCGAGGCGGAGCGTGCTCTCGCGATCAACGGCCGTGTTGCCCGGCGTTGGTTCCGATTTGGCGTCGCTCAACGTCCCCGTTCCTTCAGGACCGCCAGCGCCGCAAAGGGCGAATCAGGATCGTATTTCTGCTCGGCCTTCTGCGTTTTGGGCTTGCCGGAACCCTTCTTGCGAGGCGCGCTGCCCTTCTTGCCCGTCCCCTGCTTTGCCTGAGCCTGTTTGCCGGGGCGGCGCTTGACCGCGCGGCGTGTGACCTTGATGACATCGTCTTCCTCGCGCACGGCGTAGCCGAAACTGCGAATCATCCTGGCGAACACCTCGGCCGGCGCATCAATGCGCGACAGAAGGTCCGGGCTGACCGTGAACTCACCTTCCTTGGTGCCCCGCCGAATAGCCGCCAGCAGACGCTCCAGCTCGTCGGCGCGCACGGCGACCGGCCCGGCCGGACAAAAACCCAGCGCCAGATACCAATGATCGTCGATCAACTCAGAACGCGGCATGGCCGTGGCGCCGCCGTCGGGCAACGACGCAAGCGCCTCGGCGGCCTCAGCATCGGCACGAATCCGATAGAGCATCGCCTTGAGCTCCATCACCCTGCCCTTGAGCAGCGCCGGCAGATAGACAGACGCGACACCAATGCGTATCCCGACCTTGGCCAGCGCCTTGCGGTCATCGTCGGCGAGATGATTTGCCGGATCGTCACCCTTCACCCGCGCGGCACAGCCCAGGCCCTCGCTCAGGTGGAACGCGAGTCCCCGTGCGGAGCCGGAAAATTTCGCCTGGGTCAGTGCGAACAACGGTGCGAGATCGGCACCAAGAGTCGCGTCGAGCCACCCCTGCAGACGCACCCGCATGTCTTCACGCGACGGCACGTCGAGCAGTTCGCTCGGCAACACCTCGACAAGGGGATGAAGAATATCGGCCCCGGCCATCAACCGTGCAACCGGCGCCTGTTGCCAGATGATCTGTGCTCCGGACCGATCGAGCGTGAAGGCTTCGTCATCGGAACCGGCCAACGCCGCGATCCGCGCACCGATCGATTCTCGCACGGCACGGTTGGCCGCCGCCATCAAACGCGGGCTCGCCGCGACATCCTCGTCGAGCGGCACGAAGCGAAACCCGTCAAACCGGCCGACCTCTTCACCCTCGACGGTAATGAGCCCGTCCTCCGACACACCCGCCAGCAATTTGTCTTTCTCGCGCAAACCCCGCGTGACAACCGATGCCTTGCGGTCAACGAAACGCTGGGTCAGGCTTTCATGCAACGCATCGGAGAGCTTGTCCTCGAGCTCCCGCGCGCGCGCCTGCAGCCCATCGGGGTCGTCGAGCCAGGATTGCCGGTGGGAGATATACGACCATGTCCGCACCCCGGCGATGCGGGCCATCAACGTGTCGATATCGCCGTCGACGCGATCGAACTGACCGATGGAACGTTCGATCCAGTCGCCCGGAATACGGCCGGCGTCAGCCATCAGGAACCGATATATTCGCGCCACCAGACGCGTGTGATTGCCCGACAGGTCGCCGCTGAAATCAGGGATCTGGCACGTGTCCCAAAGGGCACGCACCGCCTCGGGGTTCGTCGCCATCTGCTTGATGTCGTCATGCTCGCGCATGGCGAGTAGCGCGTTGTAGTCATCCGTGGGCGGGGATCGGCGAAGCTCGCGTTCGGAGGGCGAGTCTTCCAGGCTGCGCTTAAGCGCGTCGGCGGACGAGAAATCGAGGTTGGAATTCCGCCAGAAAATCGACGAGACCGGATCAAACTCATGCGCCTCAACGGCCGCGACCAGTTCTGGTTCGAACGGTTCCAACTCCGCCGTCGGACCGAAAGTACCATCTTCCATGTACCGACCGGCGCGACCCGCGATCTGTCCCACCTCGCTCGGTGACAGGCGGCGAAAACCGTGGCCGTCAAACTTGGTCATCGCGGAGAAACCAACATGGGTGATGCCCATGTTGAGCCCCATGCCGATGGCGTCGGTGGCGACCAGATAGTCGACTTCCCCCGCCTCATACATCGCCACCTGGGCGTTGCGCGTCCGCGGACTTAGCGCGCCCAGAACCACCGCCGTCCCGCCGCACTGGCGGCGCAATAATTCGGCCATCGCATAGACGTTGGCTGCGGAGAACGCGACGACCGCACTGCGGGGCGGCAATCGCGTGAGCTTGCGGAACCCGCCATAGCTCAGCTTCGAGAAACGTTCGCGTCGTTCGATCTGCACATCGGGGATCAGGCGGCGGATGATCGGCGCCATCGTCTCCGCGCCCAGCAACATGGTTTCCTCGCGCCCGCGCGCGCGCAACAACCGATCGGTAAAGACATGCCCGCGCTCGGGGTCGGCGCAGAGTTGCACCTCATCGATCGCCAGGAAATCCACAATGCGGTCCAGCGGCATCGCCTCGACCGTACACAGAAAATAGCGCGGGTTGGGCGGCACGATACGTTCTTCACCGGTAATCAGCGCCACCGCAGCGGCACCTTTCATACGTACAACACGGTCGTAATTCTCGCGCGCAAGCAAGCGCAGCGGGAACCCGATCATCCCGCTGGCATGGCCAAGCATGCGGTCGATCGCGAGATAAGTTTTGCCGGTGTTGGTCGGTCCCAGAACGGCTTTGACGGGACGGGAGGCGTGAACAGACATGGCCCAAGCATCCCGACTCCTGCACCCGATTGCAACCGGTCACATGGGCCGACTAGAATCAACTTCCGATGAAGGAGCGACCATTCCCATGACGACCGATTCCCCAGACGTTCCAAGCGCACCCGGCACAGGGGGAAGCGACGTCGTCGTCTATTACAAGTCCGACGGCTACACGATGGCCGGTGACCGCCTGATGGGTCGCCAATCGGCGGGCGCGAGCTTTCTGGCCGGCCTCGCACGGCACGCCCGTTCGCGCGACCTCGTCTGCATGGCGCCGGACCGAGCCTCAGCGGAAGAATTCGCCGACACCACACGCGAGGCGGCCCAGAACGGACCGCGCCCTCTGCGCAGCGCGCGTTGGGTTTCCTTCGATGCTCCCGAACGTCTGGCCGAAACCGGATGCCTGTTTTATCCCAGCCCAACGATCGCGGATCAGGCCTGGCTGCGCCGCGCGCACGACCAGCGCGCTTGGAGCCTGTGCGGGATTACCCACACAACCGCAAGCGACACAGTGATGGAGGCCATCGGCAGCTTTGCCACGTCACCCTTGCAGCCCTGGGACGCGATTATCTGCACGTCCCAGGCCGTGCGCGACACGCTGGCAGGCGTACTCGACGAATGGGGGGACTATCTCGAATCGAGGCTCGGCGCCCCTGTCGGGACGGGACGCAAGGCGGTGACCCTGCAGTTGCCCGTGATCCCGCTGGGCATCGACACCGCTTCCTTCGAACCCGACCCTGCCGCCCGCGCCACGTTCCGGGCCACATATGATATCGCCGACGATGCCGTCGCTGCGTTGTTCCTCGGCCGCCTTTCGGCCACCGCGAAGGCGCATCCGCTGCCAATGTTTCTCGGTCTGCAGGCCGCCCAGGCCGAGACCGGCCGTGCCGTGCACCTGATTCTCGCCGGCTGGTTCGAGACCGATGCCGAGCGCAAACAGATCGAATACCTGGCCCGTGAAGCCTGCCCGGATGTGCCCGTTCATATCGTCGACGGCCGCGATGCCGACATGCGCCGCCAGGCATGGTCGGCGGCAGATCTCTTCACCTCGCTGTCCGACAATGTCCAGGAAACGTTCGGACTAACGCCGATCGAAGCCATGGCCACCGGCCTGCCGGTCGTGGTGACGGACTGGAATGGCTATCGCGACACAATCGAAGACGGCGTACAGGGCATCGCGATCCCGACGATCTCGGCCGCACCTGGCGACGGCCTGGATATCGTATCGCGCTACCGCAGCGGCCGGTTCAGCTATGGCGGCTATATTGCGCGCACCGCGCAATTCACCGCGGTGGACATCGATGCCGCACGCAATGCGTATGTTCGCCTGATCGCGGACCCGGCGCTGCGCCGCAAGATGGGTGATGCGGGCAAGGTGCGTGCACGCGCTGTCTATGACTGGTCGGTAATCATCCCGGCCTATGAGGAACTGTGGGATGATCTGGCGCACCGGCGCGCGCACGACACGGAAGTTGCCGCACCTCTGCCCGGGCGGGCGAGCGATCCGCTTCGTGATGACCCCTACAAGGTCTTCGCCGGATATCCGAGCGCCACATTGAGTGACGATACGCGCGTCACACGGCGCGCGCCCGACGCCGACCTCGAAGCACTGGTACATCACGCCATCAACACCGCCGGTGTGGGTCTCATGCTGCCCGCCCCGGACCTCCGAGCGCTACTCGGTGCCGTCGCCACGCCGGACAATACCGAGGGCACCAACGTCGAGGCGCTGATAGCGGCTATCGGCAAACCCGGACGAGAGACCCGGCGGGCCATACTATGGCTGGCGAAACTGGGTATTGTCAGGCTGTCACCCGCCTGATGTGGCTTCACTACGAACGGGCGCGCATATCCACGACGGATGCGCCGAGAATGCGGCCCTGGCCGCGTTCCTGGACAAAAATCGCGCAGTAGGCCGGATCGGCGCCGCCGATATCCTGCAGGCGCATCACCATATCCACCGCCTCGCCGTTCCAGTCAGCGACCGGGCGCAGGAGCCGGACAACGTTGTGATTCGCCAGCGTCTTCCCCTTGTTCTCGCCGCGGGTCACATCGGTGACATGCTTCTCGTCGAACCGGACCAGCATGATATCCGCCTCACCGCGATAGAGCGCATCGCTGCCGGGAATCTGAATCCTCACTTGCCCTTCGGAGATGCGTGTCACATTCACCTCGACGCGGCCCTGCGCGAGATCACGCGCACGTTCGATATTGGTCTCGACCTGCTGCTGCCGGTTGCCCGACGCATGCAGCTTGCCGTCCACGACCATCTGCGGCGTATAGACATAGGGTAGTTTCAGCTGTTCCAGATAGCGCTGCTGTCGCTGAGAATAGACCTCACTCGCGAACGGATCCGCCCAGCCGATATAGTCCCAGTAATCAACGTGGAAACTCAGCGCCAAAACGTCGGGCTTGGCGGCAAGTTCCGCCAGCAAGGCGTCGGCCGCCGGGCAAGCCGGGCAGCCTTGCGAGGTGTAGAGCTCGACCACCGTGAGGCGCTGATCCGCATGGACCGGCGACACCGCGAGCAACCCCAAGCCAAGCCCGGCCATGGTCAAGGCGACAAGCCCAAGCGCGGCAACCACATGCCGGCACGCACCCCATCGAGGCTTCACTGTCCTGATCAACAACTGCGACATGAACCGAATATGGACGCCCGGGCCGTCACAAACCAATCAACTGACGGTGACGAACCCCTCAAGCGGCGGCCAGCATGTTGCGCAGCACATACTGGAGGATGCCGCCATGGCGGAAATATTCCACTTCGTCGAGAGTATCGATCCGGCAGAGCAGCTCGACTTCACGGGTCGCGCCATCTTCATAGGTGATGGTGCAACCGAGATTTGCGCGCGGCTCCAGACCGTCGGCTACACCGACAATGTCGAACATCTCGCGACCCGTCAGCTCGAAGGTCTTGCGCGTCGTCCCTTCGGGGAACTGCAACGGCAGCACGCCCATACCCACCAGGTTCGAGCGATGAATGCGCTCGAAGCTTTCGACGATGACCGCCTTCACACCTAACAGACGCGTACCCTTCGCGGCCCAGTCGCGTGATGAGCCCGTGCCGTATTCGCGGCCACCGACGATGACCAGCGGCACCTCGTCGGCCTGATACTTCATGGCGGCGTCATAGATCGACATCTGCTCACCCGACGGATAGTGGATCGTCTCGCCACCCTCGGTGCCCGGGGCCATCTCGTTGCGGATGCGGATGTTGGCGAACGTGCCCCGCATCATCACCTCGTGATTGCCGCGGCGCGAGCCGAACGAGTTGAAATCAATCGGCCGGACCTGGTGCATCTTCAGATAATCACCTGCGGGGCCGTCTTCCTTGATCGAACCGGCCGGCGAAATATGGTCGGTTGTCACACTGTCGGCGAGGATCGCCAGCGTGCGCGCGCCGATGACATCGGACATCGCGCCGGGTTCCGGTGCCATATCCTCGAAGAAGCTGGGATGACGGACATAGGTCGATCCGTCGTTCCACTCATAGGTGAGTCCGGTCGAGGTCTTGATGTCCTGCCATTCCTTGTCGCCCTCGAAAACATTGTCATAGCGCTTGCGGAACATCTCGGCGGTCAGGACGTTGTCGAGAATATCCTGCACTTCCTTGTTGCTCGGCCAGATGTCCTTCAGGAACACGTCATTGCCGTCCTGGTCCTGACCCAACGCGTCATTGTAGACATCGACCAGCATCGAGCCCGCGATCGCATAGGCGACCACCAGCGGCGGCGAGGCCAGATAGTTGAGCTTGGTCAGCGGATGCACGCGGCCTTCGAAGTTGCGGTTGCCCGACAGCACAGCGCCGACGCCGATATCGCCCTCGACGATTGCCTCGTGAATTTCCGGCTTCAACGGGCCGGAGTTGCCGATGCAGGTGGTGCAGCCATAGCCGACCAGATCAAAACCCATCTCGTCGAGGGGAGCTTGCAGACCAGCCGCCTCGAGATAGTCGGTGACCACCTGGCTGCCCGGTGCGAAGGACGTCTTCACCCAGGGCTTGCGATCCAGACCACGCTCACGCGCCTTCTTGGCCACCAAACCTGCAGCGACCAGAACCGACGGGTTCGAGGTGTTGGTGCAGCTGGTGATGGCGGCGATGACCACGTCGGCCGGAGAGATATCGTAATCCGTACCTTCGACGGCCGTGGCCTTTCCCGCGCCCATATCCGACAGCGCGGTTTTGGCCGACGCAACCATGTCGGACAGCGCCACGCGATCTTGCGGGCGTTTCGGCCCGGCAAGCGACGGCTCGACGCTGGACAGATCCAGGCTGAGAGTATCGGTGAAGACCGGGTTCCACTCGCCCTTGATGCGCCACATACCCTGGGCCTTCGCATAGGCCTCGACGAGCGCGACGGTTTCATCGCTGCGCCCGGTAAAGCGCATGTAACGCAAGGTCTCTTCGTCGACCGGGAAGATACCGCAGGTCGCGCCATATTCCGGCGCCATGTTCGAGATCGTCGCGCGATCGGCCAGTGTCAGATGGTCGAGGCCGTCGCCGTAGAATTCGACAAACTTGCCGACGACGCCATGAGCCCGCAGCATCTGCGTGACCGTCAGGACCAGATCGGTCGCGGTCATGCCTTCCTTGAGTTCACCATCAAGGCGAAACCCGATGACCTCGGGGACAATCATCGAAATCGGCTGGCCGAGCATCGCGGCCTCGGCCTCGATTCCGCCAACGCCCCAACCCAGCACGCCGAGCCCGTTGACCATGGTCGTGTGGCTGTCGGTGCCGACCAGCGTGTCGGGATAGGCAATCGTCTTGCCGTCTTCCTCGGCGGTCCAGACCGTCTTGGCCAGATATTCGAGATTCACCTGATGGCAGATGCCGGTTCCCGGCGGGACGACGCGGAAGTTGTCGAACGCGCCCTGACCCCAGCGCAGAAATTCATAGCGCTCGCCGTTGCGCTCGAATTCGAGCTCAACATTTTTGCCGAAAGCGGCGTTGTCGCCGGCATGGTCGACCATCACCGAATGATCGATCACCAGATCGACCGGCGAGAGCGGGTTGATCAGGCGCGGGTCGGCGTCGAGATTGTCGACCGCGTCACGCATGGCTGCCAGATCGACGACCGCGGGTACGCCCGTGAAATCCTGCATCAACACGCGGGCCGGCCGATAGGCAATCTCGCGCGGCGAGCGCTGTTCCTTGAGCCAGTCCGCCAGGGCCTGCACATCGTCCGTCGAGACGGTGCGCCCATCCTCGTAGCGCAACAGGTTTTCCAGCAGCACCTTCAGTGAATAGGGCAAACGCGAAACATCGCCGAGTTTCTCCGACGCTGCTTCGAGGCTGAAATAATCATAGCTCTGGCCCGCGACATTAAGGGTGCGGCGGGTCTTCAGGCTGTCCTGTCCGGTCACGCTCATGGACGTTCTCTCCTTCCCGAAAGGGAATTCATCTGATGATACGGAAGCTGGCGCGCGGGTGGTGACCCGGGCAACGCCAATTTGGGGCGGTTATATGCCAAACGCCCGGTGACTCCAAGCTTCGGGACGCCATAAATCTTATGACACCAAATTCTAAGACGAAGCGCCCTGTGCAATGTGCTTGGCGAGGGCATGCACGGCGGGACCGGCGTCACCGCGTGGTGGAATCAGCCCGATATCGACGGCCGGCAGGACCGGAAAGCCTTCGTCGGGCAGAAGCTCGCGGAAATCCGCCGGCATTCCGCTGCGCGGCAGGATCGTCACGGCAAGCCCCGCCTCAACGGCTGTCACCAGGCCGGCCACGCTTTCGCTGGAATAGGCGATGCGGTGGGGACGGCCCACGCCGTCGAGACTTTCCACCGCCCATTTCCGGAATGAGCAACCGGGCTCGAACACCGCGAGCGGCACCGGATTACGTTCATGGACCACATGGCGTCGCGACGTGGCCCAGACCACGGGCTCCCGGCGGACCAGTTGGCATTCCTGTTTCACCATTTCGATGGTCACAAGCCCAATATCCACCTCGCCCGTGTCATGGGCGTGTGAGATTTTGGTGCTGCTCGCGCAATGTAGCTCCACTTCCACCATCGGATACGACTCGGCAAACGCCGACAGCACGCGTGGCAGGAACCCGCTGATATAGTCGTCGGGCACGCCAAGCCGCACGGCACCCACGATTTCCGGCTCGCTGATCGTGGTCAACGCCTCATCATGCAAATGCAGAATTCGCCGCGCATATTCGGTCAACGCCTGACCTTCGCGCGTCAACGCCGAACGTCGGCCGGCTCGCTCGAACAGGCTGCGGCCGACCACGTCTTCCAACCTCTTGATCTGCATGCTCACCGCCGATTGGGTCCGGTGCACCTGGGTCGCCGCCTGGGTGAAGCTGCCGGAGTCCACGACCGCCAGAAGCGTGCGCAAAAGGGGGATATCGAGGGTCTCGCTCATGCATGGAATATATCAACATTTCTGATGTGATCAATCAAAACTATTCGTTTGATTTAAGTATCGACCAGCCGCATTTATCTCCCATGGCTTTCCAACGATGCGAGCAGGGACATGACCCAAATGGGGCAGCACATCCGACGACTTCTGGCGACAGTGCGCATGCGCACCGTCGCAAGGGGCGACTGGTGCCCGCCTGCGCCGGCTCCACTGGCCGATCATCAGGCCGAATGGAAGCCCATGGAACTCACACATGGAAAGATTGGGGTATGGATATGAACAGCGTTTCCCTTCGCCGCCACCGACCCGCGCCGCGTTCGAAGCTGCCGCGTGTAAACATTTTTCTTCGGTTCGTCGCCGACCGGCACGATCTCTGGCTGGCCAATCGGGCCCATGCGCGGTGGCGCCGGGAACTGCATGCCCTGGACGCGCGTATTCTCCGGGATATCGGAATGACATATGCGATGATCGACGATGTCAGCCACGCGGCGCACGCGCGGGATCTGGCGCGATTACGGGCCAGTGCAGAAACCACATTTCCGCCGCATTACGACCCTTCTCTCGCCAAACTGGCACCCCATATTGAAGTCTGACCGATTGCGTCCCCCATCAACGCATTCGGTCTGCCTCCGACGCGTCGTCCCGATCCCCTTCGGGACGACGCTGATCCAGGCCCTTAAAGGCCGCCGGAACCCCCAACCGGCGGCCTTTTTCTATGCGCTTCCATGTTTTCCACTTCAGGACTTCCCGACAAGGCGGCCAGACAAGCATGCTCGGCAGACGCCGCACACTTTGCTAGGTTCGCGCGCTGCCCGGGAAATGTCATATGTCCATCGGCATCGGGAATCGAGGAAACGTGCAAGGTCTCACCACACACAAGCTTGGATGTATTCGCGGCGAACGCGCGGTCTTCGCCGGTCTGGACCTTGCGTTGAATCCCGGCCGCGCGATGCTGTTGTCGGGCCCGAACGGCAGCGGCAAGTCGAGCCTGCTCCGGGTGCTTGCCGGGCTCCTGCCGGCCGCAGGCGGGCGCGTCGATTGGGAAGGTACCGACGTCACGGAAGACCGCGACGGACATCGCGCACGCGTCGCCTATATAGGTCATGCCGACCCGTTGAAGCCGTCGCTGACCGCGGCCGAGAACCTGGCCTTCTGGGCCAAACTTTACGGGTTCGACCCGGACATTGAGCCCGCGCTGTTCCAATTCGCCATCGAACCCTTGGCCGATGTGCCCGTCCGCTACCTCTCGGCCGGCCAACGCCGACGGGTGACCCTGGCCCGCCTCGCACTCGGCCAGAACTCACAGGCGGGCCCCACGCTCTGGCTGCTCGATGAACCGGCGACGGGGCTCGATCCGGGCGCGGTCTCGATGCTGGCCAACACAATCCTCGCGCATCTTTCCAACGAGGGCGTGGCAATCATATCCACCCATGGCGGCCGGCTCGACGCGTTGCTCAACGATCACGCCGACCGATTCGACATGCACGAGTTTGCGGCATGATCGGGCTCTGCCTTCTGATTCGGCGCGATCTGCGGCTCGCGTTCCGCGGCGGCACCGACGCGATGATGGGCGTCATCTTCTTTGTGCTCGCCGCCATTCTGTTTCCGTTCGGCGTCGGCCCCGACGCCGCGATCCTGCCGCGCATCGGCGGCGGCATCATCTGGGTGGTCGCCCTGCTCGCCGCATTGCTCTCGCTCGAGCGGATGTTTGCTGGCGACCATGAGGACGGCAGCCTCGACCTTCTCTATCTGTCGCCGGTCTCGCTGGGCCAACTCGCGCTGGCCAAGGCCATCGCCCACTGGCTGACCAGCGGCGTTCTGCTTCTCATCGCGTCGCCGGTCCTGGCACTACTCTACAATCTGCCGTCCTCGGCCTTCCTGCCGCTGGTGGCGACGATGGCGCTGGGAACACCCACACTCAGCCTGGTCGGCGCGATCGGCGCGGCGCTTACGTTGGGGGCGCGACGCGGCGGCGTGCTGCTCGCCCTGCTATTGCTGCCGCTCTACATTCCGGTGCTTATTTTTGATGCCGGTGCGATCGACGGCGCCATTGCGGGACGCGACATCACACCCCAACTGATGATCCTTGGCGGTTTCCTGCTGGCAGCACTCGCGCTCGCGCCATGGGCGACGGCGGCTGCACTCAGGCAGGCAATCGAGTAGACTGCGCGACCTCTAACGACGGATGTGAAATTGCTCCATCGCTTCGCAAATCCCGCCCGCTTCTCGCGCATCGCCGCGCGTGTGCTGCCCTGGTCGACAGCGCTGACCGGGCTGCTGTTTGTCGCCGGCATCTATTTCGCACTGTTTGCGTCGCCGGCCGACTACCAGCAGGGCGACACCGTGCGCATCATGTATGTGCACGTACCGTCGGCCTGGATGGCGATGGGCGCCTACACGTTCATCGCCGTCATGAGTGCCACCTCGCTGATCTGGAAGCACCCGCTGGCGGACATCGCCGCGCGGGCCGCAGCACCCCTGGGGGCAGGCTTCACCGTGATCGTGCTGACGACCGGGAGCCTGTGGGGGAAACCGACCTGGGGCACATGGTGGGTGTGGGACGCGCGACTAACCTCCGTTCTGGTGCTGTTTTTTCTGTATCTCGGCCATATCGCGCTGACCCACGCCTTCGACAATCCGCAACGCGGTGCGAAGGCCGCCGCCGTGCTGGCGCTGGTGGGCTTCGTCAACATCCCGATCATCAAATTCTCGGTCGACTGGTGGAATACCCTGCATCAGCCCGCCAGCCTGACGCGTCTCGACCGGCCGGCCATCGACCCGGCCATGCTGACGCCGCTGTTGCTGATGGGGCTCGCCTTCATGGCCTATTTCATCACCATGCTGCTGATCCGCATGCGCGCCGACCTGAACGCCGCCCGCGCCCGCGCGTTGCAGCTGTCCGCCGCCGAATAGCCTCATTTGCATGTGTAGATAAGTCGCACGCGAAATTGATCGATTCCGCGTTGCCGTTCGCACCGGGCCTAGCCTAAGAACGGACCTCTCATTTTCCTTTCCAACAGAGATTCGCACAGTGAAAACATTAATTGCTGCCGCCACACTTTCTATTGCCACCGCCGCTCTGCCCGCCTCGGTCCTCGCCCAAGGGGCCGGCCAAGGCGTCGCCGCGGGTGAAAAGGTCTTCCGCCGTTGCACCGCATGTCACACGGTGGACGAAGGCGGTAAGAACAAGGTCGGCCCCAACCTCTGGGGAATCTTTGGCAGCACGGCGGGCATGCGTGCCACCGGCTACAAATATTCGGACGCGTTAAAATCCTCCGGGATCGTCTGGGACGCCACGACGATGTCCAAATATCTTGAGAACCCGCGCAAGATGGTGCCGAAGACGCGCATGGCCTTTCCCGGTCTGAAGAAAATCGGCCAGCGCAACAACGTGATCGCCTACTTGAAGAGCGTCACCCAGTAGCGACTTCAAAAGGGACCGCGCCGATAGCAGCACCACGATTCTTTTGTGCGGCCATTGGCCTCGTGGCCCATCGTTCCCACATGAATGTGAACGCAACAGGATTGAGTTAAACTGCAAAGCACCGTTAAATCTAAACGGATTATGTTCGACTGGTTCTAGCAACCCCGCGTCTTGCCGCGCGTTTGACCGAGATGGTTCCGGAAACGTGGAAGACTTCACAGCATTTCTGAATATGGGTGGCTACGCCGCCTTCGTCTGGCCGTCGCTGGGAATCGCGACACTGGTCCTGGCGGGCATGGCGATCGCCAGCATCCGCCGGTTGCGACACAGTGAATCTGCGCTCGCCGCCGCCGAGGCCGCATCCCCGGTCCGCCGGCGTCGTGCCCAGGCCCGGACGGATACAGGGGTAAACTCGTGAAACGCAAACATCGCCGCCTGATGGTTGTCGCCGTGTCACTAGGCCTGCTGGGTTCCGCCGCAGCACTGGTCCTGAACGCCGTCGAGGACAGCCTCGTCTTCTTCTACACGCCGTCGGATCTGGCCGAACGCACCGCACCACCTGAAAATCTGTTTCGCCTCGGCGGACTGGTCGAGGAAGGCAGCGTGCGTACGGAAGGTGCGACGACGCACTTCGTCGTCACCGATCTGAACCGCACGATCCCCGCAAGCTATACCGGCGTGCTGCCGGACCTGTTCCGCGAGGGTCAGGGAGTCGTCGCTGAAGGCACCCTGGGATCGGATGGTCGCTTTACGGCCAGCGAGGTGCTGGCCAAGCATGACGAGACCTATATGCCGAAGGAAGTCGCCGAGGCCTTACGCGAAAGCGGGCAATGGCGTGAAGGCGAGGCCACCCAATGATCGCGGAGATCGGCCAGTACGTCCTGATCGCGGCCCTGGTGCTGGCAGGCGTTCAGGCCATCGTGCCGCTCTGGGGCGCGGCGCGCGGCGAGGCCGGTTTAATGGCCGTCGGCGACCGCACGGCGATCGCGCAGGCGGTCGCGTTGCTGATCGCGTTCGCGGCGCTGACCCATGGCTTCGTCACCTCGGATTTTTCGCTGTCGGTCGTGTTCCAGAACAGCCACTCCCTCAAGCCGATGCTCTACAAGGTCAGCGGCGTGTGGGGAAACCACGAGGGCTCGATGCTGCTGTGGGTCCTGGTGCTGGCGCTGTTTAGCGCCGCGGTCGCGCTGTACGGGCGCAACCTGCCGCCAACCCTCAAGGCGCGTGTCCTGTCCATCCAGGCGATGATCGGTTTCGCCTTCCTCGCCTTCATCATTTTCACGTCGAACCCGTTTGCCCGGCTGACCCCGGCGCCGCTCGATGGCGCGGGCCTGAATCCGCTGCTGCAGGATCCCGGCCTCGCTTTCCATCCGCCGCTTCTCTATCTCGGCTATGTGGGCTTCTCGATGGCCTTCTCCTTCGCCATTGCCGCCCTGATCGAGGGCCGCGTCGACGCCGCATGGGGCCGCTGGGTCCGCCCCTGGACGCTCGCCGCCTGGACCTTCCTGACCGGCGGCATCGCCCTGGGCAGCTGGTGGGCCTATTACGAACTGGGCTGGGGCGGCTGGTGGTTCTGGGACCCCGTCGAAAATGCGAGTTTCATGCCCTGGCTGTTCGGCACCGCGCTACTGCATTCCTCGATCGTGGTCGAAAAACGCGACGCGCTGAAAAGCTGGACCATCCTGCTGGCCATCCTGACTTTCTCCATGAGCCTGCTCGGCACCTTCCTCGTGCGCTCCGGCGTGCTGACATCGGTCCATGCGTTTGCGACCGACCCGGAGCGCGGTGTCTTCATCCTCGCCATCCTCGCGATTACCATCGGCGGCGCACTGACCCTGTTCGCGGTGCGCGCACCCGGCATGAAGGGCGGCGGCCTGTTCGCACCGGTCAGCCGCGAAGGCGCGTTGATCGCCAACAACATGTTGTTGACCCTGGCGGCGGCGACGGTCTTGTTGGGGACGCTTTACCCGCTCATCCTCGAGGCGCTCTCGGGCGGCGAATCCCGCGTCTCCGTCGGCCCGCCATTCTTTAACGCCACCTTCGGCCCGATCATGGTGCCGCTTGTCCTGCTGGTCGCAGTTGGTCCGCTAATGGCCTGGAAGCGCGGCAACCTGCGCACCGCATCGCGAAAGCTTATCCCGGCCGCCGTTGCCGCAATATTGGCGATCGCCGCGACATTCCTGGCCGTCCCCGATGGTCCGGGACTGGCCCCCTTCGCCATGGGCCTGGCCGCCTGGCTCGGTGCCGGCACGATCGCCGAATGGGGCGGGCGCATCAAATTATTCAGCTCTGCGCCGACCGTTTCCCTGCGTCGCCTGTCCGGCCAACCCCGCTCGGCGAGCGGTATGACGCTGGCCCATCTCGGCCTCGCGGTCATGATCGTGGGAATCACCGGGTCGTCGGCCTGGCGCACCGAGCTCGTAACAACCCTGTCTCCCGGCCAAACGGTCGAGGGTGCGGGCTATGCGGTGACCCTCGAATCTGTCACCGAAGGCCGCGGGCCCAACTACAGTTTCGAACGCGCCACCTTGTTGATTCGCGAAGACGGCAAGTTGGTGACCACCATGCTTACCGAACGCCGCTTTTTTCCCGTGGCCAACCAGACGACCACCGAAGCCGGCATACGCACGACCCTGCTGTCTGATCTGTACGGTGTTATCGGCGAGCGTGGGCGCACGCCCGAGACCGCAAACGCCTGGACCGTGCGGTTCTTCGTGAACCCGCTCGTGCCGTGGATATGGTTCGGCGCACTGCTGATGTCACTTGGCGGCTTCCTGTCACTGAGCGACCGGCGCCACCGGGTCGGCGCACCACGCCGCGCGGCGAACGCACCGCCTGCCAACCCGCCCTCTCAACCCATCCCAGCACCCGCCGAGTAGGGCCCTACCAGGACATGCGCCGGCTTGTTGTCATATTGCCCGTACTGCTATTCGCCGCGCTGCTCGGAATCATGGCCGCGCTGTTGACCGACGGCGAACGCAACAACGACCCCTCGCGCCTGCCCTCGCCTTTGGTCGGCAAAACGGCACCTGTGATCTCCCTGCCCGCAATTGCCGAGAATATCCCGGGTGGATTTTCGACCGAAGACCTCAAGGGCCATGTGACGATCGTCAATGTCTTCGCCTCCTGGTGCATACCCTGCCTGGCCGAGCACCCGCTGATCACGAAACTCGCGGCAGACGGCGCGCGGGTCTACGGCATCAACCACCGCGACACGGCGGCCGACGCCACCACCTGGCTGCGTCGTCACGGCAATCCCTACGAGGCAATCGGCGCTGATACCGACGCGCGTGCGTCACTGGAATGGGGGGTGACGGGGGTCCCGGAAACATTCATCATCGATGCCAACGGCAAGATCGCCTATAAGCACGCAGGACCGATCACGCCCGAAGTACTCGAAGGGAAGATCCTCCCGAAACTGCGCGAAGCAGAAGGCGGATGAAGCAAATCCCGGCCATTCTGGCCCTCACGATACTGGTCGTCATGGCCGGCGGCCCGCCCGCACTGGCGGTCGAGCCCGACGAGGTGCTGGCCAACCCCGTCCTCGAAGGACGCGCGCGCGCGATTTCAACCGAACTGCGCTGCGTGGTCTGTCAGAACCAGTCGATCGACGATTCCGATGCGGACATCGCCCGCGACCTGCGCCTTTTGGTGCGTGAGCGCCTCGTGGCCGGCGATAACGACGAAGAAGTCGTCGACTATATCGTCGCGCGCTATGGCGATTTCGTGCTGCTTCGCCCGCCGTTCCAACCCAACACGCTGGCCCTCTGGCTTGGGCCGCCGCTCATGGCGGTGATTATCGCCACTCTGTCGGTACTGTTCTATCAGACCTACCAGCGACGCCGGCGGGCCGGCACCGGACCCGAACCCCTGTCACCCTCGGACCGGGCCGAACTCGATGCGCTGGTCGAACGGATCGCCAGCACAAACCCCCCAAGCCCATCCAGTGTGCCGCGAAGCCGGTTTCGTGCCGAGATCGAAGAGGGGCTGAAGCCGCCACCCGACCCCGATGACGAGTTGCCGGGCGCAGACGAATCCAGCGACAACGATACCCATGCCGGGAACGCCGACACTCAGCGGCAAACATGATTTTCTGGATCATTCTTGCGGCGCTCACCCTGGCGTTGATCGCCTGGATCGCCTGGCCACTGTTGCGCCCCGGAACCGGCAATATGGCGGGCGCGGAATATGACGCCGCCGTCTACTATGACCAACTTCAGGAACTCGAACGCGATCGCACGCGCGGACTGATCGACGAAACCCAGGCCGAGGCCGCACGCGGTGAGATCGAACGCCGCCTGCTCGCCGCAGGACGCGCCGCAGGCTTGTCCGGCAAACCCAGACATCAGCGCCATCTGGCACTCGCCGCGCTGCTGGCCATTCTGGTACCGCTCGCGAGTGTGCCGCTTTATCTGGATCTGGGGAGGCCCAGCCTGCCCAACCAGCCCTTCGCCCTGCGCGAGGCGCCCCCTGAAGCAACCGATGGTGTGGTCGCCGCCGCACGCTCACGCCTACAGGAAGCCGAGGCGCGCGCCGAAGAGTCCCCTGACGATGCCCAGCCATGGTTTGACCTTGGTCGCCTGCGCCTGGTCGCGGGCGATGTCGATGGTGCCGAGATCGCGCTGGCGCGGGCCCGCGAGCTCGACCCGACACGAATGGAAATCGCGTCAGCGCATGGTGAATCTCTGGCCCGCATCTCGGACGGCCTGGTCACACCCGCGGCGCGCGAGGCCTTCGAGACCGCCCTCGCAGGCAATTCGGGCGATCCCCGCGCGCGTTACTTTTTGGCCCTCGCCGATTATCAGGCCGGGTACGAGCAGGACGCACTCGAAGCCTGGTCGTCCCTCGCCGGTGACGCGCCGGCCGATGCCCCGTGGCTGGCTACGGTTCGCGCCCGGGTGACCGACACCGCGCGTGAACTGGGCCATGACCCGGCCGACTGGCTGCCCCGGACAGTTGCCGCCGATACAACAGTTGGCGGCAGAGGCCCAACCAGCGAAGACATCGCCGCCGCCCAGAACCTGAACGACGACGAACGCCAGGCAATGATCCAGGGCATGGTCGACAATCTGGCTGCGCGCCTCGAGGACGAACCCGACGATCTGGCCGGCTGGCGCATGCTGGCGCGCTCCTGGGAGATGCTCGGCAATCCCGGCGCGGCGGCACAGGCCTATACCCGCGCGATCGCGCTGGAACCGGACCATGCCGAGACACTTCTCCGCGCCGCGATTACCTCTGCCGAATCCGGCGATACCGTCGCCGCGCGCGCGCATTTCGTGCGCCTGCGCGAACTCATCCCGCCCGAAGCCGATGCTCACCGCATGGTCAGCGAGGCGATCGCCCGCCTCGACGCCGACAGCGGCGAGCGCTGACCGGTGGTTGGCCTTCCGTTGGACGTATGACCCATGGACATCGCCCTGGACCTCCTGCGGCTCACGCTGTCGCTAGCCGCCGCCATCGGCATTTTGTACGGGCTCTATCGCGGCCTGCGCTGGCGGTTTCCCCGGCTGGGTGCTTTTCGTGCCCGGCTGATAGTCGGGCTCGGCGCCATCTTTCTCATCGCGATATCGACGAACCAGCTCACCACCAGCGGCGCCCAATGCCTGGGCCACGAGAACACCGTTCTCTTGCGCGGCGAACGCATCATCAATCTGCGCCAAGCCGAGGTCGCGCGACCCGCGCGCAGCGCGGACTCACCGCACTATGCGAACGTGCTGGAATCCTGCGCTTTCCTGATCGAACACTGCCCGCTGGACGGGGCTGACAAGAGCGGCGTGACCACCGCCCAGATCTGCGAAATGGCCGCCGCCGGCGTGCCCCTGAACTAGACGCAAGCGGACCGAATTCGCCAAGCGGACCAATTTATGCGACGATCTGACGCAGCCCCGCGAGAAACCATGCGGGACATCGAGTGGCGCGCATCGTGGTTGGACTGATGCGAGAATAGACAAGGACCGACCATCTGGTGCGCCCATAAGCGAAAGGGGCACCCATGAACGTAGCCGCAATTCTTCGAAACAAGGGCAATGCCATCGAGACCATCCGGCCCGACCAATCGGTGTCGCAGGGATGCACACGGCTGAGCGAGCTCAGGATCGGCGCGCTCGTCGTGAGCGAGGATGGCAAGAAGGTCGACGGGATATTCTCGGAACGGGATGTCATCCGCCAAATCGCGCGCGCGGGTTCGGATATTCTCGATCTCCGCATCGCCGACATCATGATCCACGAGGTTGTCACCTGCACGAGCGAAGACAACATCGCCCATCTGATGGAGACCATGACCGAGCTCAGAATTCGCCATTTGCCGGTGGTCGAGGAAAGCGAACTGATCGGGCTGGTCTCGATCGGCGACGTGGTGAAACACCGGATCCGGGAAACCGAGCATGAGGCTGAGGCCCTCAAGGCCTATATCGCCGCCGGGTAAGCGCGCATGGATCGCCACGGGAGCAACCCGCGACAGGATGCCCCGTTGAGGACCGGCACCGCCGGGACCATCATGATCTGCCGAATCCCTCGGTGGAGACGCACCCATGTTTGCCGACGTTGATCGCTTCGAGTTTTTCCCGACCCTGATCTGGAAGTTCCAGGTCGAACCCGAGGAGCGCCCCGGCCTCAACGCCGCCCTCGGCACGGAAATCACACGACTGGTCGGGGACCGGTCCACGACCCCGGCCGGCGGTACCTGGCAAACCGATCAAAACCTTCATGAAAATCCGGTCTTCGCGCCGCTCGCGCAGATGATCCAGGACGCCGCGCTCAACGCGCTGACCGATCTGGAAGTTGATAATCAGGACATTGTCATCACCGGCTGCTGGGCCAATGTGAACCCGCCGGGTGCCCAACACATCCGCCACAACCATCCGAACAACTTCCTGTCCGGGTCCTACTACGTCACGGCGGGTGCGGGCGGCGACCGGATCAAATTTTCGGACCCGCGCGGCCAGACATCGGTGATGGCACCGCCGACGCAGAACCGAAACCGGTTCAACTCCAACAACGTGATCATGCCGGTGGCCGAGGGCGACCTGGTGATGTTTCCCGGCTGGCTCGATCACGAAGTGCCAATCAACCAGTCGGACGCCGACCGGGTCTCGATCGCCTTCAACGTCATGTTCCGGAGCTATGGAGAGGCGATGAGTCGGCCCATGTGGAAGGGTAGCGCCGGCGGGTGACGCCTTACTTGCCGGTAAAGGCCGGCTTTCGCTTCTCCATGAACGCCGTGCGACCTTCGATAAAGTCCTGGCTCGCGAAGCAGGCCGCGACCTGTTCGGCGCACAGCGCAACATCCCGGTCTGCGGGCGCCTTCAGGTTTTCCTGCACCGCCGTCTTCACCGCTCGAATTGTCAGCGGCGCGTTGCCTGCGATACGGCCGACATAATCATCGCAATAGGAATCCAGCTCGGCGCGCGGCAACACCCGGTTGATCAACCCCATGGTCAGCGCCTCGCCCGCATCGAACTGACGGGCCGTGTAGAAAATCTCCATCGCAAAGGACGGCCCGACGATCTGCATCAGGCGTTCGATCCCCGATGCTGCATAGCCCAGCCCGAGCTTCGCGGCCGGGACGGCGAAGCGCGAGTCGTCCGACGCGATGCGGATGTCGCAACACAGCGCGATCGCCAGCCCGCCGCCGATGGCATAGCCGCCGATCTTCGCGATCGTGGGCATCGGCGCATGGGTCAGCGTGTCCTGGAAGTCCTTCACGGCGGCGGCGTATTCCTCGCTCGCCGCCTTCGAAGCGCGCTCGTCTCCAAACTTGGAGATATCGGCACCGGCGACGAAGGCCTTCTCGCCCGCACCGGTCAGCACGATCACGCGGACATCAGCATCGCAGAACTCGCGGATCGCGATCTCACCGTCGCGCCACATCTCCAGGGACATGGCGTTGTGCCGGTCGGGATTGTTGAAGGTGAGATAGCCAACCCCGTCTTCGAGGCGGCTGATAATCCGGTCGGTCGTCATGTCTTTCTCCTGGCCGTTTTATCAGCCGTTTGTCTGATTCATGGCGGCACATTTCCGTGCCGCGTCCATCAATGCAAGGTCAATCAATATAGAGCGGGTGGAGTTCGAGAAAGTCCGAAACCCGCGACCCCTCATAATAAGTCGCGGCGAAGGACGGCCGGGCCTGAAACCGCTCGTACCAGGCGCCCACGAGGGGGTAGTTGGCTTCCCATATCCCGGCCAGACCGAGATCAACCATCCGGTCGATCGCCGGAATCACCAGCACGTCGGCGAGCGTGAATTGCTCGCCCATGAGCCAGGGGCCATCCTTGAGTGCGGCCTGCATACGCGCACAGGTGTCGTCGAGCTGACCGAGCGCGATATCGACATCCCTGCGGCTGAAGCCGGTCGGTTTGCCCATGCGCTGGAACATCTCGCGGCGCACCTTGCGGACATTCATCTGTTCATCCTCGAACTGCGCCTGGTCGAGGCCTTCGAAGCGGTAGAGAAAGGCGCGGTTGAACGACGGCACGCGGATCGCCGGGACAGGTACCTCCTCGGCAAAATGCATCCAGGCCCGCATCCGGGCGCGTTCGACCACATCGCCAGGGGTCAGCTCTACCCCGGGGTAGCGCTCGTCGAGATACTCGCAGATGACACTCGATTCTAGGATCACGTCGTCCCCGTCGACGAGAGTCGGCACAACGCCGTTCGGGTTGAGCTTCAGATACTCCGGGTCGAGCTGGTCCTTCTTGCCCAGTTCGAGGAACACCGTTTCGAACGGCAGTTCCTTCTCGGCCAGGACCACGCGCACCTTCTGGCTGCAGGTCGAATGATGGGCGTGATAGAGCGTGATCATTGTGAAATCCCTTCGAAGCCAACCGCTGCCGGCGATCATGCGCCTTAGATCAAACGTCCGGAATCAATCTTCAGCAGCGTCCCGGTCATATGCGGTGCCAGATCCGACATGGCGAAGACGACGAACTGGGCCAACTCCTCGGGCTCGGCCAACTCGCCCAGCGGAAAGGTCTTCGCCACCCGTTCGCCATGCCCCGGCAAGGAACGCACCAGCTCTGTATTGGTCGTGCCCGGCACCAGCACATTCACGCGGATCTTGTGCTCGGCCAGCTCGAAGGCGAGCGATTGCGCCAGATTGTGCAGCGCGCCCTTGCTGGCGGAATAGGCGATAAAACCCGGCAGTGGGCGGATTCCCTGTGAGGAGCCGCTGATGACGATACTGCCGCCCTCACCTTGCGCCAGGAGCCGGCGGGACGCTTCCGCTACGACCCGAAACGTGCCGTTCAGATTGACGTCCATCACCTCGTCCCAACTCTCGAAATCAAGCTCGGCGATGGGCTTGCGGATGCCCGTTATGCCCGCATTGGCGAGGACGCCATCGATACGACCGAAATGTTCGATGGTTTGATCGAACAGGCCGGTTACCTGATCGCCGTCGCGGATATCGGCCTCGACACCGAGCGCCCCCCCATCGAGGTTCGCCGCGCCAAACTCGGTTACCGTCGCGGCGAGCTTGTCCCCCTCGATATCGTTGAGGACGACATTGGCACCCGCCTGCAGGCATGCGAAGGCGCTCGCCTTGCCGATCCCGGACGCAGCGCCCGTGATGATGATTGTCTTGCCCGTCAGTTCCATCGCCGCGTCTTTCTATTGATGTTCCAGCACATTACGCCATCGCCCCGGCCAGAAGGTCGCAGGACCGCACCCGCGCCGCAGAAGCCGCGAACCGCGTGCAAGCTTGTTTCGATCGGCAACGGCCAATCACTCGGTTCGGGCCGCCGGGTTTCAGTCCACTGTGGGTGGGTTGGGCGACGTTTTACCCGCGTCGATAGCGGGAAACACTTCCTTCTGGGCAATCCGCGCCGCCTGAAGCATGAAGGGGGCACCGCAATACACCGTCATCTGCAGGATCACTTCCATCATTTCTTGCTTCGTCGCGCCGCAATTGGCCGCGGCGAAAAGATGGGTCCGCAGTTGCGGCTGTGCGTTGGCCATGACACAGGCAGCAATGGCGCAAAGCTCGCGCGTTTTATGGGGCAACACGTCGCGATCATAGAGCCCGCCATACACAAAGTTCATGAACAGCTCATTGAACTCCGGGTCCCAATCAGCGAGCTCGTCGGCAATGCCTTGCGTGAAAGCCTCGTTCCACAACGCCTCACCGCGTTTTTTCGCTCGTGCCGGTATTGAAGCCTTCTTCCTCGTCGCCTTCTTCGCCATTCCCATTATTCCCTTTTGTCAGCCTCGCGTGATCGCCTGCATCTAGCCCTGCGCGGCGTCGTGCTCCGCGATGATGCGATGGGCATCCTCGGTATACTCGGCCTCGGGAAACTCGCCACCGATCACGAACAGCATCGTCGCCTCTTCCTCGCCCTCCGGTGCTTCCAGGCAGGAGAATCGGCGGATCACGCCGGGCGGAAACGACACAACATCACACGGGCCGGCATCGACATATTCATAATCGTCGCCCTCGTTCCAGTGGCACCGCCACTTCCCGTTGATCGGCATGAACGTCTCGTTGGTATCGTGGTTGTGCATCAGCGGGCCCTTGCCCGGCTTGCACTTCACGAAGCCCAGATTGAAGCCCTCGAAGATGTCGATGGCTGCGCCCTGGGACGATTCTGCACCCACCGGCGATTCCATGCTGCCATCCTGTGGCGGGCGGAAGCCGATGATGTTGATGAGTTCCTTCTCGCACTGCGGCAGATGGCTCTCGGGCAGGCCCTCCTTGGAACCGCTCTGGTTCTTGAACAGGGCCACGCGTTTCATCATTTCGTCGCGGGTCCACACTCGTGCTTCTGGCATCATGAGATGTTCTCCCTTTTTTTGCGGTGCCTGAGATCTTGTCTGAACCGCACAGAACCGGCGATTTGCAGCACCGTTCGTTGATTATAGAGGCTCAACCGGCAAATACGCCCCGTTCCATGCACCGGGCGTCACGATGTCGCGCATACCTCGCGCGTACACAGCCAGAAATCGCCCCCGGGATGGCGCGTTGGCCTAGCTCATCGCCTCGGCCAGAATCTCATAGGATCGCACCCGCGCCGCGTGGTCCCAGATCGCACCGACAACCATCAATTCATCGGCACCGGTCGCCTCGATCAGCGGGTCCAGCCTGGCCTTAATCGTGTCTGACGAGCCATAGAAGGAGCATCCCAGCATTGAGGAGGCTTGCGACTTCTCCATCGGCGACCAGAAGGTCTCGATATCATCGACGGGCGGCGGCAACTGGCCCCGGGTACCGCGCACCATGCGCGTGAATTGCTGTTGCGGCGTGGTGAACAGGTGCCGCGCCTCGTCCTCCGTGTCCGCGACGACGGCATTGCAGCCAATCATCACATAGGGCGCGTCGAGCTGGGCCGACGGCTCGAACCGGTCGCGGTAGATCTCCACCGCCTGCATCAGCGCCTGTGGCGCGAAGTGGGAGGCAAACGCATACGGCAGCCCCAGCATGGCGGCGAGCTGAGCGCCGAAAAGGCTGGAACCCAGAATCCACAGCGGCACGTTGGTGTCCTCACCGGGAATCGCATGGATCGCCTGGTTCTCCTGGGGTGCGCCGAGCAGAGCCTGCAGTTCGACCACGTCCTGCGGAAAATTCTCAGACGAGTCCGGGCCGCGTCGCAGCGCCTGCAGCGTGCGCTGGTCGGTACCCGGTGCGCGCCCCAGACCGAGGTCGATGCGGCCGGGGAACAACGTCGCCAGCGTGCCGAATTGCTCGGCGACAACCATCGGCGAATGGTTCGGCAACATGATACCCCCGGCACCGACGCGGATCGTCTTCGTGCCGCCGGCGACATGACCAATGCACACGGCCGTGGCGGCACTCGCGATGCCGGCGAGGTTGTGATGCTCGGCCAGCCAGAAGCGTTCATAACCTGCCGCCTCCGCATGCTGCGCAAGGTCGCGTGCGTTGGCCAGCGCGTCAGCCGGTGTGAAGCCCTCGCCGATATAGGCGAGGTCGAGTACGGAAAGGTTTACCATCGCTTCTCTCCAGCGCAGACCCACATCGTGACAGCAGCGAACATGTCAGCGCGGGCTGCTGATCATGCCGCCATCGACCGCGTAGAGCTGGCCGGTCAGGAAACTCGCCCGCTCGCTGGCCAGAAACGCCGCCAGTGCCGCGAATTCGCGGACCGTACCGACACGCCCGACGGGAATGTCTGCGGCCTGCGCCGCGGCGGCCTCTTCGAGGCTGATCCCCTGCTTCTCGGCCATCGTCGCGCGCGTGGAGCGCAGCCGGTCTGTCTCGATCCGCCCCGGCATGATGACGTTGATCGTCACCCCATCCGGCGCGATCTCGAGGTCGATCGTCTTCGACCAGTTGACCAGTGCCACGCGCAGCGTGTTCGAGATGCCCAACACCGGGATCGGCTCGACCACCCCCGAAGACGACACCGTGATAACCCGGCCCCATTTGCGTTCGCGCATGCCCGGCAGAAGATGGCCGGTCAAACGGATGACGCTGAGCACCATGGCTTCGAAATACTGCGCCCAGGCTTCCGTATCGACGGCGCTGATCGGGCCCAGCGGCGGGCCGCCGGTGTTGTTGATCAGGATGTCGACACCACCGAGCTCGGCCTCGGCGGCCGCCGCTGTCGCGTCGACCGCGTCGAGATCGGACATGTCGCAGGCGCGGCCAATCACCTCGACCCCATGCTCCTTGGCGATGCCCGCCGCAGCCTCTTCGCACGCCGCGGCATCGCGGCTGCACAGCATGACATGTGCGCCTTCGGCGGCAAGTTCATTGGCGATCCCGAACCCGATTCCCCGGCTACCGCCGAGCACCAGGGCGCGCTTGCCCTTCAATCCCAAATCCATGACGTTTCTTCCTCTGTATTTAGCTGCGGCCGGCGAGAGCCTAACCCGTTGGTACTTCGCCCTTCCACTTCTCCGGCCGCAGCGCCAGCTGCGCAAGGCCCTCCATATCGGCGGCCTCCTCGGCAGGGAAATTGAGCTCGACCGTGATGCCGTTCGGGTCGCGCACAAACACCTGATACAGGTCCTCTTTGCTGGCCTGCTGCTCAAGATAGGTCACGCCGCGCTCCTTGAAACGGTCGGTCATCTCGACCCGGTTGGCTGCGCGGAACGCGATGTGGTGGATCGGTCGGCTGCCTTGCGCGATATCCTCGGGCGTCGCGTTCGGATCGGGTGCGGGGCGAGCCTCGTCGTTCGCGCGCGGCGGCACGACGTGGATGATGTCGCGCTCCCCGAGATAGAGCCAGGTCACTTCGACATCGGCACCGAAATCCGGGTGCGGGCCCTCCTCAAAACCGAGATTGTCGATATACCACTGCACCGTCGCCTTGTAGTCCTGGGCGACGACGAGAAAATGTTCGAGATGAGAAATGGCCATGGGTCGGATCCTCTGCGTTTCTTACCTGACCGCCCGAGCAAATGCGTTCAGCCGGAAAGTACGATTCCGGCCGACTTTACGCAAAACCAACCCGGTTCTGAAGGCCGGCCGGGTTTCGGCCCGGTCGCGAGACTGCGCGCGTCCAACCTAATAGGTTGCGCGGCCGCCGCTAAGGTCGAACGTGGCGGCAGTGGTAAATGAGTTCTCCGCCGAGACGAGCCAGGCCACCATCCCCGCGATCTCATCCAGCGCGACGAACCGTTCACGCGGTATCTTCGACAACATGTAGGCCACATGCTCTTCCGTCATCTGGTCAAACAGGGATGTGCGGGCCGCCGCCGGCGTGATGCAATTAACTGCAATATCGAGATCAGCGAGTTCCTTGCCGAGTGATTTCGTGAGGGCAATGACACCGGCCTTGGACGTGCTGTATGCGGACGCGTTCGGGTTTCCCTCCTTGCCGGCGACGGAAGCCATGTTGACGATCCGTCCGTAACCCACCTCTCGCATGAAGGGCACGACCGCTTTGCAGCAATTGAAGACGCCGTTGAGATTGATCTCGATAACGCGCCGCCACTCGTCGGTCGGGTATTCCCAAAGCGGTGCGTTGGCGCCGGAAATTCCGGCATTGTTGACCAGAATGTCGATCTGCCCCGCCTGTTGCATGACGGCTTGCGCTGCGTCCTCGACGCTGTCGGGGTCCGCGACATCGACCCGCATGGGATGTGCGCCGTCGCCGAGGTCCTTGGCGGTCTCAGCAACCAACGCCGCGTCTATGTCCCACAACCAGACTTGCGCACCCGACGCCAGAAGCCGCGCGGCGATCGCCCGGCCAATCCCCTGCGCGGATCCGGTAACGACAGCACAACGTCCCGCCAAATCAATCTGGTTCATTTGACTAAGTCCCTACGCGTTCTCGAAGCGACAATGGTCGCCATGGCGCAATCGGCCAAGAAAGTAATGTTCAGGCCGACTTTACTTACATCCGGCATGCTTCTAAATCGGAAACAGGCCGTCGGCATCCGGCGGGACATCCATACAATCTGGCGCACGATGATGCTGAAGGTCTCATGCCGAATTCGGTAACGGCGATACTGCTGGTGGTGGGCGCGTCGGCGTCCGCCGCGGCGATGCACAATATCGTCCGCTACCTGACGGTCGAAGAAGGCCTGCATGCCTTCGAAGTCGCATTTTTCCGCAGCTTCTTTGGGCTGATCATTTTCGTTCCCGTCATCGCGCGCCATGGCTTTGCGCTGTTTCAGACCGAGATGCTGCCCTGGCATCTCGGCCGGGGGCTGGTGAATGCCGCCGCCATGATCTGCATGGTCTCGGCGCTGTCACTTATACCGGTGGGCGACGTCGCGGCCATCAGCCTGGTCGGGCCGGTTTTCGTTGCCCTCCTGGCGATATTATTCCTCCGCGAAAGAGTTGGGCCGCGGCGTTGGCTTGGTATTGCCCTGGCAGTTACCGGCGCCTTCGTGGTCGTCCGGCCGGGCTTCGTGGAGATCAGTCTCGGCACCGTGCTGGTGCTCATGGCGACACTGCTGGTCTCGAATTCGAAGATCATGGCCAAGATGCTGTCGCGGCATGATTCGCCGACCACGATCGTTGCCTACGTCACGCTGCTAATGACCCCCGTGACCCTGATCCCTGCCCTGTTCGTCTGGCAGTGGCCGAACCTCGAACAGCTGATATGGCTGATCACCGTCGGCCTGTTAGGCACCACGGGTCATCTGTTGTTCACCCACGCCTATAAGCTCGCGGATGTCAGCCTGGTGGAACCGGTCAGCGCGATGCGCATGGTCTGGGCGGCGGTGATAAGCTACGTGGTCTTTGCCGAGTTCCCCGACACCTGGACCTGGATCGGCGCCGGGATCATCGTCGTCGGTACGACCTACATGGCACGACGCGACGTCGCGCACGGCGTGAAGCGTCCTCTCCCGACGACCGAAGGTTAGCCTGGGCAGGGAAAAGACCGACTGGACCCACAATCCGGGCGGGGTCAAACTGGCCACCAACAAAAACACCTAACCGCACGAACTCCTTGGGGGAGACAACATGATCTACGAAGTCCGCACCTACCGGCTGAAACTCCGCACGGTCCCCGAATTCATGAAGAAATTCGAGGCGGCCTACGAAAACGGCCGCAAGCAGCTGTCGCCGCTCGCCGCATTCTTCTATTCCGAGGTCGGGCCCCTCAACGAGGTCATTCATATCTGGCCCTACAAGGATCTCGCGGAACGCGAGGCGGTGCGCACCGAGGCGATCAAGACCGGCGTCTGGCCGCCGGACATCAACGACATGATCCACGAGATGAAGGCCGAGGTCTTCACCCCCTTCCCGTTCATGACCAAGTTCCTGAGCGGCGAGCACGGGCCGCTGTTCGAGTACCGGGAATACGCCGTCCACGCCGGGACAATCCCCGGCATCATCAACGGCTGGAAGGACGCGATCGACGCGCGCATGGAATTGTCACCCTGCGCGATGGCCATGCACACCGATATCGGCGGTCTCAACAAATACGTCCACATCTGGGCGTATGAGAGTTTCGAACAACGCGCGCAGGTGCGCGCCGAAGGCGTGGCGAAGGGCGTGTGGCCGCCCAAGGGGTCGCCCAAGGGCGCGATCATCACGCAAGACAACAAGCTGCTGCTGGCACCTTCGTTCTCGCCGCTGCGCTAGGTAGAGACCGTGACCCAAAAGAAAACGTTCCGGCAACTCGCCAGCGAGGCATCACCTCTCGTCATCCCCGGCGCCCACGATGCCCTAACCGCGCGGATCATCGAGCAGACCGGCTTCGATGCCTTCATGATCGGCGGCTTCCAGATCGTCGGAGCGCGCTACGGTGCGCCCGACATCGGCCTGCTCGGGCTCGGCGAAATCTCGGCCGGGGTGCGCGACATCCTCGCCGTGACGGATTTGCCCTGCCTGGTCGATGTCGACACAGGCTATGGCGACGTCAAGAACGCCGTCTACACGCTGAACCACTACGAAAAAATCGGCGCACAGGCGATCTTCATCGAAGATCAGGTCGCGCCCAAGCGCTGCGGCCATATGGCCGGCAAGCGCATCGTGCCCGCCGAGGAAATGGAAGAGAAGCTACGCGCGTGTGCGGGTGAACGGCTAAACCCCGACACCTTCATCATCGCGCGCACCGATGCCATCGCCACCGACGGCCTCGACGAGGCATTGCGGCGCGGCGAGCGCTACATGAAGGCGGGCGCAGATGCGCTGTTCGTCGAGGCGCCGACATCGATCGAGGACATGCGCCGCATCTGCGAAGAACTGCCGGTGCCGCAGCTCTCCAACATGATCGAGGGCGGCGTCACCCCGCTGCTGGGACCGGCGGAGCTGGGCGAGATCGGCTACAGCATCGCCAGCTACGGCATCACGACGCTGATGCTGACGGCACGCACGATCCGCGACACACTGGCCGACATCAAGAGCGGCGAGCTCAAACTCGCCAACACCGGGCTGAGTTTCCCCGAATATCTCGACATCGTCGAAATGCCACGTTGGGACGGCATCGCGGACCGCTACAAAGACTGAATCGAAGACGCACGGCTTTGGAAAAGCCGATCGAGGGTTCAGTCGACCGCTGTCACCTCGACGAGTTCCATCTCGCCCTTACCTTTAAGCGGTACCATGCCGCGGCTTTGTCCAGACGCCGAAGTGCGTATCTGCGCCCAGGCATCTCCGGACAGGAATATGGTGCCGGGCTCCGCCTGATCCGAAATCCGCGACGCCACATTCACCGTGTCGCCCCACAAATTGAACATGAACTTACGACGGCCAACCACCCCTGCCACCACGGGCCCGAAGTGGAGTCCAACTCGCACCTGCCAATCCGGCTGAACCTCCTGGGAAGCCGCCACCATCGCCAGACCGGCGCGTGCACCGGCCAATACCGTCATAGTCGGCTTCCGTAAGATCCGACGACGACATCGCGGCCTTGATGCCGAATGCCACAATCGCCTGCACCCGTTCCGGTGTCACCGACCCAAGATCATTTCCCACAGCGGATAACATCGTCTCATCGACGCCGACCATCCGGCAGGTCAGACGATGCATCGAACTGCAATACTGGCATCGGCGGGTCAGCGAGATGGAGTAGAGCAACATAGAGACGATCGGCTGCGGCAAACTCGATCCCATCAACAGCTCACCGAGCATGGCGACAGTGCCCTTCAGCGCCTGTGGTGATTGCGCGAGAACCTTGTTCATGTTCGGAACTTCGGGAACCTGCATCGCCTTTTTTATGGAATCGTAAATCTCGGCAATTTCACCTGTCGCCTGGTCTTCCTCTACGAATGGTATTGGGCACGGCATTTGATTTTGCCCAGACACCACCTCCCAGACCTGATCCTCAGAATTGTCGGAATTCGGAACAGCAGGCGCTTCAGCCGCTTGCTTGCGCGGTCCACCACCACCGAAAAATCTATCGAAAATACCCATATGTCACCCCCCGTCGCGTGCTGACCGCACGGTCGACTAATCTGTAATGAAATGCGCGCACGACCACCCTGTCCCCAAGGTCTATGCATTACGAACCGTTACAATTATACCATTGTTTGGTGAATGCGACGGGCAAGACACCTATGAAATCAGGACATCGTGATCGCCTGCAGGTTTGCGGTATTCACCGCAGCGGGAAAACAGACGTGGAATAACACGCTCACGCGTCCATTCGGCAGGTGCCTAAACGCGGTCTCGTTTCGGCTTCTTCCGCTTCATCGGCGCGTGGCCGGAATCAATCGCCGCCCGGGCCTTCGCGCTCATTTTAGGCGCCTTGAGGCCGAGTTTTCCTTTTTGAGATTTCTTGGTCGGGGATTTCTTGGTCGCAGATTTCTTCGAAGACTTTTTCCCCTTCTTCACCCAGGGCTTCTTCTCTTCTGCTTCCCAGGGCATTTTCTCATTGTCCCCTGGACCCGCCTGGCCTGCCTGACCCGACGGCACATCGGACCTCGGGTCAAAGTGCCGCTTCCCGCCCTGCTGGGCCCGGTCGTCTCGCGGCTTGGCGTTGTAGGGTTTTTTCTTCGCGTAGGGTTTGTCACCGGAACCATGCGACGCACCCGCGGACCCTTCGCCGTGAGGCCTGGCGTTATACGGCTTCTTCTTCGAATACGGCTTGTCGCCGAAATTACGCGACCCACCGGAGGCCTGTTCGCCGCGCGGTTTGGCGGTGTAGGGCTTCTTCTTCACATAGGGCTTGTCGTTTGATTCTGGCGGCTTCTCCGCACCCCCGGTCGGATCGCTTTCCCGCCGCGTCACGACGATGTTCTTCTCCACCTTGCCGCCGGGACCGATGCCCTCGAGGAAACGATCCACGCAGCCGGCGGCAAGTTCTACATGGGTCTCGCTGGCCTGAATCCGGATCGCGCCAATATCCTGCTTGGTCAGGTGCCCGGCGCGACACAGCATCGGCATCAGCCAGCGCGCCTCCGCGCGCTCGTCACGCCCGACCGAGAGCGTGAACCAGACACTGTCCTGGAAGTTGTCGCGACGATCCTTGCGCGGCTCCCTTGATTCCGTCGGCGCCGCATCGAGCAGCTCTTCCGGCGCGGTCTGGTCTTCGAGATGGCGACGCAGGAACGCGGCGGCGATGTGCTCTGCATCATGATGCGACAGAAGCTCCTTCGCGAAGGCGCGTTCCTCATCGTTCAACGGTTCGCTCAACGCCGGATCGGTGAAAATACGCTCGCGATCGCGCTGCATGATCTCTTGGGCGGATGGCGGATTGGCCCAGGTGGCTTCCACGTGGGCATTTTTCAAAAGCCGCTCTGTGCGCCGGCGCATATTGTGCGGCACGATCAACGCGCACACGCCCTTGCGCCCCGCGCGCCCGGTCCGCCCGCTTCTGTGCAGCAGGGATTCGCGGTTCTTGGGAATGTCCGCGTGGATCACCAGTTCAAGATTGGGCAGATCCAATCCCCGCGCGGCCACGTCGGTGGCGATACACACCCGCGCGCGCCCGTCTCGCAACGCCTGCAGGGCGTGGGTGCGCTCGTTCTGGCTGAGTTCGCCCGACAACGCCACCGCGGAAAACCCCCGGTTGGCAAACCGGCTGGTCATCCGGTTGACGGCGGCACGGGTGCCGCAGAAGACGAGCGCATTTTTCGCATCGAAATACCGCAACACATTGACGATGGCGTTTTCGGCATCGTTGGGTGCGACCGTCAGCGCGCGGTACTCAATATCCACATGCTGGCTCTGTTCCGCCGATGTCGAGACACGTATTGCATCACGTTGGTACCGCTTCGCGAGGTTCGCGATCGTGCGCGGCACGGTGGCGGAAAATAACAAAGTACGCCGATCCGCAGGCGCGGCATCGAGGATGAATTCGAGATCGTCGCGAAAGCCCAGATCGAGCATTTCGTCGGCCTCATCCAGCACCACGGCCTTCAGCCCCGTCGTGTTGAACGAACCGCGCTCAATATGGTCGCGCAACCGGCCCGGCGTGCCGACGACGATGTGCGCACCGCGCTGCAGAGCCATGCGTTCGGCGCGCGCATCCATACCGCCGACGCAAGAGGCGAAGGCCGCCCCCGTGGGGGCATACAGCCATTCGAGCTCGCGGCGAACCTGCAGCGCCAGTTCACGGGTCGGCGCGACGGCCAGCGCCAGCGGCGCATCTGCGCGCGCGAAACGATCCGCGCCATCCAGCAGGGTCGGCGCCAGCGCCAGGCCAAAGGCCACGGTCTTGCCGGACCCCGTCTGCGCGGACACCAGCGCATCAGCGTTCTTGTTCTCAAGGGCCAGGATCGCGGTTTGCACCGGGGTTAATTCGGTGTAACCGCGTTGGGTCAAAGCCTGCTGAAGCGGCGGTGCAACGCCTTCAAAATCTGTCATATTTTCTCTATCGGAATGCCGGATGGGTGCGCTGTATCACGAACCATTCGATTTGCAGACACGCGTCGCCGCATTCGATTCCAGGATCGATCGCGGGGCGGAGCCATCAATTGTGGCATTCCTATATCACGCTTACGGAAAAATCAGCCACGATCTCGGTTCCTCGAGATAGCCGTTGCAGACGATATGCGGAGCCCATGCCGGTCTAGGTGCGGCCTTCTTCCGCGAGGGCCCCTGCTATGATCTCGTCATAGGTTTTTTCCAGGTCTGCCGGATCAGCGCCAACCTGGTCGGCAAAAATCCGTCCTGCCGGCGCAATGACGCCTTTTGCCACATGCGCATCCTGGCTCCAGATCCGGGAACGGGCCAATGCCTTGGCGCAATGCAAATAGACTTCCTCGATATGCACGACGATTGCCGAAGCCGGTGCACTGCCGTTAACGGCAAGCGGGTCGATGATTTCGGGGTCGATGCTGATTTCCGCCCGGCCATTGACGCGCAAGGTCTCGTGGACGCCTGGAATCATGAACAGAATTCCGACACTCGGGTTGTCGAGGATGTTCTGCAGGGAATCCATCCGGTTATTGCCCTTGCGGTCTGGGATCACGATAGTCTTGTCGTCGACTATTTTGACAAAGCCGGGATTGTCGCCTTTTGGCGATACGTCGCCATCGGTTCCGATGACGAGAAACGGCGCGTGGGCGATGAAGTTCCGGCAATGTTGATCCAGTGCCGCAAGCTGTTTGTCTACGGCCACGCCCTTGGGCTCGGGGTAGATTTCGCGAAGCGTCTGAACGTCAGTGACTGTGTAATCCGACATCGAGCTTTCCTTTCATTCGAGATTCAATTTTTTCAAACGACACGTTGGGCACCGATCGTGAAAGCAGCCAAGCAACGCACTATAGTTCGGTCGGGGAGACAAACCGATGCCAGAAAACCAAACGCCGATCATCGATGCGCAGGTACACGCCTACGAGGCCGACCATCCGGCCCGACCCTGGGCCGCAGTCCTCACCGGACCGCCCTCGGCCAATGGCGAGGAAATGGTCGCCGCGATGGACGCGGTCGGCGTCGACGGGGCCATCCTCGTCTCGGCCTACACCATGTATCGCTACGACCCGAGTTTCGCGCTCGAGGTCTCTGCCCAACATCCCGGGCGGTTCGGGCTGGTCACGCCTTTCGATGCCGCCGACCCCGCAGTCGGCGACAAGGTCTCGGACTGGGTGGCGAAGGACGGCACCGTCGGCATCCGCCTGCTGCTCGCCCACGGTATCGCCGACGAAGGCGGTGACACCGGAATCGACCGACTGCTTGTTG
>JABJEK010000003.1 GCA_018702955.1 Rhodospirillaceae bacterium | reverse complement strand
CGTCTACGATTTTACGCGCCACGCGCTGGATGATTGCGCGGGCGCGGTCGAGCATGCGTTCTCCTTTCAGGTGATCGAGCATGTCGAGGAACCCACCATTTTCCTGACCGAGATCGCCGCCCTCATGGCGCCCGGCGGCCGGTTGACCATCTCGACCCCCAACCGGGGTGATCTGCTGATGGAACTCCTGCCCGAGGACTACCCGCCCTTCTTCTACCGCTGTGTCCACCGCTGGTATTTCAGCGATGATTCGCTTGCCCGTTGCGGCCGGGCGGCCGGTCTTGTGCCGGTCGAGACACGCTACGTGCATCGGTTCGGTGTCGCCAACACCCTGCGTTGGTTGCGCGAGCGGGTGCCGGGTGGCCGTAATCCGCTCCCCGGCCTCGACGATCCGGCGCTCGATTCCGTCTGGCGGGACACGCTGGCGCGCGAAGGCACCGCCGACACGATCTACATGACATTCGAGAAGCCGCTGCCATGAGCCTCGCCGAAGACATCAAGATTACCGATGAAAAGTTCACGCCGGAAATGCTCGACGGCCATGCCGAGGTGCTGGCCGAGCGCGTGTTCCAGGTTGAGACCAAGTGGCCTCATTTCAAGCGCCTGCTGACCGACGTCCGGGCACTCGCCGCCGCGATGCCGGCCGGCGCGTCGGTTGTCTCGCTCGAGCGCGGGCTTTTGTATGGCGGCTGCTCGCTGATCGCGCCATTCTTTCAGGATCAGGATTTCCACGCGCTCGATTGCAGCCCGCAAAGTGCGGATGATCGTGGCGCCTACAACGCGGTGATGGTCGAGGATCCGCGCTTCCTGTTTGTGCCTGGTGGACGCCGGGTCGGGGTTTCGGACACCGGCCTGGAAGACGCCTCGGCGGATCTGGTGCTGGTCCCAAATCTGGTGCACCACGTCGCCGATCAGGACGCGTTGTTTGCCGAGCTGGCGCGGATCACGCGCCCGGGCGGGCGGGTCTATATATTCGAGCCGCTGCTCCGCGAGCTGCATCAGTCACCCGACGATTATCTGCGCTGGACGCCGTTCGGCATGGCGCGCGCCATGGGTTTGGCCGGGTTGGAGCCGGAAAAGCCGAAGACCGCCGGCGGCCCCTTCGAGGCGATTGCCTATTGCTGGGTCCAAGCGCTGGAGTATTTCCCCGAGGACGCCCGCGAAGACATGTCGGCCTGGTTTTACGACAAGCACATGCCGGAGTTGATGGGTTGGGATGCGGCGCACACGCAGAACAACGTGCGCAATCACACGTCTTTTCCCGTCGCCTATTCGATTACCGCGGGCAAGCCCGCCTGAAAGATGCGGGCCGGGCCCGCAAAGTCCTTGACCGGGGACCGCGTCCCACCTAGGTAAAGCGCGGCCTTTCGGCGCCGCCTTAGCTCAGTTGGTAGAGCATCGCATTCGTAATGCGGGGGTCGCAAGTTCGAGTCTTGCAGGCGGCACCATTCTTTCTCGAAATTGTCAGCGTAGAAACCGCAGCTGCGGGGGTAAGGCCGGATGGGTTAGCCGCCAGCCTGTTTCCCGAATTCTCATGCGTTTGGGTCGTTTCAACCGGTCCGTACACTGTTCCTCATCATAGCGGCGCCGTCAGAAGGCCATGATTCGACTTATGCGATTGTCACGCGCGACAAGTACTCCCTCAAAAGATGCAAATCGGTTGATCGTTATTCACAACTCAACCTAAGGTAATAGGCATGAAGGGTCGGATCTCTATTCTCTGTCTCGCGATTGCCGTGTTTCTTGGAAGCGCGGGAGTGGCCTGGAGTGCCGATTTCCAGACGGGTCAGACCGCATACGAACGCCGGAATTACGCCACCGCCCTGCAAGAATGGACGCCCCTTGCCGAACAGGGGAATGCCGATGCCCAGCGAAGTCTGGGTGAGATGTACCGCCAGGGAAATGGTGTTCGGCAGAATTACAAGACCGCGGCGTGGTGGTTCAGGCTTGCTGCCGAACAGGGCGATGCCCCTGCCCAGGTCAAACTGGGTGAGGCGTATTCCAGTGGAAATGGTGTCCCGCTCGACAACATGTACGCCTATATGTGGTGGAATATCGCCGCATCATCCTGGGACCGGGATGCGATCAGACTCAGAGACCGCGTGGCGGGAAAATTGTCCAAGGTCCAACTTGAACAAGCGCAAGACCTTGCCCGCGAGTGTGCCCGTAAGTCCTACAAGGGCTGCTGAGCCAGCAACATCATCAACGTGCGAAGCGCAGCAGGATGGCGCCAGTCAGTGTGATGACGGTCGAGGCGACCTTGGCCAGGTCGAGCCGCTCCTTCAGGAAAAACACCCCGATCAGCAAGGCGGCGATGATGCTGGTCTCGCGTAGTGCGGTAACCAGTGCGATCGGCGCCTGGGTGAAGGCCCAGACCACCAGCGCGTAGGCCGCGAAGGATGCGGGGCCGCCGAACAGGAAAGCGCGCAGTCCCTCGGTCGGAATTCGTGTCAGCAGGCCCGGTTTCATGACCCGCATGATGGCCGCGAACAGCACCGCGTTGACCAGCGACAGCCAAGCGTAGAAGCCCACGGCGGTGCCGGCCTCGCGCGCACCCAATCCGTCATTCAGCGAATATCCGGCGATGAAGCAGCCGGTGACGAAGGCCAGGGCAGCGGCGCGCGGATTGCGCAGCCCATCGCGCTGGCGCACGAGGGTCAGGCTCATGATGCCGATGGCGATCATGAACACCGGCAACAGCTGGCTGGTGGTGAGCGTGACGCCCAGCACCAGCACCGAAACCAGCGCCACGAGGATCGGGGCGGTACCCCTGGCGATGGGATAGACCTGGGTCAGGTCGCCGATGCGGTAGGAGTTCAGGAGGAACAGCTGGTAGCCGATGTGGAGCACCATGCCGGCCAGGAAATACGGCCAGCTGGCAAAATCCGGCAGCGGCACGAAAAGTATCGCGACGATGGAGATGGGGATGTGACCGAGCACGACGGCGGTCATGCCGAGATGCTTGTCCGCACCGCCCTTGACGACGGCGTTCCAGGTGGCATGCAAAAGCGCGGCGACCAGGACGATGAGAAAGACAGTGGTTTCCATGTGGCGTCCCTAGGCGCGGATCAGGCGCGTGACGGGTTTCTCGATCAGCCTGTCGAACAGGACCACCATGATAACGAGGGTTGCGAGTGTGACGAAGGTCGTCGCAATCATCGCCGGCATCTGGCCATGCGCTCCGTGGAGCGAGACGAATATCGCACTGGAGATGGTCAGCAACACCGGCAGGTGAAGCAGATATACCCCGTAGCTTCGCCGACCGACCGCAGCCAACAGACGATGCCTGCTCGCATCAATAGACCTGCGCGGCAGAAGCGCCAACAGGATCAAGACCCCGGCGACTGCGGTCGCGGGCAATGCGAATGCGGCAGGTAGCCAGGGTGCGTACCAGACCAACAGGGTCAGGCCGCCGGTCCCGCTTCCGATGGGGTTGAGCCCGATCAGCAACGCGAGGATGAGAACCGACAGGCGGATGCCGACCGGAATACGGACCGCGGGGCGCGACTGTTGCCACAGGCCGACCCCCGCGCCGAGGATGACCGCGCCGGTGAGTGGGCGCAGGGCGAGCAGGGCGATGCCGGCGATGAGAAATGCCCATGCGCAGTGTTTTGCCGGGACGTACCGCATTCCGAGAAGAACCGCGACGGAACCCATGAAAAGATCGGGCATCATCCAGAGGACCGGCAGGATCGCCGAGTTCTGTTCGACCTGGCCCAGAAGAAACTCGGCGGCGAGGGCCGTGATTGTCGGTGGTTCCGACCAAAACAAAGTCAGCCACGTCCATTCGATAGGGCCATAGATGATCTTGCTTGCGCTGAGGTGGGCGTTGTTGAACAGGAGTGACAGTGCGTATGCGATGCCCCCGGCGGCGAGCGCGGGAAGCACGAGTCGCAGATACCGGTGCCCGATATCGAACGCCAGTGTCCTGTGCGCCGTGCGGGCGGCGAATGCGATAACGCCCGCATAACCGCTGACGGCCAGCAGGACGGTGACGGCCAGGACATTCGGGAAGAGGAGGTTCGACAGCGGGAAGGGGCTGATGGCCGAGAGGCTGTCGATGGCGTGGAAATTCCCGATCACGAGGTTCGGGAAGAACACCCAGCAGAAATGGGTTGAAACCACGAGGCAGACCGCGATACCGCGCAGGGCGTCGAGATCGTCGTTTCGACTGCTCGCCAACGGACTAGTGGCCTCTCGTTCTAGCGGAACGTGTCGAGCCTGACATCGATGCCGAGATTTGCCGAGACATCGATCTCGAGAATCACCTTCTTGTCGTCCTGTTTGAGATCTGCGGGAAAGAGAAGCCGGAAGGTTTTGAAGGTCGACAGCAGGACGTCCGGGCGTGCGCCGTCATAGACCCACACTTCTATCTGGTTGAGGGCGTTGCGGGCGTTGCCAACGGATCCGTCCTTGGCGAACCAGAAATTCGCGTTCTGCAGGACATCATCCCGGCTGTTGGCGGCGAGGCGATGTTGCTCCACGGGTGATGCCACAATCCCCGGTATCGACGTTTGCCACTTCACGATTAGGGCGCGATTACTGGCGCTCGAGAGAATGACCGGCGGATCGACTTCCGCCGCGCCGATGGGAGCACCCTCACTGGCAAATGATGTGCTTCCAGATAATGCCGAGAGCCAGAGTGCAAAGATCGGGATGAGGAAGTTTTTCATGGCATATCTCGGTTGGTGTTTCCTTGAATGTCCACCATACACATGCATGCGCGGCGAAGCAGGGTGTGAGCCGGCGCGAAGTCTGGTTCGCGAACGCGGTTGGGGTTGCCTAGTCGACGGGATGTATTGCGGTGATGCGACGCGCCTCAAGCAATGTGCTGTCATCCACCGCGGCGACGCAAACCAGATACCGGCGGCCATCTGTCGGCAGCCGTCGTGAATCGCCCAGCAGTATGCCGGCCTGGCCCCGCTTGAGCAGATCGTAGGCGTAGACGATAGCGGTGCCGTCGGGCAGCGCGACCAGTTCGTCGTAACCGTGGGTCAAAGGGTGCAGGCCGGCGCGGAAATCGTCCGCCGGGATGCTGATTGGCCAGATCTTTGCCGCCGGGTCGATGCGGGCCACGGGGCTGTCGCGGCTGGGTCTGATAACCAGCGGCGTATTGACACCGCAGCGCGACGCCGCCTGCGTGATCCCAATGCCGGGGTCGGATCTGCCAGTCGTCCAGGGCAATGCACCCGACAGTATCAGGACGATGACAGCCAGCCCTGCCGGCAATCCCCAGTCGATGGGACCACCACGCGTTTTTGGCAATGAAATGTCGGCGGTGCGCTGACCCAGCCACGCCAAGGCGCCGCCAAGCAGCATCGCCATTCCCCAGGCGCGCGGATCACCCGGCGCGAGCACGGCTGCGAGGATGAACAGTGACAGGATACTTCCCACCCAGATTGCGGTCCGACCAGCCGACGGGCCGGCAAACAGGCGGCGAAACCCGAGCCCGGCGACAATCCCGTCGATCATCATGGTCGTGGCGTAGACTCTTGTGTCGCCGTCAATCGACATAAAGGGAGACGACGCAACGATGCCGATCATCGTCAATGCGAGGATTCGATGGAGGTTGTCGGTCCGACGAACGAACAAGGCGCCCAACCCCCACAGCCAGAACACGGCGAGCGCGATACGCGCCGGCAACCAGGGGATGTAGGTCAGGAGGCGCTGGATGTATTCGAGGAACCCCTGGAACAGGCCCAGCACGAACAGGTGTGGTTGTGTCCGGATCAACTCCCATGAGGCCGCGAAAATTTCCTCGGTCGACGCGCCCGGCAATTGTTCGAGCGTGTACACCCAGCGCTTGCCGCCCGCGGCAATGCCATAGAGGATATAGGAGAAGTTCGAGTGAACCTCGTCGACCCCGCCACCGAGGAACCAGGACGCAATCGTTCCCGGGGCGAATCCGGCAAGTCCCGCGACGGCGATATAGGCCGAAATCCGCCATCTTCGACCCGGTGCAATCCCGTCCTCCAGGAATGGCCAAAGCATCAGGGCCGGCAAGACAAAGAAGGCGCCCGCCCGGGCGTTGAGGGCGACACTCAGAAGGAGCACGCCCGCGACGAGGATATGGCGGTGCGTGCGCTCGGCGCCGACAAAGATGAGCAGGAGGCCTGCCGTCCCAAGCACGAAACCGAGACTTTCGGTCAGCGTTGTGACCGAGAATGTGGCGACGTAGGCGGAGAGGATCGCGCAGGCGACGAATGCAGAGGCCGTGCCCCAGCGCCGTGCCGTGAACAATGCGACCCCGAGGATGGCCGCGCCGTTCAGGGACGTCTGCAGAAAGAGGGCCATCTGTAGCCCGCCCCCGCCCGCTTTGAGCAGTCCCGCCATATAGAGTGAATAGACAGGCCGACGCTGGCAGAAGGGGGATATGGCCTCTCCCTCCAGAATGGAGAGCGCGCACCCATAAAATCCGGCCGCGTCATTCCAGGGCAACAGTCCGGCGATCGCGTTCGGATGTGTGCGGCCGACATGCCAGAAGCCGAACAGCGGCAACAACACACCGGCCAGGCAGGCGGCGGCCAACAGGACGGTCGTGTATCGGGTATGGGCATGGCCGCGGAAAATGACGAACGCGCCGGCGAACAGAACCAGGAATACCGGGAGCCAGAATTCTGCGGGCCAGGCAAACAACAGCTCAAAGGCGTCAGTCACGCGAGACTCGTTCTTCTGCGGAGGGACTTGGGGTATCCAGCAAAACGCGGCTCGCCCCCAATGTGGATCTCGTCAAGTTTATACAACATACCGCCATCCGCGCGTCTCTTTCCGCTGTCGCGCCCATGCGCATAAGAATGTATTGCTTGTTTCAATGATTGTTCAGCGACGGATGAGCGGCTTCATCTGGACGGAAATTGCCGTTATCTTGTAGACGGAATACGAGCTGTCCTGCACAGCGGATAGATGGATGCCGACGCAATGCTGACCTTGATCAATCCTCCGGGACTGAAAAGTTTCTCGGGCTTGCAGATGCACGTCCCCAACCCGCCATTGGGATTGGCGTATATCGCGGCCGCCGTGCGCGAGGCCGGTTTCGATTGCCATGTTGTCGACGGCACGGGCGAAGCCCTGGATGACATTCATAGCTACCCCGGCCGCGCGGACTTTCTGATGCAGGGCCTCAAGCTGGAAGACATCGTCGCCCGGATTCCACGCGCATCGGAGATCATCGGAATCACCTGCATGTTCAGTACGCTCTGGCCCCTCACCAGGAAACTGGCCGAGCTGGTGCGCGAGGCATTCCCCGACGCGTTGCTGATACTTGGCGGCGAACATGGAACGGCGGTCCACGATCACGTTCTGCGAACGTCACCGTTCGATGTCATCGTGTTGGGCGAGGGTGAGCAGACCATCGTCGACATCCTGCAGACGGTGGCAGAGGGCAAGTCCGTCGCGTCGGTCAGCGGTGTCGCTTACCGGGACGGGGCGGAAACCGTCAGCAATGGCCTTTCCGCGCGCGCAAGGGATGTCGATGCGATCCCGCGCCCGGCCTGGGACCTGTTCCCGCTGGAGAATTATATATCCCGCCACCAGGTCAACGGCGTGAACATCGGCCGCTCGATG
>JABJEK010000125.1 GCA_018702955.1 Rhodospirillaceae bacterium | reverse complement strand
GACCCCCATCTTTTGCGCGAAGCGCTGTGCAAAGCCGGTGCGGGACAAGCCCGCCTCCCGCGCCAGGCTCTCCACTGTCCAGGCGACGGCGGGCTGTTTGTGAAAGGCCGTCAGCGCGCGGCCAATATGCGGATCGGCGAAACCCGAGAGGCCGACCCGCTCGGCCGCCTGGCTTTCGATAAACGTCCGGAGCGCCTGCGCGAAGATCACCTCCGACATCTTCAGGGCGATGAGGTCGGCCCCCATCCGGTCTTGTCCCGCCTCTTCACCGATGGCCCGCAGCGTCGCCTCCATCCATGAGGCCGAGGATTCGCCGTAGTTTCGGATGTGGATATAGGGCGGGAGCCGCTCGAAGATCGCGTGCCGCGCATCGGACGCAAACGAGATGTGGCCGCAGATGAGCTGGGTCGGCCGGTCGTCCGAAGAATCGCCGCCATAAACGAGTACGCCGTCCCCGTCATAGCCCGACTCTTCTATGACGCGATCGAGATGCAGGATCGCGTCATCCTCGGTCGCGGCGCAATACAGGCTATGGCCCGCACCATGGGGAATGATCACGAGGTCCCCCTGGGCCAGCGACACAACGTCCGGTGCGCCCGCAACCCGCACGAGACATTCACCGCGGGCCGCATAGTGAAACCGCGCGACATTCTCGAACGGCGGCACTTCCACCCCCCAGGGTGACGTGAACGAGGTTCGGAAATAGAGGGTGCCCCGGATCGCCAGGCGCGAAAGCACATCACTGAGAACATCAAGCATCCGCGCAGTATCCAGACAATACACGCATTCGTCCAGTTATCTGAACGATCTGTCATCTTTTGTGAACTATCAGGCATTATATGTTCGGACTAGCGCGATCATATTACGGTCTCCAATCAACCCGGAGAACCAATATGAAACCTCTCGCAATCGCGTTCCTCGCTGTCTCAATGCTGACCGGCACACATGCCGTCGCCCAGGACGCCGCCACACTCAACGATCTGGAAATCGCCCATGTCGCCTACACGGCGGACAATATCGATATCCGCTACGCCCACCTGGCTCTCGCGCTCACCAGCTCACCGGAGGTCCGGACCTTCGCCGAGACCATGATCCGCGACCATACGGCTGTGAACACGGCGGCGCTGGACCTGTTGGCGAAGCTGGATGCCCAGGCCCAGGACAATTTCCTGAGCCGGACGCTCAATGCCAACGCCGAAAAGATCATCGACGATCTCTCCGCCCTTCGCGGTGTCGAATTCGATCGGGCATATGCGGCCAACGAGCTGGCCTACCACCAGGCGGTCAACGGACTGGTCGAGAACACGTTCCTCCCGAACATCGACAACGCCGAGGTGAAGGCGCTCTTCGAGCAGGGGCTGGAGATCTTCAAGGTGCACGAAGGCCATGCCGGCAACATGGTCAAGGCGCTGAAGTAGAGCCGATGCTGAACAGACGAAATTTCGTCACCGCTGCGATGGCAAGCGCCGTCGCAGCGGTCATCCGGCCGGTGGGCGCACTCGCGGAAAAGGGTGTCACACACGACATCGCGATACGCCGGTTCAAGTTTGTGCCCGCCCGCCTCGATGTCCGCACCGGCGACATGATCCGCTGGACCAACTTCGACCTCGCGCCGCACACGGCCACCGCCGACGATGACGGGTTCGACACCGGCACCCTCAAGAAGGGGCAGAGCCAGGTCGTCGAGGTCAGCGAGGCGCTCTCACGCACCTATCATTGTGCCTTCCATCCGCACATGAAGGCGCGCATCAATCTCGTCTAGGAACTGGGCGAACCTGGCCGGGTTGGCCGGCGCCGCCCGACCTGGAGGGGCCATCACCGCGGCAGGGCGACAAACGTGCCGTTGTTCTGCCGCGTCACCTCGCGCATCAGGGTCTCGAACCGCCCCTCGGTCTGCAGCGATATGAACCCGATCGCGTGGACCCGCGCCTTGGGCTCGCCGGTGATCCGGTTCTTGTTGAGCCGCGACAGGGTCGCGATCACCGGGTCATAGGAAGACCCGGTGTAGTCGTCCCCGAAGATATAGATCGAGACCTTTTCGTTGGGCTTCACATAGCGCTTGAGCGCCACCTCCAGCCCCTCGACCGGGCTCGAATTCGACGCGCTCTTCCAGCTGCGGAACAGGCGGATCGCCCGGTCACGCGCGCCCTTCGTGTCGGGGATCCAGCGCCCGCGGTAGCCACCAATCAGATGGGTTCCGTTGTCGTTCAGAACCTGGAAGCCCTTGATCTGCGGGTGGATGCGAATGATGTTTTCGACCTCGCGGGTGACCCGCTCCCAGATCGACTGCATGCTCCCCGACGTATCGACGACGAAGACCACGAACTCGCTGTCGACCGGAATGCCGCCGACCTCGGCGTCGCGCGGTGCATTTTCGGGCGCAGAGACCCCGGCGCGGGCCTGGTTGCGCAATGCGCTCTCGACCGTCTGCAGCCCCTCGACGTTCCGGGCCAGTTCCGCCGCCGTGTCACTCGCCGATCTGAGATCGCGTTCGGCCGTGCTGACCGCCGTGCCCTCGGCCTCCAGCCGGGCGCGGGTCTGGGCCAGGGTCTCGGCCTCGCGCCCGAGTGCCGCCTCCAGTTGCTCGATGCGCGCCTCGGTGCCGATCAGGCGCTGCAACAGGGTGCTCGTCTCGTCGGTGCCCCCGGCCTCATCCGAGACCCCGAAGGGCGAGATCAGCACCAGCAGCACGACCGCGCCGAACCCGCACGAGATCACGTCGAGGAACGACAGGTTGAAGATTTCGAACTCTGCGCGCTTCCGCCTCATGGCCCGATCCTCATGGCCAACTGGACGCCGGGCTGATCAGGATGCCATCCGTCGCCGCCGTCCACTTCCAGAATTCATGGGGCGCCTGGGGATCGCCCTCGATCGGCAACAGCACGACATTGACCCGAGCGTTCCCCATCCCCGCATTGTTGATCGTGTGCTGCAGCAATCGGACCCGGCATGCCCCCGAGATCGACGTGGCACCACCCCACAGCGCGCTGCAGTCCGAGAAGGGGTTGAGGCTGCGGTACCCGGCATTGCCCGCCGTCGGCAGGCCGTCGGTGATCACATAGAGATCTGTCGGCCGGAATGCCGCCAGCGCGGACAGGCCCGCCGCCAGGTTGGTCGGCCCGGTCGGAACCACGCTGTCGAGATCGCCGAGAACCCGGCCCAGCCCCGCGGCGTCCGTGCCGCTGACCACGCCGCCCAGCGGCCGCGCCTGGTCGTTAAACGCGACCACGCGCACGTCCGAGCGTTCCGGCACCCGCGCCAGGAACCAGGCCACGACCCGGCGCGTGCGCTGCCATTTCGGCCCGGCCTGCTTGTCGGCGACCGCCATGTTCTTGCGGCGGATGATGTCGATCAACACCTCATCGGTCATCGACGCGCTGGAATCGACCAGCACCCCGATCCGTGCGCCCTCGACCCGCAACCCGACGATGTAGGTCTCGCTGCCGGTCGGCTGGGTCTCGACGACGTCGGGTTTTTCCGGGATTTCGATGGATGTGATCGTCTCCTCCAGCGCGCGGGCCGCACTCTGGCTCGCCGCGATCTGCTGCCGCTCGCGTGCGAGTGCGGCCTGCAGCCGGGCCAGTTCGGCCGCGCGCGCCTCGACCTCCTCGGCGCTGACCGCCTTGTCGCGCAGCAGCGCGGTGATCCGGGCGCTCAGGTCGGTCTCCGTCGCCTCCAGGCGCACGAGGTCCTCGCGCAACCGGTTGCTCTCCGCCGAGACATTCTCGCTGTCGAGCTTCACCAGCATCAACACAAGGATGATCGCGCCCAGCCCGCAGGACATGATGTCCAGGAAGGCGAGGTTGAACCCCGGGGGTGAGCGGCGCCGTCTCAGCTTTCGCCTGCCTTGTTCGCGTCCGCCATGCCCACAGCGCTGATCCGGTTCAGCAGGAAGGATTCGCAATATTCCTGGGTGTCCACGAGCATCCCGTCCTGCAGGCGCTGGAGCTGGTGCAGCAGGAACATGAGGACAATCGAGATCAGCAGCGCCACGAAGGTGGAGTTGAATGCGACGCCGAGGCTCTCGGTCATCCCGGCGATATCGCCGGCCAGGGCCTGGTCGGCCTGGGACAGGGCCTCGCCGATGCCGCGCACCGTGCCGATGAAGCCGATCGCGGGAATGGCCCAGATCAGGTAGCGGATCAGGGAGTTTTCGGCCTCCTGCTTCTGCGCCATGGCGTCGACGCTCGCCTCGATCGTCTCCGACGTGTTGTGCACGTCGCCGGTGATCAGGAACCGCCGCAGGCTCGCCATCAGGGTCCGGACCAGCGGCGCGCGGCGGATCTTCTCCGGCAGCCCCTCCAGGGTCGCCAGGGTCGCGGTCATGTCGCCGCCGTCACTTCCCTCCAGCAGATCGACATTGAACAGGTAGCGTTCGCGCAGGATCGCGATGCTCTTTTCGAAGATCAGGTAGAGACCCCAGAACATCAGGATGATGGCGATCTCCTGCTCCCAGTCCTTGAGGATCACCACGATGTTGCGCGGCGCGCTTTTGCCGGCGGCGCGCGCGGCGTCGAGCAGCTGTGCCGATTCCGGCCAGACATACCCGGCGTAGAACAGGTGGACGACGATGATCGAGAGGACCAGGGCGAGGATATTCTTGGCGACTTCGGGCATGGGTTCGTCCCTGTGGATACGTCTAGATGTCGACCGGGAAGGAGACCGGCGAGTTCAGGCTGAACGAGGGTGCGGATTGCGCGTAGGCGAAGCCGAGCAGCCCGACCCCGGCCGACAGCGCAATGACCAGCGCCAGCAGGCGGCGCCGCCCCCCGCGCGCCCGGCCCCCGCGCTGCCCGGCGTTGAATGGGTTACTTCGGCGTGTCTTCACCATGGAGATACCTCCCTACTCTGAATCCGACGTCGTCGCGCCCGCTGGACAGGCCGTCCCGATAGGCCGCGCGCAACGTGGTGCGCGTCCCCGACCGCCAGCTCGACCCCTTGATCACATGGGCATCGCCGAACGACGGCCCGAGCGGGTCGACCGCGACAGACCCCTTGGCGGGCGGCTCGAGCGAATACCAGTCATGGACCCACTCGCTGACATTGCCCGTCAGGTCGAAGAGCCCGGATTTCTCGGCCGCGAAGCTGCCGACGGGCGCGATCCGCGCATGGCCGTCATTGTAGTTGGGTACGAAGTTTCGGGCCACGCCGTTGGCAGATTCGTCTGCAATGTTGCCCGCGCCCCGCGGGATGGTCGCCCCGTCGCCCCAGCCGAAAATGCTCCGGTCCGGGCGCCCGGCCTTGCGTGCGAGCCACTCCCACTCCGCCTCGCTCAGCAGCCGGTATCCGTCGGCCTTCGGGTCGATTCCTCGCACCCGGCCGCCCGCCACGCGATAGAAGGGTGCCAGCCCCTCCCCGGCGCTCAGCCAGTTGGCGAACCCGGCGGCGTCCTGCCAGCGCACATCGGAAACGGGCGCATTCGGCGCCAGCCCCCGGCTGCCGCGGAACGCCGCCATCTGGGCATTCGTCACCTCATGCTTGGCCGCATAGAAGGGCCGGGTCAGGCGCACGCGGCGCTCGAACTCGTTGGCCCGCTGGCCAATCTCGTGGCGCGGCGCCCCCATGACGAATTCGTCGTTGGGCTCGAACAGCACAAGCTCGATCCCGACGCTGTTGGTGTAGGTCCGCGGCGCCTCGGCCAGCCGTGCGACCGCCTCGGGGATCAGCGTCTCGCGGATCACCAGCGGGCGCGTCGCCGACGGCAGAATGTTCCGGGCGATGCTGCGATAACCGGGTTTGCGCAGCTCGATACGGGTGGGCACGGCCAGCAGACGCAGGGACGCGTTGCCCTCGCCGCGCAGCTTGCCGTCGACATAAATCTCCGCCGGCGGGTCGGTCTCGATCTCGACCAGCCCCAGGTCGGGCTGGAGCGCCAGGGTGAGCGTCCGCGTCTCGTTGGGCGCCAGCCGCACCGTCCGGGTCTCGCCGCGATACCCGTCGCGCAGATAGACGATCGTGTGGTCCTGCGCCGCGGTGATCTCCACCGACCTCTCCGGGTCGACCCGCCGGCCGTCGACCAGCAACTCGCCGCCGGCCGGTGACACGTCGAAATTCAGGGTCGCTGCGAACGGCAGCAGCTTGTAGTTCCGCGCGACGTCGGGCCGGGCGTTGGTGATCCGGATGACGTCCTCGAGGGGCTGCCGGTCGGGTGCGGTGACCGTGATCCGGTATTCCCCGCCCGCGAGCGTCCGGTCGAGTGGCGTGGCACCAGCGTCGGTGCCGCCAATCTCCACCTTGGCCCCCGCCGGATCGGAAATGATCGTCAGGCGCCCCGCGACGGGCTCCAGCGCGATCTCGGTCTCGGTGACTTCGCCCCGCTTCAGTTCGACATCCCGCGTCGCCGGCACAAAGAACGGATGATCCACCGCCACCTCATGGGCCCCGTCCTCGCCCTCCGTGTCGAGCAGCTCGCCGACTTTCACCAGCCGCCCGTCAAACGACCAGCGGCTGTCTACCAGGGCCGGCGCCGTCGTCACCACCAGCCGGCCGGGCAGCGGCACAAGCGTCACCGCAATCCGGCGGCCCTTCTCTCCGGGCTGGATCGCGCGCCTGGCGTCGCGGAAGCCCGGTGCGCGTACCAGCAGCACAGGTGCCCGCGAGACCGTGTAGACCGCATCGCCCACCGCGAGGCCGAACCCCTCGGTCAATTCGATTGAACCTTCCGGTTCGGCTTCGGCTGGCAGGATCGTCACCCGGGTCGCATTGGTGGAAATCAGAATCCCCGCAACCGCAACGACCACGAGCACCAACGCCACCAGCCCGAGCACGTAGAGCCGGGCCTGGCGCGCGCGCGCGGCGCGCAGCCCCCGTTCAAACCCCGGTTCCGATTCAGGTTCAGATGCGTTCATCGGGCACAATCTCCAGGACCAGATCGGCCTGCCCCGGCGGGATGTCGACGCGCATCAGCACGGCCTGGAACCCCTCGCGGATACCCTCGATCGTGTACTGGCCGGGCCGCAGCTCGATGGTCCGCTCGGTGATCTTTCCCACAATCCCGACCCCGCGCACGGTGATGTTGGTCTTGCCGTCCGAGACGATGCGCACCGGCACCTTCACCCCATAGGCGGCGATAAGCCCGGCGAGCGCGTCGGCCTGCGCTGCAAGGCGGGGGCTCTCGTCGCGCATCGGCGCCACGGCATCCACGAGCGAGGCGGCTTCCGCCGCCACGGCCACGGAGGCCAGCCGCCCGGGTGCTGCGAGATGCCGTGCCGCGCGCGCGTGCAGCTGGTTGATCGTCTGCGCCCGCGCCAACGCGCCGGTGATGTCGCGGTCGGCCGGCGCCAGCCGACGCAGCTGGATATAGGTCTGCTCGGCCGTGGCCCAGTCATCGGCCAGCGCGGCGGCCCTTGCGGTCCGGGTCAGGCGCTCGATCAGCAGTTCGATCTCCAGACCGGCGATCTTCTCGTCCAGCACGTCGACCTCGGCGCGATCGGGATAGATCCCGCGGGCCGCATCGAGAGCGCCCTGCGCCGATGTGAGCGCCCGGGCCTCAACATGCTTCAACCCAGCCACGATATGCCCGGCAAACCGTGCCTCGCGCAAAAGGCGCCGGACTTCTGCCAGCCGGGGCGCCAGCTCGCTGCGCCCCGGATCGATCGCCAGCGCGGCTTCGAGATGGCCCCGCTCGGCATCCAGATTGTTCTCGACCCGGGCCACCGCCGCGTCTTCGATCTTCGCCAGCAACGCCGGCAACGCGTCGATCCGCTGCTTCAGAGCCGCCGCTGGGTCAGACATCGGCTGGATCGTCAGGGCGCGATCGATCGCCAGCGCCGCCGCGTCGTAATTGTCGTCGCCAAAGGCGGCCTCCGCCGCCGCGAACGCATCATTGAAGGCTTGTTCGCGTGCCGCCAGCGCCTGCTCGGCCGTCGTGCGCGCCGCCGCCAGCTCGGTGACGGCTGCCATGTAGGACCCTTCCGAGAACAGGGAGATCGCCACCGCCTTGCCGTCCAGAATCCGGCGCTGCGCCGCGGCGTCCCAACGCGCGAAATCATCATGGGTCACCGCCGGCTCCAGGGCGGTCTGGAACGCGGCGAGGTCGATTTTGAACTGATCACGCGCCGCCTCGTTTGCCGCCTCATCGGGCGCGACAACCGGCGCGGGGCGGACAATCTCGGGCATGGCCTGCGGCGTCTTCGGCACGGCCTCGGGTGTCGTCTGGGCCGCCAGTGGTGCGTCCGCCACATCCGAGGGGCGGAGCAGGACGATCCCCGCATAGGTCAGTCCGATCACCGCGACGCTCGCGGCGATGCCAACCACGATCTGTATCCGGCGGCGCTGGGCGGCCAGGCTTTCCTGTTCGAGTTTCTCCTGGAGCATAAGCGGCGGTACGCCCTAGAGCTGAACGTTGGGGGTGCGCTCTTCCTCGAAGACCCGCTGCAGGAACGCCCGCCACTGGGCGAATTGCTCCTTCGCCGTACCCGTCAACTCGATGGTCTTCTCTTTGAAAGCCACCACCCGCGGGGCCAGGTCGATGTCGATGGACTCGCCCAACTCGGCCAGCGCGTCGCGATGCACCTCGGCCTCCTTGCTGGTCTGGAAACTGCTCGACAGCAGGGTAGCGCCGAGCGTCCCCGCCACGACACCGCCGGTCACACCCGCGGTCCGTCCGGCCGTCGAATCCGAATTCGACCCGGCGATCACAGCCAGCACGCCCAGGCCGATCGCCAGCACACCCAGTGCTGCCTCGCCGATCGCCTTCTCATTCGCCTCGCGCCGCGCTTCCTGTTCGAACAGGCTCTGCTCCTGCCAGATCAGGTAGCTCTCCTGCATCTCGGCGCTGAAGGCGCGGTAATGGTCCTGCAATCCGTCGACGAAAAGCTGATCGCGCACCCGCACGGCCCGGGTTCGCTCCAGCATCGGGTCCGCATCGCTCGGGAAGCTGCGCAGGGCGACGGTGCCCCGTTTGGTTACAAGGTGCTCGGCAAAGGCGTCCTCGGCGAAATTCGATCCGAACCGGAGCTCGGTCAACCGGCCCAAATTATCGAGCTCGGCGATTGAATAATCATCCAGCTCATGGGCCACCCGGTTTGCCGCCTCCTCGAACACCGGGTCATAGGGGTCCAGCCCCTCATTGCGGATGTTCTTGTGGAAGCCCGAGGGCACCTCGTGGTCGAAGGAGCGGACGAACCAGGACCGGCCCGAGACATCGACCACTTCGACCTGGATTTCGACATCCGCGCCATTGGATTCAACGATGCTCCCCAGGACATAGAGATCGCCCGTGGCGTTGCGGTCCGGCGTCACGCGCACGGCACCAAACGCGCCTGTTTTCTCGAGCGCCTCTTTCAGCTTCACCGCGAACCGATTCGCTTCCGCCCGGCGCAGTTCCGGCCACACGCCCTCTTCTTCATAATTGCGCCCTGCGTCCGATAGACCGGGATCGAACACCGGCACGACCACGTCCAGGCGCGGTTTCGCGGGATCGACCTTCGCCGGCCCCTCGGGGTCGAACAACGACGACAATTGCGGGCCCACATTCGGGCCGCTGGCGCCGGCCCCGCCAGAGCCGACATTCCCATTGGTCACGCAGGCCGTGAGCGTGAAGCACGCGCACACGGCATAAACACCCATCTTGCGAAAAAGCTTTTGCATGTCAGTCTCCGTCCGGAGCCCCTACTGGGACACCGGTAGGCCCTTATACCTGCGATATTCGTCCCAGAGCCGCTTTTTCAGTTCCGGGTCGGTTTCCTCGATTGCGGCCTGGCGAATCTGCGCCTCCAGCGCGCTGTCATTGTCTGCTGGCGGAATATCTTCGGGGACTTTCCCGCCGCCCTGCGTTCGCGCCGCCTCGCGCACCGGTTCATCACGCGCCGGGCTGTCGGCCTTGTCTTCGGGGCTCTCGATATCGTCCGGCCGCGTCCACTTGCCGTTCTGATTGGGGGCAGTCGTCGATGCGCTCACGGTGGGCGCGTCGCCCGTCACATCGCTGGCAGCCGTCGAGCTGCCCTCCTGCGCGGGCGCGCTCTCGGCTGCATCCGGGCCGGAGATATCGCTGGCCGCCGTGGAGGTTTCGGCGCCGGAGGATTCCGAACCCCCGGCATCCGTTCCCGCAGCCTCGGTGCCCGACAATTCGCCAGTACCATCACCGCCACCCGTGCCGGCGTCACCACCTGTTCCACCCCCCGAACCACCACCCGAACCACCACCCGTCCCGGCGCGCTCGGACTGGCATTCCTCGAAACGGCCGAGCGAGCGCTGGAAGGCACGGTCCATGCGTGCGATGCGCTCCTCGCGGGTCAGCCCGGGTTCATCGGCATAGTCGATGGTCACGTCCGTGCAGTCATGGGACAGCGTTCCGGCGTCGCGTGTTGCCGGCGTACTGGCCGGCGTCGCTGCCGGCGTCGCTACCGGCGTCTGCGACCAGGCGGGACCCGCGCTCACGCCCAAGCCGACCAGCAACACCCCAACGCCGAGCGTCACCCCAAACGTGAGGTTCGCCCCAAACGTCAGGTTCGTCAGCTTCGTCGGTTTCCTGTTTCCCGGCTGGGTCGTCACGCTGCTGTTCCCCTTCGGTGATATGCGCGATGGTACCGCCATCGCACCGGCATGCCCAACATGGGCTGCCGGATATCATGGAAACGCCGAAATAAGGCGATTTTCCGGCAGATGCACGCCTCCAACCTTGGCTTTCCCGCCGATCCCGTGCTAGAAGGCGCCTCCCCGTTGGGGACGGCACTGAAAAACGCGCAAATATGCGGATTTCGGGCCGAGATGTGCGGAAGGGGGTGATTCCTATCGTCCAGGTCGTAGTTAGAGACAATAATGTCGACCAGGCGCTGAAAGCGCTGAAGAAGAAGATGCAGCGCGAAGGCGTATTTCGCGAGATGAAGCTCCGGCGCT
>JABJEK010000124.1 GCA_018702955.1 Rhodospirillaceae bacterium | reverse complement strand
CGCTATGTCTATGACATGTTTCTTAAGCTCGGCATCCGCAAGGCAGCGGGACGGCTGGGCACCCTTGTCGGGTATCTCGCCTGCCGGTTCATGCGTCGCCCCTCGCGTGCGGTCCTGATCGTGGACAGCCCCGAAGCGGTCATCGCGCGCAAGCAGGAGTTGACTCTCCAGGAAATCGACGATTACCAGACATCGATGGAACGCCTGCTCAGCCGTCTGCGCGTGCCCCACACCGTCATACATGTAGCGGATCGCGACGCCGACGCTGTGGCCGACGAACTCGCCCGCACGATCATCGGTGCCGTCGGGACCGATCTTCTGCAACTGATGCGCTACACGGTGAATCCATTGAGCACCCGATGACCGAAGTTACGCAACGCCGTTCGATCTTCCCGCGCCTGTCGCGCCTGATGCTGATCGTGGAGATTCTCCATACGGTCGCCGTCATCCGCTACCTGTATTTCCGGCTTGTGCGCCGGGGCACGAAAGTCGCCGATCAGACGCATGATTCCGTGAGTGCCAACACGGTCATGCACAACCTAAAAGGCATCCGTCGGAGCATCCGTCGCGTTGGAAGGTCCAGCGTGCTGATCCGGCCCTTGTCGATCATCCCGCGCCTGCAACGGCGCCTGCCCGAAGCCAAAGTACTGTCCATCGGACCACGTTCGGAGGCCGAGTTACTGTGTCTGGCGTCCCACGGGTTCCGGTTGCGCAATGTCACCGGTGTTGATCTGCTGAGCTACTCCCCGCGGATCGATATTGGCGATATGCACGCGCTGTCATATGCCGATGATAGCTTCGACGTAGTGATAGCCAGCCGGGTGCTCGGCTACAGCGATGCGCCCGAAATCGCGGCGGCGGAGATGCTGCGCGTGACGCGCCATGATGGTTACATCGCGATCAACACAGGCGACCTGCAGCCCGACAGCGCCACGAACCAGGATCTCGACTACAAACCCGGCAGCGATCGGATCTATTCGAGCCTGGCCGATATCCTCGATCTGTTCGGGACGCATGTGGGGCATGTGCATTTCAGCAACGACCCGTCGGTAGAATCCGGCAAGCAGCGCGGGCCGATCCTGGTGATTTTCCGGGTGAACAAACCTCAGATGAGGACCCGCTAATCGGCGCCCTCCGACAGTTCGGCACCTTCCTGCAGATGTTCCACGAGCATGCGGGTTGGCGGTTGCCGACCCTGTTTGCTCTGATTTTGATCGGTGGCCTTGTTGAAGCCGTCGGAATCGTAACCCTGCTGCCCCTGCTCAATGCCGCGGTCGGTGACACGGCCGACAATCCTTTTGCCGCGAGCGTGGTCAGTTTCCTGCAAAGCGCTGGCGTCACCCCGACGATCCTCAATCTGCTGTTGGTAATCGTGGTCGCGTTCACCCTGCGCGGATTACTGGTATTCACCTCGACCTATTTCATGTCGATCATCGTCGTCGACATTCGCCGTCGGCTACAATCGGATCTGACCCGACGCTTCGGCGAGATGGAGCTCTCCTACTACGTCAACCAGACCGCCGGCTGGTTCAACAACATCGTGATTGCCGAGGTCGCAAGATTCGTCGCCTCGATGCGCAGCTTCAGTCTGCTCTCGGTTAGCGTGATCAATGCCCTGGTGCTGTTGCCCATCGCCCTGTCGATGAAACCGGAAGTCACACTGACGATCTTCGTCGCTGCCGGGTTGGTGCTGGTTTCCATGCGCGGCCTCATCGGACGCACGGCCGTCTACTCGCGCGAACAAACCCGCCTGCAGGGGCAGTTGAACTCGACCTTCATTCAGCTGATTCAGTCCTTCATCTATCTAAAGGCCACCGGCTCAACGGGTTCTGCCAATCGACATGTGATCAATTCGATCAACAACCTGTCGCGCACGGAACTGCGCATCCGCAAGCTCGCGGCGATCATCATTGCCGTGAAGGACCCAATCGCAGTGATCGTGCTGGCGACATTTATCTACTACGAAGTTGAAGTTCTGGGCGGTTCTCTCGCCGAGGTCATTGTTGTTGCGTTGGTGCTTTATCGCATGCTCACCCAGCTGGTCTCTCTTGGCCCGCAACTGCAAGTCTTCAATCAGACCATCGGCGGCGTCTTCGCGGTCCGCGATGTGATCGCCGACATCGAGCCCCATCTCGAATCCGGCAGCCACGGCGAACGTGCCGATCTCGACCAACCGCTCACGGTCGAGAATGTTTCGTTCAGTCACGGCGACGCGCAAATCCTGCACAATCTTAACGTCGTGATCCGCCCCAACGAGACGGTCGGCGTTGTCGGCGAGTCCGGGTCGGGGAAAACCACCTTCTTCCATCTGCTGACTGGGATGCTTCGGCCCAATAACGGTGAGATCCGGATTGGTGACACCCCCTACAAGAATCTCGATATGGCGGCTCTGCGCAGCCAGACCGGCTACGTCACCCAGGACCCGGTGATCTTCGACGGGACGGCGGCGGATAATATTTCACTTTGGACAATTGCGCCGGATGACGCGCCAGGCATGGAACGTGTTCGTACAGCCGCACGGCTGGCTCGGTGCGACGGGTTCATCTCGGAGCTCGAGAACGGGTACGAGACGGCCGTTGGTGATCGCGGCATAAGGTTGTCTGGCGGTGAGCGTCAGCGCATGGCAATTGCCCGCGAACTTTTCAAGAATCCGCGCCTGCTGATCTTCGATGAGGCCTCCAGCGCGCTCGACGCCCATTCCGAGCAATATCTGCAAGACAGCATCAAAAGCATGCATGGCGAGCGTACGGTGCTGATCATTACCCATCGCCTCGCCAGCGTGCGCGACTGTGATCGTATTTATGTCTTCTCGGACGGGCGGATCGTGGAGGATGGTTCGTTCGAAGAACTGTTCAACGCGCCGGAATCCCGCTTCCACAGCATGTGCGCCGAACAGGGTGTCACCGGGTGATGTCGCGCCGTGCGACGGAAACCCGCATGTCAGCGCGAACACACGTGCCATATATACAAACGCGACGACGCTGGTCGCGCCCATGCTCGATTCCCTTAAGGACCCGAACGCGATGAAATTTTCAAATCTCGCAGTTTCCCTCGGCGCCGCCGCAATTGCCGCGCTGTTCATATCTGATATCGCAAGTGCCCAGAACCCGCCGACCGAACCCTTCGATTGGCGCGACGATTGGGAGCTGGCCGAGGGGCTGGATATGACCATCGACAGCGAGGGGTACAATTTCCCCTCGCACATGATCTTCGTCGAGAAACCGGGTCCGGGCCCCAAGGATCCGCTCTATTTCGTGCTCGAGCTCAAGGGCAAGATCAAGGTTGTGACAAACGACCGTTCGGTTCACACCTTCGCCAGCGATGTCCTGCCGATCCCCCAGGGGCCGAACTCATTCGATCAGGTCGGCCTGACCGGGGTTTGCCTGAATCCGGAGAACGGCTACGTCTTCGTCACCTTTGCCTATCTGGACGAAACCCAGATCTACCGAAACGGCATGGCACGCTATTCAACCACGCCGGGCACATTCGGACTTGAGGGCACCGACCGATTGGAACTGCTCGACGTCTTCCGCCCGGAACGCTCGGCAACTGCCCACCAGATTGGCCCCTGTCAGGTCGATAATGGTTACGTTTACACAGCGGTCGGCTATGGCGACGAGAAAGCCCAGGCGCAGAACCTGCATTCCACCCTGGGCTCGATCATCCGCACCGATCTCGACCTCAAGCCGTCCGACGACAACCCCTTCTTCGAGGACGATGGCAAAACGACCGCCATCGATTACATCTGGGCCTATGGCTTCCGCAATCCCTTCGGCCTGAAGATGGTCGATGGCCGCCTGTTCGCCACCGAGAATGGCGGCGATGTGGATCGTTTCAACGAGATTGAGGAAGGCGAAAACTATCTCTGGAACGGCACCGACTGGAGCATCGGCGCACGCGCAAGCCAAACCTTCACACCCTCCGTCGGCCTCGTGCATCTCGATTATATCGACGAGGACAATGAGGTCTTCCCCGAGGATTTTCGTGGCAACTTCGTCACCGTCTCCTCCGGCACGCCCGGGGAAGTCGGCCGCAGCGTGGATGGCAAACGCAGCCTGCTCCTGCTGCAGTATGATTTCGACACCAAACAAATGGCGAGCGTCCCCCGCTCAATCCTCAATTACCGCGGCACCGGAATGCAAATCCCGGTTTCCACCGCTGTCGGCCCGGATGGTCTGTATTTTCTGCCCATCCTGCCGAACGCCCAGGGGACCGTCGCTGTCTTCAAGGTGAGCGCAGACCCAAATTCCGACTATCCGCACCGGATCGGATCCGACGAGACACCGCTGGCCCTGATCAACCAGTATGGCTGCCGCCAATGCCACAAGATCACCGGCGCCGGTGGCAGCTTCGGGCCCGCACTCGACGACGGCCTGCGGGACCGGCTCTTTGCGTCGCTCAACGACCCGGCCTATGCGGCACGGGTTGCCGAGGTCGACAAGCTCGACGGCGAGCCCTTCGTGAACTTCCGCGACGCCCGCCAAAACATACTCGAAGCGAGCAGCGATGAACGTGTGCGCCGCTGGCTGGAGACGTATCTCCAGGAGCCCACATTCGACAACCCCAAGAACCGCATGCCACGACTGGACGTGACGCCAGCCCATGCCGCGATCATCGGTGAGCATCTGACCGGCCGGGCCGCCGTCACTTCGGAACCGGAATTCGGCACGCTGGACAAGGTTCGTTTTTTCATCGCGGCACAAGTTCCGGAGTTGCGATACCGCCACATGATCCTGTCCTTCGGGATCGGCGGCCTTTTGGGTGGCCTTGTCCTGTTGATTATAGTCGGCATGTTCCGACGCCGGCGCGCCACTTAGAATACGGTCGCGTTCGGGCATTAGTGATCACCGTGAGTTCTCACGGTCGTGAAGTACGCCAGCATGAAAAATCCAGACCAGACAAACAAACCTGAGCCATCATCGGACGGCGCCCTATTACCTTACGGCCGGCAATCCGTAACCGACGACGACATCGCCGCCGTCGTTTCTGTGCTGCAGGGCGATTGGTTGACCACGGGACCCGCCGTCGACGCCTTCGAAGCGGCACTCAGTGAAATCACCGGCGCGGAACATGTGGTTTCCTGTAGCAGCGGCACGGCAGCCCTACACCTGGCCTTGCTAGCCGCTGGAATAGGGCCCGGAGACAGTGTCATCGTCCCCGCCAACACCTTCCTGGCCACCGCCAACACGGCCCGCCTTGTGGGTGCGGAAGTGGTGTTCGCCGACGTCGACCCGAAGAGCGGACAGATGCTGGCCGAACACGCAGAGGCCGCATTCGCGCGCGCGGACAGGCAGCGTATCGCGGGCGTAATGCCCGTCTACTTTGCCGGGCAATGCGCAGCACCGGCGGCACTCGCAAGTTTTGCCGGCGCCCACGGGCTTCGGATAATCGAAGATGCCTGCCACGCACTCGGCACGTCCTACGAAACGGGCGCGGACAGCCATCCGGTCGGCAGATGTGACCATGCCGACATGGCCACATTCTCCTTCCACCCGGTGAAAACCATCACCACGGGCGAGGGTGGGGCAATCACCACCCGGGACGCCGATCTCGCTGAAAAGCTGCGGCTTTTCCGCAATCACGGCATGACCCGCGACCCGGCAAAACTCGCAAACGAATCTCTCGCCCACGACCCCAGTGGCGACGTGAACCCCTGGTACTACGAAATGGCTGAACCCGGCCTCAACTACCGGATCAGCGACATTCAGTGCGCACTGGGTGCCAGTCAGCTGAAACGCCTGCCCGCCATTGTGAAACACCGCCGCGCGCTCGTGGCGCACTACACCGAAAAACTGTCCGCGCTCGCCCCGGTGGTTCAGCCGCTTGAGGTTGTCGAGAGCTGCCGCGCCGCCTGGCATCTGCAGGTCGTCCGGATCGACTTCGCAGCGGCCGGACTCACCCGGGCCGAGGTCATGAACCGTTTGCGCGCACAGGGCATCGGCAGCCAGGTTCATTACATTCCGGTCCCATGGCAGCCCTATTATAAAGGCCGTTACGGCCAGACAGGCCTTCCGGGCGCCAGCGCCTACTACGACACATGTCTCAGTCTGCCCCTGTTTGAATCACTCACATTTGCCGAGGTGGACCGGGTCGTGGACACGCTCGAAGCCATTCTCCGCGGCCATCAGGTCTAAACCCGGGTATCGACAGAAGCACATATGCGAATTCCAACAGAAAGCCTCGGGACCGTCACCGACTGGCGTGATGGCATCACCTGGTCCGCCGGCGAACTGGCCGCGCAGGCCAGCCGAACGGCGCAGCACCTGATCGATATCGGCGCGGGCCGGGGTGATCGAATTGTCATCTGGCACGGCGGCAGCGGGCGGTTTTTCGGCGACCTGATGGGCGTCTGGAAAATCGGCGCCTGCGCGGTCTGTCTCAACCCCTCGACCACCGAGGAAGAGCTCGGACGGATCGTTGAGTTCGTCAGCGCGCGGGCTGTACTTGACGACGGTGTCACGCGGCTCGACACCGAACTTCCCGCTCCCGTCTTCGACAGCAACGCTTTCGGAATTGCCGACGATGACGTTGCAGGCGAATCAAATCTAGACGATGACGCGCTAATTCTGTTTACCTCCGGCACCACCGGCACGCCCAAGGGCGTATTGCACAGCTTCCGTTCCTTGCTCGCGCGCGTTGCACTGAACCAGGCCCACATCCCGAGACCTACGCGGACGCGAACCCTGTCTGTCCTGCCGACCCATTTCGGGCACGGCCTGATCGGCAATTGCCTGACCGTGCTGCTCGACCGTCAGGACCTCCTGCTTGCGCCAGCGACAAATCTGGATGTTTCGGGGAACCTCGGCAGCATCATCGACGAGCACCGCATTTCATTCATGAGCTCGGTTCCGACATTGTGGAAACGCGTCCTGGGGTCAGTACCGCCACCAAAAAAGGGCACGCTCGCGCGGGTGCATGTCGGGTCTGCCCCCTTGTCAGCCGATTTGTGGAATGGAATCGCCGAATGGGCCGGCACCCGCGATGTGGTCAACATGTATGGCATTACGGAGACGGCAAACTGGATCGCGGGGGCGTCCCTGGCAGATTACGACGCAGCCGATGGGCTGGTCGGTGACATGTGGGGCGGCAGCGCCGCGGTTCTGGACGCCGAAGGCAACGTCCACGCGCAAGGCGAAGGTGAACTCCTCGTCCAGTCACCCAGCTTAATGCTGGGCTACTTCCAGCTACCCGAACAAACCGATGCGGTATTGCGCAACGGCTGGTTTCACACCGGTGATATTGGCCTTATCGATGCCAAGGGGACCATCCGCCTGACCGGTCGTCAAAAGTATGAGATCAATCGAGGTGGCATCAAAGTTCACCCGGAAGACATTGATCTGCTGCTTGAACGCCACGATTCCGTCGGTGAGGCCTGCGCGTTCGCATTGCCGGACGAGATCGAAGGCGAGATTGTCGCGGTGGCTGTGACCTCTGGTGACGGCTCCACAATCAACCCGCGCGCGCTGCGCCTCTGGTGCGCCGAACGGTTGGCCCGCGAGAAAATTCCATCACGCTGGTTCGTCGTCGACGAGATTCCAAAAACCGACCGGGGCAAGGTCAATCGCGATAACGTCGCGGCATATTGTATGGACATGGAGTCTTGAGCATCGCCTCCGAAGAGAGCGCGCCACTTTTCACGCGCAATCAGGTTGTCATCCTTTTTCTGTCGGCGCTTGGCCTGCGCCTTGCCTATCTCGCCATCGTCGTGGCGTTCGACGGGAACATCAACAACGGCAGCGATTCCGGGAAATACCTGCAACTCGCGTCGAACATCAACCAGTTCGGGGGGCTGGTAAACTGGGATCTGGGTGTTTTCGGGCGCGACACGGGGCGCATGCCCCTCTACCCCTATTTCCTCGCCGGCATTCTCGACATCGCCGGCGAACAGCGCCTCTGGGTCGTCGGTGTCGTCCAGGCATTCATTGATGCCTCGACCGTTTTTGCAATCGGCTTGCTCGCCGGGGCCATCGACCGCCGCTGGGCGCTGCCCGCCGCGATTCTTGCCTGTGTCTGGACCAGCCTCATAATCCTCACCTCCTTCGTGCTCGCCGACACGGTCTTCATGGCATTCTTCTGTTGGGGGCTTTGTGCCTGTGTCTGGGCCACCCGGTCGGAGCGAAAATTTCTGCTGATCACAGCTGCCGGGCTGACCTTCT
>JABJEK010000123.1 GCA_018702955.1 Rhodospirillaceae bacterium | reverse complement strand
GACCTTCTGTTGCAGAGGCGACCACGCGCTGGAGAAGGAGGATAGTGGCGTCCTGGCGAGCACGGACGTCTCGGCCTCGAAGCGCGCATAGTCGTTGCTGTCGCTGCCGATCAGGTAAACGGGAAAGTCTCCGGTACCGGTCAGAATTGCATCGGTGGTCGGATCTTCGGCGCTGAAATCTTCGATCCGGCGCAACACCTGATGCGGCGTCAAGGGGCCGAGCAGAAACTGGATCAGGTCGAGCATATGACTGCCGGTGTGGAAGAGTCCTTTTGCGTAGAACGCCGTAACCGTGCGCACCGCGCCCCAATCATCCGAAGCCAACTCATCGCGCAGAGTGGCCATCTCGGAATCCCAGCGACGCAGATAGTTGACGCAGATTTTCTTGCCGGCAGCGTTATAGGCCTCGTGCAGATGCTCAGAGCGGGCCGGGTCGCCGGTCATCGGTTTCTCACAAAATACGATGCGCACGGAACTGTCGAGCAGACGCGTGAGCGCCGCTTCATGGGTGTGGGTGGGCGAACAGACGCTAGCCACGTCGAGGGCCCCCGTTTCCTGGAGGCAATCATCGAGGGTGTCAAAGCCTGAAGGGATATCCCATTTTTTCATAAACGCCTGACGCCGTGTCGGATCGGGTTCGACACAGGCAACGACCTGAATCCGGCCGTCGGCGCGATAGGCGCCCGCGTGACTCAGGACCGACGACCCATCGGTGTGCGCATCGTATCCGCCGGCGATGTCGCCGCAGCCGATGATTGCGGCGGTGAGTTGTTCGCTAGCTGGCGGCATGGCCGTTCAGGAACGTAAACATGTCGGACAGGTCGAATTCTGGATTTGTCGGGTACAGCGCCTCGAATACCCGACGGATCAGTTTTAGATCGTCCGGGGTGTCCAGGGTCAGGCGCATCTCTGGCGCCGTATGATGTGGCGCGGCCTTGACCGCCGCCACCTTATAGAGATCGGGATTGTTGTAGATGAATAGCGAGACATGCTCGCGGTCGTCGGGTGCATCGGTGCGCCGAGCCACATCTGCCAGTATGTCGGTGGCAAATATCTGGGTATCCATGCCGACCGGATATGTCCGGGGTGCCAGTGCGTTGGAAACGTAATCGACGTCGCGCGCCAAATAGTAATCGATGACATCGGAAACAATCGCCGGATCAATCAACGGGCAATCGCCTGTGGTTTCGACGATATGATCAACCTCGTTCGTCTGTGCCGCTGCCAGAACGCGGCCCAGTACATCGTGCTCCGAACCGCGAAAACAACTGACCCCCAGGCGCTCGGCGAGTTCGACAACAGGATCGTCGGTGTCATTGACGGTCGTTGCCACGATGACGTCATCCAGCCGGGGGACCCGCTGTAGCCGCTCGATCATGTGCGCGAGCATCGGTTTGCCGGCAGCCTCCATCAACACTTTGCCGGGCAGACGTGTTGAGGTCATGCGGGCCTCGATCGTGGCACAGATTCGCGGCGTGGCGTTCATTCCACCAGGTCCCAGGACATGGCCGTGCCGCGCGAGATTGATTTTCTGGCGCGACGACCGAGAACGTCAGGCAAATGTTTGGGCGCGAGTCCGAAGCCGGGGCGGATCGAGCGAACATGCGCGTCTGTGAGGGTTTCGCCCGCAGCAATATCCTGGACAACGTAAAGAGAGCGGCGGAAAACCGCGTTGCCCGTCTCGCTCTCCTTGCGCTCATAGTCGATCCTGCCAAGGGCTTCCCAGGCTTCACGGCAACTTGAAACCAGAAGTCTTAGCTCATCGGGTTCAAGCGAGAATGACGAATCCGGCCCACGGTCTTCGCGGGAGAGCGTGACATGCTTCTCGATCAGCGTGGCACCCAGGCTCACACCCGCAACCGAGACGGCGGTGCCAAGTGTGTGATCGGACAACCCGACGACGACGTCGAATTGCTCCGCGATATCGGCGATCGTGCGCAGGTTTGAGTCACCTGGCGGCGCGGGGTAGCCGCTCACACAATGTAGCAGGACAATGTTCTGGTTCCCGGCGTCGCGTGCTGTCTGGACGGCCTCGCCAATCTCGTCGTGGTTTGCCATGCCGGTTGAAATAATCATCGGTTTGCCTGTGGCGGCGACCCGTGCGATCAGCGGCAGATCAACAGCCTCGAACGACGCGATCTTGTAGGCCGGGACGTTGAGTGTTTCGAGAAAATCGACCGCGGTGGAATCGAATGGCGCACTGAACATGGTGATGCCGACGTCACGCGCCTTGTCGAACAACGCCTCGTGCCAGTCCCAGGGCGTGTGGGCCTCTTCATAGAGTTCATGCAGGCTGCGCCCGTCCCACAGGCCGCCCGAAATCCGGAACTCCGGGGAATCATGATCGATTGTCATGGTGTCGGCGGTATAGGTCTGTAGCTTGACGGCATCGGCGCCCGCATCCTTCGCCATCTCCACGACGGCGAGTGCCCGGCCCAGATCGCCATTGTGGTTGGCAGACAGCTCCGCCACCACGTAGGGCGGATGGCCGGGCCCGATGGGCCGGCCCGCGATCTCGAATGTATTTCTCTCGGCGGTCGTCATGGTCCTGGCTCTAAGGGATGACATGCGCGCTGTTGAGTGCGCGGATGCCCGGGTTTGCATCGAGATAAATCACCACATCCTCCGTCGTGAACGCTGCGTTGATCGGATAGAGGGCGTCGTAGATTTGGGTGACTACATCGAGGTCTTCCGAATAGTCGACCGTCAATCGAAGGGCTGATTGATCTACGGCGCCGGTGTAGGAGCCGAGTTTGAAACGGTCAGGATGTCCGTAGAGAAAGGGCGTCACATGTTCACGTTCATGCGGATCATCGGCTTCGTGTCCGGCAGTCAGAAGCGCATCGAACGTCATGGCTTCAACATCGAGACCATGGGGCCAGGTGCGCTCGAGCGTATTGCTGGCATAGTCATACGCGCCATCTCTCATGTGTCTGATCAGTCCGTCGACCACCACCGGGTCGGTCAGCGGACAATCTGCGGTCAGGCGGAGGACGATATCGGCCTCGCTGGCTGTGGCCGCCTGCACATAGCGTCCGAGAACGTCGTGCAGTGAGCCGCGAAAGCAGGCGATATTGGATTTGTCACACACATCCGCAATGACGTCGTCGTCGGGTTCGGTGCTGGTTGCCACAACAATTTCGTCGACGGTGCGGGCGCGACCCAATCGTTCGAGTTGCCGCAGTAACATTGGTTGACCCACCACGGGTGCCAGTACTTTCCCCGGGAGCCTGGACGACGACATGCGGGCCTGGACGATGGCGACGATTTTGATATGCGCGTGCCGGTCGTTCATCAATGATCACCCGCGCCCGGCGATCAACTCGACGGCGTTGACCACCTGAGCGGTGGCGTTGGGTCCGCTCGCAGGTGCACCCTGGTGCCTATCGCTTCCGCTTTCCGCCAGCAGGCGGGGCAGAAGTTCTTGCAGTGTTCCGCGATCCGTTGCGCATGGGGTCAGCCCCCGTAACACCGTCGGGATCAGGTGTTTCTGGTTTTCTGCCGGCAAAATCGACAACGTATTCAGACCCGCGAGCGCTGCCTCGACGAGCAGGCTGGTCGACAATCCCACGACCAGATCGGCGGCGAACAAAAGCTGCAGCGGGCGCCCACCTTCCGAAACCGCATCAAACCGGTCGATATAGGTTTCGTAATGTGATGCCGGGTCTTTCGGGTGGGCGCGAAACACCAGATACGGGTCGCAGTCCAGTGTATCGACCGCGTCGAGGAATTCCTCGAGAACGATTTCGGTTCTGCGATCGCTCGATCCCCGGCCCGTCAGTGTGTAGTCGGATGAGCGTCGCTTGATGTCCATTCCCAGCCCGTCAGATCCCTCACCGAGGAATACGATAACGGGTCGATCGACGGGAACTACCCCAAGCGTTTCTGTGCGGTGTTCGGCGACGGATTGCTTTCGAAGTTGCTCTGCTTCGGTGCGGACGATGTCGTAATAGGGGTGCCCGGTTACGGCGATGTGCGTTCGCGGGTGGTTGAGAGCCGTGAACAGGTCAGCGGTATGGTCGTCTGACAGCATCAACCAGTCCGTCACATGTGTGAGAGGGTCCGAGTTATATCCGCGAAAACGAAGCTGGGCATTGGCCGGTCCATCGACGAACCCGATCGAGGGAACACCTGCCTCTCGTGCGGCCTGAGTCAGTGGAAAGGCAAAAGTGCCCGGATTCTCGGCCGTGCCGACCATGAGAAGGTTGGCGCCGGTATCTTTCAGATATTCGGATGCGTCTGTCCCTGTGGGGGCAACGGTTGCGGGGATGCCACGGTCGGACAGGAACGTGGATGCCAGGCCTGCCGCACTCAGTGTGATCTGCCAGCCTGCAGCGGTCAGGCTATCAAGCACCGGCGCGATAAAGTTCGCGGCGCCCGGGTCTTCAACAAAGATCAGAATGCGCCCGTGCGCCATATTTGGGGCTCAATAATCCTGATCAATTCGGTTGGTGTATTTGAGGATTTTCGCCGCGCGCAGTCGCGTTGTGTCTGTGCCGTCGCGGCAGGGAAACAGTCGGAACTGAAGCCACTCGCGATGGTTGCCTTCCGTCGGAATGCCCGCGCGATGCAGACAACGCGCCACGTTCACGAACATGATGGTGCCGGCGGGCCCGGTCATCTCTACCCGGGTGGGGTCGTTCTCGATTTGCGCGGTCAAATGACCGCTCTCCTTGCGCGACGTATAACCCTGTCGCACCACGTCCTTTGTCGCCGAGATGTTGATTGCGGATGTGGGGCCGCCGTCCGGCCCGAGATCATTGAGGAGCACAAAAATCGCGAGCATGGATGTTGGCCCGCTGTCGGAATGCCAGCGATCAGAATAAACCTCACGCTCTTGCAGTACGTGCTCCGGGACGTGACGGGTAAAGCGAAATGCACCGGAATTCACCAGAAACGGCCCGCCAAAATAGTGCTCCAGAAAGCCGTTTACACGCGCATTGAAGATGTCAAAGACTTCGGGTGCGTGCTCGGCGAAGGCATGCGCTTCCAATATCGTCATATACTCAGACGGATTGCTTCCCGCTGTCTCCGCTGCCGCAACCAGGCGCGTTCGAATGGTCGCGATGGTCGCGGGTTCGATCCACCCATTCGCTTTGGCTAAACCATATTTACGCAGGTCTGCTGCCAGCTTCCGGGTGCCTGCATCACAGGGGGGGTTCTTGTGAAACAGTCCGAGAAGACGGTGGATTGTTGTGTCGATTGAGCCGAATAGGTTCTGGCGAAATCCTGCAAGATTCCCGTAGACCCGCCGCGAGATTACAGGGAACGGCCAATGGGTAAACGGATCGCTCGCAAATCCTTTCGCGAAGGAACCAACGCGTTTGGTGAATGTTATGGCGTTCGACATGATTTAGGCGATTTTTCCATGCTACCGCAGTCCGGGTGAAAGCACTTTCATCCGCGCACACGCTCAATACAGTCTGGAAAGTTGAGCCGCTCAGATCGGAACCTGAGGTTCACTTCCCGACCATGAATTTTTCGGTTACGCGGACGCGTCGGCGCAACCGGTATCTTTTGCGCGTCATGGGCCTGCCTGAGCTCATGGAAATTGTTGTTCACGCCGTGAACTAGTACGTGTTCACGGCGTGAATGTCAATTCGGCAAGTACATGACAAATCATGATTCTTTTGTGTTTTGGTCCCTGATTGCAAAGATTTGGAGGGCCAAATTGAGTGCCAATCCGTTGAGTAGACAAGCCCGGGGATTGAACTTATAGGTGGGTCGATCCTTTCCGTGGATCGCACGCGCAAATGCTCAGGTGCCTGATGCCGCTAAAATCACCATTCCTGACTCTGGTTCTGCTGGCTGTCTGGCCTTTCGTCAGCTTCCTCAACAACAATCACGACGACGCGCTGATCTATGGTGCGAATGTCTCGGCATATGCGCTGGGCTTCGGGCTTGTCGTGGTGCTGATTGCCCTGATTGGAGTGGTTCTGTTTGGCCGTTCGCGTTCGACGGCCGTGGCGCATGTCTGCGGGATCGCGAGTGTGCTGTTGTTCAGCTACCTGCCGCTTTCCGGTTTTTTGTCCGGGCTCGGAATCTCGCTGGGTACAATCCGCATTGCGATCTGGGCCGTGGTGTCGCTGCTCATCCTGTTTGCCGTATGGCGACTGGCGCGAAGCGAAACGGCAGCTCGGGTGTTGCTGGCCGCCGCAGGCGTCATGGTTGTCGTTCCTGTGGTCGGGTTGGGGCTGTTTGCGGTTTCAGGAACGGAAACCAAAACCGAGAAGGTTGAAGTCGCCAAGGCCGGCAACGAGGCCCGGCGTGAGAATGTCTATTGGTTTATCTTCGATGCATATGCCCGCGCGGACGCGTTGGCGGACTATTTCGGTTATGACAACAGCGCGTTTTTGGGCGATCTCGAGAGGCGCGGTTTCGATGTCGCCAGCCGCGCACTCGCCAATTATGCGAGCACAAAATTGTCGATCAGCACGACCGCGGATATGAACTATTTCCTGCCGGAAGGCGCACCACTTCACCCGTCGATGTGGACGGCCCGACTGCAGGGCTTCAACCCGACTGTCGAAGCTTTCAAGGCCATGGGCTATCGATATATTCATGCCGAGCCGGGTGGCAACAACCTGAAAACCCGGTGCGGCGGCAATGAAGATGTTTGCGTGACCGCGCCGACCGGTGGTGCGATCGGGGTCAGTGAAGCCGAGGTCGGGCTGCTGCGGTTGACGCCTCTATTCCCGATTATCCGACGTTTGCTTCCCGATCTGCTCAGCTTTGATTTCACCAATATTGCAGATGTGATGGAACGGATCGCACCGACACCGGGCAAGCCAACGTTCTTGTTTGCGCATATTCTCTCGCCCCATCCACCCCAGCGGTTCGATGAGAATTGCGGGCATCTGGTTAACGTCGAGTTCGACCTCGCGGGAGAGGATTACTCGGATTTGGTCGATGTCTATCTGAACGACCTGACATGCCTGAATGCGGAAATAGTCTCGATGGTTGACCAGATCGTTGCCGATGATCCCGGTGATCCATACATCATCCTGCAGTCCGATCACGGTTTCCGCAGCGGTTTGGTCCTCGAACCCCGTACCGCAAGACCCGGTGTTCCTCCCGCGTTCGTCGCCTATGCCAATCTGCACGCTATGCGGGCCCCCGAATCGTGTGATACGAGAACCGGAGAAGGCTTCAGTCCTGTCAACACGTTCCGCATCGTTTTGTCATGTATTGACGGTGAACCGCGCGAACTGCTGCCGGGCCGGCAATTCAGAAACGAAAATGGTGCCCTCCATGCGTTTGAACCTGACGCGCGTCCAAAACAATAAGCACGGCAGTATCCGGCGATTTGTTTTTCCTCGATTCTTGACGCTGTCCCTGGCGGCGGCGTGTGGTCTCGTAACTCTCAGCACGCCGGCGCATGCTTATATCGATCCGGGCACAGGCGGCATGCTGCTGCAACTCCTGCTTGGCGGTGCGGCGGGCGCATTGGTGATCGGGAAGCTATACTGGCTGCGAATCAAGGAAGGTTTTCAGAGCATTTTTGGCGGTGGCTCGGAATCCGAAGAATCCGGCGATAGCGATAGCGAGACCGGAAACTGACTTCACAGAATGACGGACGCACGGTGAACCTCAATTTCGATCCAGGATCCTTCAAGGATCCAGACGGACGCATCTTCGAGCATCAGGGAAGTATCTATCGGACACTGTCGCCGGGTGCTGTGGCGCGCATGCGCGCGTGTTTGGCGGATGGCACTTTGGGTGCACTGATCGATCAGGAGCTCCTGATTGAAAGCACGCTGATCAGCACGGCTGAAATCGGGCTGGCGGACGCGGGTCTCGGTGAGACAGTGATGCAGCATGCACGCATCCCGGTTCTGACTTATCCGTCGGAATGGTCATTCGACATGCTACGTGACGCTGCGCTGGTGACCCTCGATCTGCTGCAGCAATGTCTCGATCGTGACCTGATGCTCAAGGATGCGACAGCCTTCAATGTGGCGTTCCATGACGGGCGGATGCAGTTCTTCGATACGCTCTCGATTGATGATTATGTCGAGGGTGCACCCTGGGATGGCTATGCCCAATTCTGCCGGGAGTTCCTGTTTCCGCTGATGCTGACCAGTTATCGCGGAATCGAGTTTCAACCCTGGTTGCGCGGGAGCCTCTCGGGGATACCGGTACGCGCTTTCGCGCGACTGCTCAGTCTGCGAGAGAAGTTTCGTGGTCCGGTTTTGAAGCATGTCGTGCTGCAGGCCAAGCTCGATCGCAGTTTTGCCGATACCGATACGGAGATGCGCTCTTCGTTCAAGACCATGAAGTTCTCGAAACCCATGATTGCGGGGAATGTTGCAGGGCTATCGAAAACGCTCCGAAAGCTTGGCTATGAGGCGGGGGATTCGGTCTGGGGAGACTACGCCTCCAGCCATTCCTACAGCGCCGAGGATGAGACGACCAAAAGGCAGTTCGTGGATCAGGCGGTGGACCATTTGTCCCCTTCAACGATCGTCGATCTTGGCGGAAATATTGGTGACTACAGCCTGCTCGTGGCGCCGAAAGTCGATCGGGTTCTCTGCGTGGATATCGACCCCGCATGTATCAACACCCTCTATCGGCGTATTCGTGACGGCGGACCCGGCAACGTGATTCCCATTGTTGGTGATCTACTGAATCCGACCCCCGCATTGGGCTGGAACCTGACCGAACGGCGCGACCTGTTTGAACGCATCCGGTCAGAGAGTTTCTTCGCGCTTGCGCTGGTGCATCATCTCGCGATCGGCGGGAATGTACCCCTGCCGCGCGTGGTTGAGACACTGCATCGTATTGCGCCGTCCGGGGTCGTGGAATGGGTCGATAAGCAGGATGCGATGGTTCAGCGGATGTTGCGCAATCGCACGGATGTTTTCGAAGACTACACCTGGGACGTGTTCCGCCTCGAACTTGAGCGCCGGTTCAACATTGTGAAGACCGTTGAGACGCATAATGGCGCGCGCCGGCTTTGCCTCCTGGAGCCGCGGTAAACGACCGCGTCAGATCTGCGCGAGAAGTTTCACCAGCCCGTCCGCGTCGAGCCAGTCTTCGTTGGTATTGCTCGCGTAATGGAAGTCCGCAGGTGCGACAGTTGCACCGTCAGCCTCATGCGAGGCCTGAACGTTCGAATCCTGTGACGGGCAGATGACGTAGCGACCGTCTCGCTCCACCACGACAGCGGTGTCATCTTCGGAGATCAACAATTCGTGCAGCTTCTCGCCGGGACGAATGCCCACCACCTGACGCGGCACGCCCGGGGCGAGCGCTTCCATCATGTCGACGACCGTCATGCTGGGAACCTTGGGAACAAATATTTCTCCGCCCCTCATGATTTCGGCGCTCGAAAGAACGAAATCAATTCCTTGATCCAGGGTGATCCAGAACCGGGTCATGCGGTCATCGGTCAGGGGAATGCTCTCGCATCCTTCTTCCACCAACCGCCGGATCATCGGCACGATGCTGCCGCGCGACCCAAGCACATTCCCGTAGCGCACAACGCTGAATCGGGTTGGTGAGTCACCGGCGAGCGTGTTGGCGGCCACGAAGAGTTTGTCCGAAGCCAGCTTGCTGGCGCCATAGATGTTGATCGGATTGACCGCCTTGTCGGTGGACAGGGCGATGACCCTTTCGACGCCACAATCGATGGCGGCACTGATCACATTCTCAGCACCGTAGACATTTGTGCGTATACACTCGAACGGATTGTACTCGGCAGCTGGCACATGCTTGAGGGCGGCG
>JABJEK010000122.1 GCA_018702955.1 Rhodospirillaceae bacterium | reverse complement strand
GGCTGGAACTGCGATGTGCGCACCGCCGCGGCCGGCAGCGAGTGGCGCCGCGAGCTGGGCGGAGACGCGCCCGACATTATCGTCGCCGACTATCATCTCGCCGGCGACGAAAAGGGTCCCGACGTGATCACCGAAGTTTGCGGTGTGTATGAACGGGTGATCCCGGCGATCATCGTGACGGCCGATCCCTCGGAGGAGCTGCGCGAGGAGGCCGGGCGTCGCGGGCATGTGGTGCTGGCCAAGCCGGTCAAGCCGGCGTCGTTGCGGGCCCTGATGACACGCATGCTGGCGCAACGTGCCACGGTGCGTCGCGCGGCATCCTGAACCTGATTGCGAGGTCGATCAGCCGGCGGGAATCTCGCGGGCGGGGTCCTCGACATGGAGGCGGCCGGCGAGGATGACGGCCTGGGTCCGGCTGTTGACGTCCAGCTTCTGCAGGATCGCCGAGACGTGCGACTTGACCGTCGCTTCCGATATGTCGAGGTCGTAGGCAATCTGCTTGTTCAGCCTGCCATCCGACAGCATGCCGAGCACGCGCAGCTGTTGCGGGGTCAACGCCGCGAGCCGGGCGGCGAGCGCCGCATCTTCCTCCGACGTGTCCGGCAGGTCGTTTGTCCCCGTCGGCAACCAGCTGTTGCCGGCGATGATGTCGCGGACCGCGCCGCGGATATCGTCCATGGGAGCAGATTTGGGAATGAAGCCGGCAGCACCATAGTCGACCGCCTGGCGCATGATGCGCGCGTCCGTGCTGGCCGAGATCATCGCGATCGGGACCTGGGGAAATTCGGAACGCAGATAGACGAGCCCGGTGAAGCCGCGCATCCCGGGCATGTGCAGATCGAGCAGAAGAAGATCCGGCGCACCCTCGTCGCGGATCGTCGCCTCCGCTTCCGCCAGGCTCGCGGCCTCGTGGAAAACGGCATCGGACATATCCTGCGCGATGGTCTGCTTGAGTGCATCGCGCACCAGCGGATGATCGTCCGCTATGACGATGACGCAGTCTGACATTTGGCCTCCCCCGATACCGGAACGTTGTCCGGGCACTCTTTCGACTACATTAGGCTGGCGGGACGGACGGCGTCCAGCATGTGTTGGTCACCGGCTCACGCGGCATTGAGCGACCAGTCATAGGGAAGCCAGTCCCGTCGTGGCGTCTGTGCAATCCCGGGTGCGTATTGGCTGACGTAGTTCGCCACGGTGCCGGCGGACTGGACGAAGTCTCCCTCATACCAGCGATATATTTTGGTTAGCTCGAAACCGTCGGGTGCCATGCGCAGCCAACGCGCGCCGGCATGTATGTCGTGGGTATGGGCGGCGAGTTCGGCGTCGATTGCCGCGCCGGTAAACGCGGCGTTCCGCAGCTTCGGACAGCCGACGCTGGCGCAGTTGATCGCGAAGTGAATTCGCGGCTCGTTGAATTTGGCGCGGAGTTCGCAATTCTCGATGTCGGCCAGGCTCATGGTCCGTCCGCCCACGGTCCAGCGTCGGGACTTCCAACGGGCCCTGGCCGGGATGTCCCGGATCGAGGCGACCGGCATGTGATCCAGAATGAGACGTAACGTGGCGGCGTTGTAGGTGTTGATCAGGAGCGCCAGTTTCTCGTCGCGGGCGAGACCGGCGAAATCGACGGCGGCGATGCGCGACAGATACCCGTCGAGCAGGCCGGCGTAACGGGCGAGGCCGGCATAGTCGACGAAGCCTTCACCGTCGACGCAGCGCCGGAGAAGATCGTCCAGCGCGCCATGATCGAAGCGGCCCGTTCCCGGATCGTCGGCATAGGCCTCCCGCAGGGTGACCCGGGGTGGGCCGAACAGGCGCAGCAGCCAGCGCCAGGTGTCAGGCGGCGGGATCAAGGACTTCGGATTCTGCGGCATTCGCATCTTCGCCGGTGACGTTCACATTGGTCATCGTGCCGGCCATGTTGGCATAGAAACGGTCGCGCAGGCCCGCGCCGTTGACCTCGCACATGGACCGTAATTCTCCGTCGATCGCCACCTGGAAGGCGCACTGGGCGATGCGCGCGCGGCCGCTGGGCGTGTCGAGTTCGTCGGCGCTCATGAAGTGATGGGCGACGACGGAGAAGCGATGCAGGCGCGTCCGGCCGGTGACAGCCCGCAGGGCAAAACGCAACGGCCGGTCGGGATCGAACCGCCGGGCCCAGCCCCAACCCGTTGCGGGCACATCCCAAAGAAAGAAACGCGGCGCGCGGAACAGCATGCCGATGATCCGCGCGGCCGCCTCGGCCGGCCGGTCGGCGCGGAAGGTGGTGCCGGCGAAATTCGCAAACAGGCTTTCGAGGAACCGTCTGTCGCGCGCGCTGCTCTCGGGGCTCAGGGGAACGAAGCGCTGGCCGGTACCGGCATATCCCGTCTCGGCGGTCATCCCGATCACGAAACGGCTGCAATCGGGGTGCGCCATGAACCACTGGTTCGCGGTGAGCCGGTCGCGGTTGGCCTCCTCGATCGAAAGCCCACGCTCGATCTCGGTCCACAGGGCATTGGCGGTGATCCGGCCGATGCCGTCCTCGGTGCGGCCCACCTGGGCGACCGGCAGCAGCCCGACCATGCGGAACACATCCGCGTTGGCCTGGGCGAAGGCCACGATATCGCCGACCTCCGGCAGATTATCTTGCGTCACGGTGACGGTGCTCGCGACCCGCAAGGTGCGCCCGGTCTCGCGGCGGACCCGGCGGATCATGGCGGCGAATTTCTCGCGCAGGGCCATCAGTTCGGCCTCGCGGGTGGCGTGGCGGAAATCCCGGTCGCGGCGCCCGCGCTGGGTGGTGTCGATATGCAGGCTCAGCTCTTCCAGCCCGCCCTCGACCATCAACCGCTTCAGCAGGCTCGGATCGCGCAGGAACCCGTCGCCATGGCTCATCAACATCGGGATCAGCTCGATGTCGCGGGCGTGGCGCAGGATCTCGATCACCTCTTCGGTCGGGCGGAGCGCCACCTCGCCGTCGGTCAGCTGCACATTGCCCCAGGGGCCGAGCTCGGCGCGCAGCAGATCGAGCTGTGCCTTCACGTCATCGACAGACAGCGCCGGCGTGCGGTTGGCGTCGGCGCCGAGATAGCAGCCGCGACACGCGAAATCACATTTCGGCATGACGCCGATGGTCGCCCCACAGCCTTCCTCATGGCGGCCGTACATCTGATTTGGCGTTTGAAAGCGCGGGTCGAGCCGCGCCCAGGCCACATCCAGGCTGGCGCGGGTTTCGGCGGAGACAGGCGTGCGCGCGAGCCGCCAGAGGCGCGCGGCCCCGACCGGCCGTTGGTGGGTGGAGGTTGTCCCGAGGAAACTCATCGCGTTGGTCGCTCGCCCGTTTTCTAAAGCCCTGTCGCGGGTCTTCGAATGGGGTTTATGTAGCGACCGCCCGCGACAGCGGGGACTCAACTTATCGTGTGATGCGGGTTGTGCGTTGGCGGACCGGGCGGGTTTGAAACCCGCCCCTACATCGATTCCCACCACCGTCATACGCGGGCTCGACCCGCGTATCTCGTCTGTGCATCGGTAGAGATACCGGGATCAAGTCCGGGCATGACGTATCTGGTTGTAGGGGCGG
>JABJEK010000002.1 GCA_018702955.1 Rhodospirillaceae bacterium | reverse complement strand
CAGATCACCCCGGTTGGGGGTCGAGATGGTCAGCCGCCCGCCGGGCGCCATGAGGGCGGCGATCTCGGTCAGGAACGCGGCGGGTTCCTCGACATGCTCGATCACCTGAAAGGAAAACGCGTGCTCGACCGCGCCCGCGCAATCATCCAGCGCGTGGCGCGTAAAGTCGTAAACATGGAACCCACGCCGCGCGAGGGAGTCGTGATAGGGCTTGCCCGGCTCAACCGCGATGACGCTGCGCGCCAGGCCGGAAACGAAATCCAGAAAGCTGCCCGCCGCACACCCCACGTCGGCGACGACCTTGCCGCGCAACGTCATGGGATTGACGACGTTCAACCGCTCGAGCTGGAGGGGGTCATGAGCCGCGTGGAACCCATTGGTGTCGGTCTCCTCGCCCAGAATCTCGCGGTAGGTCTCGTCCGTGTAGACCGCATCGTCATGACAGGAATGTTCATCGAGGCGGCGCACGCCGCAGCCCATGCATTCGGCGACGGTCGCGCCGTTACGGCTGTTGCCGAACCCACCATCACGGACCGGGCCTTCATAGACCGGGATCCAGGCCTGTTCGCCGCACACCGCGCAATCGGGAAACGCCGCTGCGTCGCGGAGGTCGGGGAGATCGAACGCGGTCTGTTCGAGGGTCGCGATGCTCATGCGTAGGCCAGTCTTTTCTGGACGACGATTTCGGACTCGGCGAGCAGATTGGCGATCCGCTGGCCGGCATGTCCATCGCCGAACATGTGGGAAGATTCATAACGGCCATGGTCCATCTGCTCGCGCGCGGCCAGCTCGATCGCATCGGGGTCATAGTCGGCGTGACGCACATTCGCGGCATGCTCGCGCCCGCCCTGGCGAGTACCGACATTGACGGCCGGCACACCCAGATAGGCGCCTTCACGCAGGGCGGAACTCGAATTGCCCACCAGCACGGCAGTGTTGTTGATCAGCCGGGCGTAGTCCTCGGCCGGGAAATTCCGGTAGAAATGCACGTTCGCGTCCGGGTTCTCCTCGCGATACATGCGCAACCCCTTGGACACGTCGTCCGAGCCCGCGTCCACGTTCGGCCACAGCCAAACCGTCTGCATGTCGATCCGGCGGACCGCCTCGAGCGTCGCCGATATTTGATCGAAGCCGGAGCCGTACTCGGTGGTCACCGGGTGCTGCAGGACCACCATATAAGGCTTCGACGGATCGAGATGGGCGCCCGTGCCCCGTTCGCCGTTGAGCAGGCCGGAATCCAGGCTGAGATCGGTATCGATCAGCAGGTCGATGGCTGGGCAGCCGGTCAGGTGCACCGTTTCCGGTGCCTCGCCCATGCGGGTGACGAAATCATGGGCGCGTTCGGTCGCCGGGAAGTGGATATGGGCCAGCTTGGTGATGGCGTGACGCACGCTCTCATCGATCGACCCCGTGACCTCGCCGCCCTGGGTATGGGCCAGCGGAATATTCATGTAGGCCGCCGCGATGGCCGTGGCCATGGTCTCGAACCGGTCGGCCACGGTGAGCACGATGTCGGGCTGCAAATTTTCCAGCTGGCTCGACAGCTCGATAATTCCCATGCCGGTCGACTTCGCCATGGTGGTCGGGTTCTCACCCTCGACGATCGAGTAGATCACCGCAGACGGTTCGAACCCGTCCGCACGGATCAGCTCTACGACATTGCCATAGCGGTAGAGCATCGCCGAGGCGCCGACGATCAGTTGCAGCTCGAGCCGGTTGTGCCGCTGCACCGCGCGCATGACCGATTTGATGCGGGCATAGTTGGCACGACTGTTGACGACCACGCACACCTTGCGGATGGCCGGACTGCCGTTGAGTTTGCGAATGGCGTTCATCCCGCTGCCCTCATCTCGCTTGTGTCTGCACCTTCTCTCGCGTGATCCGCCGCGATCGATTCCATGAGCCCCGTCGCATCGCCGAGGAGGTTCTCGATCTGGGTGCGGAACACATCTCGGAAAACGCCCATCATCCGTGCATGTGCGTCGGCGTCAGCCGCGCGGTTTATGAAGTAACCGGCGATCGGCGGCATGCCACGCGCCGAACCGCTGATCGGTACCACCACGCCGCCATATTCTTCGTCACAGCGGTTCAGGAACCGGGTGAGGGCGACCTCGAATTCATGAAGTTCATCGGCGGTCGGCAGGACCTCATCCATGAACACGCGCATTTCCTGTGCGAACGCAAGCCAGCTTCGCAGCTGACCCGCAACGTCCTGAGTCTCCATATACCGGCCGGCCTCAAAGTGACGGCCGGCGCCCTTGATCGCGCGCGTTACCTTGGCCTTGTCGAGCGGCGCACCCGGCAGTGCTAGATCCTCGGGTCGCACGGGGAGCGCACCCGGGATGGCGACACCGTCGCTGCAATTGAAGGCGGTAATTTCCGCGCCGGCGATCACCGTCTCGAAGACCCAGCGGCTCCACAGGTAATAGGAGTTGGTCCAGGCGGGTGTCCCGAAGTTCCCGGGCACCTGAATGGGCATATTGTTGTGCCCCTGAGTATGGCCCTCACGGGTGTGATAGACCGTGTCCTTCGCGTGATGCGCCGTCTGGTCGACCGACCCGCAATCGCAGCCGAACAGGTAGACCTTCCGGAAGCCCAGCGTCGTGGCGAGCGCCATGGCGGTGTTCGCCGAGAACGGCCCCGTGCCGACAACCGGATGATGGCCGTCGCCGAACATCCGCGTGGAACTCAGGAACTCGCGATGGAACAGGAATTTGTCGTCGAACAAACGCGTCACGCCTGCCTTGACCGAGACCGAGGCCATCAGGTCGACGCCGAAAGTTTCGCCATCGCCGCCGTTTCGCTCGAAGATGTGGGCGATGCGCGCTTCGGTGGTTTCGTTATTCTCTTTCTCGATCTGGAAGTCCGGTTTGATTCCCGCACTCAGCAACGTCTGGAGGGCCGAACCGGCGCAGAAGACCACGGCGTGCCCCTGCCATGCACGGATGGCCTCAATAGACTGGTCGAGTGATGGACCGGAGCCAACGATGAATGCCGCCAGGTCATGCGGTGCCTGATACGTCCCGTCGACCATCCAGAACTCGTGGGTGTCGACGTTCGACACCGTGTTCTCGATCATCAGTTTCTCGTCGCCGTAATAGCCCTGCATGATCGATTTCATGCCGACGAGCTCATGGAAACCTCGCGCGATCGCAATCGTCGCATCGGTCTGATAGTGGACATAAGTGTACGCACCATCCACCGATGACGCGCCAAACCGGGTCATCAGTTCATCGAGTTCCTTCTGCGCGGCGCGCGGGTCGAGCTGGACGATGACATCGAGCGTGGCGCCCTGCGCCGTGCACTGCGCCGACAGGGCCTGCCAGTCCAGCGCGTGCAGACTGTGCACCATAAATTCTTCCATCGGTTCGATCAGAACCACATGGCGTGGAGACATTTTCTCCAGCAACTGCGGCACCTGCAGGCCGAGGCCGAGGCCGACGACCACGAGCATGCCTGCATGCTCGGCGGGCGGGATCGGCAGCAGGGTGTCACCCGCGCACGCCGCGAGGTCCGCCGACAATGCCTTCGTGCACTGATCCGAAAGGGATTCCGGTTCGGGGCGGCTGACGACTACACGCATCGGCGAATTCCGCCAGGATTCCACCTGAAGGCGGGCAAATTCACCGGCATCCGTGTTGTAGAGCCGGCCTGCGCCGATATCGATATCGACGGCCAGGCCGGTTTCATCGAGCACCGGTTGGGTGATCGTGTCGGTGGACCGCCGCACGAGCGATGCGACACCCGGCAGGGCGGTGTCGAGAAATACGAGATTTTTCTGAAACAGGGATAGTTCGGTCATCGACATCTTTCGGATATTCACGGGCGCAGGGCGCAGCCGGAGTTCGAGATGTCATTCAACGCAAATTTGGTTAGCAAAGGCTTTACAACGCCCATGCTCGTAAAGCCGTACGGCGAATAGCCGGTCTTTGTCAGGCCGTGTTCTTGCTTTCCACGGGCGGGGTGGTTTCATCGTCGCCGGAGATCGAGACCCCGGCATCATCGGGCCCACCGACACCCACGACTGTCCCGATCGCGCGATGAATCCGCGGCGGTTGGGTCCATCCCAGGGTCGCAAACGCGCCGCAGTGTCCACAAACGGCGGACCAGTCATCTGCCACGGTGCCGCAGTCACCGCACACCCATGCACGATCAGACTCGGCGCTGGCCGCAAGCTCCAGCCATTCGGCTGGCAACGTTGCATCTTCCGTGTCCTCGTCGGCGAGCCGCGCCCGGAGACGATAAACATCCGCCGTCGGTGCCGTCGCCTGCAGTTCGTCAAGCTGCCGGCGCGCCTCACCCCATAGACTGGCATCAAGAGCCGCGCGAGCCAGCGCGAGGCGACTTTCGGGATGTTCCGATGTCGACCGGACCAACGCCTCAACCGCCTTGTACCTATCGAGCGGTGCCGTCTCCGCGTCGAGCAAATCGAGATAGGCATCGCGCAAATCGGGATGGGGGGCGGCCACCCAGGATTTCTCGATAAACTTTCTCACACGCCAGGCACGACCGTCCTCGGCCACGAGCTGCGCGAGCAGGCTGGCGGCGGGCACCAGAGCGGGATCCAGTTCGTTTGCCTTGCGCGCCTGCGCATGGGCATCGGCGGCCTGCCCCAAGGACTGCGCGGCGCGTGCGCGTTCGGTGAGAAGGGCCGCCTGCTGATGTCGCGCCTGCGCGGTCGTCGTGCGCTTTGATTTCTGGGATTCCTCGATTAATCGCTGCGCTTCGCGCCATTCCCCGGCCCGGCTCAGCAGCGACACCATCGAATCGATCAACCACGGCGTGCGTGGCTTCAGCGCATAGGCGCGCCTTGCATAGTCCAGGGCGCGGTCATCGTCACCCTCTCTCAGAGCATCGGTGATCAGGCCACGCAGCCCGAGAAACTCGGTATCCGCATTTTGTGTCATGCGTTCGAAAGTGGCGCGCGCCGCGGCTTCATCTCCGGCGATCTGCGCCGTCTGGGCCTCAAGCAGCACCGTCACCGGTGCATGATCAAGGAGCGAATCCGCCCGCCTCGTATGTTTGCGTGCGCTGTCCGCATCCCCCGACGCGATGGCAACAAGGCCGTCAGACAACGCCCGCAGACCCGCCTCCTGCCGGTTTAGGCGGCGACGCATGGACCATTCACGCGGCCGGCGGCGCAGCCAGCGCCAGGTCGCGAATATCGCGGCGGTCGCGACCGCCAGAAGAAAAACCGACAGCGCGAGAATTCCCACGGATGTCTCGATCCGCCAGCCCTGCCAGTCCAGGGAAACCACACCGGGACGGTCCGCGAGCCACACGGCAATCGCCACCACGACCACGACTTCGACCACATAGATCAGGAACCTGAGCATCACGAACCACCGTCAGTGCGCAAACGGGCAACCGCTTCGGCTTCGAACACTGCGAGGGCATCACGGGCATCAACGTGCCCCCGTGCCCGTATCAACCAGGGCACGAGGATATCGGCGGCCGGTCCTGTGAGGTCATTGAACTCTAATATCGCCGCCACAACATCGCGGTTCGCCAGAAAAATTTCCGCCCGCGCAATCCGCGCCTCGACATCGTCGCCGGGAACATCGGCGCCGGTGCGCCGCACGCTGACGAAGTCGTTGATCCGTCCGGCAAGCCGATCGATGAGGTCGCTTTTACGGTCACCCGCGGCCAAATGATGCGCTGCGAGAAGGTCGGGCACCAATTTCGTAAACGACAGCTCAAGCGCCGACCCGGTCGCCACGCCGGTGTCCGACATTCCGCGGAGAACCGTCAGGGCCTTGCCAAGCTTGGGATCGTCGGCGCTCGCGGTTTCAAGAAGATCGAGCAGACTTATATAGGGCGCACCGCGCTCCAGCGCCGTCCGCAGCTGACCCGCCGCAAGCGCCAGGATCGACGCCCGGGATGCTTCGGTCTGGTCCGCATTTTGGCCCTTCTCGATCGCGTCGATGCGGGCGCCGAGTTCGGCCCGGGATTTCGCCTGAGCCTCTGCGAGCGCCTTAAGTTTGGAATCGAATTCAAGTAACCCGCCAGCCATGGCCTGCATGTTGGTGGAGGCGAGCTGGATCGCATTCTGGATTTCGACGTCGATCGCTTCCAGCCGCGCGAGAAGGGCCGCGTCTAGCCCTGCATTACCTCCCCCACCTTTGCCCCGTGCAGCCTGCGCAGCGAGCGCGTCACGCAGACCGTCAATCTCTGCCTGCAAGGGGGCGAGAGCGGTCCCCATATCTGGCGGCGACAAATCGGCCAGTTTCGAACGCAGCGCCGCCACATCGCGGGTCAAAGCCGCCAAAGCCGCCGAATCTGCCGCCGGTGCGCTTTCCCCATTTGCTCCCGCCAGGCGCGCCACCCGGCCTTCGAGCGCAGAAAAGCGCGCATTGTCGCCACCGTTCGCGCCGGGGCCCTGGGTCGACCACCAGACCCAGCCGCCGACACCCAGAGCGACCACGAGAGCCAGAACCGCGACGCGACTGCCGCGCGCCGGCGGTGCGGCAGGGTCTTTTGGCGCGGAAATCACGGATTCGGACGATTTTTCAGTCGAATCTTCGGGCAATGGCCCGCGTTCGCGGGGTTTCACGCTCACCGGTTCCGCAGTGGCTGCGTCGGAGGGCGCCGCGACATCGAGATCACCTGTTTCCCGGTTGATATCCAGATCGATCTCTCCGGCAATGGCGGCGGCACGGACCGCCTCCATCCGTCCGGCCGGGATGGAATCACGCTGTTTCCAGCCCTGAACAGTGCTGACCGGGATGTCCAACCGGGCCGCCATCGGGCGAATGCCGCCGAAAGCAACGATGATCCTGTTTGCCGGCTGATCTGTTTCGTCACTCATGGTCTATTTCCATTTTTTCTCTGCGTACTAACACGTACATACGCCTGATCTCATTTTCGCGCCACAGATTCGAGGCATTACATCGATGAATTAGGCGTACGTCTATGTACTCGTCACACCAAGAGCCCGAAACAGGCTGGCTTGATCGGGTGTTTCCGCAATCCGGACATCCGCAAACCCAAGCCCTGAAAGCTTCTCCGCGACTGCGTCTGACAGCGCGAGCGCGATGATCCCGCTGCAATGCCCCGCCAACCCCTTGGCCGCCACGAGGTCCGAAAATTGCGCCGCCGTACGTGGTGAATAGAACAACACGGCGTCCAGAGTACCTTCTTCAAGAGGGTGTTCTATTTCTTCGGGCAATTCCCCCACCGGTTTCGCCTCGTACAGCACCCTCCGGCACACATCGAAGCCCGAACTTGCGAGCCTTCCCGACAAATCGCCGGCGGTTACCGTTCCCGCCACATGAACCAGCGCGCCGTCCTTTGGGGCCAGCCGGGCCAACACCAGGTCGGCAAGCGACTCCACATCACCGTCGGCGCTCTCGGTTCGCTCGAACCCAGATTGCCGTGCGGCGGCGGCACTGGCGGCGCCCACGGCGAAAACGGGCAAATCGCGCCGCGATGTCGCCGAAGCCAGCGCACGCGCGCCATTGGCACTGGTGATCAGAACCGCCTGAATACCCGCCACATCGAGAGTCGCGCCGGAATCAAACGTCACGGCAAGCAACGGCGCCACCACCGGCTCATGACCAAGCGCCATCAGTTCATCTGCCGTTTCGACCGCATCGGGTCGGGGCCGGGTCACCAGGACGCGCATATCAATCGCCGAGGGCTGCGAAGAAATCGGGGCCCATCCGCGTGCGCAATTCCGCGCCGACAACCTGACCGAGGGCTTCGGGGTCCGCCGCCAGACCGGTTTGAGACAGCCGCACCAGGTCACGCCCGTCCGGCCAGGCGGCAAGTCCCGTCAGGTGCATCTCCTCACCCTCCAGGCGTGCAAGCCCGGCAATCGGGGTGTGACAGGTCCCGTCGAGCGCATCGAGCATCGCGCGCTCGGCACGCAGACACATCATCGTGGCGGTATTCGAAATCGCCCCAAGCGCGCCCACGGCCCGGTTATCGTCATTGCGATGGGTGATCGCGATGATCCCCTGGCCCGCAGCCGGCAACATCTCATCCACATCCAGAACCGCGTCGGCCGCATCGTCCCGGCCCAGCCGGCGCAGGCCCGCATAGGCAAGCAGGGTCGCATCCGCCTCGCCGTCGCGAAGTTTGCGCAGCCGGGTCTCCACATTGCCGCGAAACAGGACCGTTTCCAGGTCCGGCCGCAGTGCGAGCAATTGCGCGCGCCGGCGCAAGGACGCCGTGCCGACCCGCCCGCCTTCGGGAATGGACGCGATGGAGGCCGCACCGATCAGCGCATCACGCGGATCTTCCCGCGCCAGTGCCGCACCGATAGCGATACCTTCGACGAGCCAGGTTTCCATATCCTTGGCCGAATGCACCGCGATATCGATCTCACCATCCAGCTGCGCGCGGTCAATCTCCTTGGTGAACAGCCCCTTCCCGCCCAGCTCTGCAAGCGGGCGGTCCGTGACCGCGTCCCCGGTGGTACGGATCGGGACGATTTCGGGTGCGGGCGCGCCCGGGTTGGCCGCAACCAGCAGGTCGCGCACCGTGTTTGCCTGATACAGGGCGAGCGGACTGCCCCGGGTGCCAATACGGAGTTTCGTGTCGTTCATGTAAAACTCATAGCCGCATGCGCGCCGATTGCAAAATCGCTTCTCCAACATGCATTCCCAACGGTGCGACGCCGCCCGTCAAATGGGTTATATGATCCCCATGCGTGTACTCGGAATTGAAACCAGTTGCGACGAGACGGCGGCCGCAATCGTGTCCGACGACCGGTCGATTTTGTCCAACGTCGTGCTCAGCCAGCTGGATGACCATCGGCCGTTCGGCGGCGTGGTCCCCGAGATCGCGGCACGCGCGCATCTCGAGCATCTGGATTCGATCATCGCGCGGGCGCGCGACGAGGCGGGCGTAGATCTGGACGCGCTCGACGGCATCGCCGCGACCGGCGGGCCCGGGCTGATCGGCGGGGTGATCGTCGGAGTGATGACGGCCAAGGCCATCGCCGCGGCACGCAACCTGCCCTTCATCGCGGTCAATCATCTTGAAGCCCACGCGCTGACGGCCCGGCTCACCGACGACGTTGCCTTCCCCTACCTGCTTTTGCTGATTTCGGGTGGCCATTGCCAGTTGCTGATCGTCGAAGGTGTCGGCCGGCATGTGCTGCTGGGCACGACAATGGATGACGCGATCGGCGAGGCATTCGACAAAACGGCAAAACTACTCGGCCTCGGATTTCCCGGTGGCCCCGCCGTCGAGGCCGCGGCGCGCGATGGCGATCCGGCACGATTCCATCTCCCGCGGCCACTCAAGGGCAGGCCGGGTTGTGATTTCTCTTTCTCCGGCCTGAAGACGGCCGTCCGCCAGGCGGCACTCGATCTCGGCCACGACCCGAGCACACAAGACGCCGCTGACCTCGCCGCCGGGTTTCAGACCGCCGTCGCCGATGTCCTGGCCGACCGATGCCGGCACGCATTGGCCGAATTCGCCACACGCCACCCCGACGTCTCTCCGGTTCTGGTCGCGGCGGGCGGCGTGGCCTCCAACCAGACGCTCCGCAGCGCATTGACCACGGTCAGCGAGGCCCAGGGCGCATCGATGGTCGCCCCGCCGCCGGCGCTGTGCACCGACAACGCCGCGATGGTCGCATGGGCCGGCATCGAGCGGCTGCGGACAGGTGCGCCCGACACGCTCGACTTTCGGCCGCGTCCGCGCTGGCCGCTGGCCGAACTGCACGCTGCGCAATAAGCTGCGCGCCGGGAGAGAAACATCATGGCCGCCGACGGAACCCCGAGCACGAAAATCGATATCCAGCCGCTGTTCGCGACGCCGGTGGCTGTCGCGTCCCTGCCCGAGGGCGCCCGCATCAGTGGCGCGCTGCGCGAGGCAATCATCGCGCGATGCGAACAGGAGCCCTCCACCGATCATTCCAATCTCGGCGGCTGGCAATCAACATGGGACATGTCGGAGTGGGGCGGCGAAGCCTTTGGGTATCTGCTCTCCTTCGTGCGCCACATGGCCGACACCCTGACCATCGATCGTCACGGCAAACCCGCCCCCCAGGACTGGCGCACAAACGCCTGGGCGAACGTCAATCGCTCGGGGCATGGCAATGAGTTCCACACCCATCCGGGTTGCGTCTGGTCCGCCGTCTATTACGTCGATGATGGCGGTGCCGCCGCCGACCCGTCACTGGGCGGACAGTTCGAACTCCAGGACCCACGCGGCGTGGCGCCGGCGATGTTCCGGCCGGAACTGGTGCCGAATGTGCCCGGTGGCGCGGCGTTCGGGGCCAGCGAGTCAATCAGCCCCATGCCCGGAACCGTGTTGATGTTCCCGTCCTGGGTGTCCCATGCCGTGCGCCCTTACTTCGGCGACGGCACCCGTATTTCCGTCGCGATAAATTTGAGCTAGGAGCGGCGCATGCAGCGGATAGCCGTGATCGGAGCCGGCGCCTGGGGCACCGCCCTTGCCACCGTGGCGCGACGCGCCGGGCGCGACGTGGTGATCCATGCCCACGAAGCGGAAACCGCCGCCGCCATTAATACCGAACACGAGAACAAGGTTTTCCTGCCGGGCATCGCGCTCGACCCTGCGATTGTAGCAACCGACGACCTCGCCCATGCCGCCGACAGTGCCGATGCGATCGTGATGGTCACCCCGGCCCAGTTCCTGCGCGCAACACTCACGACACTGGCGCCGGCGCCGGGCACGCCGATGATCATCTGTTCGAAGGGTATCGAGCTCGACACCGGCAAGCTGATGAACGAGGTGGCCGAAGAGACCATGCCGGGCGCAAACCTGGCCGTGCTGTCCGGCCCGACCTTCGCCGCCGAGGTGGCCCGCGGGCTGCCGACCGCGGTCACGCTCGCCTGCACCAATGCCGACACGGCCGCCCGTCTGGCGACCGCACTCGGCACACCGTCGTTTCGCCCCTACACCGCGACCGATCTGGTCGGTGCCGAGGTCGGCGGCGCCATCAAGAATGTGATCGCCATCGCCTGCGGGATCGTCGAGGGACGCGCGCTCGGCCAGAATGCCCGCGCCGCCATCATCGCGCGCGGGCTGGCCGAGATCGCCCGGTTTGCCGCCGCGCTCGACGCGGACCCGCGCACGCTCATGGGTCTGTCCGGTCTCGGTGATCTGACCCTGACCTGCACCTCCACGGCGTCACGCAACTATTCCCTCGGTGAAGCGCTCGGGTCGGGAACCCCCTATGCCGATGCCATCGCCGGAAAATCTTCCGTCGCGGAAGGTGCCACCACGGCACCCGCCGTCCTGACCCGCGCAGCAGCGCTGGGGGTCGAAATGCCGATCTGCGCGGCGGTCAGCGCAATCCTGCATGACGGCGCGGGTGTGGATGAGACCATCACCGATATTCTGGCGCGACCCCTGCGCGCCGAGGGCTGATTGGCAACGCGCCGACTTGCCCTATATGGAAACCAACAGGAATCAACGAAGGACAACCGCCATGGCTTATTGGCCATTCGAATCCGAACCGGGCGCCTGGTCATGGGACGACCAGGTCAAAAAGAGCACCGCGCATTGGGACGGCGTCCGGAACTATCAGGCCGACAACAACATGAAGGCCATGAAGGTCGGCGACAAAGGCTTCTTCTATCATTCGGTGAACGAGAAGCAGGTCGTCGGGATCGTCGAAGTGGTGCGGACGCACTACCCCGATCATACGGACGAGTCCGGCCGCTTCGGCATGGTCGACATCAAGACCGGGAAGCCGGTCGAGACCCCGGTCACGCTGGCCGACGTCAAGTCGAACCCGAAGCTCGCCGACATGGTGCTGGTCAATGATTCGCACCTGTCGGGGCAGCCGGTCAAAGCCGCCGAATGGCGCGAGGTGTGCCGGATGGCCGGCGTGAAACCGTGAGCACCGAAAACGATGACACCGCCCAGCCGGTGATGCGCGGCAACCGCCGTGTACTGTGTCATGCCGACGAGATCGGCGAGGCCGGCAAGGGGTTCGTCCTGCATCACATTTTCGAGGACAACCCGGATGCAACGATGCCTGTCTTCGTCATCCCGGGCGACGAAGACGGCGCGCTGTTCTGCTACATGAATGTCTGCCCCCACCAAGGCACGCATCTGGAGCTGAAGCCCGACACCTTCCTCGACGTCGACCGTAAGCTGATCCTGTGCTCCACCCATTGGGCCCTGTTCCGCAAGGAAGACGGGTATTGTGTGAAAGGCCCCTGTGTTGGCAAGTCACTGAGGCAGTTGCCGGTCATGGTCGACGATGACGGGATGGTTCTCTTCGGCGCCTAGGACCCTCTTCACCAAAAGAACGAGACAAACGGCGCTGCTTGCAGTTGTCTGGTCGGGCCGATTTCCCGATAATGCGCCGCAACCAATCTGGCGGGCTCAAACACGCAAACGCCGGACAACGAGATCACAAGGGGAGAGTACGCGCCATGTTCCGCGAGAAGTTTCCCGTCCCGGACGAATGGGCGAACCGCGCCTGGGCCGACGACGCCAAGTATCAGGAAATGTACAAGCGCTCGATCGACGACCCGGATGGATTCTGGGGCGACGAAGGCAAACGCCTGGACTGGATCAAACCCTACACCCAGGTCCGCGATGTATCGTGGGACGCGTCTGATCTGCACATCAAGTGGTACTATGACGGCGTGCTGAACGCCTCGGCGAACTGCCTCGACCGGCACCTGGCCACGCGCGGCGACCAGACCGCAATCATCTGGGAAGGCGACGATCCCAAGGACGACGCCAAGATCACCTATAACGACCTTTACGAGCGTGTTTGCAAGTTCGCCAACGGGCTCAAGTCGCTCGGCGTCAAGAAGGGCGATCGGGTTACGATCTACCTGCCGATGATCCCCGAAATTGCCGTCGCGATGCTGGCCTGCGCGCGGGTCGGCGCGGTGCATTCGGTCGTGTTCGGTGGGTTCTCACCAGATTCGATTGCGGGACGTATTCACGATTGCGAATCCTCCTTCGTCATCACCTCGGACGAGGGACTGCGTGGCGGCCGCACCATTCCGCTCAAGGACAATGTGGATCAGGCGATCGAGAAGCTCACGGTCGAGCACATCGACAAGGTCGTGGTGGTCAATCGTACGGGCGCCGACATCAACTGGGTCGAAGGCCGCGACGTCTGGTACCATGAACTGTGCGAGGCCCAATCGGCCGACTGCCCGCCCGAGCCGATGGACGCCGAGGATCCGCTGTTCATCCTCTACACCTCGGGTTCGACCGGAAAACCGAAGGGCGTGCTCCACACGACCGGCGGCTACATGGTCTACGCGGCGATGACCCACCAGTATGTCTTCGACTATCACGATGGCGACATCTACTGGTGCACCGCAGATTGCGGCTGGATCACGGGACACAGCTACATCGTCTACGGGCCGTTGGCGAACGGGGCCACGACCCTGATCTTCGAGGGCCTGCCCAACTACCCGGACGCGTCGCGCCACTGGGAAGTCTGCGACAAGCACCAGGTCAACATCTACTACACCGCCCCGACGGCGATCCGTGCGCTGATGCGCGAGGGCGACGAGCCGGTGAAGAAGACATCGCGCGAATCGATCCGCCTGCTGGGCACGGTCGGCGAGCCGATCAACCCGGAAGCCTGGCACTGGTATCACAAGGTGGTCGGCGACGACCGTTGTCCGATCGTCGACACCTGGTGGCAGACCGAGACCGGCGGCATTCTGCTCACGCCGCTGCCGGGCGCGACAATGCTGAAGCCCGGATCGGCGACCCTGCCGTTCTTCGGGATCAAACCGATCATCGTCGATGGCGAAGGCAACGAGCTTGACGGCGCATGCGAAGGCATCCTGTGCATCGACGGCGGATGGCCGGGCCAGATGCGGACGGTCTATGGCGATCACAAGCGTTTCGCGGAGACCTATTTCACGGCCTATCCCGGCCGGTTCTTCACCGGCGACGGCTGCCGGCGCGACGAGGACGGGTACTACTGGATCACTGGCCGCGTTGATGACGTCATCAACGTCTCAGGCCATCGCATGGGAACAGCGGAAGTAGAGAGCGCGCTGGTCGAGCATGATGATGTCGCCGAGGCGGCAGTTGTCGGCTATCCCCACGACATCAAGGGGCAGGGCATCTACGCCTATGTGACACTCAAGGCAGGGGTCGATAGCACCGAGGCGCTGCATGACGAGTTGATCAAGTTCGTGCGCAAGGAGATCGGGCCGATCGCGACCCCGGACCTGCTGCAATGGGCACCCGCCCTGCCCAAGACCCGTTCGGGCAAGATCATGCGCCGAATCCTCCGCAAGATCGCGGCCAACGAGCATGATCAGCTGGGCGATACTTCGACACTCGCCGATCCGAGCGTGGTAGATGATCTCGTCGAAAACCGGCAGAACAGGTAGCCCGACGCAGGCATACAAAGCTATGTAGGCATTGTTGTGACATACGAGCCCGATGACATCGCGCACGTGCGCTTGCCGCTGATTTCTCTCGTCCTGTTGGTCGCGCTACCGGCAGCATTGATACCCGTCCTGCAGTTCCTGTCGATTTCGGTCGCGGGGAACGAGCCAAGTGCCGTCGGAAATGCTGCCAGTGCGCTTTCACTTGAGGCGCAGCCGGGCTCCGTCATTGCGGGGAGCATCATCGGCCTGCTGGTGGCGTATGTCATTGGCGGGCGCAAGGCGATGTTCCTGGCCGTGCTCTCGATAGTTGTCGCCGTCGCGGCGATGCTGACCATCGCATCACCCGCGACATTCCAGTGGGGCCGCACGGCCCTCAATCTGGGCGCCGGCGCCTTGCTGGTGCTGCCCATTCTGGTGCTCGGCCATTACGGCTCCCATCGACAGATCGCCGCCGGCATGCCGGGCCTTATCCTCGGCCCCTTCATCCTTGTTGCCCTCGTCGGCCTGTTGACGCGCCCGGGGGTCGAAGACCGCATCGCGACATTAACAAATGGGGCGGGCGGAATTGAACCGATGGGCTGGCTGGCGATCGTCCTGACGGTCCTGCTCGTGCTCGCCCTGTTTCGGGCGATGGGCCGCGCCCGCGGCGGCCGACCGAACGCTCTCTTCTCCGCCGAGCTGCGTGCCGATGCGCGCGCGGCGCTGGGGTTTATTCTGACGGGTCCGCAGATTTACGCGCTGTTGATCGCGTTGGCGCTCACCGGTCACGCCGCGACCACCTATCTGGCAGACTTCGCCCGCAAAAGCCCGCTCGAGGGATTCGGGTTGGGGTCAACCATCGCCGCAACCCTCTGCCTGGGGTTTGGCGGTTTCATTTTCGCCCGCGTCTTCGGGCCTCGGCGACGCCAGCATGTCCTGGCGACAACCATCATCTTCCTGTTCATCACCACCGGGCTAATGGCCGCCACCGACTTCATGTTTGCGCCGACGACCGGTTCGCTGGGGGTCTTCGTTTGGCCCTACACACAAGAACAACTCATCCTGTTGGTCCTGACCTGCGCAGCCATGGCCATGCTCGGTGCATCATTCGCCATGATCTGGCTCTCGATCGTCGAGGTCGGCCTCGGCGTGCTCGCGACAATCCTGCTGATCACGGTACTCGTCGCCCGGATCGCCGCGCCGGCTTCCGTGCCGCTCCTGCCCATCCCCGAAATGTGGCTCGCAACCGGCCTTCTCGGCGCGGCCCTGGTGCTGGTCACACTGGGAACCATGTTCGGACGCCGCGCGCGCAATGTGGCGCCGCCGGCACCAGCCGAGGAATTCGCCGCCCGCGACACGGTCGAACATTTTGAACACCCCGAGCCTGGCGCGCATGACGAACCGGGATTCGATTCCGACCGGAATTTCGACACCCCGCCGGAGATCGAGCCCGAACCTGAAATCGAGCCCGAACCGGCCAAGTATGAAGAACCAGCGTTCGATAACGAACCAGCCGACGTCCCCGCAGAGCCGGTTGCGCAACCTGCGGAACCGGCACCGCGCGAACCCATCGCACCAGTAGCATCCGACACGCCGGCAGAGCCCGCTGCTTCGGGCAAGCCCAAGGGCGGGCTGCCATGGCGGCGCAAACGCGCCAAACGCGACGCGCTGGAACGGGCAGTTTCGTCGACACGGACCGAACCCTCGGGACGGGCCGAGCCGCGCGCGCGAAAAGAACCCCCGGCATCAGATCGGCTCGACCCGCCAACCGCACCGAAACCGGCCACACCAAAACCAGACACACAGCACGAAGCCGTCCAGGAAACCGGTATCGACTGGGCCAAGCTCGGCGGCACCGTGGTCGAGGAAAATGCCGTGCCGCAGGACAAACCCAGAGAGACGAACGAGCCCAGGACGGAGCCGGACAACAGGCCGCCAGCTGAGGACACGGCACGCACCGAACGCGACGCGCCCGCCAACGTCCCTATCGAGCCGGCCCAGCCCGCTGCTCGTCCGGAACCCGAGACTCGTCCGCAGCCCACAGAACCCGCATTCACGCGGCATGATTCGACTATTTTCGATTTTGACCGCCTGCGCACCAACACGCGCGGGCCGGACGAAAACAACGACCAAACAGACGAGGAAAAAGAGTAGTGCAGATTGTTATGGTGGAATTCGCCGTCGGTCCCGAGCGGGTCGACGCCTGCGCCGCGGCCCTGAAACAAATTACCGGCACCCTCGTCGCAGCCCAGCCGGAGTTCCACGGCGCGACCATCCATGTCGAAGCCGCGACGGGTACAGTGCTCAACTACATGCGCTGGGACACCCACCAGGACTTCATCAACTTCCGCGATTCCAACGCCGAGCAGATTGGCGCGACGCTCGGTGAATTCGGGCCCATGGGCCGCATGCTGGACGTGGTCGCGGAGATTCCCAAGGGTTGACGCGCCAGAGATTCAGAATCGATCTTCGCTATTGAAGGTGCGCCAGCACCCGCGCCAACACCCGCGCATCGGCGAGCGCGTCATGGGCGTTCTCGGCACGACCGAGGCCAAAGAATGCCGGCAGGTCCGAACTCATCAGCCGTTTGTCCGTGATGGCGCGAAGCGGCGGGTTGATGTCGCGCCAGTCGGCATCCGCAAACGGGTTTCCCAGATCCTTCAGCGCGCAATCCTCGCCGACCACCAGATCGTCGCGCCCGTGGGTCAGGATCACGTCACCGCCCGCAAAGTCGGCAAACGCAACCAACGCGTTTTCGAGGCTGACGCCATCGCGCGCCACAGCGTCATTGGTGATCCCGGTCAGGGCAGTGAAGTAATCCGACAGTTCGGGGTTGATCGTCGGGCGGACAAGTACCGAGAAATGCGCCAGCTCGGCGAAGCCGTCGCCCACATCGACGCGCACCGCGCCGATTTGCACGATCTCGCGAAACTGGCCCGGCGCGGACCAGCCGCTCTCCAGCGCACCCTCCCATGATGTGTATTCCAAATCGGCGATGATGATCACCCCCGATGCGGGCACTACATCCTTCAATGTGTCGGGCATGCTTTGGATGCGTCAGGCGGGCGCGTCAGAAATCGACGCAGCGCCCGTCGCGTTCCCAGTCGCCGAACCGGGTCGGCTCCAACCCCTTGGGGCCACCGATTTCCTTTGGCGCATCGGGCGCCTTGTCCGCGCCGTCGGGTTTTGCATCGGCGGCGCTCGGCGCGGCGGACGTGACGGCAGGTGTTTCCGCCGTATTTTGGGCGGATTTTGGTGCTGAAGTCTCACCCTCCGGCTTGCGGACGCGATACTGCGGCGTGGCACGCACCTGTTCGTCGGATGGATTGTCATGTTTATCGGACATGACGTTGATATGGACGATCAGGCCGAATTTGCCAAGGGTTTGCCAACGACCGGCGCGCACCCACATTGAGTGGAGAACACGCGAGAGGACCAAACAGGACCACCATGTCGAACTATTTCCGCACCGCCTTATTGCTCGCCGCCCTGACCGCAATTTTTATGGTCGGCGGCTTTCTGCTGGCAGGGCCCCAGGGAATCGTCATCGCGCTGGGCGTCGCCGCGGCCATCAACCTGTTTGCCTGGTGGAATTCGGGCAGCGCCGTCCTGCGCTACTACAAGGCACGCGAACTCAACGACCCGACCCATCCGCTGTACCGGATCGTCGCCCAGCTGGCCGACCGCAGCGGCCTGCCGATGCCGCGGGTCTATGTCATCGACAACCCGCAGCCAAACGCGTTCGCGACCGGCCGTGGCCCGAACAACGCGGCCGTGGCCGCGACATCGGGCCTGCTGAAGCTGATGAACGAACGCGAGGTCGCGGGCGTCATGGCCCATGAGCTGGCGCACGTCAAAAACCGCGACACGCTTATCATGACCATCACCGCGACCTTTGCTGGTGCGATATCCATGCTCGCCAATTTCGCACTGTTCTTCGGCGGCAACCGTAACAGCCCGTTCGGCATCGTCGGCACCATCGCCATGATGATCCTGGCGCCGCTCGCCGCGATGCTGGTGCAGATGGCGATCAGCCGAAACCGCGAGTATCAGGCCGACCGGGAAGGGGCGCTGATCTGCGGCGATCCGGAGTGGCTGGCGCGCGCGCTGGAGAAGCTCGAGGCGGGTGCTAAACGCATCGACAACCAGGCCGCCGAGCACAACCCGGCGACCGCGCACATGTTCATCGTCAACCCGTTGCATGCCCACAAGCATGACAGCCTGTTCTCAACACACCCGAATACCGCTAACCGGGTCGCGCGCTTGCGAGAAATGACAGGAAACACCGGAAATCTGGGTGTCACGAACCCGGCAACGGCGGGTCCATGGTCCAGATCCGGATCACACCCCGAGACCCGCTCCAGCGGCCCTTGGGCACGAAAATGAACCCAAGTACAGCCAAAAACCCCCAAAATCTGGGTATTTCACCAACAGATTGTCCACATATTGGGGTTCATACTCCATTTTGTGGACTTGCCCCCCTGTTCCTACATGATCTAGGCTTCGCCCGGGATCAAGGCCGCCCTCTGCGGTCGTTGGGGCAATAAGAAAAGAATAGGAACCGGACATGTCTTGGACTGACGAACGGGTAACGATGTTGCGTGATTTGTGGGCCAAAGGCCTGAGTGCGAGCCAGATCGCCGTGCAGTTGGGCGGCGTGACGCGCAACGCGGTAATCGGCAAGGCGCACCGGCTTGGCCTGGAGAGCCGGCCGTCCCCGATCCGGGGCAATGGCACAGGCTCGCGTCGGCGCAACCGGGCGATCGACCGGGCGCTTGAGGCCAAGGCCTTGCGCGGGACCATGGCCGATGAGGAAATCGGCGGTGAAAAGATCGTGCCGGACGGCGGCAAACGCATCCCGGAAGCACCAATCCCGCCCTTGGCGCGACGCGGCGGTGACGTGTCCGACTGCCTGTGGCCCAGCGGCGATCCCGGCGATTCCAATTTCAGCTTCTGCGAGGCCGACACCGTGCCCGGACGGCCCTATTGCGCCGAGCATTGCGCCATGGCGTATATCCGGAAAGACAAAACGGCGGCCTAGTTACAGCCTGTTCCAGCGTTTCGGCCGCAGCGGGTCTAATGACCGGCTGCGGTCGAATTGTTTTTGGGGCATAAAGCGCCATGTCCGATTCCCGCACCGCAGCCTGCCAGGTCCTCGATGCCGTCCTCAACGACGGCCACCCCCTTGATACAACCCTCGCCGCCGACCGCGTCATGGCGAAGCTCGACCCGCGTGACCGCGCCCAGGCGCGCCGGATCATTGCGACCGTTCTGCGCCGCCTCGGCGAAGTTGACGAACGAATTTCCGAATGCCTCGACCGGCCGCTGGCGGGCCGCCACGCCCATGTCCGCAATATCCTGCGGGTCGGCACCGCCGAGCTTCTGTTTCTGGAGACCCCGGCACATGCCGCGGTGGACGGCGCGGTACGTCTGGCCGGCAAGTATCGGCGCGGTGCCCTCAAGGGCCTGGTGAATGCCGTGTTGCGGCGGATCGGACGCGAGCCCGAGAACCGCGAAGGCACCCGGTCACCCGGTGAACGCAATACGCCGAACTGGATGCTCAAGCGCTGGCGCGACATCTATGGCGAAGATACCGCCCGCAGAATCGCCGACGCACATCTGATCGAGCCGCCGCTGGACCTCACGTTGGCAAAGCGCGCCGACCCGGCGGAATGGGCCGCGAAACTGGACGCCGAAATCCTGCCGGGTGGCACGTTGCGCCGACCGACCGGGGGGCGCATCTCCGACCTGCCCGGTTTCGACGACGGGCTCTGGTGGGTCCAGGACGTGGCCGCATCCCTGCCGGCGAAGCTGTTGCGCGACGACGCCCAGGCGCGAGTCATCGACCTTTGCGCCGCACCCGGCGGCAAAACCATGCAGCTGGCCGATCGCGGCCCCGCGGTCACGGCGGTAGATATCTCCAACCAGCGGCTGTCGGCACTTCAGGAGAATCTCGCACGCACGGGGCTCAACGCCGATCTCGTCGATGCCGACGCCACCCAGTGGCGGCCCGAGAACCCGGTCGATGCGGTATTGCTCGACGCGCCCTGCACGGCCACCGGTACGATCCGCCGCCACCCGGATATTCCCCGGCGGCGGCGCGAGGCGGACATCAAGAACGCCACCGCGTTGCAGGACCGGCTGCTGACGGCCGCGGTCAATATGGTCGCGCCGGGCGGCACCATCATCTATTCGGTCTGCTCGCTGGAGCCCGAAGAAGGCACCGCACGGGTGGATGCGCTACTGGCCTCCGGCGCACCGGTCACGCTCGATCCGATCTCGGCCGACGACTGGCCGGAACTGGAGGGATTGGCGCCGTCCGCGATCACACCGGCCGGCACCTTGCGGACGTTACCCTGCCACTGGTCGGAGCGCGGCGGCATGGATGGGTTTTTCGCCGCACGCCTGATCCGCAACTAGCGCGCGGCAGCACCCGTCACGTGGCTTGCGGCGCAGTCTGCAAATCGGTTACCAGAAAACCATGGCTCCCTCATCAAAGGCGGCTCCTGTCCGCATTGCACCTTCGATCCTGGCGGCCGATTTCGCCCAGCTGGGTGAAGAAGTGCGCGCCGTCGCCGCTGCCGGCGCCGACTGGATCCACATCGACATCATGGACGGGCATTTCGTGCCCAATCTCACGATCGGCCCCGGCGTCGTGAAAGCATTGCGCCCGCACTGCGATCTACCCTTCGATGTGCATGTGATGATCAGCCCGGTCGATTACATGATCGAACCCTTCATCGAGGCCGGAGCAGACATCGTGTCACTCCACCCCGAGGCCGGACCCCACCTCCACCGCTCGTTACAGACAATCCGTGGCCTGGGAAAAAAGGCCGGCGTGGTGCTCAACCCCGCGACGCCCGTCGCGGTGGTCGACGAGGTGATGGACATGGTCGACCTGATCCTGGTGATGAGCGTCAATCCCGGGTTCGGCGGCCAGGCCTTTATCGAGAGCCAGCTGGACAAGATCGCGGGGCTGCGCGCGCGCATCGACGCCCATGTGAACGCCGGCGGACAACCGATTGACCTTGAAGTTGATGGCGGGATCGACCGCGAAACCGCACCCCGTGCGATTGCCGCCGGGGCCAATGTTCTGGTCGCCGGCACCGCCACCTTCAAGGGTGGTCCGGATTCCTACGCCGAAAACATCGCCGCCATGCGAGGCGGCGGGTGAGCGGCAACGTCTTTCAGGAAATTCGCTACGGCGTCGGCAAACTGCTCTACGCCTCGCCGGTCTATCGCTACACCCTGATTGGGCGGGCGCCGAACGAGCTTGCCATCGTGCCGCCGGATTCCTGGCCCGGCAACGCCGAGCGTGGCACCGCCGTCTCGGCCGGGGAGCTATCCTTTCTGGGTGAGACCGTACGTGGCGGCAAGCATGCCTGGCGCCCGGTCGGCATGAGCGATGCGTGGCTGGCCGAACTGCATGGCTTCGACTGGCTGCGCGATCTGCGCGCGGTCGGCGGCGACGCCGCGCGACGCCGGGCACGCGATCTGGTCGAAGACTGGATCGAACACCAGACCGGCTGGCAGGAAATTGCCTGGCGCCCGGACATTCTGGCGACGCGACTATTTGCCTGGCTCGGTCAGCATGATTTCTTCTGCGCGTCTGCCGACGACGATTACCGGCGGCGCTATCTGGCGACCATCGCACGGCAAGCCAAGCATCTGGCACGCGTTCTGCCCGGCGGCGTCGAAGGCGCGGGACTGATCCGGGCCGCCAAAGGCCTCACCGTCGCGGGCCTCGCTCTGCCCGGTCATGAGGCGTCGATACGCCAGGGCCTCAGAATTCTCGAACGTGCCTGCGACCGACAGATCCTGCCCGACGGCGGACATGTCTCGCGCAACCCGCAAACCCAGGCGACGGTCTTGCGCGATCTCATCGATGTGCGCAGCGCATTGCTGGCCGCGGAGCATGAAATCCCCGCCTTCCTGCTGGGCGCTATCGACCGGGCGGCACCATTCCTGCGCATGCTGCGGCACAATGACGGGGGCCTGGCCCTGTTCAACGGCAGCTGCGAGGGCGAAGACTGGCAGATCGACATGCTGCTGGCTCAGGCCGACGCGCGCGGCCGGGCACCGCTGAGCGCCCCGCACACCGGTTTCGAGCGCATCGTTGCAAACCGCACCGTGGCACTCCTGGACACCGGCACGCCGCCGCAGGCCGGGCTCGACATCCACGCCCATGCCGGCACGCTCAGCCTCGAAGTCTCCATCGGCAAGGAACGGCTGATCACCAATTGCGGGGCGCGACCCGGCAACCGCGATCCATGGGCAACGGTCCAGCGGTCCTCGGCCGCGCACTCGACCATGGTTGTCGACGACACGAACTCTTCGGAAATTCTCGATGACGGCACGTTCGGGCGCCGTCCGCAGAATGTCGATGTCGAACGCAGCGAGGATGACGGCAATATCTGGGTCTCCGCCAGCCATGACGGCTATGTCTCTGCCTTCGGGCTGGAGCATGAGCGGCGGGTCTACATGGCGGTCGACGGCGACGATATCCGCGGTGAGGATGTCTTGACCCGGGCAGGGGCCTCCGACAAGGTCCGGCCGGCAAAGGGATTCGCGTTGCGGTTCCACCTCCACCCCACGGTCCAGGCCTCACTGGTGCAGAACGGGTCTGCGGTCCTGTTGCGCCTCCCCAGTGGGGTCGGATGGCGGCTGATCGCCGAAGGCGGCACCGTATCTCTGGCCGAAAGCATCTATCTCGGTGAGACCGAAGACGTGCGACGCAGCGAACAGATCGTGGTGTCCGGCGCGCTTGAAGCCGACGCCAACGCGGCCCGCGTCAAATGGGCGCTCAAACGGGTCCCCAAAAAGACCTGAGCAGCGCCGGCGCGCCGCTTAACGCCCTCCCTTGTCGCCCCTTTATTGCGGCGGTTTTGGTGACAATCCTTACCCTTCCTTAACCATCCTCGCCGACCATGGACATCCTTGGGCCGGGCTCCGGCGATGCGTATGTGAGGGTGAATTGTCCAAAGTCCTGGTAACCGGCGCCGGCGGTTTTATCGGCTCTCATCTTGTCGAAAAACTTGTGGCCGAAGGCGAGGATGTGCGCGCCTTCGTCGAATATGATTCCCGCGGCTCTTGGGGCTGGCTCGACGATGTCGATCCTGAAATCTGTGACGCGGTCGAGGTGATCGCGGGCGATGTCCGCGATTCCCACGCGGTCCGTCAGGCCATGTCGGGTTGCGACACGGTATTCCACCTCGCGGCCCTGATCGGCATCCCCTATTCCTATCTCGCACCCGAAAGCTACGTCGACACCAACGTGACCGGCACGCTCAATATCGTACAGGCGGCAACCGACCTTGGCGTCGGACGCGTCGTCCACACCTCGACCAGCGAGGTCTACGGCACCGCGCAATATGTCCCGATCGACGAGGCCCATCCGCTCAACCCGCAGAGCCCCTACGCCGCGACGAAAGTCGGCGCCGACCAGATTGCCCTGAGCTACGGTCGTTCGTTCGGAACACCGGTGACCGTGGTGCGCCCCTTCAACACGTTTGGTCCCCGCCAGTCGGCACGGGCGGTCATCCCGACCATCATCACCCAGCTGGCGGCGCACGATCGGAATGCAGGTCCCGCAACCATCCGCCTCGGTGCAACTGCACCGACCCGCGACTTCACCTTCGTCGCCGACACCGTTCTCGGATTCCTTGCCGCGGCAGACACAGACGCGGCGTGTGGCGAGGTGATCAACCTCGGCACCAATTTCGAGATCTCCGTCGGCGAGACCGCGCAGGCGATCGCGGCCGAGATGGCGGTGGATATCCAGATCGAGACGGAAGACCAGCGCCTGCGGCCCGACGCGTCGGAGGTGGAACGCCTGTGGTGCGACAACAGCAAGGCCGCGGCCATGCTCGGATGGCAACCAACCCATGTCGGGCTCGAGGGCTTCCGTCGCGGGCTCGCCGCGACAATCGATTGGTTCGCCGCGCCCGCGAACCGCGTGGGCTACAAGGCGCATCTCTACAATGTCTGACGCCCTGCTTGAAGCGGGTGAAAGGCTCACCCCGAACACTCCGGGCGCCAACGCAGATGCCATTGCACAGGGCATCGCAACCGACGTTCTAGCCCGGGTCAGCACGGTGCTGCCCCGCACGGGCGGCCCCTATCCGCTGCACGCCCCCGAGATCGACGGCAACGCCTGGCGCTATGTGAAGGACTGCCTCGACACCGGCTGGGTGTCATCGGTGGGCGCCTGGGTGGACCGGTTCGAGGATATGCTCGCCGACATCACCGGCGCACGCCACGCAATCGCTACGGTCAACGGCACAGCAGCACTGCACGCAGCGCTTTTGACTGTCGGGGTCAAACCCGGCGACGAAGTGCTGGTACCGTCCTTCACCTTCGTCGCCACAGCAAACGCCGTCAGCTATTGCGGCGCTATCCCGCACTTCGTCGATTGTGAAATCGAAGGCCTCGGAATCGATCCGGCTGCGCTCGACGCACATCTCGCCTGGATTGGCGAGGTACAAGGCGACACGCTCATCAACCGGCAGACCGGGGCGGTCATCCGCGCCATGATTCCGGTCCATTGCTACGGCCACCCCGCGGACATGGCCGCCCTTTGTGAAATTGCCAACCGGTATCATTTGACGGTCATCGAGGATTCCGCCGAATCCCTCGGCAGCCGCATCGACGAGACGCATACAGGCCGGTTCGGCCGCATCGGCGCCTTCAGTTTCAACGGCAACAAGACCATCACCACCGGTGGCGGCGGTGCCCTGATAACAGATGACGACTTGCTGGCTCGTCGCCTGCGGCACCTGACGACGACCGCGCGGACAAATGACGGGGCCGACCTCGTGCACGACATGGTCGGCTACAACTACCGGCTCCCAAACATCAACGCCGCGCTCGGCTGTGCCCAGCTCGAAACACTCGACCACAAACTGGCGGTCAAACGACGCCTGTCACTTCATTACCGGGATGCGTTCGCCGACGCGACGGGAGTCCAGTATCTGTCGCCCCCATCCTGGGGCGAAAGCAACAACTGGCTGTGCGCACTCCTGTTCGATGATGCGCCGGCGAGAGACCAGGTCCTGACCAGCCTGAATGCCGCCGGGTACCAGTGCCGCCCATTCTGGGCACCGCTGCACAGCATGAAAATGTATGCCGACTGCCCCCGTGCGTCGCTTGCGGTCACCGGTCATCTTTCGGCTTGCGGCCTGACCCTGCCCTCCGGGGCGGGACTGACCAGCGAAATAAAGCGTTAACCGTCAATCGATCGTTAAAGTTTTTCGCGAATTCTATGCATTGAAGCTATGGATTCAGCAGTCGCTCATATCACCCCGCCGGCCCATGCGCCGTCGTCCGTCGAACAGGTGCCCGTCCAGCAGGTCGCGCCGCCGCAAACACGGCTCGCGCAAAGCCTGATCGGCCCGGACACTTCGATTCATACCCTGATCGAACGGTTTACGGCCTGGACTGTGCAGATCGGGCTGGTCGTCGACAATCAGCGCAAACTGATCGGTACCGTCACCGACGGTGATATCCGCCGCGGGTTACTGCGCGGCATCGCGACCGATGCGCCCGTGCGCGCGATCATGAACCCCACACCGCGCACGATTCGCTTCGGCGAGCCGCGCGGCGATGTTCTCGCCTTCATGCGCCGGGAAAAAATCAAACATATCCCGGTCATCGATTTTGCCGGACGGGCCGTCGACCTGATCACGATCGACACGTTGCTGGCACCTCATGACCAACCCTATCGGGTCGTGCTGATGGCCGGTGGCGAGGGCCTGCGGCTGCGCCCGCTGACCGAACACACTCCGAAACCGATGCTCGACGTGGGGGGTCGCCCTATTCTCGAGACGATCGTCCGTCGGTTGGCCGATTCAGGGTTCTCCGAGTTCCATATCTCGGTGAACTATCGCGCGGACGTCATTCGCAATCACTTCGGAGACGGTGCGCCCATGAATGTGGATGTCTCCTACATCGAGGAAGAGATGCCGCTGGGCACCGCCGGGCCATTGGCGAAGCTTTCACGCGATGTGAGCGCGCCGGTCCTGGTCATGAATGGTGACATCCTGTCCAAGGTCGACCCGGTCCAGATGATCGATTTTCATCGTGAGAATGGTGCGGCCGCAACGATGGCGGTCCGCAGCTACGAAGTACAGGTCCCCTATGGGGTCGTCGACATCGATGACCATGAAATCAAGGGACTGCGCGAGAAGCCCGTCACGCGCCATTTCATCAATGCCGGCATTTACGTGCTCGGACCCGAGGCCCTGGACCTGGTTCCCGACGACCGCGCTTTCGATATGCCGGACCTGTTCGAAGCTTGCCGGGAGGCCGGTCTCTCGACACTGGCGTACCCGCTCCAGGAATATTGGGTCGATATCGGGCAGATCGATGATTATCGCCGGGCCAACGAAGAGTTCGCCCAGATTTTTTGATCTGTTGCGCCGGCCTAGAGCTGCCAGCGACGATAAGCGTCAGGCAACTCGACGCTCCGCCACATGCCCTTAATGTCGGCCAGCAATCCGCCATCGGCCAGAAGACCGGTCAACGCCTTCGCCCCGAACGCGCCATACTCGTCGTGGCGCACGGCGCCGATGACCGCGTCATAACCCGCGCCGCCATCAAGCGATGCCAACAGCTCGATTCCGAAAAATTTCTGCGCGTCATCCGGATCGGCGTGGGGGTCATGCACATCAACCGCGTGACCCATTTCGCGCAGGCTTGAGATAATATCGACCACCCGCGAGTTCCGCAGATCGGGAACGTTCTCCTTGAACGTCAACCCCAGAATCAGCACCCGTGCGTCGGACGCCTCGAGGCGTTCGGCAATCTCGCGCGCTATATAGCCGCCCATACCGTCATTAATCCGCCGTCCGGCGAGGACAACTTCCGGATTGTGCCCCACCGACTGCGCGGCATGGGCCAGGTAGAACGGGTCGACGCCGATGCAGTGACCACCCACCAACCCGGGCTGGAACGGCAGGAAATTCCATTTGGTGTTGGCGGCCTCGAGCACATCCAAGACGTTCAGATCGAGACCGTTCAGAATCACGGCCACCTCGTTGACGAACGCGATGTTGATGTCACGCTGGGCATTCTCGATGACCTTGGCGGCTTCGGCCGTACGAATGTCACGCGCCTCGAAGACGTTGCCGTCGTTGATGGCTCCATACATGGCGACGAGCCGGGCGGTAACGTCAGGTGTCTGCCCGGCGACGACTTTGGTGATCCGGTCGACAGTGTGTTCCCGGTCGCCGGGATTGATTCGTTCGGGCGAGTAACCGAGGAAAAAATCGACCCCGCACGTCAGCCCGGAGCCCGCCTCAAGAATGGGCCCACACACATCCTCCGTGACACCGGGATACACGGTGGATTCAAAGACAACGATCGCACCCTTTTCAAGATTGCGGCCCACCGTCTCGCTGGCACCACGAATGGGGCGCAGGTCCGGCTTGTTATCGGCATCGACCGGGGTGGGCACGGTCACGATGAAGATATCCGTCCGCGCGAGCGCAGCCTCGTCGTCGCTAAACTGCATCGTCGTGTCGCGCAGGGCGGCCGGTTCGACCTCCTCCGTGCGATCTTCGCCACGTTTCAGCTCGGCGATCCGCGATGCATCAATGTCGAAGCCCATGACCTCGAAATGGCGTGCGAGATGGATCGCCAGCGGCAAGCCGACATATCCAAGACCGACAACTGAAATGCGTGGTGGGGAGGACATCTTCTTCTGCTCCGCTATGCGCCGCGCCGTCGCGGCCTTCCGCGTCGCTCATAACGCGGACGGGGGCGCAATGCCAAGCCCGATAGGTCTTCTGACCCGCAGGTATTCGCGACAATTCCCCTTGCATCGGTTCTGGGATTCACGCAACAGAGTCTAAAATTCACGACCAGCGACCAATTTCAAAGAATTTTGCCCGACCTACTTGCGTTGCCATACGGACTGACTTATGTGGTTCGCCACAAACATCATGTAAATTAATTTATATAACAATATGTAAGTGTATAATGGATCGTTTGGACATACTCGAATCACGGAGCGTCTACATTCTGCGCGAGGCTTATGCCTGCGCCCGACCGCTCGCCATGCTCTGGTCAATCGGCAAGGATTCCAACGTCGTGCTCTGGCTTGCACGGAAGGCCTTCTTCGGAAAGGTACCCTTCCCGGTGGTTCAGCTCGATACCGGCATGGAACTCGACGAGGTCTATGCCTATCGGGACCAGTATACGAAAGAGTGGGACCTCGACCTGATCGTTATCGACTGTCCGCCCGAGAGTGAAATGGACCCGAGCCTGCCGCCGATGACACGTTCGGCCGCCCGCAAGAGCGCCGGACTGGGCAATTTGCTCGACGACGGTGGTTACAAGGGCATCTTTGTCGGGATCAGGCGAGATGAGGAAGCAACCCGCGCCAAGGAACGCGTGTTCAGCCCGCGCGCGACAGACGGCGCGTGGGAGTTCCGCGATCAGCCGGCCGAGTTCTGGGACCAGTTCACGACCGACACGCCGGAAAACGCCCATCTGCGGATTCACCCGCTGCTGCATTGGACCGAAATCGACGTCTGGCGATACACTCAGCGCGAAAACATCCCGGTCAACCCGCTCTACTTCTCGCAAGACGGGAAGCGCTATCGCTCGCTGGGCGAGAAGAACATCACGGCACCGATCAACAGCGACGCAGCGACGATCGACGAGATCATCGAAGAGCTTGAGACGACCCGGGAACCCGAGCGCGCCGGACGCCTGATGGACAATGAAGCCGAGGACTCCTTCGAGCGCCTGCGCACCTCGGGGTACATGTAATGGCGGACGCACAGACCAACACCAACCCCGTGAAAGCCCGCCCGGCACCCGAGCAACAGATGCGTGTGGTGATCGTCGGCCATGTCGATCACGGCAAGTCCACGCTGGTAGGCCGCTTGTTCCACGACACCGGCCAGCTGCCCGACGGCAAGCTCGAGGCCATTGAGGAAATGTGCCGGCGACGCGGCATGCCGTTCGAATGGGCGTTCCTGATGGACAGCCTGAAGGCCGAGCGCGATCAGGGCATCACCATCGACACTTCGCAAATCTGGTTCCGCCACGACGCGCGCGAGTATGTGTTGATTGACGCACCGGGCCATCGCGAATTCATCCGCAACATGGTGACAGGCGCCTCGAACGCCGACGCCGCGCTGCTGATGATCGACGCCGACCAGGGTGTCCGCCGCCAGTCGCGCCATCATATGTATCTGCTGCAGCTGCTCGGGGTCCGCGAAGTCGCGGTCGCCGTGAACAAGATGGACCTCGTCGACTATGACGAGGATCGTTTCCGCGCCATCGAGACCGAGTATCGACAGTATCTCGAAGGCATCGGCATCACGCCGCGCCAGATCATTCCGGTCTCGGCCCGCGAAGGCGACAATGTCGCAACGGCTTCGGAGAAGATGGATTGGTACAAGGGCCCGACCATTCTCGAGACCCTGCCGCAATTCGAGCACCCGGCCTCCGCCGCCGAACAACCGCTGCGCCTGCCGCTCCAGGACGTCTACAAATTTGATGATCGCCGTATCCTGGCCGGGCGCATCGAGTCCGGCACCCTGAACATCGGCGACGAACTTGTCTTCTCACCCAGCAACCGAACGGCACGGATCGAATCCATCGAAAGCTGGAACACTGACGGAGCCGCCACCTCGGCGCACGCCGGCGAATCCGTGGGTATCACACTCGACGAACAGATCTTCGTCGAACGCGGCGAGATCGCCAGCCACGAAATGGGCGCGCCGATCGAATCGGACGTGTTTCATGCCCGCCTTTTCTGGTTGGCCGAGACGCCACTGGAAATCGGCACCGCGTGCGAGCTTAAAATCGGCCCGAAACGGGTCGATGCGGTCGTCGAGCAAATTGAGCGCGTGATCGATATCGATGCGCTGACCGACCATGATGCAACGCGTGTGGCTCGCGATGAAATCGCTGACGTGGTGATCCGCACAAGCCAGCTCGTGGCCTTCGACGAACACGACAATCTGCCCCGCACAGGGCGGCTCATCATTGTCGACAAGCACCTGACCCTGGGCGGAGGTGTCATCTCGCTCGGCATCTATCCCGACCAGCGACAAGCGGTGACGGTGCGGGGCACCAACCTGACGGAAGTCGATCATCGCGTCGCTCCGGCGCGGCGGATTGCCCGCAATCGACACAGGCCGGGGGTGCTCTGGTTCACCGGACTGTCCGGGGCCGGCAAATCAACCCTGGCGATGGCGCTGGAGCAACGGCTGTTCGACAAGGGCTATCAGGTCTATGTGTTGGATGGCGATAATGTACGAACCGGCCTGAACGCCAATCTGGGATTCTCGCCGGAGGATCGCGCGGAAAACATTCGACGCGTTGGCGAAGTCGCGGCACTGCTGGCGGATGCCGGCTTGATCGTGATCACAGCCTTCATCTCACCCTATCGCGCAGACCGCGATCGGGCGCGCGAAGCGGCGGGCGACGCTTTCCACGAGGTCTTCATCGACGCCGATGTGGCGACGTGTGAGTCGCGCGACCCGAAAGGCCTCTATAAACGGGCCCGCGCCGGGGACATTAAGGAATTCACAGGCATCTCGGCGCCATATGAGGCGCCGGTCAGCCCCGACATCGGTGTCGACACGAGCGGACGCGGCGTCGAGGAATGTGTCGATGAGCTGGTTGCCTATGTGACCGAGAATTTCAGTAACACGCGATAGTTTGCCTAAGCTCATGAAATACTTGACGTTCATAGCCTGAACGCCGTATGTTCACAAAGTGAACGCTATTCATGAGCAACGCTGAGCGCATACCTGTCGGCAAAGCCGACGAAGCCGAGATCACTCTTGGCATCCTGAACGCCATTCACGAGAATGAGCGCATCACCCAGCGTACCGTCGCTCAGGACTTGGGAATCGCGCTCGGGCTGACGAATGCGTATCTGAAACGTTGCGTCAAAAAGGGTCTGATCAAGGTCAGCCAGGCGCCGACAAACCGCTACGCCTACTACCTCACGCCCCAGGGGTTTTCCGAAAAGAGTCGCCTGACCGCCGAGTATCTTTCGGACTCGTTCCGCTTCTTCCGCGACGCACGCAGCCAATGCACCGAAGCCCTGAACGAGGCCAGCCGGTGCGGCTGGAATCGGATCGCCCTCTACGGCGCAAGTGAACTGACCGAAGTCGCATCCCTGTGCGAGGCGTCCGGCGTCGAGATTGTTGCCGTCATTGACCCCGCTCACACACAAAACAGCTTTGCACACCTGCCCGTCGTGCAGACGATCGATGGCGCCGGCGGCATCGACGCATTGCTCCTGACGGCACTTTCAGACCCACAGGCCGTCTACGATTCGCTTGTGCGTGAATATCCGGCCGGGCGGGTAATCGTGCCCGGCCTCCTTCGAATCAGCGTCACGCCGAACGGCGAGGTTAAGCCATGAACGAGACCAAACGCTGGTTTGTCGTACGAACTCATCCCAACGGCGAGTTCAAGGCGCTGACACATATTCTTCGCCAGGGTTTCGACGGCTATCTGCCGCGGTACATCAAACGCCGGCGCCACGCCCGCAAGACAGATAACGTGCAGAAGCCACTTTTTCCGGGCTACCTGTTCGTCGGCATGGATCCCGAGCGCGCGCGCTGGCGGGCGCTCAACTCGACCGTCGGTGTGAGCGAGCTAATCTGCCACAGCGGACTACCAGCACCCGTGCCGGACAACGTCATCGACGATATTCGCCGCCACGAGGATGCGAGTGGATATGTCATTCTCGGCGACCGCGCGGGCTTGCGGAAAGGTGACAAGGTCCGGATCACCGAAGGCTCGATGGCCGACCATATCGGCATATTCGACGCGCCATCGGACCAGCACCGCGTGTTTCTTTTGCTGGATTTACTGGGTCGCCAGGTCCGCGTGAAAATGCCGATGGCGGCGTTGGCGCCCGCCAGCTAAAGCGCGGCCAATCGCGGGTCAATGTGGTCAGGCAGTTTCCGACAGAGGCAATTCGGGGACGATCAGGCCTTGCCTGTCCAGAAGCCATTCAGCCAATTCCAGCTCAAACGGCTCGTCGATATTCGCGACGGGTCGGTCGACGATCACGGCGGCGCATGCGCCGTCGAGAATGGGTGCGCCATCAAGGAACGGTTCGCGACGTAGTGCGTAACAAAGACCGTTGCGGTGATAGAGCGGCGGTACGTCCTGTCGGCGCGCCGTGCGGGCACCTTCCTCAAGCAGGAACCCGATCCGGCCTTCGTTGACCGTCAGGGTTTTCTGTGGCGCGTAATGCGCCGGCGTGGGGCTGACCGTCGCGGCGCCATGATGCGGACCATCGAACAGCGCCTCCATCGTAGCCGTCAGATCGGCTGACTGGCGAAGTGGGCTTGTCGGCTCGAGTAGAATAGAGACGTCGAAACGACGACCATAGTGATCTTCGGCCGCGTGCCACGCATGACGCCACATATCATCCGAGGATGCCGTGTCGTCGGCCAGTTCAGGCGGCCGCAGGAACGGTGCGTCTCCACCCTGGCGCACGACCTCGGCTGCGATTTCAGGATCATCGGTAGAAACAATGACCTGGTCGACCCATGTCTGGGAAACGGCCAACCGTGTCGCGCGGCCGACCAGCGTCAGCCCGCAAAGGCGCTTCATGTTCTTGCCCGGAATACCCTTCGAGCCGCCGCGCGCCGGTATCACGGCGAGAACCGCCGGCGAGCGACTTGCGTCAAGCCAACTCATGACGTCACCGCCCTAACTATCAACATGCAAATCGGCCCAGGAGATCAAACGGTCGGAAGGAACGTCGCGCACGAGCGTTCGGCCAACCACAGCGTCAATGTCATTCTCGGGAATGCCCGTTGCAGGCTTCTTGGCCAGCAACATGTCTTCCGTGACAAGCGTGCCGGCGATGAGGTCGCGCTTCGGCGCGAGGCTACGCCCGAACATCGCGCGCATGTCCGCCAGGTCTTCCGCCACAGCGTCCTTGTCCGCAGGGTGCGCATCCATCGTCGCGACCGCATCACGCATATCGGACACCATCCGGAACTGATCGACCGTCAGCGACGACGGCACGTCGGGGCCGAACATCCGTTCCGACAAGGTGAGATGCAATTCAACGACAGCCGCACCGCGGGCGATGGCCGCCAGTGCCGGCCAGGGTTGTCCCGAATGATCGGACAGTCCCACCGGACAATCGTAGCGCGCGCTCAGATCCTTCATGATATTCAGGCCAACATCGGCCAACGGCGTGGGATAGCGACTGACGCATTGGAGAATTGCGACCGGTGATCCGGCATGGCGAATTTCATCGACTGCCGCATCGATATCGTCCCAGGGGCTCATTCCGGTCGACAACAAGACAGGCTTTGCGTCTGCACAGATCGCGGCGACCATGCCCCGGGTGCGAACTTCACCTGACGCGATCTTCCAGACCGGCACATCCAGCCGCCGCAATAATGCGACCGCCTCAAGCGAGAAGGCTGAACTCATGAAATGCAATCCCGACGCCCGTGCATGATCGGCGAGCCCGGCCCATTGTTCGGCGTCAAACTCCATACGCCTCCAATAGTCGATTCTGGTTTCGTCCTGTTGACTGAACGCCACACGAAAGGGCTCGTCGCGCGTGGATTCAGCATCCGCGATATGCGTCTGAAACTTAACGGCATCCGCGCCGGCGTCAGCGGCTGCATCTATGAACATATGCGCCGTGCCCAGCGACCCGTCATGGGCTTGCGCCACTTCGGCAATCAGATAGGTGGCCGCATCGCCACCGATGGCGCGGCCTGATATCTCAAACGAATTTTCCCGATCGTCAGCATGCATGGCTTCGTCATCCAGTACTTCATCCAGGTGCCGCGCGTTGAGGAGGAATCCGGCGCATACGGCGTCCTCCATTGAACCCAGCTTTGGTTAAGAAAAGCCTACGATCGGGCCAGAACCGCCGGAAAGGCCGCCGTTTCCATCCGAAAAACGCGTTGCGGAGAAGTGCGATAAGGGATCGCGGATATCCCTATCGCCACAGTTGATGTAGGTAGCACTCGGACACACGACCTATTCTGACCCTCCAGCTGCGCAAGCAGCTGTTCATTCCGGCCCGATCCGACCGAAGTAGCCTACACAGACCCATGCAAAAACACTTCTTGATGTTCGCCAAACTGGCCGTTTCAGTCGCCCTGATCACATGGGTTCTCGGTGGTGTCGATTTCGAAGAGGTTCTCGCAAAGCTCGCCGATGCGCGTACGGCCTGGCTCGCACTTGCTGCTCTGTTCTTTGGCACAATCGTGATCCTGGGCACCGCGCGTTGGTGGCTCGTACTTCAAAGTCTCAACGTCGAGTTACCCCTGGGAACCACCCTCCGGCTCTTACTTATCGGTTTGTTTTTCAATCAGACCCTGCCCTCCAGCATCGGCGGAGACGCGACGCGCGTGTTCTATCTCTGGCGGACCGGCGTCAGTGTACAAACAGCAACAAACAGCGTCTTGCTCGACCGGATAACCGGCCTGATCACACTGATCATTGTAACCACCGCAGTCACGCCACAGCTTGTCGAGAAGCTGGACAACCCCATCGCGGCGAGCGGGTTGATCACCGTTCTGGCAGGCGCGTGGTTCGCCATACTCATGCTGTTCGTGTTCGACAACAGTCTCACCCGGCAGTTCCAGCATATCCGTATCCTCAACTTCGCGATTCTCCTTTCCCGCGACGCGGTTTCCCTGTGCCGTCGCCCAGCCATCGCCATTCCCACCTTGTGTCTCTCCATCGCGGTCCATGCCTCGATGATTGCCATCGCATGGGCCGTCGCTCACGCCCTTGGCGGCAATACGAGCTTCCTGATCTACGTGGTCGCGATGACGCCAACGATCCTGCTGATCAGCATTCCAATCTCGATCGCCGGTTGGGGTGTCCGCGAGCAGATCTTGATCATTTTGCTCGGCGCCCTGGGGGTCGGCGAAACACAAGCGGTCAGCGTATCAATCTTGTACGGTATCGTGCTGCTCGTCGGGGGACTTCCCGGAGGGGTACTCTGGCTGATCAGGAAAAAATCTCCCCACGACATTCAGTCACCGAGCGGAGGCCATACGGACGGCGGTCAACTTGATTGAGCGACGCTGCGAGCATACTGTTCATTACGTGAACGCAGAGTTTGATTTTTGTCGGGCTGTAACATATCTGGTTCGAGTGAATTGATTCACCCGACCGGCGGTAGCATGGGGAAACACCCGGGTTGGCGTTCGTCAAAGACCATGCGGAAAAACTTCAGGAACCACCGGCGAAACGATGAGCCCCGCGCTGAACCCCATGGCACTCGCCGCCGCAACGCTTTCGTTTGGGGCACATGCCGCCGTATTCGGTGTCTTGCTGTTCAATCCGGCCGACGAACCCTCCGAGGTCGTGCATCTTGTGAACATCGTGACCGCGTCGGCACAGCCTTCGCCACCGACGGAGCCACAAGCAGCAGAGCCCTCCATGGTGCCGGCGCAACCCGAATTACCTGCGCAGGAACAAGCCCCGAAACCACCGACAACCGAAACCCGCGAGATCATGCCCGCGCAACCCGCCACAACCCGGCCCACGCCTCCCGGGAATACACCGGCACCAACTATCCTCGCGGCACCTAGGAGAAAACCGGTCACACACGCGCCAGACCCGGAACCCCTCAGCACCGCAGAACCGCAAGAAATTGCCAGCCTGGATCCTGCGGCGAACCACCGATCGCCGCCGCGCTCCGCACCGACTATCAGAACCGAAATTGCGATTGTTCCCGGGAACGCCCAACCACGTTATCCACTGATCGCACGCAAACGCGGATACGAAGGCCAGGCCGTCGTGCGCGTAGAGGTTTCCCAAACAGGTCTGGTACTTTCTGCAACGATCGCCAGCAGCAGCGGGCATGAGGTCCTCGACCTGGCCGCCCGGGATGCCGTCACAGCCTGGCAGTTCCAACCGGCAACCCACGATGGACATCCGACCACAGGGCTGATCGAAGTGCCCATCGAGTTCCGTCTGCGTTGAAGGAAATGCCGTTCAGAACACCAGTCTGAGCGTCATTCTGGGCAATATTCCGGGTGCCCTGAAGCCCACTGCCTCTTCGTACTTGTTGTCGAAAATATTGTCGACAGCCAATGAGACGTCCCACCCTGGCGCAAAACGCCAGTTCGCAGACACATCGAAACGGGTGTGGTCGGCCAATGCCACATCTCCGGTGGGGATCGATGAATCGAGCACCCGCCCGACATACAATGCGCGACCCGTCAGGGTGATATCCTTGAGACCCTTCCAGCTCACATCCGTGCCCAAACGCCATTTCGGGCGGTTCAGAAGTTCGGCGTCATTGTCGCGAATGTCGGTGTCCACAAACGTCACATGACCGCCGATGGATACCGTGTCATCCAATAACCAGGACGTCGTCAGCTCGCTGCCCCAGTTGACAACCTCAGTTTGGTTCACGAGACGGTTGAGCGCGGAGTCAAAATCGATGCTGTCGTAGAAATAGCTCCGAAATACAGCGAGCCCAATTTCTCCGCGACCGTCAAAGAGTGGTTGCAGAACCGATGTCTCGACACTCGAACTGGATTCGAGGCGAAGCGTGGGGTCACCGACAATGGCATTGCCGAGTGCAAAAAAGCTGGGGAGTTTAAATCCCTCCGACCAGCTCGCCTTCCACTCCGTACCCAAGGATTGAAGCGTGTAGATTGATCCCGCCGAGAGACTGGTCTGCGTCGAAAATCCATCCGGATTATCCACACGCATTCCGGCCTGAAGCGACCATGTCGGAACAACCTGCCAGCGCGCCTCGGCAAAAGCGCTGCTTGTGGTGCGGCTTAGTGAGAACCGGCTGTCGGACGGAGCGCCACCGGTAATAAGACGGCTGTCGCTGGCACCATCCTCTTGCAATAAGGCACCACCGGCAACCAGTTCGAAATTGTCGGTCACCGCCAGGTTCGCACTGGCCTGCACATCCATACGTTCGTAGACGCTCTCGCTGCTGTTCACCGGATTACCGAACGCACTGCGCGCGCCGGGCGCCACACCAGGTGAGGCAAACAACTCGCGATGGCGATAGAAACTGGCATCGACCGTATAGCGCCACTGCTGTGAGACCTCTTCCTCGAACGTCGCGGCGACCGTCACCTCGGTTGCATCACGTGTATCGCTGATGCGGCGAACGGCAAACACAGGACCGCCGCTATCATCGGGGAAATTCGAGCTGTCGCTGTCGGAAACCCGGGCGACGATGCGCAAGGATGAGTCATCCGACGGGAAAATATTCGATTTTGCGCTGATCGAACGGTTGTGGAAACGGCTGCCTTCGGTCGCATCCCCGTCATCGATCAACGCCGCACTCAGTGCGAGGTCCGCCTTCGGGGACAGGGGCCCACGCGCTTCGGCGCTCCCACGTTGATATCCGTGAGAACCACCGGAGATGACGGCGGAATATTGTCGCGCCTGGCCGGCACCGCGGGTAATGAAATTGATCGTGCCGGCAATCGCATCCGCGCCGCGAACAGCCGATTGCGATCCACGAATGATCTCCACCCGCTCGAGGGACTGCATGTCGATAGAGGACACATCAAATGAGCCCCCGCGGCTGTTGGTGGGGTCGTTGACCTGAACTCCATCGATCAGGATTTGCGTGTAGTTGGGATCGGCACCTCGAAGGTAAATCGAACTGACGCCCCCGAGGCCGCCGGGCTGATCAATATGGATACCGGGAACGCGCCGAAGGAGGTCGACCGTGTCCGCCGGTTGCAGCGCATCGATGTCTTCCCGCGTCAGCACTGTCGTGCTGACCGGTGTTGTGCCACGTGTGGAAGGCAACCGGGATCCTGTCACCACGACCGTATCGGAGCGCGGCACTGCCGTATCTTGCGCCAACCCCGGTTCGGTCATGATAAGACCCAACAGCGCCGAGAAGATCAGGTAATTACGATGCATTCATATGCCCTTAATTTGACGAACCGCGTAAGCAGTCCATTGGTCGGTTCGAGGTGCACTGATATGATTCGTCACCGCCCACGAATTCGGGCGCCGCTTTCAATTCAACCCGTGACGGGGCCTCACACTATTCAACAGGTATCCCCACTTCAATGAGTGTTGTCGCAGTCTTACGCCGTCTACGCCATGGACCGCTCCGGTTCCTGTCGCCGGTCTGGACCCCGCTGGGAAATCTCTATCGCCGATTTCTCAAACGCTCCGGATCGTCATACACGTCGACGCACCAAATCGGTCGGTACGGCCCCTTCAGGATGTCCGGCGAATTCGCATTCAGCGACTTCGCGAACTGGGGTGAAGCCCACAATAGCGGTTTCGAATTTTGCATCGAGGCCAGCCGCGGAAAAGCTTGTGTGCTCGATATAGGCGCACATATCGGCCTGGTTTCGATGCCCCTGAGCCAGGTGATCGCAGCCGAAGGTCAGGTATTCGCCTTCGAACCGTCGACGGCGAACCGCACAATGCTAAAGCGGCATCTGAGCCTCAACGCCATCGGGAATGTGGAAGTGGTCGAACTGCTGGTCGGCGACAGGGATGTCGAGGATATCGTGCTCTTTGAACACGCCGGCGTAAGCGGTATGAACACCCGCGCGCGCGTGAAATCGGACGATACCTATCTCGAAGCCCACCACGCTCAGTGCACCCTCGACACGTTTTGCCGCACCCGCGGAATTCGGCCGGATGTTATCAAGGTCGACGTGGAGGGCGCAGAGTTTGCCGTGCTCGAAGGCGCGCGTGAAATTTTGGCCGGGGCGAAGCCCGTGATGGTGATCAGCATCCATCCGCAGCATCTGAAGGCATTGGGCCGGGACGCCGCCGAACTACATGCACTTGCAGCGGCCTCCGGCTACACGGTATCGGACACTGACGGGAACGCTGTCGAAACATTTCAACTGGACGAATACGTCCTCAAACCGATTGGTACGTGAATCGAATGTTGTCGAGTATCTACACCACCTTGCGCGACCGCGGCGCGCTGACCCTGATAAGCGCCATCGGCAATCAAGCGATGGCCAGCGTGCACAGCAAAATTCGTCGCCGGCGGTTCCTTGAAAAGCGGATTCATGACTACCGCATGTTGATCGATCTCGAAGACAGGGGCATCAGCCGATCGCTCCTGCTGTTCGGCACCCGCGAGGTGGACCACAAGGTGCTTCTGGAGCAGATCGCTAAGCCGGGCATGACCGTATTCGATATCGGCGCCAACATCGGCTACTACGCACTCATGGAGCTCGGGCTCATAGGCCCGACCGGCCGGATGCTCGCCATCGAGCCGTCACCCTCGAATATCGCGCTACTTAATCGCAACCTGGCTCTGAACGGCGAGGGCGATCGCATTACGGTTCTCGAAGGAGCCGTCTCGGACTCACCGGGAACAGCATCTTTCCACCTCTCGGCGCATTCCAACCTCGGCACCTTTCACGCTCACGGCAGCGCGGCACACATGCTAAGCGGGGAACAGATTTCGGTGCGCACCTACACGGTGCCCGAACTGGCCGAACAACATGGCGCGCCCGATCTCATTCGCATGGATGTCGAGGGGCATGAGGTCGAAGTCATCCGAGGCATGCTCGATGCCATAAAGTCCGGAGACATGCGCCCCACCATCATCTTCGAGACACATCTGTCTCGCTACTCTCCCGAGCACGATATGACCGGTGTTCTGACCGACCTGTTCGCGTGTGGCTATGGCGTACCGCGTGCCGCCTCGTCTTGGCAGGAAGGCACGGCGCGGGTGCGTGAGCGCGGCTATGAAGGGTCAGATCCGATCGCCACGGATGGCGTGGAGCGGGTCATCTTCGAGAACATCAAGAACGAAGACGCAATCGACTTCATCTGCCGGACCGGCGGCCTGCGGACCGTGGTTCTGGCACCGATCGGCTGATCCGGCCGGGCGATGCCAGCAGAGATTCTCGCAGAAGATCGGTTCGGCTGGCGGCAACGCTCCGGCGACATGGTTCATACATTCGCGACCGGTGACCCGGACGCCGAGGTTGCCGTGCGGACGGCTCTGGCAGGTGGCACGCCCACGCCCGCACAACTGGCCCACGCGGTGCGTGACATCGCAGGCCATTTCGCGGTCATTGCACGCAGCCCAACAACCTGCTGCGCCATCGTCGATCATTGCCGTTCATCGCCGATCTTCTTTACCGATGAAGCGGTGTCAAATGACGCGCATCTGCTGCGCCGGGAGAAACAACTCGATACCCCCGACCCTCTCGGCGTCAGCGATGCCGCCATGGCCGGATTCGTAACCGGCGGTCGCACCCTGTTTACGGGCCTGCGCCAGCTCCCGGCCGGGAGTCTCGCGATCTGGGCCGACGGAACCGAGGCGACGGTCGTCACGCGTTATCGAGACTATATGCCCACAACATTGGACCGGCGCCCCGAAGCCGAAATGGTCGACGCATTTCTCTCGGTGCTCGACGACGCCATCGCCCGGACGATTTCCACCGCGGATGGCCGGCCTATTTGGGTGCCGTTGAGCGGCGGTCGCGATTCGCGGCTGCTTCTCGCCAAGTTTGTCGAGCAGGGATACGACAATCTATTCGCCTTCACCTACGGGCCGAACGGCAACGATGAGATGCACGCCGCGAAAATCATCGCGGAGCGGCTCGGTGTGCGCTGGGCGTTCATGGCGAGCCGCCCGGGCGATATGCGGCGCTTTTTCACAAGTCCCGACCGTCTCGAATACTGGGACTATTGCGATGGACTTTCGACCGTGCCGAACTTCCAGGATCTGCTGACCTTGCGCAAATTTCGCACGAAGGGTGAACTTCCCGACGATGCCATCGTGGTGAATGGCCAGACCGGAGATTTTGTATCCGGCGGACATATTCCCGCGGCGTTGATGCAGTCCGATATGCACTCCGACACATTGTTTGACGCGATCGTCGGCAAGCATTTTTCGCTCTGGAACTCGCTGAAAACATCCTCACGTCTCGATGAATTGCGCGAACGGGTCTTCGCACAACTCGGACTCTCGGCCAGCGGTAAACTGAATCGCGATCATGCCGTAGCCTTGTACGAACAATTCGAGTTCGATGAACGTCAGTCCAAATATGTGATCAACGGGCAACGCAATTACGAGTTCCTGGGCCTCGATTGGTCTCTTCCGCTGTGGGACAGCGCGTTGGTGGAATTCTGGCGCAACGTGCCCGTCGAGTTGAAGTTCCGCCAGAAACTGTTTCGCACGGCCTTGGCGCGTTGGGACTATTGCGACCTTTTCCGGGACTTCGAACCCGAGGTCGACCAGTGGTCGGGACTAGCCAAAGCCGTCCTGATTCCGTCGCGCCTGATCCGTCTGAGCCTCGGCCCGGCACGGCGCGATATGTTTCTTCGCCACATGCTCTATTTCGGTATGTACCGAGACCAGTACGCACCGTTCGGCTATGTGGAGTTTCTCAAGAACGCCCGCGACCTCCGCAATCCTGTCTCGCTGCTGTCGCGTGCCTGGCTCGCCGAGCGCGGGCTGGCCGGACAAACTTCGTGATGCGGATTCTCTATGTCTCACGTCTGTTCAGCGGGCTCGCGGAAGGAATCCGAGACCGACGCTGGGATCCGCGAGGCGTACCGACGGTTTACCGCCTGCTCGAGGCGCTCGACAAATCCGAACACGAGCTCCGCATTGTCTTCACGGTCAAGGACGATGCCGTCGGTTGGGAGGGGACCGAAATCCAAACATTCCCGATCGAGGGATTCGGGCGTGAAATCACCGTGATCCCGCAACGCGCGCGGTTGCCCGCCATGTTCGGGCGCGCCCGAGGTTATCTGCGCGAGATCGATCAGTATCGGGACATTCGCAGGCTGAGAGACGACTTCGCCCCGGATATCGCCTATTTCGACCGCGTCAATATCTACCAGGCCGCCCTTCTGGCGCGCCGGACGACGGTGCCAGTTGTCTGGCGTGTCATGGGTGTGCCGCCGGCCATGCACGACATGCTTGATCTCGGCGGTCCCGTCGCGCGCCTCACCCGATGGGCCTACCGCGCACCGTTCGCGATGGTGACGTGTTCGCGCGATGGAAGTGGCGGTGAGCAATGGATGGACCGCGCGCTGGCGCCGGATACACCGCGGCGTATGATGCTCAACGGCGTGGACATCAAGGATACAACACCTCTCGCAACGGATTTCAAAGCGCAGCTTGAAGGCCCCGAAACCAAAATTCTGTTCGTGGCACGATTGGTCGAGGACAAGGGATGCATCGAGTTCGTCGATGCGGTTTCCACCGCCCTGAATGCCGCCCCGGGGAGGTTCCGCGCCATCATCGCGGGAAGCGGACCACTCGCTGGGCCGATGCGCGAGCGTGCACAAAGTGCGGGTCATGCCGACCAATTTCATTTCCTGGGACAGTTACCCCATGACGAGGTTCTCAGCCTGCAACGCGAATGCGATATCTACGTTTCGCTCAACCGGATGTGCAACTTGACAAACGCCAATCTGGAAGCGATGAGAACCGGTGTGTGCATGATCATCCCCGCATCTCCCGGCATCCGGGGCATCGACGTCGATACCGACGAACTCATGCCCCCGGACACAATTTGGCGCATCTCGGATGCCGGCGATGTTCAAGGCCTGAGTGACGCGCTGATCCGGCTCGATTCGGAACCGGATGAACGCAAACGCCGCGCCCGCGCCACGTTCGAGCAAGCGGAAATGTTTATCCCAACCTGGACCGAGCGCATCGCCGAGGAAATTCAAATGCTGGAACAACTCGGCACAGCGAGAAACTGATGGGCCTGCTGTCTGCGCTAAGGCGACGCATCCTTGCCGACCTCGATTCACGCCTCGCACCCCGGTTCCATGAGATTTTCGACGCCGATCCCGTCACAATCTATGATGTCGGCGCGGCTGGCGGGGTGTTTACCCCTTATCGTGACGGGCCAGTCGGTTGGGCTCCGGTAATCGGGTTCGAGCCACATCCCGAAAGTTACCGCCAGTTGATCGACGCCGGACTGCCCGAGCATGTCACGCTCCACAATCTGGCACTCGCCGACCAGGACGGTCCGATCACGTTTTACGCCGGCAAAGAAGAAGACCGGACGAGGTCCTCGCTGCGACCGATCGATTATATCGGTAGCGGGAACGAAAAGATCACGATCGAAGCCCTGACCCTCGACGCGGCCCCGGAACATCTCGGCATCCCGCCTGCCAACTTTATCAAGCTCGATACCGAGGGAACCGAGGACCTGGTCATAAAGGGCGGGGCGCAAATGTTTGCCCACGAGATTCTCGGCGTGCAGACCGAGATCACCTTCTGGACGGAACAATCGGGTGGGGTTTCCTTTTCCCAGATCGACAGCCGCTTGAGTGAACTGGGTTTCGTACTGTTCGACCTGCAGATCAACCGCTCCGATGTCCGTGTCATCGGCGGCCGCAAGGACAAGGTTCGCAGCGGCGATGCACTCTATCTCCGCAACTTCGATCATCTTTGGTCGGAGGACGGAAACCAAACCGTCTTGCGGTCAAAACTGATGAAACTGATGAGCCTTGCCATAGGCTGGCGCTATCTGAACTACGCTCTTGAGCTCGCCGACTTCGGTCACGCGCACGGACTGCTCGACGGACAGGAATTCGAAGCCATCGTCACGCCCCTGACCCGCACAAACGATCTATCCGATCGAGTACCGAGTTTCCCGGGACGGATGGGACTTGCGTTACTGTTCGATTCGCTGTCCTACGCGCTATATCCGAACATGAAAAAGGGCGTACCTTTTTCCTTCAACAGTCTGGGCAATCATTGGGTTGTGCGGAATGGAAGAAGCAATCCATCAAGCGTTTCCCTCCACTGCCCGGTTCTGAAGAGCGGGACCGTCAACCTGGCCAAAACGATCCACGTCACCAAGCAAGACGACGCGTCCTAACAAAACCCTGCCAAACGGATTCAAAACACCCTCATGAGCGGCGCCAAATACATGACCAAACGAAAAGTCGCGATCCGCGCGCTCGCGGATCGCACGGCGCCGATGTTCGCGCGCTGGCGGGAGCGCAACAGCTACTTCCATGACGAAGACGAGCGCTACACCCGTTTCCTGGCCACAGCCCATAACGGACGCGTGCTCGATCTCGGATGCGGCAATGGCGATTTACTCGCGTCCCTCTCGCCCGACCATGGCATCGGTGTCGATTTCAGCGAGAAGGCCATCGAAGTTGCCCGAACAAGGCACCCCGATCTGGAATTAATTGTCGGGGACGTTGAAGATTCAGATGTTCTGGCCGGTCTGGATGGTCCCTTTGACCTGATCCTTCTGTCGGACACGATCGGAGAACTCGAGGATGTCCAGTCGACCTTCTCCAATCTACATATGCTTTGTCACCCCGAGACACGGGTCATCATCGGCTATCATTCCCAATATTGGGGGCCGCTCCTGAAGACCGTCGAGGCGGCCGGTATGAAACGGCCATCGCCGCCGCAGAACTGGCTGTCGTCGGACGACATTGCGT
>JABJEK010000012.1 GCA_018702955.1 Rhodospirillaceae bacterium | reverse complement strand
CGCCAAGGCGGCGTTGAAGTTGATGCGGAGCCTGCTGAAGAAATACGGGTTCGCGCCAATTCGGATCGTCACTGACAAACTCAGATCCTATCATGCCGCATTTCGTACGCTCCGCCTGACGGCTGAACATTTTGACGAGAAGCGTGCGAACAATAGGACCGAAAATTCACACCAGCCGGTCCGACGACGAGAGCAAAAATAGCAACGCTTCAAGTCGCCAGGCTCCGCGCAGCGCTTCTTGAATATCCACGCATCCGTCTACAACACCTTTTACGTCCAGCGTCATTTGCTCAGAAGATCAACGTTCAAGCAGTTTCGAACCGACGCTTTCAATGCATGGGAAGATGCGACGGCGGTCGCCTGAAAGGGTGTCGGTGTGACCCATTGCGCCCACCTATCGTTAACGTGACAATGCTCAAGACTGCGTCCACCGCCATCCATCCTATGTCCATACGGAGTGTTGAAGGAACTTGAACTATGACAGTCGACGCCTGAGGTCTGCACCAATTTCAGCGGCGGGCCCGGTCTGCATCATTTCGGCGTGTTTTGCATCGATGTCGACGATATCGAAGGACGTAGCGATGAGGGCGCGGGCGTTTTGGACGGTGCCGTCGTCTAGATTATCTCGCGCACGGTAATAAACGGTCGGCGCGTCGACAGGCGTTGCTTGGTGGACGGCCATGAGGTCCGTTGCATGGTCAATCATTGTCACAATCCGTTCCGCCCAGACCAACTCCATATCCGCTGGAATGATCCCTTGCTGTTTACCCGCAGCGACTATGGCAGCTAGAGCCCGGTTGCGCGGGAGATCTGCTATATCGGCACCCATTAACGCCGCGGCATCGACGATTGCGTCAAATCCTACTGACAAGGCCACCTCTTTCTCTGAAAGGTGGAGCCGGCTATCCAACAAAGCCAGCAGCTCAACCGTTTGGCCTACGGCTTCAAGTTGCCGTGCCATCTCGTGAGCCACCATACCGCCGAAAGACCAACCAAGGAGGCGATAAGGCCCGTTGGGTTGAAAACGCTGTATCGCCTCAAGATAACAGGCGGCCATTTCGCTGACCGATCGGTGCGGCGGGTCGTCGTTTTCTAGACCTCTGGCTTGCAGGCCGTAGAGCGGGATATTCGGGCCAATTCCGGCGACGAGCGTTTCATAAACAAGTACCAAACCACCTGCGGGGTGGATACAAAACAGTGGGAGCTGACGGCCTTCGGTCTGCAGTGGCAGCAAGGGGGTATTTTGGTTGCTCGAGCCGTCGGTGATCACTTGCGCCAGCGCCCGTGGGCTGGCCTCAGCGAAGACCGCACGCAACGGAACCTCAACACCCAGTTCCTCGCGCAGCCGCACCACCAACCGCATCGCCAGCAGCGAATGACCGCCCAGCGCAAAAAAATTGTCGTCGACTGAGACCTGGTCGGCACCCGTCAGCTCGCCGTAAAGGCGGCATAACAGTATTTCTTCCGCCGTCGACGGCGCAACATACTCGGAAACGCCGGTGATCTCCGGCCTCGGCAGGGCCCGGCGGTCAAGCTTACCGCTCGTCGTCAGCGGCAGGGCCTCAAGCACCATGAACGCCGACGGCACCATGTAATCTGGCAATACCGCGCCGAGGGCCGCGCGCAGGTCGCTTGCCGGCGGCACATCGCCGCCAACCACATACGCCACCAGGCGTTGCTCGCCCGCCACCTCACACAGCACCACCGCCGCCTGAGAGACGCCGTCCAAAGCCATCAACGACGCCTCGATCTCGCCCGGCTCAATCCGGAAGCCCCGCACCTTGACCTGATCGTCGGCCCGCCCGCCAAATTCCAGTACACCATCGGTCCGCCAGCGCCCCAGATCCCCGCTCCGGTACATCCGCGACCCCGGCGGACCAAGGGGGTTGGCAATGAACCGCTCCGACGTCAAACCCGCACGCCCCCAATAACCCCGCGCCAGGCCCGCGCCCGCGATATACAACTCACCCCAAACACCAACTGGTACCTGGCGCAGAGAGCCATCAAAAATGTGGATCGAAGTATTCCAGATCGGTGAGCCGATCGGCGGACCACTGGGTTCGGCGTCCCTTGTCGGATCAAGATCGGCCGTATTGCTTGTTGTTACGGCAACTTCCGTAGGGCCATAGGAGTTGATCATCCGACAGCCCGCGGCGAACCGCGCGACGACCTGCGGCGGACAATTTTCGCCGCTGACAATGAGAACTTTCAACGGCTCCAAATGCTTTTCTTCCAAACTGTCGACAAGGGCCGGCGGAAGCTCGGCATGGCTTACGTTTTCCTTTTGGATCAATGCGGCTAACCTTAATGGGTCACCGCGTGACATTTCATCGGTAATGACAAGTGCGGCGCCGGTGCTCAATGTGGTCAGAATATCGGCGACGGAAACATCGAAAACCTGGGAGGCGTATTGCAACACGCGGGCGGCGGCGTTAATCTGGTATCCGTCTGCCTGGGCCATCATCAAGTTGACCGCTCCCCGGTGCGTATTGCCGGCGCCCTTCGGCAGACCCGTCGAGCCGGAGGTGTAGATCAGATAGGCGAGATGGTCGGGGTGGAGCGGCGCACGGCGGTCACGGTTTGAAAGCGGCGCGTCATCTTGGGCCGCCAAAGCCGCTTGAATCTCGGTATCGCCGAGACAGATCAGTTGCCGTTTTGCGCTGCCCGTGGTCAGTCCTGAGCTGTGGACCGTCATCGTGATGACTAGCTTGGCGTCGCTGTCAGCTAGCATGTAATCGAGCCGGGCTGCCGGCAACGCGGGGTCGAGCGGCAAATAAGCCGCGCCCGATTGTAGTACACCGAGGATCGACACCACCATCTCGAGCGAGCGGTCGAGCGCGATTGCGACGATCTTGTCGGGTCCGGCCCCTTGCGCCACAAGATAGCGCGCCAATTGGTTCGAGCGCGACGCCAATTCCCCATAAGAGAGGGTTGTGCCCTCGAAGACAAGCCCATCAGCATCGGGTGTGCGCAAAGCCTGGGCGGTCAGCAGATCCGGAATGACCGCACCCTCTACTTCATGAACCGGCCCCTGGAAGCCGGCGATCCGTTCAGCCTCTTGTGCCGAGACCAACGACAGCGTGGAAATCGGGGTATCCAGGGGTAGGGCAGAAATTTGATCCAATAGACCGGTGAGCCTAGAGAGATACGCCGCCAAATCGTCGGTCGAATAGAGATCCTTGTTACCTTCAAGATCGAACCTGAGTTCCGAGCGGTCATTTTGGTCATAGATCGTCAGGACCAAGTCTTTGACCGGCCCCGTCCACAGAATATGCGTGTTCGACAGCGCCTCGCCGAACCGCAACCTGTAGTCAAAGATCATGACGTTGACGTTGAGCGTGAATAAATTGGGCGTCGAGGGGAGGTGTCGCAAGTCGGCTCGCAAATCGGCTTGCCGGTACCCTTGGTGAGAGAGAATGTCACGAAGTTGCGTGTCTACATGATCAAACAAATCGCCGATCGTCATTTCGTTCTCGAAGTTGACCCGCAACGAGATGTTATTGATCGCCGGACCGAGAACATCCCGAACGGCTTTGCTCGGACGGCCGCGGACGGGCAATCCGATCACGCTGTGTTTCTTGCGTGTCTGGTGGGCGTCGAGCAGCGCGCTGGCGGCAAAAAACAATGCGTTGACGCTCCTGCCGCATGCCGTTGCCCGCGCATGGAGACGAGATGTTAGTTCGGCATCGATGATAGCCGAACTACGGGGGAACAATTGGCCGCTCGTCCCGAGAGCGGGCCAATGTGGCGCCGGATCGCAATCGGCCGCCTGATCGAGCCAGAACGCGCGGTCCTCGATAAACCGCTCGGAAGACCGGTAGGTGTTTTCCGCCTCGATCAAGGAGGAGAGTTTGCCACGGGTTTCGGGCAGAAGGTCCTCGACGTTTATCGATGACGATTTGTCGGACAGAAGAAAACCATACAGTGTCGCGATCAGCCGAGTGGTCAGAATGTCGGACCAGCCATCCATTATGATGTGCTGGTAGGCTTGAGCCCAATAATGCTGCTCAGGGGAAATACGGATAACGGCCCAGCGAAACAGTGGTTCTTCGTATAGATCGAACGGCTCAGCCAACATACCCTGAAAAATCTCGTCGGCTTCGGCGATGGGGTCTGCCGCCTCGCTTAAATCGATCAGTGGTATCTGGTAGTTGTCAATCGTTTCTATGCGCTGAATATAGCCACCGCTTGCGTCTTGATCGATGCGCGATCGCAAGGTTTCGATGGTTGCAACGAAACGGCGTATTGCTTCCGCGAATACGTCGACGTCAAATTCGCCCTCAATTTCGATGTATTTCACAACGTTGTACAAAATACCGGTTGGATCGATCAAATGACCGGTTAGCATCTCCCTTTGCGCTGTCAACAGAGGCAAAAATACTGCCGAATCAGAAGTTTGTGCGGTGAACTTAGCGTCGGCGAGAACGTGCGTCTGTGGCAACCCCTCGCTCTTTGAGAGCGGCGGTCCGTCAAGCTCCAGAAAACGAGACGGCAATAGCACCGGGGGCGAAAGCGGTTTGTCGCTCGCCCCGTCTACGACTTGCGCCAACAAATCGACGAACAGGTCGCGCCAGCTGGCGACACGCTCTTCGCCAAACAGATCCGCGTCATAGCCGATACCGCCGCGAATGGTGCCGTCGGCGCCCGGCATCATCGCGAGGGTCAGATCGAACTTGGCCCGATCCATCCAAACATCTGCTGGTGAGGTTGTCAGCGCGCCCCGCGTGAATTGCCCCATCTCCTGAATTTGCCAGGTAAACATTGTCTGGAAGACCGGTGTATGAGCCAGCGAACGTTCGATATCCAAGGCTTCGACGACGCGCTCGAACGGTGCCTGCTGATGTTCCAAGCCGTCGCGAACGACATCGCGTGCTTCGGTCAGAAGATCGCCGACCGTCCGACACCCCGGTATCTCCAGGCAAAGAGCCAGGGTGTTGACGAAGAAGCCGATTAAGTTCTCACTGCCAGGGGCGTCACGGCCGGCAACTGGCGTGCCGATTACCACCCGGTCGTCCCGTGATAGCCACGATAGCAACAAGCCGTATACACCAAGAACCAATCCGAACTCGGTCATTCCGTGCTCGCGAGCCCGTTTTACCAGTCGATTGGACAATGCCGTGTCGAGCGAAAATTCGAGAATACCCGCGCGACGCTCTCTATCTGCGCTGCGAGCCCCATCCAAGGGAAGGTTCAGACAACTTGGTGCCCCTGTCAGGTGACCGCGCCAGTAGTCGATATCGCCGGCCAGAACGGAACTGCCCTCGAGCCAGTCGCGATGCCATGCGGCGTAATCCGAGTATTGCCAGGGTAGGGAAGCGAGAGACGAGGGTGCGTCCGAGATCGCTGAATGATAGAGCGCGGCCAACTCAGACCACATCACTGCCAGCGAACTGCCGTCACAGGCGCCGTGATGGGCCACCAAAGTCAATAGATGCCGGTCGCTGTCCCATGAGGAAACTTGCGCCCGCAGACTGGGGTCGCATGACAGATCGAAGCCGCGCTCCATGAACGCCCGGGCTTTCACCTGCGCCGCTGCGTTGCCATCTGGCGTGTTCGTCAGATCAACTATTTCAAGGCTATTGGACCAGTCCTCGAGAACAGACCCCACCGGTTCGCCCGTTGCCCCATCAATCACGGTCCTGAGCGCGGTATGGCGCATGATCAGTCCGCGCAGGGCCTGATCGAGGGCGCCCGTGTCCAAAGCCCCCTCTAACCACAGCGAGAAGGGTATGTTG
>JABJEK010000121.1 GCA_018702955.1 Rhodospirillaceae bacterium | reverse complement strand
CTCATCCAACAGCAGCACCGGGGGATCGCCGAACAAGGCGCGCGCGATCGACAGACGCTGGCGTTGACCACCCGACAGGCGACTTCCGGCCTCACCCACATCGGTCCCGTAGCCGTCGGGCAGATCGATGATGAATTCATGCGCACCCGCCAGGCGGGCGACCCTCTCCACTTCGGCATCCGGGTCCGCATGATCCCGTCGTGCGATATTGTCGCGTATGGTCCCGGACAACAGAAATGTCTCCTGGGGGACATAGCCAATCCAGCCGGCCAGGTCGGTACGCGAATACTGCCCGATATCTCCACCGTCGATCAGGACCCGGCCTGAATCCGGCTGATACAGCCCCTGCATCAGTTTGATCAGGGTCGACTTGCCGCTTCCGCTACGACCGACAATTCCGTGCATCCCACCAGGCTTGAGCGTGAAACTGACCTCTCCGATGACGGGCTCTGAATCCTCGTCATACCGAAAGCCGAGATGATCCGCGGTGAGCGCACCTTCTGGCCGAACCATCGCCACGGCCGTCTGCGCCCGCTCCCCGGGTAGTGCGAACAACTCCTCGAGACGTCGGCGTGCCATCGTGAACGAGGTCCAGTTCCGCCATGTCCCGACAAGCTGATTGAGCGGCGAAATCAGCCTGTTGGCCAGCATATTTGTCGCAATCAGCGCACCAATTGTGATCTGCTGATCGAGAATCGCGACGGCCCCGACCGCGGTAATCGCAACCGTTGTCAGCAACGACAATGCGAGGCCCAGATTGGCGAACGTGTCATTCCGCCGTCCGCGGTCGAGCGAGGCCGAGATCGTATCCACCTGCTCCTGCTCCAGGCGCGCGCGCAGTCGTGGTGCAAGATCGAGTGATTTCAGGGTGGTCCGGCCGGCAACAAACTCATTCACGATCGCATCACGGGCAATCTGGCGACCCTGCTCATGTTGCCCCGACGTTGCCGCCACGCGTGAGGAGTACAAGGCGATGAACACGAACGCCGGAACCGCAAGCAGCACCACCCAAAGAATGGGCAGAGCGATCACCGCGATCAGCGCCAGAAACAGGAGGGCAAACGGCACATCGATGGCCAGCACGACCGGTGCGCCACCGAGCGTGTTGCGAACTCGTTCGACATCGCCCTGCAGGACCAGCCAGCGAGCGCCCTCCGACCGTTCCAGCTGCCGTAGCGGGAGCTGGGAGAGTTTCTCGTAGAGCCGCTCCGAGAGCATCGCATCGACGCGCACCGAGGCGCGCTGCAGGACCCGGCTTCGCGCCTGTCGCAAAACGAAATCAAACCCGATGGCAATCGCGATCCCGAAAACCAGAGCCTGTAGCGTGGAAATCCCCGCGAAGAATACAACACGGTCATATACCTGGAGGACAAACAACGGGACCGCGAGCGCCAGAACATTGATGAACAGGGACAGGAAGGCGAGTTCGCGATACTGCGGCCAGAGACTGCGCAGCAGGTCCGGCAGATAGGAATCGGTTCGCGAGCCGCGCATCGGTGGATCAGCGGCTAGCGGGCCGCGGTATCCCTGGTTTCGGTCCGCTCCGTGTCGTCGATAAACGATCCACTCTGCGGTTGGAGGTCAAACAGGTTTGCCGGCGTGAGCTGTCCCATGGAGAACAGCAGCTGGGCACGCGCCAGCCGCGCATCGAACTCTGCCCGCACCTGCTTGATCCGCGCGTTGAAGACCTCGGTTTCGGCATCCAGCACGTTAATGGCCGTGTCGTTGCCGGCAGCCCTGAGCTTCTGCCGGGCCTCAAACACTTCGCGGGCGATCGAAGAAGCATTCCGCAAGAGCCCCGAACGCTCCTCGGCAGTTTTCAAAGCCTGCCAGGAAATTCCGATATCTTCCTCAACGGACCGACGGATATCCGCCTCGGTGGCAATCGCGGCCGCTTTCTCGAAAGCGGCACCTGCCGAAGCCGCCTCGTTGCGAAACCCGGCGAACAGTTCCCAGTTAACCCGCAACAACAGGGAATAGTCGCGCCGGATGCCGCGATTGGTATTCACATTGTCTTCGAAGTTCGTGGTGCCGACGAGATCAACCGACGGGTAGAAGCTCGACTGCGCCACATCCTGACGTTCAGCGGCGGCCGATACGCGGTTCCCGGCGACCCTGAGGTCGATATTTTGCTCGAGCGCCGAATCTCGCGTTTCCGGCAGCGTCCGCGGCAGGGTCGACGGCGGCACATCAATG
>JABJEK010000120.1 GCA_018702955.1 Rhodospirillaceae bacterium | reverse complement strand
GACAGCGCTTGTTCCGGCTGCATCGTAGAGAACATCCACGGCGCCCTTGGCCTCGTGGATGGCGTGGGTTGCGGCGAGCCGGATGCGGTTGCGTTGACGGATCGACAGTGACGCCTGTTCTTCGACCTCCTGCCACGCCGATTGCGCCTCCTGCATCAGCCACGCCCGACCGGCCGATAACCGCGCCTCCGCGCGCGCCACATCGTCCTGTACGACCGGGCTGTCGCGGAGCGGCGAAGTGTGGAGCCGGGGCGTCTTGGTTTGCGCCATTTGGAGAAACGCATCGATGAAACCGCGCGCTGTGCCGGTGGCTGTGGCAGCGAACCCAATCGCATGCACCGACATCTGAGGAAACGCATAGAGCGTGGACATCCCGTGCGCCGGTCGGTTCTCGAACATTGTGGCGCGAACGACGGAGTGCCCCTCGGGCACGAACAGGTTCTCAACCTCGTAGGAATCGCTCCCGGTTCCGCGAAGCCCCATGACGTCCCATGTCTCGACGATATTGGTTTCGCCGGCGGGGAAGAGCAGCGTGCGCACCTCCGGGTTGCCCCCGACGCCGGGTCGCAGATTTCCGTCGGCCTCACGGACTGCAGAGCCGTGCGCACCAAGCCAGGTCGCATAGTGGCTTCCACTTGCAAATGCGGCCTTTGCCGTCAGTCGATATCCGTTGTCGACCACCTGGGCCTCTGCCTGGCCGGGGCCCCAGGCGAGGACTGCGCGTGGATCGCTTCCCCAGATTTCCTGGCCGATGTCGAGCGGCATGTAACCGGCAGTCATCGCGCAACAGTTGCCCTGACAGGTGCACCAGGCGGTGCTCGCATCGAATGATGCGAGGGTCTCCATGACGTGAAAATAGTCGGGAAGGCACATTTCGTAGCCACCGAGTGTCTCCGGCAGCAGGAGACGGAACATCTCCTGCGCATGCAGTGCATCCATTACACCGGGGACGAGTTTGCGCGACCGATCTGCTTCGTTTGACGCGGCCTCGGCGACTTGCCCCACCTCGGCCACCCGCGAAAGCCAGTCCGTAAGCGAGAGTGCCGCTTTCACGCGTGCGTCGGCTTCAGGTGTCACCGGGGTTGGGCTGTCATTCATCACGGTCTCCTGCCTGATCCTATATCCGGTAGAGGGTTTGTTTTTTCTATCGGCATCAGGCGGCTGGTATATAGTCAAAGTCTCGCTCGTCTTTTCGACTCCGATTTGTAGCATAAATGCGCCAGTCATCATGCTCTCTCCTCGAGGTGAGCGGGGAGCAGTGATCGGGCGATGGGGACGGGTTGAGCAGGGCGGAGAGCGGGCGGTCTACAATCTCTGCAATACCACCGAGTAAAATGTTGTCGGGACTCGTCAATTCCTATACTTAACACTACGTTAACCACGTTCGGATTATCTGTCCGAATGGGGTCCGATCCGACCCAAACCAGCGCGAAGCCGATGTAAGACAGGCTTCCTGAAATGGCGAAATAGATGGCCGATTACACAGCACTCCGCCAGACGATGGTCGACACACAGCTTCGGACCAACAAGGTAACCGATGCCGATGTCCTGGCCGCGATGGGCGATGTTCCACGCGAATTATTCGTCGCCGAGGACCGCGCGACACTTGCCTATATCGATGAAGACATTCGAATTGGCAAAAGCCGCTGCATGGTGGAACCGATGATCCTTGCACGGATGATCCAGGCGGCCGAAGTGGGGCCTGACGATGTGGTGCTCGATATTGCGTGCGGCGCAGGCTATTCGTCCGCCGTGCTCGGCCATATCGCGCGGGCGGTCGTTGCGGTCGAAAGCGATACCGATCTTGCCGGCGCGGCGAGCGCCCGGATCACCAAGCTGGGGCTCGACAACGTGGTCGTTGAAATGGGGCCGATAAATGCCGGGTGGGCAGATCAGGCGCCTTACGATGTCATTATGATCAACGGTGCGTGTGAAAAGATGTCCGATGCTGTTCTTTCCCAACTGGCTGAAGGTGGTCGGCTCTGCGCCATCGTTGGCGGCGCGGCGGGGACCTGTGCGGCAACTCTGTTTGTAAAAAGCGGCGGTATTGTATCGAGCCGGGAATTATTCGACGCGAGTGTACCGGGGCTGCCGGAATTCGAGCTTGAGGAAGGATTTACTTTCTGATGTTGGCGAATTCGGGATTGAGGCTGCTTACGGTTGCGCTGTCGGCAGGATTTCTGGCGGCAGGATTTCTGGCGGCAGCGTTGCCGTCGGGAGCCGCACACGCGCAAACGCTGGAAGACGCCCTCGTGAAGGCTTACCAGGGCAATCCGACGCTGAAATCCGAACGGGCGCGCCTCCGCGCGACTGACGAGGGCGTTCCGCAGGCACTTGCCGGCTGG
>JABJEK010000119.1 GCA_018702955.1 Rhodospirillaceae bacterium | reverse complement strand
TGAGCTCTTGGCGCGCCCGGGAAGATTCGAACTCCCAACCTCCTGATCCGTAGTCAGACGCTCTATCCAGTTGAGCTACGGGCGCTTGGCCAAGGCGCGCGGAAGCTAATCAAATGCCTCACCGATTGCAAGCATCCGAAGCCCACTTTAAGCGTCTGCGAAATGTCGCGAAAATCCGGTCCAAAAGCCGCTTGCCCGGAGTCAGGCCAATCGGTAACATCCGGCGCAACCATTTGGCTAATCAGCAATTTTTGCGCGCTCGCCGCATCAGCGGCATTTTTTTGGGGAACGCGCAGGGGCATTTGAGGGACAAGCGAGCGGATGACCATAACACGCACCTGGTCGGCATTGGCCGGCGCAGCACTGCTACTCGCGGCCTGTGATTTTACAGACGACGCACTCATCCCGTCCCTGACGGGCGAGTCCCCATCCGGCGGCGACCGGCAGGTGATTCCCGCGAGCGCCGCCGAACGCAACCCTCAGCCGACCCTCTCGGGCGCGCCGCCGCAGCTTGGACAGAATAATTTCCAGCCCGACGGTGTGACGGCCGGACAGACCACCGGCACCGAAGTCGGCCGGCGCGTCGAGCGCCTGCGCGGCGACCTCGGACGCCTGCAGACCAGCATCGGCAATGGCAACGATGTCCTTCAAACACTTCGCCAGCAAACGATCACGAACGCCAACACCTATCAGAGTCTCGTCGCCGACATTCAAGCGCGCCTCCAAGTCGGCACGACACCAGGCAACCCGAACCTTGTCGCGGCGTGGACCCAGGCCCAGACGACACTCGATCAAATTTCCGACGGCGTCGGACAGATGAACGGCTTGTCGAACAGTGTCGCGGACGCCAGCTCGCTGGCCGCGTTCATTCTGGAATCCGTGCGCGCCACCTATGGCCTCACCGGCGCGATCGACGAAGACCATCGCCAGCTTGCCATTCTTGAGGACGAGGTTAACCGCACCGTTGTGCTGATCGACCGCCTGCTCAACGAACTGAGCGAGGACATATCGCGCCAGACCAACTATGTCGGTCGCGAGCGCAGCAACGTCACCGTGCTGTCGCTGGCCGTGAAGAACGGCGAGCTGTTCGGCACCAGCCTGGCCAATCGCGCCTTCGCCACCGCCGGGCCCGCACGCAGCGGCGCACCGAACCCGGTGGCCAATCTCGCGAACCGCCGCCCGCTCGTGGTGATCCGTTTCGATCGCCCGAACGTGCCTTATCAGGAACCCCTCTTCACCGCCGCCAGCGAAGCGCTGAACCGGCGCCCGGGCGCGGTGTTCGACATCGTCTCGATCGTGCCCCAGCGGGGCACGCCGGCACAGGTCGCGTTGAGCGCCAACCAGTCACGGCGCAATGCCGAGCAGGTGCTCCAGACGCTGATCCAGATGGGTCTGCCGAGCGATCGCCTGTCGCTGAGCTCCACCTCCAGTTCGGATGTGGGCAGCAACGAGGTGCATATCTACGTCAGATAGACAGGGTCCCGGTTCGCGCCGGGAACGCCTTCGACATCTTTCCTACCGATCGCGCTCATCGAGCGCGCGGTCGAACGTAACCAGCCGTTCGGCCACCCGCGCATAGACGGTGCCGGCAGGGTAGTTGCCGTCCGCGTCGGGTACGCCCGCTTCAATCCCGGTAAACAGCTCGACCGCCTCATCCACATGGGCCGCCGAGTAGACGTGGAACAGGCCGTCTGCGACGTCCGCCGACATCTCATCGTCAAGTATCAGGCTCGGCTCGTTGGACCGGGGGAACACAACGCCCTGATCGCCCGTCAGCGGACCCGCCTCGACGCAAGTGCGATGGAAGCCCTCCGCCTTCTGGATCAGCCCGCCGATCGCCTGCACCTCGCCGCGCTGATTGACCGAGCCCGTGACCGCGAGGTCCTGGCGCAGGGGCATATCGGCGAGATCCGACAGGATCGTCAGCACCTCGGCCAGCGAGGCGCTGTCGCCCTCGACCCCGCCATAGCTTTGCTCGAAGGTGATCGAGGCGTTGAACGATAGGGGCGTGCGTCGCGCGAACAGGCCCGCCAGGAACCCCTGGATCACCATGGCCCCCTTCTGCTGGATCGGCCCGCCGAGCGATGTCTCACGTTCGATATTGGTCACACCGCGACGGCCGATCGACGTGCGCGCGGTGACACGCGACGGCGCGCCGAACGCATGATCGCCCATGTCGCGAACCGTCAGCCCGTTGACCTGCCCGACCGCGCCACCGCGCGTGGAGATCATCACCGTCCCGCGCTGGATCGATTCCTGGGTCCGGTCCTCGATCCGCGCATTGCGGTTTCGACGGCTCCGGCGTGACGCGCGCACCGCCTCGGCATCGATCCGCGCCGCGCCGCTTGAGCGGGCCGCGTAAATCGCTTCGTTGACGATATCCTCGACCAGCTCAAAGCGCGCCGACAACTTGGTCCGGTCGGCCGCAATGCGCGCGGCATAACCAAGCAGATAGCGAATCGCATCAGGTGTGCAGGTGGTCGCACCGTGCTTGTTGGCGAACCCCTGGAGCAGGCCGGCATAGCAGGCGAGATTCCCCTCGCTCGCGGCCATGTCGGCATCGATCTCGGCCTTCACCTTGAAATAGGCCTGGAACTCGGGATCGACGGAGAAGAAGGTGTAGTACCATTGCGGCGCGCCGACGATCACGACCTTCACATCAAGCGGCACCGGCGCGGGCTTGGGAGCCCCCGCCACCGGGATACCGCCGGCGCGATACTGCTCCTCCATCCGAACCATCCCGTCACGCAGCGCGCCCTTGAGCTGGTCCCAGCCACCCGCCTGGGCGGCAATCGCCTCCGCGCGAAGCACGAGGACACCGCCATTGGCGCGATGCAGCGCGCCGGGCTGGATAAGCGAATAATCCGTCTGCAGGACGCCGCCGACCTGACGGTACTCGATCTGCCCGAACAGATTGGCGTAGGTCGGATTACCTTCGAGCACGATGGGGGGTCCCGAGACGTCACCATTGTCGACCAACAGATTAACCGCGTAGCGCGCCTCCGCCGTGGGCAGCGCCGGTTGCGGTCCCGCCGGTGCCGCGCCCTCGGCCGCCTCGGCGGTCGGCTGGAACAAAGCGAGGTTCTCAAGCAGATCGACACGGAACGCGACCAGCCAGCGGTTGAGGCCCTGTACGTCCTGAAAACGCGATATCAGCTCGTCGACCAGACCACCGACCGCGTTTTCCGCAACGGCGCGGTTCAGCTCACGCACATCCTCGGCCAGCTTCGCCTGTCGGCGCGCGGCATCACGGTTGATCTCGGCGAGCATCTGGCTGACACGCTGGCCGGCCTCTTCCATGGTCTTACGCTCCGCCTCGGGCAGATCGGAGACATCACGCGGTTTGCCGTCTTCGCCCAGCGCCGCGACCGCCAACCCCTGCGGCGACTGCACGAGCGACAGGCCGGCCGTTTCCGCTTCCGCGCGCGCAGCCTCGATGGCCGTGCCGATCTCGGCCCGCATCGCCGCGTCCTCTTCATGCAGGCGCTGCTGATACTCCTCGCGCGCAAATGCCTGATGCAGCGCGTCGCGTAGTTGCGGGATAAGTCCCGCCATATCATCGCGGAACTTTCGCCCCTGGCCGGCCGGGAGGCGCACCGCGAGCGGCTCGTTCGTGCGGCGGAAATTGTTGAGGTAAATCCAATCGTCGGGGCGCAGGCCGTCTTGTAGCGCCTCTTCGAGAAACGACAGGGTCGCGGTCATGCGGCCGCTGCGGTCCTCGCCGACGACGAAAATATTAAACCCCGGATCGCGCGCACCGAGGCCGAATTCGAGCGCCTCGCGCGCCCGGGCATGGCTCGACAGGGAGAACACCCGGACATCCGGCGTCCCGTCGGAGTCTGCTATCTCGAACGCCGGCAATCCCGCGTCGGCCGATTCGATTTCCCTTATTGGCATGGCTTCCTCCGTGTGAAGCCGGACTATACAAGCTCGGCCAGCCATCGTCCCGCTCGCAACGACGCGTGACACCCGCCATAGTCTTCACATGTCCGTCACCATTCGCACCGTACTGGCTGTCCTTCTGGTCAGCCTTGTCAGCATGATCCCGGCGCGGGCCCAGTCCGTGGGACAGGTGCAGGGAAACACAGCAGACTCCACAGCTTTCGCCGCCGTGATCGAGGGCCAGATCGCCGCTTTCGCGCGCGACGACGCAGACGCCGCCTTCGCCCTCGCCAGCCCGGATATCCGCCGCGCCTTCATGACCGCCGAGCGGTTCATGCAAATGGTGCGATCGGGGTTCCAGCCGGTCTACCGGCCCCGCGCCTACAGTTTCGGTGACCCGGCCATGATCGAGGGCACCCCGGTTCAGCCGGTGCAGGTGATCGGACCCGACGGGCGTGGCGTGGTCGCGCTCTACCGCATGGAGCGACAGTCCGATGGGAGCTGGCGCATTGCCGGAGTTACATTGCACCCGACCGGCGAACGCGGCATCTAGCCTCGGGCGCGATACGTTGGTCCACAGCCATGTTCACCGCGGCGATTGCACCGCCCAACGGCGCCCGCTTTAATACGCGTTCTTCAATTCCCCGCAATCAGATCGGTTCCGATATGGCCAGCTCTCAGCATGATTTCCCTGTTTCCTGGGAACAACTCCACCGTGATGCCAAGGCGCTTGCCTGGCGGCTGAGGGAAAAGGGCCCCTGGGATCAGATCGTCGCCATTACGCGCGGTGGCCTGGTGCCGGCCGCCATCGTCGCACGCGAACTTGAGCTGCGGCTGGTCGACACCGTGTGTGTGTCTTCCTACGACCATCAGGCGCAGGGCGAACTCACCGTCCTGAAGAAAGTGGATGGCGACGGTGAGCGCACATTGATCGTCGACGATCTGGTCGACACCGGCAAGACCGCCAAGATTGTCCGCGAGATGCTGCCCAAGGCGCATTTCGCCACCGTCTATGCGAAGCCGGCCGGCCGGCCCCTGGTCGACACCTTCGTGACCGAGGTCAGCCAGGACACCTGGATCCATTTCCCGTGGGATCTGGAACTACAATTCGTCCAACCAATCGCCGCAAACTAGGGGGGGGTTGATCCCCTAGCCTATTCGCTCAGTCCGTAATCGCGGGTCGAGGGCATCACGCAGCCCATCCCCGAGCAGGTTCAACCCCAGCACGGCGAGCGCGATCGCCAGCCCGGGCAGGATCGCCAGCTTCGGGTCGAGCGTCATGAAAGTCTGGGCATCGAACAGCATGCGCCCCCAGCTCGGTGCAGGCGGCTGGGTGCCAAGCCCGAGATAGGCGAGCGCGGCCTCGGCCAGGATCGCGACGGCGAACTGGATCGTCGCCTGAACAATCAGCACCGGGGCGATATTCGGCAGTATGTGATCGCGGGTCACGGCCGACGGTGATTTCCCGATTGCCAACCCCGCACGGGCATATTCCTGACCCCAGACCTGCCGCGCGGCACCGCGCGCGACCCGCGCGAACACCGGCACGTTGAAGATGCCGATGGCGATGATCGCATTGACGGCGCCCGGTCCGAAAATCGCGGTGATCAGGATGGCCGAAACAATCGCGGGGAATGCGAAGACAACATCCGAACCACGGGCCACGAGGTCATCGACCCAGCCACCCCGTGCGGCCGCGAGCAACCCCAGGCTCACCCCAATGACGAGCCCTATCCCGACCGCAACCACACCGACCATGATCGAGTTGCTGGCACCAATCATCAGCCGGGTGGCAATATCACGCCCAAAATGATCGGTCCCCAGCCAGTGGGCCGCGCTCGGCCCCTGCATGCGCTGGGTGATCGCCACCGCATCGAAGGCATGGGGCGTCCAGACCAGCGAGACCAGCGCGACCAGGATCAGCATCCCGGTCAGGACGGTACCGATCAGGAAATTCGGATGGCGCAGCAACTGCGATTTCCATCCGCGACGGGTCGTATCTGCGATGATGCTCACGAGCCACGCCGCGTGCGCGGATCGATCGCGGTGTAGGCGACATCCACCAGGAAGTTCACCACCACCACGAGCGTCACCAGAAGCAGGATCACGTCGCGCAGGACCACCAGGTCGCGCTGGCTGACGGCCTGAAAAATCAGGCGCCCCACGCCAGGCAGCGCGAACACAGCCTCGATCACGATCGACCCGGCGAGCAGGAAGGCAAACTGGAGACCGATGATCGTGGTCATGGGAATGAGTGCGTTGCGCAACACATGGCCCCACAGGACCCGGCGCGGCGCCAGTCCCTTGGCGCGGGCCGTGCGCACATAATCCGCACCTAACGTGTCGAGCACCGACGTTCGCGTTACCCGCGCAAGGATCGCTGCCTCGGGCAGGGCCAGGGAGAGCGCCGGCAACACGAGGGCCCACAGCGCCGTCCCCAGGCCCGCATCCCAACCCGGAAAACCGGACGCCGGAAACCAGCCGAGCGCCACGGCAAATATCAGAATCGACAGGATCGCGAACCAGAAATTCGGGATCGCCATGCCGATCTGGCTGAAGCCCATCACGCCATAATCACCGGGCCGTCCGCGCCGGGTCGCGGCAAACATCCCCAAAGGAATGGCTATCAACGTCGACACCAGCAGTGCGATCAGGGCCAGCGGAACCGTCAGCGTCAGGCGCTCGCCGATCAGCTGCGAGACGGGGACATCATAGGTGTGGCTGATCCCGGTCGTGCCCGATGCGAGCCCGCCGATCCAGGCGAGGTAACGGAGTGCGGCCGGCCGGTCGAGGCCCATCTGGGTGCGCAACGCGGCGAGTGTGTCGTCCTGCGCCTCGATCCCGAGGATCAGCAGCGCGGCATCACCAGGCAGGACCTCCAATACGATAAAGATCGCGAGGCTGGCCACCAGCAACGTGACCAGAAGCACCAGAACCCGGCGGGCGAGATAGGTCAGCATGGTCCTGATCTATCCGGGCATCTACTCCCAGCGCACGCCGGTGACGTCGGTCGCCTGCACCGGCGCGTTCCGCCACATGCCCTTGAGACCCTTGCGCCAGACGCCCAGCTTGGCGAGCTGGAACATGTAGGCGCTCACGGAGTCCGATGTGATCGTACGCTGGGCTTGCCCGAGAATGCGGTTCCGCGCGGCCTGGTCGCTGGTGTTGTTGAGCCGGGCCATCAGCGCCTTGAGCGAGGGCGAATCATAATTGAAGTAATAGGTGTCACGCGCATAGATGCCGATATCCACCGGCTCGGTATGGGACACGATCGTCAGGTCGTAGTCGGTGCCGCGAAACACCTGCTCGAGCCATTGCGCCCACTCCACCGGGATAATCTCGACCGTGATGCCCGCCTCCTTGAGCTGGGCGGCAACGATCTCGCCACCGCGGCGCGCGTAGGTTGGCGGCGGCAGCTTGAGCGTGAGCTTGAGATCGGACTGACCGGCGTCCGCCAGCAGCGCACGGGCCCGGGCCGGATCGTGGGGATAGGTCGCGATTAAATCCACATAGGCGGGGTGATGGGGCGCGAAATGTGTGCCGATGGGCGTGCCGAACCCGAACATTGCGCCGTCGATTATCGCCTGACGATCGATCGCATGGGCGATGGCCTGGCGAACACGGATATCATTCAGCGGGGCCCGGCTGTTGTTCATCGCAAGGATGGTCTCCCCCTCGGTCGAACCGATCGCGACCTCGAAATTCGGATCGGCCTGCAATGCGATAACCGCCTCGGGCGCCTGCAGGTTTGACACCGCGTCGATATCCCCGGCCTTGAGCGCCGCGATCTGGGCTGACGGGTCGGGCACAAAACGGAACGTCACCTTGCGGATCGCGCGCGTGTCGTCCGTGGCCACCAGTCGGATCTGCGAGCCGCGCACCCAGCGGTCGAATTTGAAAGGGCCGGTGCCGATCGGCGCGACCTTGTTGGTGGCGGCCGATTCCCGCGCAACCATCACCGCGTCGCCCCAGCCCAGATTGAACAGCAACGCGCCTTCCGGCCGCGACAGCGTGATCCGCGCGGTACGCGCATCAACCGCCTCCACCGTATCGATCGCCGCGAAGAGTTGCTTCTGGGCGTTCACGGAGCCATCCGCGCGGGCGCGATCGAGCGAGAACACGACATCATCCGCGTCGAAATTCGTGCCGTCGTGGAATTTCACACCGTCCTGCAGGGTGAAGGTGTAGACGAGGCCGTCACCGGACACATCCCAGCTTTCGGCGAGTTGGGGCTGGACCGCACCATTATCGTCGATCCGGGTCAGTCCCTCGAACAGGTTGGCGTAGACGATTTCATCGATCGCCGCAGCCGCGCCGGCCGTCGGGTCGAGATGCGGCGGCTCGAGGGTGAGGCCGATCGTAAGCGAGTCTTTTTGCTGGGCCTGCGCTCCAGGTGTCGCCAGGAAAGCCAGACCCGAGGCGACCGCAATCGCGGCGGCAATGCGCATCGTCTTCATATCGGACGTTCCCTTGAATGATTTTCGGTATCGCGAAACCTAGCAAATCCCGGCAATCAGCGTCCATTGCAAGGGTCAGCCGGAGACGGGATAGGTATCCCTGTAGGCCGGCCAATCACCCTGACCTGAGGCCTCAAAAACGCTCCGCGCCACGGCCCGCGCCAGGCAATCTGCTGCCGCCATGCCGATCCGGGCGACATCTGAAACCGGATCGGAGACAGGGATTTGGCCGGTGGCGAGTGCGAACACCACATCGCCATCCATCGGCGTGAAGACCGGCCGGATTGCCCGCGCCATGCCCGCCTGGGCCATCCGGGCGACCCGTGTCACCTGCGCCTTGCTCAACACCGCATCGGTCGCCACCACCGCCAGCGTGGTGTTGGGCGGGTTGTCCTTGAGTCCATATTTATCAAGCGGGTGATCCGGCGCTTCGATGGTGGGCGCGCCGCCCAAACCACCGAATTCGCCGTCGCGCTCAAGCATACCGGCCAGAAACTGGCCCGCCCCATTCGCGACCACGGACCCCAGCGCGTTCACCGCGGCCAACGCCCCGACAGACACGCCATCGCCCAGGACAACCGACGCCGTTCCCTGTCCGCCCTTGAGCGGCCGCCCGTCATGGCCGGTCGTGGTGGCCCCGAACCCCGCGCCCGCGATACCCAGTGCTACGTCCAACCCGGCGTTTGCCGTTGCGGCGCGTGCCAGCGCTCGATACGGCAGCGCCGTGTCGGGTTTGTCCCGGAACGCGGACTTCTCGCCGCCATTCAACAAATCGAACAGGATCGCGCCGGGCACAATCGGCACATGCAAATCGTCGACGGGAAATCCACGGCCCTGTTCGGCGAGCCATCCCATCACCCCGTCCGCCGCCGACAGGCCGAACGCCGAACCACCCCCCAGAACAATCGCGTCCACCGCATCCAGCGTGGCGTCACCGCGAAGCAGCTCGAGCTCACGTGTCCCGGTGCCACCGCCCTGCACATCGACGGCGGCGACCGCGCGCGCGTCGGGCAGGACTACGGTGACGCCCGTGCGGATATCGGCGTCATCGGCGGACCCGACCTTCAGGCCGGCCACATCGGTAATCGCATTGCGTGCGCCAACCTTGCTCATTCGCTCCCCCGCAACAGGTCCAGCGCGGCTGCGGCCATGACCTTGGCCGACGCGACCATGTCGTCGATGTCGATATACTCGTCCGGCTGATGCGCCAGCTCCAGAATACCCGGCCCGTAGGCCACGCAATCCTTGAGCTTGCCAACCCGCCAGACATGTTTCTGGTCATAGGTACCGGGTGACGCCACATGGCGCGACGGGGTTCCCAGCACCCGCTCGATATTCCTGTCCAGCGCGCGCACCAGGGGCGAGTCCGGTTCGGTCAGCGTCGGCGGGACCGACCAGAGCTCGCGAAGCGCGTACTCGAACTCATCGCGCTCGGCCGACAGCCGATCGAGAATCTCGACCACCTCGGCCCGCACTTCCGCTTCATCCTCTTCCATCAGATAGCGCCGGTCGAGGACGACCCGGCATCGATCCGCGACCAGTGCGGACGGAAAACCCGACGTCAGGTCCTGTTCATCCAGCCCGCCATGGATCGAGTTAAAATTCAGGGTCGATTGGCGCGCGGCATCGGGGATGACCGGCATCGCGGTGCGACGCTCGGCGAGCCGGGGATAGAGCTCATGCTCGACCTTCTCCAGGAAAGCCGCCATGCCGCGGATCGCGGACACACCAAGAAACGGCATCGAGCCGTGGGCGATCCGCCCCCGAATCTCGATCTCGGCCCACCACACACCGCGATGGCCCAGGCACACGCTGTCCTTATATAGGGGCTCGGGAATGATCACATGATCGACACGCGGCTTGGAGAAATGCCCCCGTTCGGCAAGCCAGGCCACGCCGGCATAGCCGCCGGACTCCTCGTCCACGGTGCCGGAAATCTCGATCGCGCCGGGAAACGGGATCCCCGACTCCAGCATCGCCTCGACCGCGACAACACTGGCGGCCAGACCGCCCTTCATGTCGCAGGTACCGCGCCCGTAGACACGACCGTCGCGCACCAGGCCGGCGAACGGATCGACGGTCCAGCCCTCGCCCGGTGCCACCACGTCGATATGGCTGTTGAAATGCACGCACGGTCCCGGGCCGTCACCTTCTATGCGCGCCACTACATTGGTCCGCGGATACCGGTCGCTGTCGCCGAGCGCGCCCTCGGCGCGGAGATATTCGACATCGAAACCACGCGCGGCGAGGCGATCCCCCAGGAAATGCGCGCAGGCTTCGTAGGCATCGCCCGGCGGATTGATTGTCGGAATCCGCACCAGATCGGCCGTCAGGGTCCCGAGCACGTCTCCCTGGCCGTCGATACGTTGAAACAGATCGTCGATTTCATGTCCGGACATAAAGGCAAGCTAGAGCGGTTCAATCTGCCGGGACAAGGCTTTAGAGTGCCGCCGATGACAGCTCTGGCAGAAACTCTCCCCGCCCTTCCCGAAATTCGCCTCCAGGCAGGACGCCACAAGCGTGCCCGCCAGGGCCATCCGTGGATATTCTCCAACGAGATCGACATGGATGCCGACGCCAAGGCGTTGCCGCCGGGCGGGCTGGTCCAGCTGATCGACGCGAGCAAGCGGCCGCTCGGCGTGGCGACCTTCAACCCGCATCCACTGATCGCCGCCCGCATCCTGAGCCGCGACCCCGAGGCGCTGATCGACGGAGATTTCATCACCGCGCGCCTGCGTGCCGCACTGGCCGTGCGCGAGTCGCTCTACACCGTCCCCTATTACCGGCTGGTGCATGCCGAGGCCGATGGCCTGCCGGGGCTGATCATCGACAGGTTCGGCGATGTCTGCGTGGCGCAGGTGAACACCGCGGGTATGGAAAGGCTGAGCGATTATCTGACGGCGGGGCTGCAGAATGTGCTGGCGCCGAAGACCATCCTGTTCCGCAACGACAGCGCCGTGCGCAACCTCGAAGGTTTGCCGCAGGAGATACGCGTGGTCGGCGACCCGCTCGAAGGCCCGATCGAGGTCATGGAGAATGGCGGCGTGTTCCAGGCCGATCCGCGCGAGGGTCAGAAGACCGGCTGGTTCTATGACCAGCGCGACAACCGTGCCTTCGTCGCCGCCCTGTCCAAGGGCAAGCGCGTAGCCGACTTCTATTCCTACACCGGCGGCTTTGCCGTCACGGCAGCGTTGGCGGGTGCGAGCGAGGTGCATGCTTTCGACCGGTCGCAGGCGGCGCTCGATTTCGCGACCCAGGCCGCGGCCGCGAATGGCGTCGGCGGTAAATTCACCGCCACCAAAGGCGACGCGTTCCAGTTGCTGCACGAATTCGCGACGGCGGGCGAGACCTATGATGTGGTGGTGGTGGACCCACCGGCCTTCGTGAAATCCAAGAAGGATTTCCAGGCCGGCATCCGCGGCTATCGAAAGCTCTTCCGGCTGGCGGCGCAGATCGTTGCGCCGGGTGGGTATCTGTTCGCAGCGTCATGCTCCCACCATGTGGACCCCCCAACGTTTGCCGATGCGGTTCGCCGCGCGCTGGCCGATACGGGCCGGAACGGGCGCATCCTTCGCAGCTCGGGTGCCGCTCCCGATCATCCGGTGCACCCTTTCCTGCCGGAGACGGGCTACCTCAAGGGACAGATGATCCAGCTCGACTAGCGCGGCGACCTAACTGCCGGCTTCGTTCAGGGACCAGTCATAGTCGTAGCTGTCGATTTCGAACACGAGCTTGAGGTCACGCAGCAGTTCGGGGCGGGCATATTTGCGCAGATGCGCCAGCACACCGGTCTCCGAACCGCCAAAATCCTCCTGGAACCAGTCGTAGATGCTCGAAACCGAAAGCGCGCCGCCGCGCAGTTCCGCGCCGCGCGGATGGTTCACATAGGCGATTGCGTTCGCCTCCAGCAATACGTCCACCCGATCCGCCGTATAGGCGGTATCGATCAGGTTCGGGCAGCCGATCGAGGCACAATTGACTGCATAGTGAATACGCGGGTCCTGCCAGATCGGGCGCAGGATGCGATGCTCGATATCATCGAGCGAAATGTCTTCGCCGTCGACCGAGACCAGCTTCTTGCCCCAGGGGCCGATCGAGAAAAGGCCCGGCGAAATACCGATCTTGAGGATCGAACTCACCGGATAATGATCGAGCACCACCTGCACGGTCAGCGCGTTGTAGAGATTGATCCAGTAGGCCAGCTGTTCGTCGCGGTTGAGGCCGCTGACCGGGACCGCGGTCAGCCGCGCGACATAGCCATCCAGCGCCGCCCGGTCGGTTGCGGCGAGCCCGGCATAGTCGAACCGGACCACGCCATCGTCCGACGGGCGGGTATAGGCCTGCAGGAGACGCGTCCAGTCGCCGTGATCGACGATCGCCGTCGACGCCGAATCATGCGCCGACCAGCGCGGCCAGAGTTTGGATTTGGGGGCTGCCATGCCCGGTGTGGCCAGCAGCGCGAGCAGAAATGCGGCACCCAGCAAGGTTGCAAACAGACGATACGGCGCGTGCGCGCGGGTCAGTGATACATCCATGCTCGATAAGTTGGTTCGCGCGCCCCAAAACGAAACCCGGCTCACGCCGATTTGAGGGCGCGCCGGGTTCGCGCCTAATCCGCTGCCCTGAAGGTCAGGCGAAAGACCGTGCCGTCGTCGCCCGATGCCGCGAGTTCAAGGTCGCCGCCATGGGCTTGCATCACGTCCCGGGCGATCACCAGCCCCAGGCCCGTACCGCCCTGGCGCGCCGATCCCTTGAACGGCTTGAACAGGCTGTCGCGCGCCGCATGGGCCAACCCCGGGCCATTGTCGGCCGTCTCGACAATCAATTCCGCCCCGTCCGGCCGGCCGATCGATATAGTCACCCGGCGCGCACCCGCCTCGAACGCGTTGCGGCCGAGGTTCGAGAACACCCGATAAATCTGGTCACGGTCGGCTTCGACAATCGTGTCGGCGGGCACCTCGTTGATCACCTGCGGGCCGGAACCTGGATCCGTACGCTCATTCTCGGCCAGCACCGCAAGATCGGATGCAACTTCGCCGATGAGTTCGTGCAGGCGAAAGCGCGTCCGGGTCAGCTCCGGACCTTCATCACGCGCATAGTTGAGCGTGCGGGTGCAGAGATTGATGGCGCGATCGATGGCCTGAATAAGAGGGCTCGCGACCCGTTTGACCTCCGGGTTATCGACGCCGGACAGTCGGTCGGACAGCAGCACGGCGGTCGACAGGATTCCCCGTAAATCATGATTGATCTTGCTCACGGCCGACCCGAGTGCCGCGAGATGCTCCTGCTGACGAAGCGCGCCGCGCAAGTCCTTCTGCATTTCCGCCAGCACCGTTTGTGCGACACCGATTTCATCCGTACGGCGGGTCACGTTAACGCCGATGGAAGAGTCCTTCGGGTCTTGTGAGAACCGGGTGATGTCCTCGGTAATCCGGCGCATCGGCCGCACCATGAGCCACTGGAGCGACAAGTACAGAAGCAATCCGGTGATCAGTGATATGACGACCGAGAGAAGAAGAATATTCCGCGAGTAAAGCATCATCTCCGTGCGCAGATGAGCCTCGTTGAGCACCACCTCGACTTCGAGGTCGGGGTCCTGTTCGGTGGGGCTGATCAGGCGCAGTGTGGGATCACCAGTCCGGGACATGGTCGCAAACGCATCACCGATATCCCCGAACAGCGAGCCATCCGCCAGGTTCACCGTGACATCGACAGGCGGCGGCGGGCCCGTATAGAGAAGCAACCGCCGGTCGGCGCGAATAAGCGCGACGGCATAGGCGCCCGCGCGTGACAGGAGTTGGGCCTTGAGGTCTTCGCTAATCAACTCGGCGGGCGCCGCCTCAAGCGCCAAAACGGCGATATGCGCTGACTCCGCCTGATCCTTCAGCCAGTTGATCCGGAAGTTGGATACCGACGGCGCATAGATCAGCACCTCGGCGAGCATGACGAACACAATCGTCAACACCAGCAGACGAGCCGACAGCGACCGCGCAAAAGGTGGGAGAGAGAATTTCCGCGACCGTATCATAACGCGCGCATGTGTAGCAGAAATCGGCCGATGCGGTCAGTCACGCCGAGCCCGGTGCTATCCGAGCTTCGCCAACAGCCGCACAATTTTGCGCGTACGGTTCGAAAACAGCGACGGGGTGTAGTAGGCGCCCGCCGCTCGCTTGTTGATCTCACCCAGAGTCGGATAAGGCGCGATCATCTGCGCCATCGCGCCGATCTTGAGTTTCTGGGAGATCGCCAGAATCCAGGGCTGGATCAGTTCACCTGCGTGATACCCGACAATCCCTGCGCCCAGAATCCGTCCCTTGGGGCCCACCACGGCCTTCACCATGCCGTCGGTGCGATGCTCGGTGCGGGCCCGATCATTCTCCTCGAAGGCGGCCGTAACGATGCGAACATCGTCGCCATGAATCTCCCGCGCTGCCGCTTCGGTCAGCCCCACATTCGCCAGTTCCGGATCGGTGTAGGTCACCCAGGGCACGGCGTCGTAATTCACCTTGGCCGGCATCCGGAACAACACATTCCGGATAACAATGCCGGCGTGATACCCGGCGATATGCGTGAACTGGTAACGCCCGGCGACGTCGCCGACGGCGAACACGCGTTTGTTGGTGGTACGAAAACGCGCATCCACATCGATGCCGCGCTGATCGAATTTCACACCCGCGGTCTCGAGATCGAGACTGGACAGGTTGGGCGACCGGCCGACCGCGATAAGAATATGACTGCCTGCGACTTCGAAGCTTCGGTCATCATGCTCGCAAACTACCGCAACCCCGTCGGGCGCGGCCTTCACCTCGACGACTTTCGTGTCTTCGTGAATATCGATGCCTTCGACCACCAGGCGTGCGCGGACAACGGCGACCAGGTCGCGATCATCGGGGCCCATCACCTGGAACGCCTCCAGCACCGTGACCTTTGATCCCAACTGGCGGTGGGCCTGAGCCATCTCAAGGCCAATCGGGCCACCGCCGACGACGATCAGATGACTGGGGCGTTCACGCAATCCAAAAACAGTCTCATTCGTCAGATAGCTGACCTGGTCGAGACCCGGGATCGGTGGCACGGCGGGCGACGAACCCGTCGCAACGACAAAGCGCCGCGCACGAACGCGGGTGCCGTTCTCACCAATCACCTCACGGGGGCCCATGAATTTCGCACCCTCCTGGAACACTTCAACGCCGAGGTCTTCGAACCGCTCGACACTGTCATGGGGTGCAATTCCGGAAATGACACCCTGGACATGATCGTTGACGGCCGCGAAATCGATGTCCGCCCCTTTTCCGTTCACCCCGAACTGGCTGGTGTGGCCGTAATGCGCGGCGGCGTGACCGGCCGCCAGCAAAGCCTTGGACGGCACGCAGCCATAATTCAGACAATCCCCGCCCATCTTGCCGCGTTCGAAAAGGGCCACGCTGGCACCCATCTGCACCGCGCCGGCCGCAACGGATAATCCGCCCGAACCGGCACCGATCACACATAAATCCACTTGTCGTGTTTCATTCATGACAACACCAATATCTGCAATTCAGGGGGGAGGACGTTCAGAGGTCGACTAGGACGCCGTGGAGGGAGATCGGTTCTTGCGAGCCTGGAGCCGCTTATAGATCACCGGCAACAGGGCGAGCACCGCCAGGCCAATCAGGGGTCCCAAAATTTCGGGCCGGAAAATTATGCCCAGATCGGGATCCTGCCCGGCGTCGATCAGTGCGCCCAGGCCATTACCGACCGACGCATAGACGAAGGTGCCCGGAATGATGCCAATGAAAGTGCCCACGATATAGGTCGTGGTCGAGACCCCCAGAAAGGCCGGCACCAGATTGACCAGCCAGAACGGAAATAACGGGATCAGACGCAAGACAAGAAGATAGCTGAGCGCGTTCTGACGAAACCCGTCCTCCATCTTCGACACGAACGGCCCGGCCTTGGCGTGCAGCACGTCGCCAAGTGCTGTCCGGGCAATCAGGAACAATGCGGTGGCGCCGACGGTCGCCCCCACCACTACAATCAGACCGCCACCGACCCAGCCAAACAAAAAACCGCCGGTGAGGGTCATGATCGCCCCACCGGGCAAAGAGAAGGCAGTGACGGCGGCATAAATCGCCGCAAACACCAGAATCGCTACAATTCCGTTGTCGCTGACCAGCATGCGCAGGGTTTCGCGGTTTTCCTTGAGGGCGTCTAGCGAAACGAAACGGTTCAGATCAAGCGCAAAAAAGGCCACAAAACCGGCGATCAGGACAGCAATCGGCAGAATTCTGCGCACCAGAATCGTCTGGAAGGACGCCTTGCCCGGCTTGGACGTGGTGGATTCGTTCATCGCGTTCTTATCCTTGTTCGTTGCGAAACTACTTGGTGCATCGTGGCAGCCTCAACCATTCACCAATGCGTGACCTGGTATGCTCTGTTAACACCGCGAGGGTGCGTTGACTTCCATCTGCCGAAAACGTATACAGCGCGCCGACTTGCAAGGCCTTACAGGCAATGGAGAATTCGCGTGAAGCGGACATTTCAACCGAGCAATCTGGTGCGCAAGCGCCGCCATGGATTTCGTTCCCGCATGAAGACCGTGGGTGGGCGACGTGTTTTGGCGCGTCGGCGTGCGCGAGGCCGCAAAAAGCTGAGTGCCTGAACAGTGCCGTGCGCGGTTCAAGCCGCGCGGGTACGAGCACCGGGATTGATGAACTCATGACGACGGCGGAGGCAACAACGCCGGATTCGGCCAGCCACACGGTCCCGTTGATCGCGCGCTTGCCGAAACGTCGCGACTTTTTGCGTATCGCCGCTGCGAAACGCCGCTGGGCGGCGCCCGGCCTCGTGCTCCAGACCGCACCCATCCCTGACGGTGCCGAAATGCGCGCGGGCACAATCCGTGTCGGCTTCACCGCCACACGCAAGATCGGCAACGCCGTGGTGCGAAATCGGGCACGACGCCGCCTGCGGGCCGCTGTCCGCGAGATTATCCCGGCCCGGGCCCGCCCGGATCTGGACTATGTTCTGATCGCGCGCGCGACCACCGGCGCGCGGAACTACGCCGCCCTGCGGGACGATCTCGTCACGGCCCTGGACCGCTGTGACGCACTGGTGCGCGACAAGGGAAACCAAGCCTGATGAAATTCGTTTCACATCTTCTGGTGCTATTGCTAAAGGGCCTGATCCTGGCCTGGCAATGGGTTCTGGCGCCTGTCCTTGGTGCCAATTGCCGATATCAGCCGAGCTGCTCTCATTATGCCGCCGAGGCGCTTTCGCGCCACGGGGCCGTGCGCGGTAGCTGGCTCGCCACCCGACGTATCCTCAGTTGCAACCCATGGGGCGGTGCCGGTTACGACCCCGTTCCGGGGGCACATGCCTGTGCCGAACATGGCCACATCGAACACGACCACACCCCGCATGGCACAGCCATGCCCACGCCGCGGAGCTAGGCGCAGATGGACACAAAAAACCTAATCCTCGCGATCGCGCTGTCGCTCGCCATCCTTCTCGGTTGGCAGACCTTCGTCGAGCAGCCGCAACAGGCTGAAAAGCAGGCCGAACTGGAACGCCAGGAGCAGGCGGCCGGGCGTGACCCCAACACTATTGGTGTCCCGTCGGTACCGTCAGCCACGGGCACGCAGGCTGCTGTTGCCGCCGAACCACGCTCACGCGACGAGGTCATCGCCGACACGGCCAGAATCACGATCAACACACCCGCCCTCAGCGGGACAATCAATCTGGTCGGCGGCCGGTTCGATGACCTGACCTTGCGTGAGTATCGCGACACGATCGAGCCAGACAGCAAGCTGATCAAGCTGCTATCGCCGCGCGGCTCCGAGGACCCCTATTTTGCCGAGTTCGGCTGGCTGACCGGCAACGGCTCGGTGTCGGGCGGCGGGCAGACCCTCTGGACGGCCAATCAGAACGAACTCACGCCGGACTCCCCCGTGGTCCTGACGGCGCGCACCGATGACGGGCTGGTGCTCACGCGCACCGTCGCTGTCGACGACCATTTCATGTTCACCGTGACCGACCGGATTCAGAACACCGGCGTGGCACCCGTCAATGTCAGCCAGTTCGGCCGCATCACCCGGGTCAACGAGCCAGATACACTCGGCTTCTTCATCCTGCACGAAGGCCCGATCGGTATCCTCGGCGATACGCTGCACGAGATCGACTATGACGATCTCGAGGACGAGCCCGAGACCCCACAAACGTTCGAGTCCGAAGGCGGCTGGCTCGGGTTCACCGATATCTACTGGCTGACCGCCCTGATCCCGGATCAGGACACGCAAGTTGATGCGCGCTTCCTCTTCGACACCACGGGCACCGGCGCCAACCTCTATCAGACCGACTACCGGGGCAACGCGATCGCGCTGGCACCGGGCGAGCTTGCCGAGGTCACCAGTCGCTTCTTCGCCGGCGCCAAGGTATTCAATACCCTGACCGAGTATCGCGACAATCTGGGGATCGAGCGATTCGAGATGTCGATCGATTTCGGCTGGTTCTTCTTCCTCACCAAGCCGTTGCTCGACGTCATCATTTTCTTCGCCGATTTCCTGGGCAACTTCGGCCTGGCGATCCTGCTGGTGACGGTCATCATCAAGCTGTTCTTCTTCCCGCTCGCCAACAAATCCTACAAGTCGATGAGTGCCATGAAGGCGCTGCAGCCGAAGATGACGGAGATGCGCGAGAAATTCGCTGACGACAAGCCGGGTATGCAACGTGAGCTGATGGCGTTGTACAAGCGCGAGAAGGTCAATCCCGTCTCGGGTTGCCTGCCCATCGCGCTTCAGATTCCGGTTTTCTTCGCGCTCTACAAGGTGCTGTTCATCTCCATCGAGATGCGCCACGCACCATTCTTCGGCTGGGTGAAGGACCTGTCCGCACCCGACCCGCTGAACATCATTACCTTGTTCGGCGCTGTCCCCTGGGACCCGCCCTTTGGGCTCGCGCTGGGCGTCTGGCCGATCCTGATGGGCATCACCATGTTCCTGCAGCAGAAGCTCAACCCGGCACCGGCGGACCCGGTCCAGGCCAAGATCTTCCTGCTCATGCCGGTATTCTTCACCATCTTCCTGGCCAACTTCCCGGTCGGTTTGGTGATTTACTGGACCTGGAACAACCTGCTCTCGATCACCCAGCAATACGTCATCATGCGGCGCATGGGCGTCAAGGTCGGCGGCGGGAAATCCACCTGACGATCCCGGCACCATGACGGAACCGAACAGCGCGGCGACGGACGCCGACCTCGCGGCTGCGCGCCATCTGTTCGCGCAGGAATGCTCCTTTGTGCGCGGGGTTGCACGCCTGCCTGATTTGCCCGAGCCATCGCTGCCCGAGATCGCTTTCGCCGGCCGCTCTAATGTCGGCAAATCGAGCCTTCTGAATGCGCTGACCAACCGCAAGACTCTGGCCCGGACCAGCAACACGCCCGGCCGCACCCGCGAGCTGAATTTTTTCGACCTCGCCGGCCGCCTGATGCTGGTCGATTTACCCGGTTACGGATATGCCCGCGCGCCGAAGACCGAGATCGCCCGCTGGAATACGACCTTGCGCGACTATCTGCGGGGCCGACCGAACCTGCAGCGGCTCTGTCTGCTGGTCGATTCGCGGCGCGGAATCAAGGAGGGTGACCTCGAGATGATGGCCATGCTCGACGCCTCGGCGGTCGTCTATCGGGTGGTCCTGACCAAGGCGGACAAGCCCAAATCGGCGGAACTGACACGCCTGATCGAGGCGGTGGCCACGGAAATGAAGAAACACCCCGCAGCCCTGCCCGAGCCCATCGTGACCAGTTCGCGCAAGGGCATCGGAATCGACGCGCTACAGGCAGATTTGGCCACGCTGGCGAATGCTGGTTGAATTGGGCTAAGTTCCCGCCGGTTGCCAACCGCGCATAGACCGCGAAAACAAACGGATAGCATGATGGCTCAAGACAACGTGCCACCGCCCGAAGAATTGCTCGCCAAGGCGGGTGTTCTGGCCGAGGCGCTTCCCTATATGCGCCAGTTCAATGGTCGACGGTTCGTCATCAAATATGGCGGCCACGCCATGGGTGATACCGCGCTCGCGAGCGCATTCGCACGTGACATCGTGCTGCTGAAGCAGGTCGGCATCGAGCCGGTCATCGTGCATGGAGGCGGACCCCAGATCGGGGCGATGCTCGAGCGGCTCAAGATCAAGAGCGAGTTCATCGACGGCCTGCGCGTGACCGACGAGGCGACCGTCGAAATCGTCGAGATGGTTTTGTCCGGTTCGATCAACAAGCAAATCGTGTCCGCGATCAATGCCGCGGGTGGTCGGGCGGTTGGCCTGTCGGGCAAGGATGGCGGCCTGATGTCCGTCCGCAAGTTGCGGCGCACGCGGCGTGAAACAGATTCGAACATCGAGAAAATTCTCGATCTCGGCTTTGTCGGCGAGCCATCCCGGGTTGATCCCGAGCTGCTGAACACCCTGACCCGGTCCGACATCATCCCCGTCATCGCCCCAATCGGCATCGGTGACGACGGCGCGACCTATAACGTCAACGCAGACACCGCCGCAGGTGCCATCGCCTCCGCGCTTGAGGCCACGCGCCTGCTCATGCTGACCGACGTCACGGGCGTGATGGACAAGGACGGCGAGTTGATCGCCGATATGGGTGTGGATCACGCCCGCCAGCTGATCGCCGACGGCACCATCAGCGGCGGCATGATTCCGAAGGTGGAAACCTGCATCGATGCAGTCGAAAAGGAGGTCGAAGCGTCGGTCATCATGGATGGCCGCGCAGCGCACTCATTGCTGATTGAGATTTTCACCGAGCATGGTCTCGGCACCGCCATCTGGGCGGCCTGACCGCCGCCAGGGCACACCCGATCCGACCGGTCAGGCCGAGACGCGCAGGCTGCTGACGGCAGATCGCCGCATATCGAACAGAATCGAAAGTGTGTCGAACAATTCGTTGAATTGCTCGTAACGCAGCCGTGTCCCATAGGTGTCGATTGTCTTGGACCAGATGTTAAGCGCGTGAACATTCGCGCTCAGGCACGTCGCCAGGTTCGTGTAGTCCTCATCCGCAGTCGACAGAAAATCCTTGAACGCGCGCGGCTGATTATCGTTGATGAAGGCACGATAACTCTGTTCGTAATTGCCCAGAACCAGTTTGATGCTGCGATACGTGTCGCGCACCTTGTCGCGCAGCCCGAGCAATGAATATTCGACCCGGTCCCGGTCATCAGGCATCAACCGCACCCAGTCGACAGGAATGGCGACCTTGTCGTCACCCAGCCACGAGAAGAAGGACTTCATCTGCGGCAAGAAATCCTCGAACTGAACCTGATAGTAGCAGATCGCCTTCCAGGCAAAGAACAGTTCCGGTGCGCGGTCCGCGGGAATATCCATACTGCGCACGAAATCCTCGATGCCTTCAATGTCCTTGGCCTCCCATATCTTGGACAGGAATCGCGAGACATGCTGTTCCATCTTCTCCACCGAGACACTGGCTTCTTCGGCCATATAGGCGCGGCGGACCAGGGTGCGAATTTTGGTGCGGATGGGGGAACGAATCCGCCCCCAGTCTTCCTCGCTGATGTTGAAGTAGAACGGATGGATACGATCATCGAGATCGAGTTGCTCGGATTTGCTCTTCAACAGGAAGGGGTCGAGGGTCGGCAGGGAATAGATCATCTCCAGGATTTCCAGATCCATCACATAGTCGACCTGACTTTCCTCGCTCTTGGAATCGGCGCCAGTCTTCACACGAAGCATTCGGTTGAACCCGGGATCGTCGAATAGAATGGAGTCCCCGCCCTCATACACATTCCCCAGATTGTAGGGGAAATACATCAACGTCTGCACGGTCGACACCGTGTGATACTGGGTCTCGTTGCGCTCCATGATCTTGAAGAACATGGTTTCGTTGAGGGTCTTGTTGCGGAACAGCTTCCCCACCGGGTCATGCGCGGGAATCCGCCGTCCGATGTCATATACATTGAACGCAGTCGAGCGACCGGCATTGATGACTTTTGAAAGTGAACCTCGGTCCATCGGCATTGTGAGAGTTCCTCCTTACAGCAACGAAGTTAGTCGCCGTCGGCCATGCCGGCGACGAATTCGAGCTGCCAGTTCATCTCTTCGGGAGAAATCGGGTAGCCATCGGACGCGGTGGCGCGAAGCACGCCGCTTGGTGGAATTTTGGCAAGGTTCATTTGCAGCCGTGTGGCGAGGCGCATGGTCAGACCGGCTTTCCAGGCAAGCGCCACGAGAGCCTTGGCATTCTGAAGTGACGCCGCCTTGCGCACGACGCCCTTCGGTACGTCGGCGAGAAGCGATATTGCGGCAATCACGAAATCCGTTTCACCATCGTTGATCGCGGCCGAGACATGTTTCTCGCGCAGCGTCCCCTTTTTGTGCAGTTTCTGGGCACGCTTGATCTGACCCTGGTCCACCTCATGCTTTTTCTCACTCGCCCATTCGGGATCCGATGGGGCATCGGCGACAGGTCCCGGCCCGGTATTCCCTTTCGATTTCGCCCAGTTCGGATCCTCTACACCCGCAGTGACCGTCGGCCCGTCCGGCGTGTCGGACCAGATCTCGGCAAGGTCCTCAATTGATCTGCCATCCAGCCTGCGCTGGATAACCAGGTCGATCGCCGCCACGGAATCATCATCCAGATCAGCACGCTTCTTGAGCTCCACCAGCAACGTTTCGGAAACGATATCCGCAATCCGCCGCATCGCATCGACATGCAGACCCGACCGTTGGACCAACGGCCCGTGCCAGCCTGGCTGGCCCGGCGCCTGATCGACGATCCGGTCGAGCGTCTCTTCACGAATTTGCGCGCTTTCATTTCCGAGCAGTTCTGCCACCGCCTCTGTATCACCAGAGTTGACGATCGCATCTGCCACTTCCTCACCCAACGCAACGCGACGCGAGATGGCTTTCAGGGCACCCTGAACCGGTTCGCTGTTGAGCACCCGGATCAGAAACTCATCGTTCAGGATGGGTGAATTCTCGAGGATCAGCCCGCTGACGGTAAGTTCCCGATCCAGCGCCAGCATTTCAACAATATGAACAGGCGCACCTGCACTGTCTTTCAGGGTTTCCGCCAGAATCTGTCGCACACGAACCAACTGATCGCCGGCCAGGATTTCCAACGCCTGCATCGTGACCTTGTAGACGTTGGTCTGCTCGCTTTCACTCATGGTTAGCGACGAGGTCGCAATCTTGCCGGCCACATCGGAACGAACCCGATCATCGTCATCCTGTGCCAGCATGAGATCGGCATGACGCGGGGTCAGTTCGTTCTGCGCAATCTGCCGACGCACACCGGGATCCGGGTCTCCGGCCAGATAGTAAAGAATCTCCGGACGGACATCTTCACGTCCTGCGAGACCGCGCCTTTCATCATGACTGCCATCACGCGCCATACGCTTCTGGTCGTCATAGGCGATCATGTTTTCCGGATCGGGATTGATCTGTGCGTCAGTCATCGGTCTGTGCGTCCACCGTGCGGCTCAGCCGCATTGTCTTGTGTCGAACCGGCGACGGTGTCCACGACGGCCAAATCATCGGGTTGTCCCGCGACGGCCCAACCGTTCTTGCCGCTTCTCTTTGCCGCGTACATCGCATCATCCGCGCGAATGAGCAGTTCCCGCAGAGATTCACCAGTTGCCGGCTCAAATCGTGCAAGCCCGATCGACGCACCGAGCGGTTTGGCGAGATCTCCGGATCGATCAGCCAGTTGCGAGAGCATCGCCAGGAATTCATCGGCCCGCTTCGTGGCGCTGTCGATATCGAGATCATTGAGCCAGATCGCAAATTCATCACCGCCGATCCGGGCAACCAGATCATAGATACGACTGCAAGAGGTCAGCATCGTGGAAATGTCACACAAGACGGTGTCACCGACCTCGTGACCGCGATTGTCATTGATGGCCTTGAAGTTATCGAGATCGATATACAGCAGCGCGCCTGACTTTCCGTCTCGCGCAGCACGCGCCATCGCAGCCTCAAGCGCATCCTGGAACGCACGCCTGTTCATCAGTCCCGTCAGACCATCAGTCTTCGACATATGCTCGAGATCACGCTGATCGGCGATCTGGCGCATGGCAATCGCGAGCTGCCCCGTGACGGCGCTCAATATGGCATGCTCATCTTCGTGCCAGCGGGGTGCCAAAGCATTGCGCATCAGCAAAACCGACCCGTTGACGGCGCCGTGATACCAGGTGCGACGACCGAACACGCGATGTTCGCCAAAGTGGACTTCAAATGTATCGCTACCGTCGGCCAGGTGCTCCGCCAGATGTGATTCATCGATCGTTTCGGGCCAGCTTCCGTGGGTCGCCAGAATTTTCCAGCCATCGTCCGGCGAATAGCTCATGACAGCCGCTTGGGATGAGGTGGCACGCCCCAACATGGATGCGGCGGCTTCAAGCATCGCCTGCGGCCGTGCTTCTTCCCGAATCTGATTGACGATATAGGCGACGACCTGCTCGCGCACCTTCGACTGGGCAAGCTCACTGTCTCGCAGGCGCTCATGCGTCACATCGCGGCAAAGGCCGCGGGCACCGAGCCATACGCCCTCCGGCCCGACAACCGGAACTGCAGAGGCCAGAAGACACGCCTCCTCGTTGTCGATGTCCCGCAACCAGACTTGCGCATGCACAACAGGCTTGCGCGCCTGGAAGGGCAGTTCGATATTCGCTGCTTCGGATTCAACGAGAAATTCATCCGGGCGACGCCCCAGCAAATCCTCCGGCGAATAACCGAGTGCACCATGTGGCGAGACAAAGACAAATCGCCCCTCGACATCGGTTTCCCAAGCAAAATCACTCGATATGGTCACCAGATCACGGTAGCGCTGGCGAGATTCGAACAATGCCTGTCGGATATTGACGTCGTAGGTGTTGTCGCGCGCGAGGACGAAAACGCGATCACCAGAGGCCGGCAGCGCAATGCACTCGAACCAGCGCGACGTCCCTTCGATCACGACCTCGACCCTGTCGCTCACGCTACCCTGTGCCTGATGTGCAAGCGTGACGAGGCCAACGACCGGTGACCCGACTGTCTTGATTGATTCGCGCGCGAAATGTGCGCCCATTTCATTGGCACCGACAACGATGCCGTTGGCGGCAAACTCGATCACGGCGCCAGGCCATCCGGCAAGCGCGCGCTCCATGCCATCCAGATTTGGAAATGGCATATCCCTCCAAAAATCGGGATTGCTCGGCAGAGCAACTACGGGGCTCGCATCCATCGGGCTCATTCGGCCGCCTCCAGAGCCGCTTTCCGTTCGGGCGTGAACGATTTGGGACGCGGGCTCTGAAACGACGTGATCAGTTTGTTCGGTCTGCCATAGAGGTACCCCTGGCCGTAATCGATGCCGCATTCGCGAACAAGATCGGCCACGCTTTCCTCTTCAATCATCTCCGCGACGGTGGTCACACCCAGGTCCCGGCACATGCTGGCCATGGCCTTTAACAAGGCCTTACCGCGCTTGTTGTTAATCGCATCAATGACGTAGGCACCGTCGATCTTCACGCAATCAACATGCAGGGAGCTGAGATACTGGAACGCCGACACGCCGGCACCAAAATCATCAAGACAAACAACATGACCGGCTTGCCGCAGCGCCTGAATAATGCGGTCAGCCTCCTCAAGATCCTGGAGTTTGGCCGATTCAGTGACCTCAAACAGGATGAACTCGCGCGCCGCAGAAAACTCCGCAAGGAGATCAATCAGGCTCTGGACAAATGTCGGCGTGCTGAGGGATCGCCCGGAGATATTCGCCGCGACCATATAGCGATAACCTTGCCCATTGATCTCATCGAGCCAGGTCAGGACCTTGCGGCACATCGCCAGGTCAAAATCGCAAATGATCCCGACCTCTTCGGCGAAGGTGACAAACTCAAACGGCGTCGCCTCAAAATTCTCGTGATCGAAGCGCACCAGCGCCTCGAAATGATGCGGTCGGCCGGTTTTCATGTCGCAAATGGGCTGGTACGCGACATCAAACGCGCCACGCTGGATCATATCCACGAACTTGTTGCGGCGCTCGACGGTCTCGGATGCCAGGCTGCTAAAGCCCTCTGAAAGTTCCCGGACGGTGAATTCTCCCACCGTCTCGTCGCAGAATCGATTGATCGTATAGACAAGCGCCTTCGCGGTATCCGCCTCGCTCATGATGCCCGGCTGGACATCGATCGTGGCCGCCTCGACGGACATGCCCGCGCCCCGCGGGTCGACCTCGCGCGCATAGGATTCGATCTGGCTGGACAACGCGGCCATGTCGGCATTCATGGCATGGACGACGCCAAACCGATTGTCGTCCAGCTGGCCTGCCAGATCACCATGGAGCGAATTCGCACGGAACATGGAGCCCATTGTCGCGGACAGTTCGTCCTGCGCCTCCTCGGTCAGGCGTGCGCGCAGTTCATCATAGTGACCCAGCTCGATCATCGTGAGCTGACAATCCTCACCATCGGTGCTGGCGTCCGAGAGTGCCCGCGTCGCGACCTCGGCGAACGAGCCCTTGTCGTACACCTCCATACCCTCGACGCGGACCGCATCCTCGTCAGCAATCGAACTGACCGACTGCTTCACCCTGAACGACAAATAGGTGTGCCCGCCCAGATCACTCATGTGGAAGCCGCTCAGACTGAGCACGACCGATTGACCGGTCGGCGTGCAAAAAGTAATCAGCGCGTCATCGATCCGCGTGCCGGCGCGCGCATCCCGCAGCAACCGGTCGAGCTTCCTCTCGTCTGCCTCGTGAACAAGGTCCTTGAGACGCGCGCCCTTGAGCTCTTCGGCATCACTTCCGGTAAAGGCTTTCGTCGCGCCAACCGCAAAGGTAACCTCGCCCGCGACGTCGACCTCGAACAGCAAATCGGCGTTGCAGAAGGCGAGCGCGACGAACCGATCACGCTCCGCCCGCAAACCGCCGAGATCCTGGCGCGCGTCGTCAGACAGATTCAATTTTTCCGGGGATTGACTCAATCCCTTGTCTCCGCTTCGTTTCAACGATCTCCGCGACGGTGTTAAAGCGCGGACAAATCCAATGCGGTGCGATCCTACCGCCACCGCAGTTAACGAAACCTTATTGGCGCAGACGGGTTTTCGCCCCTGTACGCCCAGAATTCCGGGGTTAAGGAACGTATGAGACCGATTGCGGAACTGAAGGAGACGGAAAGCTGGATTTTCGATCTCGACAACACGCTCTACCCTGCGTCCACAGGCCTGATGGCGGAGGTGTCGTCGCGAATGACGATGTTCGTCGCGGACCTGCTGGATGTCGAAGCGGAAACCGCGCTGGTTGAACAAAAGCGCATGTTCCGCGAACACGGGACCACGCTGCGGGGCCTGATGAACGATCATGCTGTCGATCCCACCGCGTTCATGGCCTATGTGCATGCCGTGGATTATGACCTTGTCGGCAAGAACCCGCGCCTGTCGAGCGTCCTGCGTACACTGCCGGGGCAGAAGATCGTCTACACAAATGCCTCTGTTCCGCACGCCAGGACCGTGCTCGACCGGCTTGGCATCGCGGACGTCTTCTCAGGCATTTTTGATGTCGCCGCCGCCGACTACGTGCCCAAGCCGAACCCGCGACCCTATGATGTCCTGGCGTCGCGCCACGGGATCGATCCGTCGCGCGCCGTGATGGTCGAGGATATCGCCCATAATCTGGAACCGGCCGCGGCGATGGGTATGACGACGGTCTGGGTCCGCACCGACGGGCCGACGGATGCCTATTGGGCCGCACCATCCGAAGACGATGATTATGTCCACCATCAGACGGACGACCTTATCGAATGGCTGGAGAATGTGGCGGCGTATGATCGATGAACACACCCAAGCGCGTTGACATCGGGGCCTGACCGCCGCCATCTTCGCGCCGCCAATTCAACCACGCATGTACACAGCCCCAAAACAGGGCGCACTGACAGGAAAAGACTATGAGCACGAGTGATCTTCAATCCGCGATCGAAACCGCCTGGGACAACCGTGAATCCTTGACGCCGGCCACAACGGGCGCCGACCGCGAAGCCGTGGAAACCGCGCTCGCGCAACTCGACAGCGGTGCGGTGCGTGTCGCCGAAAAAATCGACGGCGCATGGCAGGTCAACGAATGGCTCAAGAAGGCTGTCCTCCTGTCTTTCCGACTGAACGATATGGAAATGATCTCCGGCGGCCCGGGCGACGGGACGGCTTGGTGGGACAAGGTCCCGTCGAAATTCGCAGGCTGGGGACCGACCGAGTTCGAGGCAGCCGGGTTCCGCGCGGTCCCGAACGCGATCGTCCGTCATTCCGCATTCATCGCACCGGGCGCTGTGTTGATGCCGAGTTTCGTCAATCTGGGTGCCCATGTTGGCAGCGGCACCATGATCGATACCTGGGCCACGGTCGGCAGTTGCGCCCAGATCGGGGCCAACGTGCATCTCTCGGGCGGCGCGGGTATCGGCGGTGTCCTGGAACCGCTGCAGGCCAACCCTGTCGTCATCGAGGACAATTGCTTCATCGGCGCACGTTCGGAAGTCGCCGAAGGCGTGATTGTCGAAGAAGGCGCAGTTCTCTCAATGGGCGTTTATCTGGGCGCATCAACCAAGATCGTCGATCGCGAGACCGGTGAGACCATGACGGGTCGCGTGCCGGCCTATTCGGTGGTTGTCCCCGGCAGCCTGCCCGGCAAGCCCCTTCCCGACGGCAGCCCGGGTCCGAGCCTCTATTGCGCGGTGATCGTCAAGCGTGTCGACGCCCAGACCCGGTCCAAGACTTCAATCAACGAGCTGCTGCGCGACTGAGTTTCGCGCCCTCGCCCCGCCATGACCGCTCCCACACCAACTGATGATCCGATCGCGCTTTCCCAGGCGCTGATCCGTTGTCCCAGCGTCACGCCGGAAGAAGGCGGCGCGCTTGGTGTGCTGGAATCGGCACTCGGATCCCTCGGGTTCACCGTCCATCGGCTTCGCTTCACAGATGCGGACACGCCGGACGTGGAAAACCTTTATGCACGCCTCGGCGCCGGGGGCCTGAATTTCTGCTTCGCGGGGCACACGGACGTCGTCCCCGTCGGTGATGCGGACGCCTGGTCCGGTGATCCGTTCGCCGGTGACGTGATTGACGGCAACCTCTATGGGCGTGGTGCCGCCGACATGAAGAGCGCCATCGCGGCGTTCACGGCGGCCACCGATCAGCTCATCGCACGTCATGGCGCACCGGACAGCTGGGCCCAGCCCGGCTCCATCAGCCTGCTGATCACCGGTGACGAGGAAGGCCCCGCCATCAACGGCACCCGCAAGGTTCTCGAATGGCTCTCGGACAAGGGCGAAACCCTCGACGCGTGCCTGGTCGGCGAGCCGACCAATCCGGATGCCATGGGCGACATGATCAAGATCGGGCGACGCGGCAGCATGATGGGCTATCTGACCGTCCGCGGGGTCCAGGGGCACGCGGCCTACCCGCACCTTGCCGACAACCCGGCCCATCGGATCGTGCGCCTGCTCGACGCCCTGACGGCCGAACCGCTCGACGAAGGTAGCGAACATTTCCAGCCCTCGACCCTGCAGATCACGACGATCGATATCGGAAATCCGGCGGAAAACGTCATCCCGGGTGCGGCGCGAGCAACCTTCAACATCCGGTTCTGCGACCTGCACACGTCGGAAAGCCTGAAGCTTCGTCTCCACGAAATGCTGGACGCCGCCAGCGAGGGCGGCGACTACTCTCTCGCATTCCGCATCACCGGCGAATCTTTTCTGACCCCGCCGGGGCCGCTGAGCGATTCAATATCCGGCGCCGTGGAGGCCGTCACCGGCCGGCAGCCGGAACTCAGCACGACCGGCGGCACATCGGATGCCCGCTTCATCAAGGATTTTTGCCCGGTCGCCGAATTCGGCCTGGTCGGCCAGACCATGCACAAGGTCGACGAAAATGTGAGTTGCGCCGACATCGAGACACTCACAGAAATCTACCTCAAGGTGCTCGAAACCTATTTCGGATTGAGCCAATAACGATCGGGGATGCGCCGCGGCGCGCGACATGAATCCATTGGAAGCCGCCCACGGAGTATTCGGCGCCTGGCGCCTGCTGCATTTCGACCGTTCCGGGCTGAGCCACTTTCGGGCAACGCCCGAGGGGTTCTGGAATTCGTTCTGGGTTGCGCTTATCGCGCTACCGGCCGAAGCGATCATGAGCCTGTTGGTCTTGTCGGTGGTACCCGAGACCGCGCCCGAGGCCAGCCTCGGACGCGTCACCCTGGTGTTCGTATTCATTTTCGCCGTGCGGTGGCTCGCTTATCTGGCGGTAATCGCCGAGATATCCGAAGCCATCCTGCGCCGCGAACATTTCATCACCTACGCCGTTGCCTACAACTGGTCCCAGGTCATCCGGATCGTCATCCTGCTGCCGGCCGTTGCCATTTTTGCTGTCGATGGAGCGGACGGGTCGGGCTGGGGTTTCGCGGTCTTCTATGCCGCCCAGATCGGCCTCTGGGTCTATTCCTGGGTGATTGCACGGATGGCGCTCGACGCGCCGCGTGGTGCCGCGTTCCTGACCGTCGTCATCGAAATCGCGATCGCCGGTGTCTTCGCCCTGCTGTTCAATTCACTCGTCTAGTCGCGACACGCGCGTAGTCCGACGATACCGGACACAAGAATCAGTGCAGACGCCCCCGTCACACAAATCGCCAGGGGCCATGCCGAACCGTCAGGTGCCAGGCTGACGAAGAATGCACCCGCCGCCGCACCCGCCATCTCGAATGTCGCCAGCATCGCCGCGCTCATCCCCCGGCCCTGATCACCCGCCTGCTGGAACGCCAGGACCGGTGCCGAGGCAAACAACGGGCCCAGTGCGAATGCAAACACGCTCATCGCCGCCGTCAGGGAGACCGGCGTGTCACCAAACGCGACGGCCAGTAGCATCAACAATCCCGACACCGATGCCGTCACAACGCCAAACCCAAAAAGCCGTGTGACACCGATCCGTCCGACGATCTTGTTCGACAGCATGCTGCCGAAAAAGAATGCGATCACAATCGCACCCTGGAATAGCCCATAGTGCCGCGTGGCAACGTCGTGCCGATCGATCAGCAAAAACGGCGCCTCGGTGATGAACGCAAAAATGGCCCCGAGAGCCAGCCCCAGGGTCAACGAAATCATCACGAACGCACGCAGCGACAGCAACCGGGCATAACCCGACACAATCGTCCCCACGCGCAGCGCCACCCGCTCATGGGTCACAAGGGTCTCGGGCAGTCGCAGCACGGCCAACAGGAGCACCGCGGCGATGATGACGGCGAGCAGGGTGAAGTTCGCCTGCCAGCCAAACCATTCAAAGACAAACCCGCCGATGATCGGCCCGACAGCCGGCACCAGCGCGATGATCATGCCGTAGATTGCGTAAATCTTGGCCGAGTCTTCCGACTTGTAGATATCGCCGATGACCGCGAGGACTATCACGGCTTCGACGCTGGCCGAAGCCCCCATCAGGATCCGCGCCGCAAGGAGGTGCCCGATGGTCTGGGACAGGGCCGCGCCCACCGCCGTAAACAGGAACGCGGTCATGCCGATCAGGAATACCACCCGTCGGCCGTACCGGTCGCTCAGCGGCCCCCAGACAAGCTGAGCCACGGCGAAGGCCGCCATGTTCAACGCCATGGTGAGCTGCACCGTCTCCGCGCGCGTACCGAAATAGCCGGGGAGATGCGGCAGCGACGGCGCATAGAGGTCCGTCGAGAGCAGCGAGGCGCCACCGGCCGCGATGAGAATAAACAGGATCAGTCGGGACGGGCGTTGGGTATCCGAGGCCTGCGCCAACTCAGTATTCCACGCGCACGAGGCTGAGCCCGTCCGGCGGTGCCGTCGGTCCCCCCGCTGCGCGATCGCGCGCCGCCAGGGCGTCGCGCACATCACCGCGCGTCCACTTGCCCTCCCCGACGAGCTTGAGTGTCCCGACGATGTTACGCACCTGATGGTGCAGAAATGACGGCGCCGACGCCTCCACGACCAGTTCTTCCCCGTGCCGCGAAACCGTCAGCCGATCGAGCGTCTTCACCGGCGACTTTGCCTGGCACAGCGTCGCCCGGAACGAGGTGAAGTCGTGATGCCCGAGAAGTTCCTGCGCGGCGTCTGCCATCGCATCGGCATCAAGCCGGACACGAACCCACCAGACACGCCCCGCATCGAGGGCCGGGTGCGGCCGGCGATTCAGGATGCGGTAGCGGTAATGCCGCGCCGTCGCCGCATAACGCGCATGAAACTCGTCATCGACGGCTTCGGCCAGCAACACTGAAACCGGAACCTCGCGCAAAAAATGGTTCATCGCGTCACGCACCGTGTCGGCGCCGACGTCCTTCTCGATATCCACATGGGCAGTCATGGCCTCCGCATGGACCCCGGCGTCGGTGCGGCCCGCGCCGTGGACAATTGCGTCCTCATCGCAGAACGCATGTACCGCGCGTTCGAGTTCCGCCTGGATCGAGGGGCCGTTGTCCTGACGCTGCCAGCCGACATAACCGGTCCCGTCATACTCGACCGTCAGCTTGTAGCGGGTCATGTGAACACCGCGCCCGCGGCGACCGGCCGGCCGCGCAGGTAATCCGCCGCTGCCATCGCCGCCTTGCCCGCCCGCTGGACCGTGACCAGCCGTAATCCGCCTTCGCCACACGCCACGGTGAGCGCGTCATCGAGCACCACCCCGGGTTTACCGTGACCCGCGACCACATCGACCGCCAGAACCTTGATCCGCTCGCCGTCATGTTCAAACCACGCGCCGGGCCAGGGCGCGAAGGCGCGCACATGACGGTCAAGCACCGTGGCCGGCTGCGCCCAATCGATCCGCTCCTCTCCGCGCGCGATTTTCGCGGCATAGGTCTCACCGGTATCCGGCTGGGCAACGGCGTTCAGCGTTCCCGCTTCGAGGCCCGCCAACGCTTCAACGATCAACCTCCCGCCCAGAGCGGCGAGCGCGTCATGGAGCATGCCCGCGTTGGTCTGGCTCGTGATCGGGATCGCCTCGCGCAACAGCTCCGGACCGGTATCGAGACCCGCGTCCATCTGCATGATCGTGACCCCGGTCTCCGCGTCACCCGCCTGGATCGCGCGCTGGATCGGCGCCGCGCCGCGCCAACGCGGCAGCAGGGACGCATGAATATTGATGCAACCGAGCCTCGGCGCGTCGAGCACCGGCTGGGGCAGGATCAACCCATAGGCGACGACCACAGCGACATCGAGATTCAACGCCGCGAATTCCGCCTGAGCTTCTTCCTCGCGCAGGGTCGCCGGGGTACGCACCGGGATGCCCGCAGCGTCAGCATGTTCATGGACCGGCGAACGGCGTTCACTCTGACCCCGTCCCGCCGGGCGTGGCGGCTGGGTGTAGACGCACGCGACCTCATGCCCCGTCGCCCGCAATGCATCGAGGGCCGGAACCGAAAAATCCGGTGTGCCGAGAAAGGCTATACGCATGTTCCGTGCCGTCCCGTTCTCATTCGTGCGGCAGCGGTGTCGCCGCCGTCTATGCCTGCAGCCGCTTCAACTTCTTCATCTTGCGGAGGATGATATTCCGCTTGAGCGGCGTCAGATAGTCGATGAACAAAACCCCGTCGAGATGATCGATCTCATGCTGGATACAGGCCGACAAGAGCCCGCTGGCTTCCAGTTCCTGGGAAGCACCATCGGGGTCGAGAAAGCCGACCTTGATTTCGCGCGACCGCGACACCTCGGCATAGTGATCGGGAATCGACAGGCAACCCTCTTCGGCCAGCACATTCTCATCCGAGCGCCAGGTGATCTCGGGATTGATCATGCCGTAGGGCTGCGGCACCTCATCCTCGCGCGCAACATCGCACACAATCACACGCTGCTCGGCGGCCACCTGGGGCGCCGACAGGCCGATTCCCGGCGCGTCGTACATGGTCTCGAGCATATCGTCGAGCAATCGGCGCACCCCGTCATCGATCGACACGACCGGTTCGCACTTCAATTTGAGCACCGGATCCGGCGCCAGAACGATCGGCAGTTTCGCCATCGCGGGTGACCTTTAAAACTGAGAAAATCCAAACAATTCGGGCTGTTACCTATGGCCTCCCATGCCCGACGTCAAGCCGACCGGCGACTCAAGAGACCGATTGCTAGAATACGCCCATGGATATCCTGCTTCTGATCGTCGCCGTTATCGGCGCCGTTGCCGTTGGGGCTGCGGCCACCGCCTATCTGCTCCGCACGCGCCCGGGCCCGGGCGAGCCCGAAACGAACAGTGATGTCGTGGCTTTAGCCGAACGGTTGTCCCAGATGACCGAGGCCCAGGCGGCCCAGCAGGCCCAGCTCGCCCAGACCCTGCAGGCCCAGGAACGCGCGCTCGCCAAGGCGGTCGACGACCGGTTGCAGCTCCTGACCGGGAAAATCAACGAGACTCTGGAAAAGACCAACAAGACCCAGAAGACAAATCTCGACGAGCTCAAGGAACGGCTGGTGCGGATCGACACCGCCCAGAAGAACCTGTCCGACCTGTCATCCCAGGTCGTCGGGCTGCAGGATATCCTGTCCAACAAGCAGGCGCGCGGCGCGTTCGGCGAAGTCCAGCTTCAGGGTCTGGTCGAGGCGGTCCTGCCACCGGACAGCTACACCTTCCAGGCGACGCTCGCCGACGGCAAACGCGCGGACTGCCTGCTCGATCTGCCCAATCCACCCGGCCCGATCGTGATCGATGCGAAGTTCCCGCTGGAAGCGTGGCGCCAGTTACAGGCCGCCGGGACCGACACCGAACGCAAGGAGGCCGAACGCGCCCTGCGTCGCGATATCGCCGTCCATGTGAAGGCGATCGCCGAGAAATACATCGTCCCCGGCGAGACGGCGGATGCCGCACTCATGTTCCTGCCGTCCGAGGCGGTCTATGCGGAACTGCACTCATCCTTTGCCGATGTCGTCGATGCGGCCAATCGCGCCAAGGTCTTCATCGTCTCGCCCACGACGCTCTGGGCGCTGCTCAACACCATGCGCGCCGTCATGAAAGACGTGCGCATGAAGGAGGCCGCCGGGGTCATCCAGATCGAGGTCATGAAGATGCTCGAGGATGTGGAGCGTCTCGACAAGCGGGTCGGGCATCTGGAGGCGCATTTCGCCCTGGCCGAGAAGGACATCCGCGAGATCCGCACATCCACGGGCAAGATCACCCGACGTGGCGATCAGATCCAGGACATCCAGCTCGGCGAAGGCGACGTCCCGGCCATCGAAGACTCGCTGGATGGTCCGCCTGACGGTTCGCCCGAAGACGACCACCCGCTCCTGCGGACCGTTGAGTAGCTGTTAGCGAGTAGAGGCGAACGCGTAGGCGCTAAACTTCGCGCCGGCTCTTGAGCGCGGCGGTCAGCGTCCCGTCATCCAGATAGTCGAGCTCGCCGCCCACCGGCACGCCGTGGGCCAGGCGCGAGATTTTCACACCTGAATTCGCCAGCCGCTCGGTGATGTAATGGGCCGTGGTCTGGCCCGCGACGGTCGCGTTGGTTGCGAGGATCACCTCGCCGACCGCCTCGGACCGTGCCCGGTCGAGCAGCTTGCCGATCCGCAGATCATCCGGACCGACCCCGTCGAGGGCCGACAGGGTGCCGCCCAGCACATGGTAGAGACCGCCATAGGAGGCCGTGCGCTCCAGCGCCCAGAGATCGGCCACATCCTCGATCACGCAGATCACCGTGCGATCGCGTTCTATATCGTCACATATCCGGCAGGGATCGACGGAATCGATATTGCCGCACGCGCTACAGGTGCGGATCGCCGTCACCACGCCCGTCAGCGCCTCGGCGAGCGGTTGCATGAACTGGGGCCGCTTGATCAGATGCAGTGCCGCACGCCGCGCCGAACGGGGCCCGAGCCCCGGCAGCTTCGCCAGCAGATCGACGAGCCGTTCGATTTCAGGTGTCGACATTCAAACCCGGCGCGTCAGCCGCCAAAGGGCATATTGAAGCCCGGCGGCAGGTTCAGGCCACCGGTGAGTTCCTTCATCTGGTCGGCTGCCTGTTGTTCGGATTTCGCCTTCGCATCGGCATGCGCCGCGACGATCAGGTCTTCGAGAATATCGGCCTCATCCGGGTTCACCAGGCTCGGGTCGATCTTGAGACCCTTCAACTCGCCCTTGCCGCTGAGGGTCACGGTGACCATCCCGGCCGCCGAAGAGCCCTCGACCGACATCTCGGCCAGGCGCTCCTGCATCTCGCCCATCTTGGCCTGCATTTCCTGCGCCTGCTTCATCAACTGGCCGAGATTTTTCATGCGTCGTCATCCTCAGTTTCGTCATCGTCTTCGGTGGGCGCGGCGTCGGGCAACAGATCGGCGGTGCCCGGGTCACGCGCTTCGACCTTTTCAATGCTGGCGCCGGGAAAGGCCTCAAGCGCGGCCCGTACAACCGGGTGCTCGGCCGCTTCGCGATACGTCACGGCTTCGGCTTCCTGGTCCTGTTCGGCCAGCGTCGCCTCACCCTCCGCGCCCGAAACACTCACCTGCCAATGGGCACCCAGCCACTCTCGCAACCGGTTCAGCACCTGCCCCGGCAAATCTGAAGGTGCGTGCTCGTTGGGGCGAAACTCGAGCCGCCCGGGCTCGTAGGTCACCATGTATACGTTGTTGAAGAGATGGCTGCGCAGGGCGATCTCGCGGCGCGCACCAAACAACTCGACGAGTTCGCGGAAACTCTGGGGATCGGCGAGCGCCTGGGGTGCGGGATCGGATGCAGTCTCCGGTGACGGCATGTCGCGCGGGTCCTGAGCCATGGCTGCCACGGCGTCCGCACCGCCGCCGTTCCCGGCAACCGCATGCGCACCGCCGCCCGACCCGCCGTTTCCAGCGGGTGATGCTTCTGCCGTCGCCGGCGCAGCGGCTGGAGTGGGTGCGGGCTCGCTCTCGAGTTTTTTGACGATGTCCCCGGGGGACGGCATGTCGGCGGCATGGGCGAGCCGGATCAGCACCATCTCCGCGGCGGGCATGGCCGACGGCGCGCGTTGCACCTCGCCGACACCCTTCAGCAGCATCTGCCAGGCGCGCGACAGCACGGCGACGGTCAAGCCCTGCGCCATCGCCTGACCGCGCGTGCGTTCAAGCTCGGACACGGCGGCATCCTCGGCCGCCTTGGGCACGAGTTTGACCCGCGTAATCCAGTGGCTGAGTTCCAGCAAATCCTGCAGCACCGCCAGCGGGTCGGCACCCGCGTCATGCAGCGTGCCCAGCCCCGCCAGCGCATCCGCGATGCGCCCGGCCATCAGGGCCTCGAACATGTCGAACACGGCCGCACTGTCGGCGGTGCCGAGCATGACGCGAATATCGTCTTCGGTTGCCTCGGCCCCACCGGAGCAATAGGCCGAGATCGCCTGATCGAGCAGCGACAGGCCGTCACGCACCGAACCGTCGGCGGCGCGCGCAATCAGGCGCAGCGCACCCTCTTCGAGCTTCGCGTCCTCGGCCGCCGCGATCCCGCCAAAATGGGTCATCAGCTCGTCCGTACCGACCCGGCGCAGATCGAAACGCTGGCAGCGCGACAACACCGTCACCGGTACCTTGCGAATTTCGGTCGTCGCGAAGATGAACTTCACATGCTCGGGCGGTTCCTCAAGCGTCTTCAGCAGCGCGTTGAACGCGTGCCGCGACAGCATGTGAACCTCATCAATGATGTAGACCTTGTAGCGCCCGAACACCGGCCGGTAGCGCACCCCGTCGAGAATCTCGCGAATGTCGTCGACCCCGGTCCGGCTCGCGGCATCGACCTCGATCACATCGGGGTGGCGGTCCTCGGCGATCGCCACGCATTGCTCGTCATCGGCGGCGGGCGAAATCGTCGGCCCATCGAGCGCGTTCAGGCATTTGGCGATGATCCGCGCGGTCGTGGTTTTACCGACCCCGCGCACCCCCGTCAGGATGAACGCGTGGGCCACGCGGTCGAGCGCGAACGCGTTGGTCAGCGTGCGTACCAGCGCTTCCTGGCCGATCAGTTCATCGAAACCCTGCGGGCGATACTTGCGCGCCAGCACCTGATAGTCCGCCGTGGCGTCGCTCTCGGGCGCTGGTGTTGGTTTGGCAGCTTTGGGTTCCGCGGCTTTGGGTGCCTCGGGCGGCTCCGGCGTTACGGGCGGTGTCGGTTCGGGTTCGGGCGCGGCGCCACCGCCATCGAGAAAACTGGCCTGGTTGGGATCATCGATGGTCGGGCTGCCGTCGAGAGACTCATCCGCGTCCGCGACTGGCGGTTCACCCGGCTGATCTTCGAGGTCGGCAGTCATCGGTGTCACGTGTTCCCGGACAGATTGGCTCAACTACCAATATCCGATTCGGTGTTCGAGGTGGGAGACCGGTTGAATACGACCCGGGCGAAACTCGTTACGGCTGCTTCCTTCCGGACCTGACCGGGTTAGCGAGGCGCTCGTCCGCCCGGCCTCCCACGCGCACTATACCAGATCATGAGGCACGATAAACAACGGCCAAACCAACAATTCCGGGCTCTTTCCACAGGCCGAAAGCTATGACAGGTTACGGCCCGATCCCGCCCCGAATTCAAAGGTCAGCCGTTGCCACGCAATTACTATTCCAGCGACTATCTCGACCGCGTTTCGCATTTGCGCAACGATCTGGACTGGCTCGCACAGCAAATGTCCGCCACCACCAGCCGGCTGTTGCCCGTCTGGCAACAGAATAATCTCGTCGTGAGCGGCGAGACGGTCGCGGCCGCCGCGTTGGAGGTCCACCATATCGAGGCCTTGCGCGCCGACGACATCGAACCGATCCTGCTGGGTCTGGTGGATGGGACCGCCTATTTCACCCTCGACGTCAGCCACATCCCCGACCCCCATGAGCATGAGGTTCTGGCCGCAGCCGGCATGTTCGAGGATCTGCGCAAGGTCGGCCCCTATGTGGGCCGCGAAGAAGGCAATCTGCTCGCCTATGCGCGCGGCATCAATTACTGGCACCAGCGCCACCGTTTCTGCGGGGTGTGCGGCGCGCCGACCCGGAGCGAATCCGCCGGACACCAGCGCCGCTGCACCGATGAGGCCTGCAACGCCTCGCATTTCCCGCGAACGGACGTCGCCTGCATCATGCTGGTCCATGACGAGGACCGCATCATCATGGGCAAATCACCGCGCTTTCAGGGCCGGATGCAGTCCGTGCTCGCGGGGTTCCTGGAACCGGGCGAGACGCTGGAAGATTGCGTCGCCCGCGAGGTCTTCGAGGAGGTCGGCGTGCGGGTAACGGACGTCGAATACCAGCACTCCCAGCCCTGGCCCTTCCCGGCCTCGCTGATGGTCGGTTTCCGCGCACGCGCGCTGGATACCGAGATCACCATCGATGAGAAGGAACTGTTGTCGGCGGAGTGGCTGTCGCGCGCGGAGTTGAAGGCGACCACGCCGGACTCACCGGTCCAGCTGCCGCGACCGGACTCGATTGCCCGCCGCCTGATCGAGGAATGGCTCGCCGAGGACTAAGTGAACACCCGAATTACATCCCGTCATGCGCGGACTTGATCCGCGCATCTTGTCACTTAGCTGAAGGGCGCATGAGATGCCCGGATCAAGTCCGGGCATGACGTTCTATCTAGAGAACGCGATCCACTAAGCTATTGCTTGCGGTAATCCGCCGCCGGAAAAACGCCCAGCACCCGAACATTCTTCGAGAAGTAATCGAGCTCCTCGAATGCCTGCGCCACCGAGGCGTCCGCCGGATGGCCCTCGATTTCGGCGTAGAAACGCGCCACCGAGAATCGGTCCCCGGAAATATAGCTTTCCAGCTTGGTGATGTTCACGCCGTTTGTCGCGAAGCCGCCCATCGCCTTGTAGAGCGCTGCCGGGACCGACCGCACCTGGAAGATGAACGACGTCATGCACGGGCCGTCCTTCGGGTCCGGGTCACGCCGTGCGCGGGACAACACGACGAACCGCGTCGTGTTCCCGATCCGGTCCTCGAAGCGTGAGCGCAGCACCTGCAAATCATAGATCTCGCCGGCGAGCGGTGGGGCCAGCGCGCCAATGGTCGGGTCACCCAGTTCGGCGACTTCCAGGGCGGACCCAGCCGTGTCGGCACGCGCGGCGGTGCGTACACCCAGCTGCGCCAGCTGCTCGCGACACTGGGCCAGCGCCTGGGCATGACTGCGCACCTCGGTCAGGCCTTCAAGGGTCGCATCCTTGGTGGCCAGCAACTGGTACTGCACGTCGAGATAATGCTCGCGGATGATGTAGAGGCTCGATTCCGGCAGCAGGTGATGAATGTCGGCCACCCGCCCGCCGAGTGAATTCTCGATCGGGATCATCGCCAGCGCAGCCTTGCCCTCGCTCTCCACGGCCGCGAAAGCGTCCTCGAAGGTGGCGCAGGCAAGCGGCGTCATATCGGGAAAAGCCTGCTGACACGCAATGTGCGAGTTGGCCCCGGGAACGCCCTGGTAGGCGATGGTGGTGGCCGGATCGCCGGCCTGCTGGTTCGTATCGGTCATGGTTGTTGGCTTCTTTCGCGAAAACGCGCGTGCCTGCTATGCCAGCAATGCCCGCGCGCGTTCAAGATCGGCGGGAGTATCGACACCGAGCGGAACAGTGTCAACGCGTGCCGCGTCAATCCGCATCCCGGCCTCCAATGCGCGTAACTGCTCAAGCTTCTCCCGCTGCTCCAGCGGGCTGGCCGGAAGCGTGACGAAGCGCTCAAGCGCAGCCCGACGATAGGCGTAGAGCCCGATATGATGGAAATGGTCACCCGGCCCCGTCGGCACCGTCGCGCGGCTGAAATACAGCGCGCGACCTGATATAGCCGCGCCGTCACCCGCCAGCACCGCCTTCACGACGTTGGGATTGTCGCGCTCGGACTCCTCGGTGATGGCACACACCGCCGTGGCGATATCCACGTCCGGGTCATCGAGGACGGCAACCGTCGCCCGCACAATCGCCGGATCGAGGGTCGGAAGGTCGCCTTGCAAATTCACCACCGCGTCGTAGGTCCCGTCCGGGTCGAACTCCGCCAGGGCGGCCTGAATCCGATCTGAGCCGGACGGCAGGTCCGGCGCCGTCAGAACAGCGTGCCCCCCTGCCGCGACGACGGCATCGGCGATTTCCGCCTCGGCGCAGGCGATCACCACGGGGCCGACATCGGCTTCCTCGGCGCGGCGCAGGCATTGCACGATCATGGGAAGTCCGCAGATATCGGCCAGCGGTTTGCCCGGCAGGCGGGTTGACGCCATGCGTGCGGGAATCAGAACCACGGGGTTTGTCGGTGGGGTGCGAGATTCGTCTGGATTTGGCAGGATTCGGGTCTCCATTTCATGCGCTGCGACCTAATGCCGCGAGGCCCCGATCGGCGCTGGCCGGGGGGCCAGACGGAAGATATATCTCGAAGCGCGAGAACGGAACCGTCACCGTGTTGCGGGGGGCCGTGGACAGGTGCACGATCGCTCGCTAAATTCGCGGCGCGCGGGATATTCCGCCCGCGAAACGATCCGGTTTAAGCGGGGAATACGACGTATGGGTGGCGAATCTTACAAGGTTTGGGGATCGGTCCTCGTGGCGCTGACAGTGGCGCTCGCGATTGGCATCGTGATCAACGAAGCAACACACACCGACCATCTCGCAACCAATGCCTACAAGGTCGACGTGCTCGAAGGCGCGGCCCCGACAACGGCAGCACCTGAGAAGCCGGCGATCGAGCCGATCGGTCCGTTGTTGGCCTCGGCTGACGCTGCGGCCGGCGAAAAGGCATTCAAGCGTTGCGCGACCTGCCACACCTTCGACAAGGGCGGTGCCAACAAGGTCGGCCCCAATCTTTATGGTGTCGTCGGCAACGCCAAGGGCAGCATCTCGGGCTTCGCATACTCGGGCGCACTCAAGGCCATGGCCGGCAGCTGGTCCTATGACGAGCTGAACGCATTCCTGACCAAGCCCAAGGATTTCCTGGCCGGCACCAAGATGACGTTCGCCGGTATCAAGAAGCCGCAGGATCGCGCAAACATCATCGCCTTCCTGCGTCAGCACGCGGACACACCGTTCCCGCTGCCGACCCAGTAGCGGTCTACCGCCACAGTGAAGTAAGTTGCAGGCGGCGCTTCATGCGCCGCTTTGCATATGCGGAGACCAATGACGTGTCCGAACCGATCGATCCGGAACTCGAAACCTTTGCCCATGCGCTGGCCGACGCGGCCGGTGTCGCCGCGCTGCGCTATTTCCGTGCCGGCTTCGATGTCGAGTTGAAGGAAGACGCGAGCCCGGTCACCCAGGCCGACCGCGAAGCCGAAACGGCGATGCGTGCCATGATCGCCCAGAGCTATCCCGCCCACGGGATCATGGGCGAGGAGCATGGCAGCGAACGCCTCGATGCCGATCTCGTCTGGGTGCTGGACCCGATCGACGGCACCCGCGCCTTCGTCAACGGCATTCCCCTGTTTGCTACCCTGATCGCGTTGGTGCGCGACGGCGAGCCGATCCTGGGCCTGAACGCCTACCCGGCACTGGGTGAGCGTTGGTTGGGTGTCCAGGGGCAGCCCACCCGCCACTGGTACGGTGCCAATGAAAGCGGCGAGGTCCAGGCCCGCGCCTGCGCCTCGATCGACGATGTGCGGCTGTGCACGACGTCGCCCGACATGTTCGATGCGGGCCACGCCGCCCGTTACGCGAAACTGAAGGACGCCGTGCGCGATACGCGCTTCGGCACCGACGCCTGGGCCTATGCCATGGTCGCCTCGGGCCAGACCGATATGGCGGCAGAGGCCGGCATGCAGCCCTATGACTATCTCTCCCACGCGGTCGTCGTCGCCGGCGCCGGCGGCATCATCACCGATTGGGAGGGCCAGCCGCTGCGGATGGATTCGCCCGGCTCCGTGCTCGCGGCGGGTGATGCCGATCGCCATGCCGAGGCGCTGGCACTGCTTCGGTCCAACTGAGAGAAAGGGAACCCTGTCATGGCACATGACGTTCGCATCGCGATTTCCTGCCCCGACCGGACCGGTCTGCTTTCAGCACTGACCGGGCGGCTGTTCGATCTGGGCGCGGATATGGGTGATGCCAGTTTTGCCGTGTTGGGCGAGGCCGCAGAGTTCGCCACCGTCGCCCGCCTGCCGGACAGTGTCGCTGCCGCTGATGTCCACAACGCGCTCGCGGCATTGCCGGAACTCGAAGGAGCAGAGATTTCGGTCACGGCCTTCGCCCTGGGTGTCACCCATGGCGAAAGCGCCCATGTGACCCACCGCATCGAAGTACGCGGCACCGACCGGCCCGGGCTGGTTGCACGCCTGACCGAGGCGTTCGCGGATTATGGCGCGAACATCGTTCGCATGGACTGCGAACGCAGGTCGGGTGATCGGGCCGAGGACTATGTCATCCGCATCGAGGCCTGGATTCCCGAAGCGCGCGCCGAGACCTGCCTTGCTGCCGTGGACAACACGGCGCAATCACTTGGCCTTTCGAGCAGCGCCGCGGCGATCTAGTTTCACAGGCCACTCGGCACCGGCCCGCGCGCCTTTTTTTGCGACAAAAAGACAATTCCGGGCCGGAATTGCGGCACTGCTGCGGCGATCTCTAACTTCCGCGTGAAAAAGCGCGGGTTTGGCTTGATTGGCGACCCCATCTGCCCCCAATTAGGTGAGAACGCAGTCACGGGTCTGGAGGGGTCATGCTCCGCAATCATTTCATCGCGGCCGTCGCCGGCATTGGTTTCGCCACAGTAGCCATCGGCAGCGCACACGCACTCGAGGGCACCAATGGTCCGGCGCACGCCCTGGCCATGCACGGCAAGCCCAATTTTGGGCCCGACTTCACCCATTTCGACTATGTAAATCCGGACGCGCCGAAGGGTGGATCGCGGGTCTCGGACGCGACTGGCACCTTCGACAGCCTCAATCCCTTCATCCTCCAGGGCACCCCCGCCGGGGTCAGCCTGATCTACGACACGCTGATGGTGCAGTCGGTCGATGAGGCATTCACGCTGTACTGCCTCTTGTGCGAGACCGTCGAGACACCCGATGACCGATCCTGGGTGGAGTTCACCATGCGCGAAGACGCGCGCTGGCATGACGGCGTCCCGGTCAGCGTCGATGACGTGATTTTCTCATTCAACGCGCTGCGCGATAAGGGACGGCCCTTCTATCGCTTCTACTATGGCAGCGTCGCCGACGTGGCCCAGACGGGGCCGCGCAAGGTGCGTTTCACCTTCGGCGGCGATCTGAACCCCGAGCTGCCCCTGATTATCGGCGACCTGACCATTCTCCCGAAACACTACTGGGAGACCCGCGACTTCGCCAAGACCACCCTCGAGCCACCCCTGGGCAGCGGCGCCTACCGGATTTCCGACGTGAAGCCCGGACGGTCACTCACCTTCGAGCGCGTACCCGACTATTGGGCATTGGATCATCCGGCTCGGGTTGGGTTCAACAATTTCGATACTGTCCGGATCGACTATTTCCGTGACCGCGGCATCGCGCGCGAAGCATTCAAGGGTGGCAATACGGACATATGGATCGAGAATTCGGCCAAGGAATGGGCGACGGCATTCGACGTGTCCGCCGTTCGCGACGGCCGGATCATTAAGGAAGAGTTTTCCCATGACCGCCCCGCCGGCATGCAAGGCTTCGTCTTCAACACCCGCAAACCCATGTTCGAGGACCGCCTGGTCCGCAAGGCGCTGACGTTGGCCTGGGACTTCGAATGGTACAACAAGAACCTCGCCTACAACGCCTACGCGCGCACCGACAGCTATTTCGACAATTCCGAGCTCGGCAGCCGCGGACTTCTGACCGACGCAGACGCCGAGGAGCGGGAGATTCTTGAGCGTTTCCGCGGCCAGCTTCCCGACGAGCTCTATACACAAACCTATACGGTGCCGACCACCGACGGCTCGGGCGCGCGCGGCATCCGTAACAACCTCCGCGAGGCCCGCAAACTGCTTGAAGATGCCGGCTGGCTCATTCGCGACGGCAAGCTTGTGAACGCTGAAACCGGCGCGCCGTTCAGCTTCGAAATTTTACTGGTCCAACCCACCTTCGAACGAATGGCACTGCCCTTTGCGCGGAATCTCGAACGTCTCGGCATCGAAGCGAAGGTGCGCGTGGTGGACAGCGCCCAGTATCAGAATCGCACCGACGCGCGTGACTACGACATGATCATTGGGTCGTGGGGACAGTCCCTGTCCCCGGGCAACGAACAGCGGAATTACTGGAGCGCCCAGGCCGCGGAAGCGGCAGGATCGCGAAATCTCATTGGCATCGAAGATCCGGTGATCGATGAGCTCGTCGAACTCATGGTCTCTGCTCCCTCACGCGACAGCCTCGTGCAACGAACCCGCGCACTCGATCGCGCGCTGCTGTGGGGCAATTACGTGATCCCCCATTTCCACCTGCCCGTCGATCGCATCGCGTTCTGGGACAAGTTCGGCCGGCCGGCAAAAATCCCACTGCTTGGCGAAGCCACCAACATCTCAGCCTGGTGGCTAGACCCAGCCAGGGAGGCCGCGCTGGGAACCCGCAAAAGTTCGCCGGACGGCCGCTAGCGCCGGTTCACGCGCGCCGCTAGGTTAGCCCCATGCTCGCCTATATCATCCGACGGCTGTTGCTGATCATCCCGACCTTGTTCGGGATCATGCTCATCAACTTCGCCGTCATCCAGACCGCGCCCGGCGGCCCGGTCGAACAGATCATCGCGCAGATTCAGGGCAACGCCGTCGACGCGACGTCGCGGGTGACCGGCGGCGGCTCGGACCTCAATCAGGATAGCCTCGGCGAGCAGCAGCGGCTCGACCAGGGCGGCGGATTTGAGTCCAAATATCGCGGCGCGCGGGGCTTGCCGCCCGAACTCATTGCCGAAATCGAGGCGATGGTCGGATTCGACAAGCCTATCCACGAACGTTTCATCAACATGATGGGCAACTACGCGACCTTCGATTTCGGCGACAGCTTTTTCCAGGACCGCACGGTCATCGACCTGGTGCTCGACAAGATGCCTGTGTCGATCAGCCTCGGACTCTGGACAACCCTGCTCACCTATCTGATCTCGATCCCGCTGGGCATCCGCAAGGCGGTACGTGACGGCAGCCGGTTCGATATCTGGACAAGCGGCGTGATCATCTTCGGCAACGCCGTGCCTTCATTCCTGTTCGCGGTGCTCCTGATCGTGCTGCTCGCCGGCGGCAGCTTCGTAGACTGGTTTCCGCTACGCGGGCTGACCTCGGAGAACTGGTCCGAACTCAGTCTTCTCGGCAAAATCGGAGACTATTTCTGGCACCTGACGCTGCCTCTGCTTGCCCTCACGATCGGCGCCTTCGCCGGCCTGACGATGCTGACCAAGAACTCCTTTCTGGATCAGATTAATCAGCAATATGTGGTGACCGCCCGGGCCAAGGGCCTGACCGAGAAACGCGTGCTCTACGGGCACATTTTCCGCAACGGCATGCTGATCGTGATCGCCGGTTTCCCGTCGGCATTCATTGGCATCCTGTTCACCGGTTCATTGCTGATCGAGGTCATTTTCTCGCTCGATGGATTGGGGCTGCTCGGGTTCGAAGCCGCGCTGAACCGGGATTTTCCGGTCCTGTTCGGCACCCTGTTCTTCTTCTCCTTGCTCGGGCTGGTGATGAACCTGATCGGCGATCTCGCTTATGTAGCGGTCGATCCACGTATCGATTTCGAAAGCCGCGAGGTCTGATATGACCATCGCAGACGAGACCCAGCTGGACACGTCGGCACGGAACCGCCTGATGGGCCTGTCGATCACACCGATGACGGCGCGGCGGCTCGTCAATTTCCGCGCCAACAAGCGCGGCTACTGGTCCATGTGGATCTTCCTGGTGCTGTTCCTCATCACCCTGTTTGCCGAGTTCATCGCCAACGACAAACCGTTGCTGGTGCGCTTCGACGGGGACTTCTACGCGCCGGTCTTCAACAGCTATCCCGAGACGACCTTCGGCGGCGATTTCGAGACCGAGGCCGATTACACTGACCCGTTCGTGGTTGAGCTGATCGAGGAAAAGGGTTGGCTGGTGATGCCGCTCATTCCCTACAGCTTCGACACGCCGGTCACGGACCTGACCGTGCCAGCGCCCTCTCCACCGTCCCTGCAGAACTGGCTGGGCACCGATGATCAGGCGCGCGACGTGACGGCCCGGTTGATCTACGGGTTTCGAATATCGGTGCTGTTCGGTTTCACCCTCACCGTCTTCGCCAGCATCGTCGGAGTCGCGGCAGGCGCGGTGCAGGGCTATTTCGGTGGCTGGACGGACCTCCTGTTCCAGCGCTTCATCGAAGTGTGGTCGTCCCTGCCGACTCTGTTCCTGCTGATCATCCTGGCATCCGTCGTCGAGCCCACATTCTGGTGGCTCCTGGGCCTGATGCTGTTGTTCAGCTGGATGTCACTGGTGGGCGTCGTACGCGCGGAGTTCCTGCGGGCGCGCAACTTCGACTATGTGCGCGCCGCGCGTGCGCTGGGGATGGGCAACCGGCTGATCATATTCCGTCATGTGCTGCCCAACGCAATGGTCGCGACCCTTACGTTCCTCCCCTTCATCACCGCGGGCTCGATCACCGTGCTGACCTCACTCGATTTCCTCGGCTTCGGTCTACCCCCCGGTTCGCCATCGCTGGGGGAGATGCTGAAACAGGGCAAGGACAACTTCTTCGCGCCATGGCTGGGCTTTACGTCCTTCTTCGCAATCGCGATCATGCTCAGCCTGATGATCTTCATCGGCGAGGCGGTGCGCGACGCATTCGATCCGCGCAAGCAAATTACCGGAGACCATGGCTGATGGCCGACCCGTTGCTTTCGATCCAGGACCTGTCGGTCGACTTCTCGACTCCCGGCGGGCTGGTGCACGCCGTCCGGAACGTCTCTTTCGACATCGCGCCCGGCGAGACCCTGGCGCTGGTCGGTGAGTCCGGGTCGGGGAAGTCCGTCAGCGCGCTCTCTATTCTGCAATTGCTGCCTTATCCGACCGCCCGCCACCCAAATGGCTCGATCCGGTTCGAGGGACAGGAGCTTCTGGGCAGCGACGAGGTAATCCTGCGCGGTATCCGCGGCAACGACATCGCGATGATCTTCCAGGAACCGATGACCTCGCTCAATCCGTTGCACACGATCGAGAAACAGATCAACGAGGTGCTGTTCGTGCACAAGGGCCTGTCACGTCAGGCCGCCCGTGCGCGAACACTAGAATTGCTGAAACTCGTCGGCCTGGACAATGCCGAACAACGCCTCAACGCCTATCCCCACGAGCTCTCGGGCGGACAAAGGCAACGGGTGATGATCGCGATGGCGCTCGCCAACGAGCCCAAGCTGCTGATCGCCGACGAGCCCACCACCGCGCTCGATGTCACGATCCAGGCGCAGATTCTCGAGCTGCTCAACGATCTGAAGGCAAAGTTCCAAATGTCGATCCTGTTCATCACCCATGATCTGGGGATCGTGAGAAAGATGGCCGACAGGGTCGCCGTCATGCAGCAGGGCAAGATCGTCGAGTTGCGCGAGACCGAGGAGCTGTTTGCCGATCCGTCGCACAGCTACACGAAGGAACTGCTCGACGCCGAGCCGTCGGGCAGCGCCCTGGCACCGGTGCGCAACGCGCCAAAAATTATTGAGGCCGACGACCTCAAGGTCTATTTTCCGATCAAGGCGGGCTTGATGCGCCGGGTCGTCGACTATGTCCGCGCGGTCGACGGCATCACCCTGGAAGTACGCGAGGGCCAGACTGTCGGCGTGGTCGGCGAGTCCGGCTCCGGCAAGACCACGCTGGGGCTGGCGCTGCTCCGGCTGATTTCGTCCGATGGCCCGATCGAATTCGAAGGCGAGGCGATCGAGGGACTGCGGACCCGCGAATTGCGCCCCCTGCGCCGGGAGATGCAGATCGTCTTCCAGGACCCCTACGGTTCCCTGTCGCCGCGCATGTCGATCGCACAGATCATTGCCGAGGGGCTCAAGGTTCATGGCATCGGCGACAGCGCCGAAGACCGCGACGAGATGATTGTTCAGGTGATGGAGGAGGTCGGCCTCGATCCTGCCGCCCGGCACCGCTATCCCCATGAATTCTCCGGCGGCCAGAGGCAACGCGTGGCCATCGCCCGGGCGCTGGTCCTGAAACCGAAATTCATCGTGCTGGATGAGCCCACCTCGGCGCTCGATCGTTCGGTCCAGGCGCAGATCATCGATCTGCTGCGCAGCCTGCAGGAGAAGCACAAGCTCGCCTATCTGTTCATCAGTCATGATCTGAAAGTGGTGCGCGCGATCTCGAACCATGTGATCGTCATGCAGAACGGCAAGGTGGTCGAGCAGGGCCCCGCAACGGAGATTTTTGACGCCCCGCGCGAGGACTACACCAAGGCGCTGATGGCCGCCGCGTTCGATCTCGCCGCGGTCGGCGTCGGCGACACGGTCGCGACGTAATACAACGCACCCGTCATGGCCATCCTGATCATCGCTTCCCACGACCGTCCCGACTGGTGGGCGCGCGAGCTCCAGCAGCGCGACCCCGACCTCGATGTGCGAATCTGGCCCGACGTCGGCGACCCGGCAGACATCACCTATGCGCTTGCCTGGAAGCCCGCACCGGGCGCGTTGGCCAGCCTGTCCAACCTCGCTATCGTCTTTTCGCTTGGCGCCGGGGTGGATCACCTGTTCGAAGATCCGGACTTTCCCGCCCATGTCGCCGTCGTACGCGTAGTCGACCCCTACCTGACGGCAGGCATCCGCGAATATGTACTGCTCCACACCCTGCGCTATCACCGAAACCAGCCCGCGCTCGACCAGCAGCAGCGCGACCATGTCTGGGATGACCGCGCCCGGGAGCTCCGCCAGGCTGATGAACAAGGCGTGGGTATCCTCGGGCTCGGCGAGTTGGGGCAGGCCAGTGCAAATGCACTCTCAAATCTGAAATTCGATGTGGCCGGCTGGAGCCGTTCCCCAAAAGACCTGCCGGGGATCACGTGCTTCGATGGACGCGGCGGCCTCGACGCATTGCTCGGCCGCTCGCGCATTCTGATCTGCCTGCTGCCGCTCACACCCGAGACAGAGGGCATCCTCGGCGCGGAGCTATTCTCGAGACTTCCCATGGGGGCATATCTGATCAATGCGGCGCGCGGCGGGCATATGATCGAGGCGGACCTGATCCCGGCCCTGGAAGACGGTCGCCTCGCCCACGCCACGCTCGACGTGTTTCGCGAAGAGCCGCTGCCCGGCGATCATCCCTTCTGGGACCATCCGCAGATCACGGTCACGCCCCACAACGCCGCCATCACAGACCCGCGGAGCGTCGTCATCCAGATTCTCGACGATATCGGCCGCCACCAGCGCGGCGACGCGCTCTCCAACCAGGTAGATACGCGCCTCGGCTACTAGGCCATCTCGATCAGGCACCATTTCTGGAACGCCGGCCGCGTGGAGAGCGCCTCGTACCAGCGCCGCAGGTTGGGCAGGTCCGGCCGCTCGATGTCGAGGCTGAAGAACCGATGCGCGATGGGCCCGAGCGGGATGTCAGCCAGGGTAAACTCATCGCCGGCGACATATGCAGTCTCGCCAAGCTGCCCATCGAGAATGGTCATGCCTCGCGCCCAGGCCTGGCGGGAAGCCTCGATTTTCGCGTTGTCCCGGTCTTCGGGCTTCGTGCGCACCAGGCCAACCAGCACGGTGCCCTGATGCGGGGCGACGACCGACAGCTCCCAATCCATCCAGCGCTCGACCAGGTTCCGCGCCTCGAATTCCGAAGGATAGAGCGCGCTCTTATGCTTGCGGGCGAGATAGCGGATGACGCTGTTCGACTCCCACATCACGAAGTGATCGTCGATGACCGTCGGCACCTTGCCGTTCGGATTCATCGCCAGATACTCGGGCGTGTCGTTCTGGCCGAACGCGCCGCCGATATCATTGTCATGGTCGTAGGCGACGCCTGCCTCGTCGCAGAACCACAGCACCTTCTGCACGTTGGTGGACGTCGCGCGTCCGAGAATCTTCAGCATCACTGATCTCCTGTATTCAGAAAAACAGAAGGGCCGCACAGCGTGCGACCCTTCCGTCTCGCGTTCCCCCGATTTGACTTCGGGTTTATTCCGCCGCTTCGGCCATATCATGGCCTGCGCGCGCGGTTATCTCGTCGAGCGCCGGTTTCACCACCTCGTTGAACTCGGTCATGTTCTGGATGACCTTGTCCTTCGGCATCTGCGCATAGTGATAGATCAGCGTGATGAACTCAGCGGGCATTTCTTCCCACTGGGCGACCAGCTGATCGCGAACCGAGTCGGCCGTACCGATGCAGTACAGGCCGGAATCCAGCATCGAGCCGATGACGTCGGCCTCATCAAGCTTCCGGCGGCCCATGGCAGCGTAGAAGTTCTTCCAGATGTCGAAGTCATGCGCCATCACGGCATCGACCGCGGCGTCATAGCTGTCGGCGATCTGCAGCCAGCGCACGATATTCTGGTTCTGACCCGGCAGCCAGTTGAAGCCATTCTCGGCCGCAGTCTTCGCATACTGCTCCCCGAGCGGCGCTGCCGTGCTGATATCGGTGAAATAGGTCGGAATGAAGCCCATCCGCGCATTGTAGTCGATCGTCTCGGGGCTACCGCTGCCCGACACGAAGACCGGCGGATGCGGGTCCTGATACGGTGCGGGGCAGACACTGACGTTGACCACATTGTTGTTCTCATCGACTTCGTCCAGCGCACCCATGCGCTGGGTGACGCCGACCTGGGCCAACTGCCAATCGTCGACACCGGTATCGCCCGGATACGGGATTTGCCATGCGCTGCCCTTGTGATTCATCGAATCCTGAGTCCAGGCCTTGAGCACGATCTCGATATTTTCCTCGAAGACATCGCGGTTGTGCTGGTCGTTCTTGACGTCCTTGTCGGAAATCGAGAATCCGCTCTGCGCGAAACCGGCACCGACAGCGGTCTGGTTGTTCTTGGCCGCCGTCGGAGACTTGGTCGAGGTCGTGCCGTAATGCTGACCGAACACGTTGGTCCAGCGGCTCTGATACCCGCGCGCGAAGCCGACGAAGCTGCGGCCCTGGGACAGATGATCGATGATCGCGGTCTCTTCGGCCACCCGGATCGGGTTCTGAATACTCATCACATAGCCGAGCTGGCCGACGCGGACATTCTTGGTGATCGCGGCCCAGTAGGCATCCATGATCGCCGGCGCCGGGCCGACCTCATAGCCTTCCGACCAGAAATGATGCTCAATCGTGGCGACGCCCCAGAAGTTGAGATTGTCGGCGGCCATGATCACTTCATGCCAGCCCTGGACCGTCTCCTGATAACGCTCCTTATTGCGTCCGATCGGGCGCAACTTCTCGCGCTCTTCTTCGCTCTCGGCATGAATAACCGGATAAGTCTGGAGAATCGGTTTAACCATCGGGGCCTCCCAGGGCAGTATTTATGATTGAAATTTGGACCAGTTCTAACGCCTCAGTGACAAAATCACCAATTATGTGAACTAATAATATCCATAACTGATATCTATATCTTATCAGCCAAATTGCGCCTTGATGGCCCCAAACGCAGCGCGCAGGCCCTGGGCCTCACCCCCGGTAGGCCGCCCGGGCAGATTGCCAGTGTTCCAGGCCATGATGTCGAAATGCGCCCAAGGCACATCGTCGTCGACGAATTCCTGCAGGAAGAGCGCCGCCGTAATGGCACCCCCGAACGGGCCGTCGCTGGCGCTCGAAATATCCGCCACCTTGCTGTCGAGCAACTTGCGATAGGGCTTGTGCAACGGCAATCGCCACATCGGGTCGGACGTGGCCGCGCCCTGCTTCTCCAGGTCGGCATAAAGCTTGTCGTCATTCGCAAACACCGCGGCCAGCCCGGTGCCGACCGCGACGCGCGCCGCACCCGTCAGAGTCGCGAAATCCAGCAGCATGTCGGGCTTCTCGCGGCTGGCCTCGGCCAGGCAGTCGCCGATCACCAGGCGCCCCTCGGCGTCGGTGTTCGCGTTCTCGACCGTGATGCCCTTGCGGGTTTGCAACACATCCCAGGGACGGTAGGCATTTCCGGCCACGGCATTTTCCACCGCCCCGATCAGCACGCGCAGACGCACGGGCAGCTTCGCCGCCATGATCAACTGGCCAAGTGCCAGTGCATGTGCCGCACCACCCATATCCTTTTTCATACGCAGCATGCCCGCCGCGGGCTTCAGGTCGAGCCCGCCCGTGTCGAAACAGACACCCTTGCCGACGAGGGTCACCAGCGGGCCCTTGGTGCCCCAGCGCATGTCGATCAGCCGTGGTGCGTCGTCCGAGGCCCGGCCGACCATGTGGATCATCGGGTAGTTCGCCTTCAACAGGGCGTCGCCCGCGATCACCCGCACCCGCGCCTTGTACTTGCGGCCGACCTTGCGTGCCTCACCGGTCAGCTCGGACGGACCGAGATCCTCGGCCGGAATGTTGATCAGGTCGCGGAGCAGTGTCGTCGCGTCGAGCATCTGGCGAATGGCGGCCTGATCCGCATCCGCGGGCCAAACCAGGTCGGGACGAGTAACTCGCGCCGCCCGGTACCGGGTAAACTCATAGGATGCGAGCCCCCAGCCGAGCGCAGCGTCGTTCGCCATGGCCTTCGACACGCGTCCCGCGATCCGGTAGCTGCCCTTCGGCAATCGTGCCGCAAGCGTCGACCATGACCACATATCTGTATCTTTGCCGGTGACGAACACCGCGCCTTCTACGCCGCCTTTCTGGTTCGGCAGCATGGCCCAGCCACCGGGGCGCCCCGAAAAGCCCGTCTGCTCAAGCCAGTCGCGTTGCGCGGCCGTCAGTCTCTTGCGCCAGGCATTGACGCGGCCGCTATCGAGTACGGTCAGCGTAATCGTATCCTTGCGCGACCGGGAAATCAGATTGTGGGGCACAGCGTCATCCTCATATTTGCAATTCCGGGGGGCGAACCCGTGACGCCATCGACTTTGCCTGAGCCGCCGGGGCGTATCAACGCGCCCGGTAACGGATTTGCTTCAATCTTTCGGGCGAAGGCACTAGGCTCCCGCGTCGAACCAATACAGGAAAGAATAATGGCACTAAGTGACAACGACCTGGTGGGCGCCTGGGTGCTCGACGAGATGTACGCCGAGAGTGAGGACGGAACGCGGAACCACCCGATGGGACGCGATGCCGGCGGCATGATCATGTACACGCCGGACGGATACATGTCCGCGATCACCCATTTCGCAGATCGCTTCCTGCCGGCCGACCGACCAAGCGATGAGGAGCGCGTTGAGGCCTTCTCGAGTTATTTCAACTACGCAGGCACCTGGAGCCTCAAGGACGACACCGTCACCCACACCGTCCAGACGGCACTGGACCCGAACATGGTGGGCATGTCGCTGTCGCGAGAAATCACCAAAGACGGCACCAAGATGGTTTTCTCCGGCCTCGGTCCGGACGGGGTGACCCGCCAGTTCATCATCTGGAAACGCCCCAGTTAACGCACAAAACTTGTGAACTTCCAGCGATTGACCGTTTTTCAAACGGCCAATAGGTTCGCGCTCACACAACGAAGACAGGGAAGAGATATCTCAGATGATCGAATTTTACACTTTCTTCACGCCGAACGGCCGCAAGGTCGCGATCATGCTCGAGGAAACCGGAATCGAGTACAACACCCATACGGTCCACATTGGTAAGGACGAGCAGTTCGACCCTGAGTTTCTGAAGATCAGCCCGAACAACAAGATTCCGGCGATCGTTGACCGCGACAACAACGACTATTCGCTGTTCGAGACGGGCGCGATCCTGCTGTACCTCGCCGAGAAGACCGGCAAATTCCTGAATACCAGCGATCGCGACGCCTACTGGCGCACGATGGAATGGCTGATGTGGCAGATGGGCGGCTATGGCCCAATCCTGGGGCAGGTCCATCACTTCACGAAATACAACCCTGACGCCTCCGAGTATGCCCGCAAGCGCTACGAGGAAGAGGCGCGACGCCTTTATGGTGTGCTCGACAAGCGCCTCGAGGGCCGCGATTTCATCGTCGACGAATATTCAATTGCCGACATGGCATGCTGGCCTTGGGCCGCACGCCACAACTGGCAGGAGATCGACCTGAACGATTACCCGAACGTGCGTCGCTGGTACATGACCATGCTGGATCGTCCGGCTGTCCAGCGTGCCTGGAATATTCCGGAGAACGATCAGCCGTTGCCGATCCCCGAGTAGACGGACAGATCATCGCGAAACGAAGCCGGCGCCCCTTCTTGCCAGACAGGGCGCCGGTTTTGCATTCCGGGTCTGCTATCAACCGGCTAGCCCCAGGGATTGCCGTGGATGCCGCACTCGGTCTTGTCCAAACCATCCCAACGGCCGGCGCGCGGGTCCTCACCCGCCGCAACCGGGCGCGTGCAGGGATGGCAGCCGATCGACAGGTAGCCGAACTCCCACAACGGATGACGCGGCAGATCATGCTTTTCGAAATAGGCCTCGACATCGTCCGGTGACCAGCCCGCGAGCGGATTGATCTTCACCCGCTTACTCTCGACCTCGACGACCGGCAAGGTGACGCGCCGCCCACCCTGGAACCGCTTGCGACCGGTGATCCAGGCATCAAACCCTTCGAGCGACCGCTCCATCGGTATGACCTTGCGCAGCCGGCAACAGGCTTCCGGATCGGACTTCCACAGCATCCCGTCCGGGTCCGCCTTCGAGATATCCCGCTGGTCCGGGTGCTGAACACGAACATTGGTCAGCCCCAGACGATCGGAGAGCGCCTCCTGATACTGGAGGGTCTGCGCAAAGAGCTGTCCGGAATCGAGAAAGATCACCGGCGTTGCAGGATCGATCGTGGCGATCATATGCAGGACGACAGCCGACTCCGCGCCGAACGATGAAAGTGCTGCAATACGGAACGGGAACACATCCTCGATCGCGGCCCGCAGCACCTTGTCGCCGGCACCATCGGGCACCAGATTCATCAGCCGCGCGGCCCGCATATGGGCCGCGTTATGTGACTGGGAAGGTGCTGCGAATTCGCCGCGCATGATCCTATCCGCTCGTGCCGTTGGAGAACGCCCGTGATGGATGGTTACGCGTCGCCGCGGCCGATTGGCGGCGATCCGTCGCGGTCTGATAAACGATGTCGATCTCGTCAAACGCCGTGAGTGCCTCGGCCGCATCCGTGCCGCCCGCATACTCGAAGCTGTCGAACCCGCAACGCTCGAGGAACGCCAGCTGGTCACGCAGAATATTGCCGACGGCGCGCAGTTCGCCGGTGAAACCATACCGTTCGCGCAGCAAACGCGCGGTCGAATAACCCCGGCCATCCTTGAATTGATTGAACGGCACGGCGACGAGGTCCAGCCGATCAATATCCGCAACGAGGCTTTCCGCAGCGGTGTCGCTGTGGAGCCGCACGCCGATCGGCGCATTGCGGCCCGACAGTTGCTCGCGTTCGGTCCACCAGCGTTCGAGGGACACGATGGCGCCGCCCTCGGACGGGACGGGTTCGCCGTCCTCGATGTATCGCCAGCTGTCCTCGGACAGTGCGCGGTCTCTAATTAACGCCATAGAGGGCCTCCTTGAACGGATCGGCACCGAGCCGACGATAGGTATCGAGAAAACGTTCACCGTCGGCACGCACATCCAGATAGGCGTCGACGAGCGTCTCGATCGCATTGACCACCTTGTCGTAGGGGAAGGCCGGCCCGACGATGTCGCCGAGACTCGCATCCTCCGCGCCGCTGCCGCCGAGGGTTATCTGGTAATACTCCTCGCCCTTCCGATCGACGCCGAGAATGCCGATATGGCCCACATGATGGTGGCCGCAGGCATTGATGCAGCCGGAAATCTTGAGCTTCAGCTCGCCAATATCATGCTGCCGGTCGAGATCGGCGAAGCGCTCGCTGATCTCCTGAGCCAATGGGATCGAGCGGGCATTCGCCAGCGCGCAATAATCCATTCCGGGGCACGCGATCATATCGCTGACGAGCCCCAGGTTCGGCGTGTGCAGATCATATGCTTTCAGGGTCTGCCATACCGCGTACAGCTCATCCTGACGCACATGTGGCAGCACCAGATTCTGCTCGTGGGTCACACGGATTTCCGAGAAGCTGAAACGCTCCGCCAGCGCAGCGACGGCGTCCATTTGCTCCGCCGAAGCGTCACCCGGGACCCCGCCGATAGGCTTCAACGAAATATTGGCGATCGCGTAACCATCCGCCTTGTGCGGTGCGACGTTGGTGTCGACCCAATGCGCGAAACCCGCATCCTCCGAGACGTGGCGGGTCAGGGTCTCGGCCACACCCTCGGCCTTGTCATAGAGCGGCGGATTGAAGAATGCCGCGATCCGTTCACGCTCGCCGGCCGGCAGTTCTACAGCGGTGTCGCGAATCTGTTCCCACTCGCGTTCCACCATCTCGGTGAACTTCTCGACCCCGGTCTCATGAACCAGAATCTTGACGCGCGCCTTGTACATGTTGTCGCGACGACCGAGCTGGTTGTAGACCCGCAAAACCGCCTCCAGATAGGAGAGCAGATGACGCTCCGGCAGGAAGTCGCGGATGCTCGGGCCGACCATCGGGGTCCGGCCCAGGCCTCCCCCGACAATGACTTCGAAGCCCAACTCACCGGCCGCGTCGCGCTTCGCGATCAGGCCGATGTCATGGACCTTCACCGCGGCGCGGTCGGTCTCCGCGCCAGTCACGGCAATCTTGAACTTGCGCGGCAGGAACGTGAATTCCGGATGCAGTGTAGACCACTGCCGGATGATCTCGGCATGGATGCGCGGATCGATCACCTCGTCTGCGGCAACACCGGCAAACTGATCGGCGGTGACGTTGCGGATGCAATTGCCGCTGGTCTGCAGGGCGTGCATTTGCACGCTGGCGAGCTCCGCCAGGAGATCGGGGAGTTCTTCCAGCTTCGGCCAGTTGTACTGCAGGTTCTGTCGGGTCGTGAAATGGCCGTAACCGCGGTCATATTTGCGCGCGATCCAGGCGAGCTTACGGAGCTGTTCGGCCGACAGGGTGCCGTAGGGGATCGCAGCCCGCAGCATGTAGGCATGCAGTTGCAGGTACACCCCGTTCATCAGGCGCAGCGGCTTGAACTCGTCTTCGCTCAATTCTCCGGCGATGCGGCGGCGGACCTGATCGCGAAACTGATTGACCCGTTGGTCAACCATGGTCTGGTCGATTTCATCATAGATATACATGCGACTTTTCCTCTAGGCGCCCGTTGCGTTCGAATTCGTGTCGGGCACGTATTTCTGCTTGCTCAGATCAGGCCGCACACTGGGCCCGGTCGCGCGAATGAATTCCCGGTACTTGATGGGACGAACCTCGCCATCCAGCTCGGCCACATCAATCAGGTAGGGATCGACGATGAGCCGGTCCTGCTCGGCCTGTCTCGCCTCGGCGAGCATCGCGTCCGCGGTGGCCTCGTCCATCGCGATCACGCTGCCCGAGATCAACTCGGACCAGTTATTGTCTGCGGCCAGATAGACGACGAGCCCGTCGCCCAACCGATTTGCCGAAATCACCTGCTGCGTCATCTGTTCTCTCTCCTAGACGGCCTGGGCATTTGAGATATTCGCCGTGTTGAATGCGAGTTCACGCGCAGCATCGGCCAACGCCGCCACCTCGCCGATCACAATCAGGGCGGGCGCGCCCACCTGCGCGGTGCGTACCAGCGATGGGACGCTCTCCAGTGTGCCGACAATGACCCGTTCGTCGGGACGCGTGCCGTTCTCGATAATCGCGATCGGTGTCTCGGGCGCGCGGCCATGGTCCATGAGTTGGGCGGCCAGGCTGCCGGCCCGGGACACGCCCATATAGACGACCAGGGTATGGCGCGAACCGGACAACGCGGCCCAATCCACATCGGGCTCACCGTCGACGCCATGGCCGGTCACGAAGGTGACCGCCGAGGCATGGTCACGATGGGTCAGGGGCAATCCCGCGGATGCCGCACAGCCGGTCGCCGCCGTAATCCCCGGGATCACGGCTGCACTAACGCCCGCGGCACGCAAACGCTCAAGCTCTTCGCCGCCGCGCCCGAACACAAACGGATCGCCGCCCTTCAGGCGGACAACACGCCGGCCGGCGCGGGCCTGTGCAACCAGAAGGTCATTAATCTGATCCTGGGGTACAGAATGATCGGCGCGCGCCTTACCGACGTAGATGCGCTCCGCATCGCGGCGCACCAGATCGAGAATCCCGTCGCCGATGAGCCGGTCATAGACAACCAGATCGGCGTCCTGCAATGCCCGCAGGGCCTTTACCGTAAGAAGTTCCGGGTCACCGGGGCCCGCGCCGACGATATCCACGTGACCTGTCGCCGGCGAATTGTCCTGACGCCGGTTGATACGCGACAGCATCGCCTCGCGCGCGGCGGATTCGCGCCCTGCCAACACATCGCGGGCAATGGGGCCGTCGACGATCTCTTCCCAAAGCCGGCGGCGGGAATCGAAGCTGTCGAACTTCGCCTTCACAGCACTTCGGAAACTATTCAGAAAGCGGGCAAGCCTGCCAAGATTGGCCGGGAGCAGTGTTTCGATCTGCTCGCGCAGCCGCCGCGCCAGAACGGGCGATGTGCCGTTCGTGGAAATACCGATCGTCACCGGCGAGCGATCGACGATCGAAGGAACAATGAAAGATGAAAGCTCGGGCCGGTCGACGATGTTGACAGGAATGCCGGCCGCACGCGCGGCGGCGGCGACCTCTTCATCTGCGCCATGGCCGCCCGTCGCACCGATCACCAGGGTCATGCCGGCGACATCGGCAGGATCGAACGCGCGACGGCTCCACTGAATCTGACCCGCGTCATTCCAATCCGTGAACGCATCCAGGCCTTCGGGTGCCACGACGCGAATATCCGCACCCGCGGCGAGAAGCAGGCGGATCTTCGCGACGGCAGCCTCACCCGCGCCGACCAGCAGGACAGGGCGCGCACGTAGGCGGAAGAAGATCGGCAGGTTTTCCATTATATCACACTTATTATTAGTGTATTATTACATTCAACATATAACTACGTCATTAAATCTTAGAGTCCAGTATATTTTTGTGATTATGAACGTGGGCCCCGGTTTTTGGGGCCCTAGCTGCCGTCACAAGCGGATTCTGCGGGCCTGCACGGCATCTCACAAATCTGTGGCTGGCATCCCCACCATCAAGCCCCACCTGTACTTCATGATGAAAAATCAGATGACGCAAAACCCGAAAACCCGCCGGTCACTCCTTGTTGGCGTGACCCTGTTGTCCCTCTTTGCCCTGAGCGCGTGCGCAGGAGCCAGTACCAAGGACAACGGCGAGACCGAACTCGAACTGCCTCGCTTCGACCACACGATCGGCGGCGCCTGACCAACATTCGTTGACCGCGCGGTTCGATACGGCGTGGCGTGTCTTGACGCTCTGGGGCCAGGTGCTGCAAATCTCGGGTCGTCGCCACGACGGCATTCACCGGAGACACGCCATGACATTCGAGACCACGCAACTCGGCACCGAGATTGACGCGATCGCGCCGGACGGTTCGGAGATTCGCCTGTTGGGCGCGCGGCCGGGCGGCACCTTCGCCCACTGCACCCTACCGCCGGGGGCGATCTCGCTTGCGGTGCGCCATCGCACGGTCGAGGAAATCTGGTACGTCCTGTCGGGCGATGGCGAAGTCTGGCGGTCGTTCGAAGGCGCGGAAGAAGTTACCCACGTCACAACGGGTACCGCGCTGACCATCCCGCTGGGCACGCATTTTCAGTTCCGCAGCGTCGGCGACGAACCGCTGCGCTTCGTATTGTCGACCATGCCGCCCTGGCCCGGCGAGGACGAGGCAGTCCGTGTGGACGATCACTGGCCAGCCGATGCTGGAAACGAAGACGGAGCCAGCAATTGAAGCAAGACCACCTGAACGCCTAAGCTGCGGCCTTCTTTCTTCCCACGAGGCACCCGACCGATGAAATTCTATGACTGCGCAACCGCGCCGAGCCCGCGTCTGGTACGCATCTTCATCGCCGAGAAAGGCCTGAGCGAGGCGATCGAGACCGTCGAGGTCAATCTGGGCGAACAGGAACAGATGGGCGAGGCATTCCGCGCCATCAATCCCTTTTGCACCGTGCCCGTGCTCGAGACCGATGACGGCCAGCGCTTCTTCTCGAGCCAGGGCTGCTGGCGCTATCTGGAGGACACCCATCCCGAGCCGTTGCTCCTCGGACGTGACGCGAACGAAAAGGCTGCCGTCGCCGACTGGGTCTGGCGCGCCGAGCAGGAAGGTTTCCTCGCCGTCGGCGAAGGCTTGCGAAACGCGGCAAAGCGCCTGGCCGACCGGGCGCTGACAGGCCCCCACAATTACGCACAAATTCCGGAACTGGCCGAACGCGGCAAACGACGCGTCGGGCATTTCTTCGAACTGCTCGATTCGACCCTGGCAGATCGGGATTATCTCGCGGGCGATAATTACTCGGCCGCCGACATCATGGCCTTCGTCGCGGTCGAGTTCGCCGGCTGGCTGAAAATCACCCTGCCCGAAGACGCGGCCAACGCCCGGCGCTGGTTCGATGCGGTCAAGGCGCGGCCAGGTTCGAACGTCTAGGAACGCGCGTCAGGCGCCGCGGACCCGGTCGATCAGCGCCACACAATCCACCGGAAGCACGTCGCCGCGCCAGGCCACATGCCCGTCGGGGAAAATCAGTGCCAACGCGGCTTCGTAACGCGCCTGCACAATTGCCTCGTCCAAATCGAGCAATGCAACGGGCAGCTCCACAACGCCCGCCGCGACGAACAGCGGTGCCACATCAACGGACGCGTCCATCCGCAACAAGGTGAACCCGTCCGCGAACCGGTCACACAGGGCATCACCGTCTTCGAGCCAGACATGGGGTGCGCGATGGCCCGGCCGTGCGGTGGGAACATAGGCATCGGCATCATCCGGGACTTTCTGGGATCCGTCCGGCCAGACCAGCACCGAGTCCTCATAACGCACCCCGAGCGCGATCCCCGGGATGATCATCTCACGCCTGCTATGATCCGACAGATGCTCGCGCAGACGCGCCCTCTCCGCCTCTCCCTTCGATGTATCGTCGTCGACGCATGGATCCACTTCGAAGGTACCGATTGATTCAGCGAACCCGCGGGCAAAGGCCAAATTGCGGGCGCCGACGGGTCGCCGGTCGACCTCATAAGTCTCCAGCAGATTAGGTCCGGCCCAGCCCCGCACATCTCCCGCCAGCTTCCAGGCGAGATTAACCGCATCGTCGATACCCGTGTTCATCCCGAGGCCACCCGTTGGCGTGAACAGATGTGCGGCATCGCCCACCAACCAGACACGGTCACCGCCGAAGGATTCCGCCAGCAGTTCATGCCCCGCAGTCCAGGGCTGACGAAGAATGATTTCCGCATCGACCGGTCGACCCGCCGCCTGGTTGATCAGCGCTTGGTCGTCAATTGTCTCCGGGTCCACATCATCGGGAATCCGCGTCAGTAACGTGAATTGGTCAGCCCCGTCGACGGTCAGCAGCAACGCCCGCAAATCTGCCGCCACCACCCAGTATTGCCAGGCCGAATCTATCGTCAGCCAGCCCGCGTCACGCGGCGCACGGAACAGGGTCGCCATCATCGCGCCGCCCATCATCTCCCGCTCGACGCCGCCGTCTCCCAGATATCGAATGCCGAGCTGGCGTCGCACCGTGCTGCGCCCGCCGTCGGCACCCACGAGATGTGCAGCCGAAATCTCGTATGTATTGTCGGCCGCGAGGTCACGAATGACCGCCACGACACCGCCATCCACGCGGCGGAACTCTTCCAACCGATGTCCGAACCGAACATCCAGTGTCGGCCGGGCCTGTGCAGCCTCGCGCAGGATCGCTTCGAGATAAATCTGGGAACAACGATGGGGCGGCTCGGCACAATCATAGGGACTCACACCGGCGCGGGATTCGACCACGGCGTCCGAACTGGACGGCATCTTCAGACGCGCCAGCTCGCGGCCGGTCAGGCGCGTCACATAGGCGACGTCGGTCGGGTAGTCCGTCGGGAGCGCGGCGGCACGCAGTGTCGGACCGATGCCATGGCGGCGAAAATGCTCCATCGACCGGGCATTGATCGCGTTCGCCTTCGGGTGCAGCGCGGTCTCCGCACCATCGTTGATGAGGATTGCACGGACGCCGAAACGGGCGAGCTCAAGCGCAACCATCAGGCCAACCGGGCCGCCACCGGCTATCAGAATATCCGTATCTTCCATGGTCTTTCCGGTTTAGCTGTTGGACACGCCAAAGGCCATAAAAAGCCCACAGCGCCGCACTCGTCACAAAATCTTCTCGACACGCGCCCACTCGAACCTATTTGATATCGGTAACCAGAAAACATCCGTGAAAAGGGCCCGTCCCATGGCGCAACCCGCATATGACACCCACAATCTCCCGTTCATCGAGGCCTCGATGAACTACGTGCTCGACAACGGCGTGAAGCCCGTCACCCATATCTCGCCCTACGGCGAATCGAACCGCCGCGACGAGACCCCTGACCATCACACCGTACCGGTCTATGACGCGCGCTCGGTCGCGGGAGAAATCACGCTGGACGGTAACGGGTTCGAGTTCCACAACCGGCCGACCGCCGTCACCGACTTCCTCGACCCCAGCCAGATCGAGACGGTCTACAATTCCGAGGTCGAAAAAATCGTCGCCGAGGCAACCGGCGCTTCAAGGGTCATCGTGTTCGACCACACGATGCGCGTTGCGGACGAAGAGACGCGGACAACCAAGAAGCTGCGCGAGCCGGTGCGGGTCGTCCACAATGATTACACCGACAAGTCCGGTCCCCAGCGGGTGCGCGATCTGTTGCCGCCCGACGAGGCCGAAGCCGCACTCAAGAAGCGCTATGTCTATGTAAATGTCTGGCGCTCCATCAGCGGCAACGTCGAGGAAGCACCGCTCGGCATCTGCGATGCCCAGTCGATCGCCGAGGGCGACATGATCCTGATGGACCTCAAATACGACGACCGGGTCGGCGAGATTCATCGCACCAAATACAATCCCGACCATCGCTGGGTGTACTTCCCGCAGATGAAGCCCGACGAACTGATCCTGCTCAAATGTTACGACACGGAAACCGACGGCCGGGCCCGCTGGACGGCCCACACCGCCTTCGACGACCCGACGAGCCCGGCCGATGCCGCGCCGCGCCAGTCGATCGAGACCCGAACCATCGCGCTCTACGATTGAGCGCGATCAGGAGATAAAGAATGCCCGAACTTTCCGGAAAATGTCTGTGCGGCAATATCAGTTTCAACGCGGACACCGAAATCATGCGTGCGGCGAACTGCCACTGCACTGATTGCCGGGGCGCCACGGGTGCGGCCTATGCCACCCTGCTGACCGTTGATGAGGAAGCCCTCAACATCTCCGGCGCGCCAAAGGCCTACAAACACAAAGCGGAAAGCGGCGCGGATTTGGAGAAACTATTCTGTCCCGATTGTGGTTCTCAGATGTTTGCCCGCAATTCAAATCGGCCGAATACATTGAGCATCCGCGCCGGCGTGCTCGACCAGACATCGGAAGTCAGACCGACGTTCAACGTGTTTCTGAGCAGCAAGATTGAATCGACTCCCGTCGACCCGGACCTGGACGGCTTTGACCGCATGCCGGGCTAACCGTCAACGCTCCACCGCTCTTCTCAATCCGGCCCGGCCGATAGATCACCCAGCGCCGCCGCCAGTCGCGGTGCTGCAAAATCCATGAAGGCACGAATCTTCGGTGGCACCAGCCGCCCTTGCTGATGGACCAGATGTACCGGTGCCGGCGCCGGTGCCCAGTCCTCAAGAACCGGCACCATTCTGCCGGCCGCCACCGCATCGGAAATCATGTAGGACAGGGCCGGCGTGATCCCCTCCCCCGCCTCCGCCGCCGCGAGCGCCGACAGGGCATCGTTGATCTCCAGCCGTGGCGTGATAGCAACCGTCCGCGTGCGACCTTCAGCCTGATAGCGCCATTCATGACCGGGCATCAGGCCCGTAAACGCGATTACCGCATGCTCCCTGAGCTGCACCGGGGCATCCGGCGTGCCGTGTTTTGCCAGATAGTCGGGACTCGCGACCAGCAGCCGGCGCACTTCGCCCACGCGCCGTGCCACCAGGCTCGAATCCGGTAGCTCGGCGATCCGCACGGCGACATCGATGCCTTCATCGAGCAAATCGACGACCCGGTCGTGCAGGCGCACGGATGCCGTCACCTTGGGATGTTCCGCCAGGAACGCCGTGACGATTGGCGCCAGGACCATCCGCCCGAAGGTCGCCGACGCGGTCACGGTCAGATGCCCCGCCGGCGCGCTGGCCTCTCCCAGTGTGTCGCGTTCGGCACGTTCTATGTCGTCCAGCAAACGCCGTGCATGTTCAACGAAACGCTCCCCGGCATCGGTCAGGCGCAAGGCGCGGGTGGTGCGGTTGAGCAGGCGGATGCCGAGGCGATCTTCCAGGGACGCAACCGCGCGGGTGACGGCGGGCGGCGAAGTCCTGAGACGTGTCGCGGCACCGACGAAGCTACCCGCCTCGACGACAGCGACAAACACCTCCATCTCCCGCAAGCGATCCATTCGCTAATCCAGTATTACGTTTAACGAAATAATATATTCCATTATTTGCGTATTATTATCATAACCGCGTGGTCGTATCTATGGGGCAACGCCGACGACAAAACGTCCCGGCCTCACCAAGGAAGGATCAGAAACATGTCACGCGTCCCCCAGATCGACCCTCAAACAGCCAGCGGCCGCACCGGAGAGCTTCTACAATCGGTGGAACAATCTCTTGGCGCGGTGCCGAACTTCATCCGCGTCCTGGCCAATTCACCCGTTGCTCTAAACGGGTTTCTCGGCCTCTTCTCGGTCGCCCATGACGGCGCACTCGATCCCCTCACACGCGAGCGGATTGCGCTGGCGGTCGCCGAACAGAATGCCTGTCAGTATTGCGTCTCGGCCCACACGGCACTCGGCAGGAAGGCCGGGCTCGACAATGACGAGATGCTGGCCAATCGTGGCGGCACCTCGTCGGATCAAAAGGCCGCGGCCGCGTTGGCATTCACGCATGCGCTGGTCGAGAACACCGGTGACGTGACCGGTGCCGAATTCGACGCCGTTCGGGATGCGGGCCACACCGACGCCGAGGTCGTGGAGATCATCACCCATGTGGCGCTGAACCTGTTCACCAACCTGATCGGCAAGGCCACCCAGGTCGATATCGATTTCCCCGAAGTCGAATTGCGCGCCGCCGCCTAGTTGTCGCGAATTCCGGCCCCGGAAAGCCTACGCCCCCGGGGCCGGAACCAACAAAGAGAGTAATTCATCATGTCCATCCAGAGCTTCGCAGACATCGCCTTCACCCCCACCGTGAAAGCCCTCCAGGAAGAAGCCGGCAGCCGCGCCAGTTATGCCCGGATGGAAGGCGCGGGCGGCAAACTTGGCCCCCGGGAGTGGGCGTTCCTGGCCCAGCGTGACAGTTTCTACATGGCCAGCGTCAGCGAGACGGGCTGGCCCTATGTGCAGCATCGCGGCGGGCCCGCCGGGTTCCTGAAGGTGATCGACGGCAACACGATCGGCTTCGCGGATTTTCGGGGCAACAAGCAATATGTCAGCACCGGCAACCTGATGAACGACCACCGGGTCTCACTGATACTGGTCGACTATCCCAACCAGCAGCGGCTGAAACTGCTGGGTCATGTGCGGTTGGTCGGACCGGACGGTTCAGCCGAAGACCGGGCAGCGCTCGAGAAACTGGAACTGCCGGACTACAGGGCCCGGGTCGAGCGCGGCTTCCTGATTGATGTGGCGGCGATGGACTGGAACTGCCCGCAGCACATCACGCCGCGCTATACGGCGGCGGAGATACAGGCGATTACGAACGCCTGAGCCGGTTGTTTAGCCAGATGTTCAGGAAGCGGTACGGATTTTTCAGTTTTGCGACACAGATCTCGATTGATATGAGCCTTGAAGGTTCTCAATCATATCGACCAGCCCTTCCACCGCCGCATCGATAAAGCGCACGCCGGATTCTGCCGTGGCGTGTTTAGGCGCACCGAATATGGAAGGATGGCCGTCCTCGGGATCCGGTCGACGGCCATAGGTCCGATTGGGATCACCGGGTGCAGAAAGATCCCACCCGACCAACGGTGGTTCGATATTCTTGATCCGATCCATCTTCACCAACTCAGGTCGGGTGGCAAGCTGGAACGCCGTCTCGAACTCGCCACCATGACCCATACCGCCGACTTCGGACGACCGCATTGCATGTATTTTCGTCGCACCCGGCTCCCAATAGCTCACGGCTGTGACCGTGAACTCATAGGCCTCATCCAGATCATCCACTAGTCTGCGCGCCACCGCATCATTCGATGTCCCGTTCGGGCGATTACCATTGAGAAACAGAAGACTTTGGAAACCCTGTTTGACAAGCGCAGAACCGACCTCGTACAGCACCTCCTGATAAACCGGTATCGACAACGACACCGTTCCGGGGAACCGTTCGAAAGTCTTCGATATTCCGTAACTCAGCGTCGGTGCCACCACGGCATCGACTCTTTTCGCCAAACTTATGGCCATGTGATCAGCCTGGTGCGAATCCGTGTCGGTGGGCATGTGAGGGCCGTGTGATTCCGTTGCACCGGTCGGGACGATAACCATGCGTCCCTCACGGGCGACCGCGCCAACCTCATCCTGCGTCATGTGTGCGATGCGAATTTCCATTTGATGACATCCTTGGTATTGCGCTCGAAGTTATTCGGCGGCCTGTGGGTTTCTAAGTTGATCAATGGGATCGCTGGCAAAACAACCAGCGTCAGGATCATTCCAGCCCGGCGGTTGGGAAATCCGCCCCTCGCGACGCAGCTCCTCGTATACCGGGCCACGATCAAACATCGGCAGTCGCCCCCTTTCCTTGCGCATCGCCGCACGGGCGACCGTGGTCGCCGCGTTATCGACGGAGTGGTGCAGACCTGATTTCTCAAGAGTTACCCCGTAGTCGTTCCGCGCTGATTCTTCCGAAACGACACCGGCCTGCACATCCTGGCAAACGAGTTCGGGCTCTCGTTCCAGCGGATCACCCCAGCCACCACCACCGGTGGTCACGATCCGAATCAATGAACCAGGCTGTATCTCCTGATTGTCGGACATGCCAGGTATCGACCGTTCTTCCCCATCGGACCCGATAACCGTAATGCCGTAGCACCCCCCAGCTTTGCCACCATTGACGCCGTAGCAATTGATCATCGAGCGGTCGGCATTCGAAAGGAGCTTGGCCCCCTCGAGCGCGCGAATATGCTTGTCATAGCCCAGGCCGCCGCGGCGGCAGCCAGCCCCGCCAGAATCGATAGCCAGACCCAGCTGTTCCACCAGTATCGGATAACGGGTTTCAGAAAATTCGGCAGGCAAATTTCGCGAATTGGGTACAATGTGAACGGCATCACTCCCATCGGCCCAAGGCCTCCCCGGTCCGCCGCCGCCGAGCACCTCGCGGAACAGGTAGAAGTCTTCCGACGAGCTTCCGCCGTGCAAACCCCAAATCCGAATTGTTTCGTGGTCAGCAGGCATGCGTCCGCCGGTTGCCTTGGAAAGAACACCGGCAAAAGTTCCCAGAACGCGCAAGAACAGGAAGAAACGCATTCCCGTCGGTTTTCCGAAAGTCGGCGTCACAAGCGTCCCTTTTTCGGGAAACTTCACATCGATAATATCAAGCGCGCCCTCATTGATATCGATTTCGGCAGCGCGCTCGGGTGTATCGGCCAACGAGCGCAAGACGGCCGCCATGAACTTGCGGATAAAGCGGCCTTCCAGATAGTCGATCGGCCAGTTTATCGGACCCGCGGCTTCGGGATCGGTGCCGGAAAAATCGAGTAGAATCTTCTCGGGCGTTTTGGTCATCGTCAAACGGAAGGCATGAATCTTTTCCGCATCAACACCGTCATGCTCGACATAGTCTTCCCAGTGGTAGGTGCCGTCCTTAATTTTGGGCAGCAACTCGCGCCGCATGGTTTCAGCCGCATTCAGGATAATGGTGTCGAACGCACCCTCGAGGGCCTCTACGCCATACCGCTCGGCCAACGACTGAATTCTGCGTGAACCAAGCAGTGCCGCACCTATTTCGGCATCGACATCCCCACGCAAATGCTCTCCAAGACGCGAGTTGCGAAATACAATGTTATAGGCCGCCTGATTTAGAACCCCACGATCGTAGAGTTTGATCGGGGGAACCACGAGACCTTCTGCCCACATATCGGTCGCATCGGTGGGCAAACTTCCGGGTACCGCGCCGCCGACATCGTCATGGTGACCAAACACCTGGGAGAAGCCTATTAACCTGTCGCCGTGGAAAATTGGCACCGTGGTGCACAAGTCCGGGACGTGTCCGATACCGCCACAGCTGTTGTAGGGATCATTCCAGAAAAACACGTCGCCAGGCTGGACGTCGCCTTCGTCAAAATACTCGAACACAGGTTCGACCAGCGCCGAATAGGACCGACCGGTCAACTTGCGGCCTTTGGCATCAAAAAGGGCGACGCGGTAGTCGTGTTGATCGCGAATCATCGGCGAACGTGACGTGCGCTCGACCGCAGCTTCGATCTCAAGTTCGGCAGACCGGATTGTCCCGGCGATAACCTCGATCTCAATCGGCCCGAGTGCGTTGCCAGCCTTACTGTCGCTCATTGTTCAGTCTCCAGAATCAGGTTGCCGTACTTGTCCATCTTCGCCATCCAGCGCGCCGCAACAACGAGTGTCGATCCGTACTCCTCAATGACTGTCGGCCCATGAACGACCTGTCCGAGCGCAAGATCTTCGCGCCTATAAATCGCACAATCCGTCCAGCCACCATCACGCCAGTACACGTCACGACGGGTTACCGGTTCAACAGACTGGGCGTCGAACTTTCTCTCGAAATCCTTCGGGCGATGTACAAAACCAGTTGCCTCAACCCGAATATTCACAAGTTCGACGTCCTGCTCCCCCTCGTATCCGAACCCGAATGTCTCATCATGGACACGGTGGAAATCCTTCCACATGAAATCGATCGCTTCCTGCCCTTTCAGACCGCTCGGGATCAGAACATTGACCTCGTGTCCCTCTCCCACATACCGGGCATCGGCCGAGCGGATCAGGGAAATGGCATCAGGCGCCACGCCTTCACGTTCGATTTCAACAAGCCCCGTGTTTTCGAGACTTGACCAGGCGTCTTCGATTTCCTGCTGATCTGCGGACGATTGCTGCCGCACGATCGTCTTGATGTAGTCGCGTTTGACGTCCGAGACGTGCAGGCCGAAGGCAGACAGGTTTCCGGGATTCGGAGGTGATATGACACGACGAATGCCGAGAAATTCCGCGACATCCGTCGCAAACATCCCGCCGGCGCCGCCGAATGCCATTAGCGTGTAGTTCTGGGGATCACGTCCACGGATTGTCGTAACCTGGCGAATGCCGTTGACCATATTGGCCGTGGCGATTTCGAAGACACCCGCCGCGGCTTCTTCCGGCGGCATCGCGTACCGATTCCCCAGTTCCTCAAACGCGGCGCGTGCACCGTTGGCATCGAGAGAAAGCTCACCGCCGACAATCGAGGCAGGCAGTCGGCCCATAACCACAGCCGCATCTGTCACCGCCGGCAGCTTTCCACCACGCCGATAACAAATTGGACCAGGCACAGCGCCGGCGCTTTGCGGCCCCACTTTCAGTTCGTCGTAGTTGTTGATCCAGGCGATGGAACCGCCACCAGCTGCCACAGTCACGATGTCGAACATCGGTGTTTTGACCGGATAATTCTCGATCAACGAGTGACTAGTCATTTGAGGGCGCAGCTCATCAATCAGGGAAACATCTGTCGACGTACCACCAACATCGAGCGTCAGAATATCTTCGAACCCGGCAAGCCGTGACATGTGAACAGCACCGAGGACACCGGCGGCGGGTCCCGACAGCAACATAGTGACGGGGCGCTCACCAGCAGTCTCATGCCGGACAACACCGCCATTCGACTGCATGATCAGAAACGGAATATCTCCCGAGCCCGCGCGAATCTCATTCGCCGCATGCTGCAGGTAGGTCTTACAGTACGGCTTGACCATCACGTCGATCAGGGTCGTCATCGCACGTTCGTATTCGCGATATTCCGGTAACACCACGGACGATAACGAAACAAAAATATCAGGGTATTTTTCGGCGATCAGTTCCCCGATACGCCGTTCATGCTCTGCATTTGCATACGAATGCAGAAGGCATACAGCAAGACAACGAACCCCCAATTCAACGAGTTCATCGACGGACTCCAAGACCGCCGCTTCGTCGAGTGGAATCAGCTCTTCGCCCTCGTGGTTCATCCGCCCAGGGACATCGCGGACAAGGTGTAGAGGAACGAGACGGGGCGGTTTGACCCAAAAATACGAGTTGCCATAACCGTCCGGCACAGACTGGCGTGCTATCTCGATGATGTGTCGAAAACCCTGAGAAACGATCAGGCCAAGACCTTCGAACTTGTGCTCCAAGACAGCGTTCGTCGCCGTTGTCGAGCCATGCAGCAACTGGCTGACGTCGGATTCAGAGACTTCTGCAACCTCAACGGACTTGCGATAGCCGTCGAGCAAACCCTGGCTTGGATCGCCCGGAGTACTCGGAACCTTGACGGCAAACTGCTCGCCAGATTCCTCGTCGATCGCAACGACGTCCGTAAAGGTTCCACCGGTATCAATAGCAACTCGTAGGGTCATGATCTGATCTCAATATCATTATAACGGATATAGTATCCGCTATATGGATATTACATGCAGATAGTTTCGTCAAGCCACAAATCGGCAAGCAGCGTTCGCCGTGCAAACGCCGGTTGCACCCTGTCCAACACTATTGTTTTGCAAAGAAGCCCCGGACGGAACCGTTACTGGTTCGATGCAGCCGTCGAACCGGGTCGCCAACCGAGCCCCATAGATATCGCCTGAGATGTCTGCAATAGAGCTTCCAGCAACGCGTCCCGGCGCCCAGAATCCTCGATGACGGACTTCAACATGACAAAGCAGACACCGCCTGCAAGTTCGCCATGGCGGTCGAAAACAGGCGCAGACATCGATCCGGCAAAAACCTGCACGTCAGATACCGTAACGGCGTAACCGTCCTTTTGAATTTTTGCCAGAACCGGCCGCAATTCTTCGGGATCAGTAATCGTGTATGGGGTCAGAGATTCGAGGTTCTGCGTGAGATACCCCTCGATCACGTCAGGGGCGGAATGGGCCAGCAGCACCTGCCCCTTGGAACCGCAATGCAAGGGAAAATGAAACCCATACCCAGCCTTGGTAATATCGTCGCCAGGCAGTTGATCGTTGAACAGGGTGACGACCTGATAGCCCATCCGCTGGATGAATTGGACGGTGATATCACCCAGTTTGACGGCCTCGTCGAGGTAAGGTCGCGCTAGTTCCAGAATAGGATGGTCGGCAATATAGGCAGCACCGATGTACCACATGCGCGGGCCGATCCGATAAATATTGGTCTCGGGGTCTCGCTGCAGATAACCGGTCTGTTCGAGTTCTTGCAGGGTTCGGTGCAGTGTTGCCCACGATACATCGAGCTGCTTGGCAAGCTCCGCGGCGCGTCCAGGATGACTGGCGACATGCTCCAGAACAGTCAGTGCCCGGCGAACGCTTTTAAGCGCTGTGGAGCTGTCATTTTTCTCGTCGGCGCCCATTTTTAGCATTCTAGTTGGTGTACCCCGTACCGATCAGTTTCTTCCCCATACAAGTATACAACAGGGACCAATCCCGATTCCCCGTGGGAACCTAAACATCATACGGACGACGGGAACGATTGCCCAACAACATCGATGCAGTGCTCGCAATAAGCGGAAGTGCGCAGATCGCCTTGGCAATTTGATATGTCTGCCACAATCAGACGCGTTGTACGGCGGCGGAGATCGAGGCCATCGCGGCCGCGAATACCGAATGACACGCACTTGGCGTGGCGGCGCGGCTTAGTGGTCCGACGGCGCGGTCAGTCGATCGGCCAGACCTGTGTCATAGGCCAGCCCCTCCGCCGTCAGCACGGTGCCGCTCGCGTCGTGGCGCGCAAGTCCCTTCCGCGCCAGCGCAACCCAGACAGCCGGGTTCGCGAAGCCGCTGGCGTCCCGGCCACTCACGGTAAATTCGCCGACATGAACATGGTCACCATGTACCTGCGGGAGTTGCGTGATCGTGACGGCACCCTCCTCCGGCCCGGCCATGGACGAACGCTCATCACGACCCAGCACCTGTAACAGGACCAGCGTGCGCAGTTGCAGCTTGTTGAGTTTCAACGGATTGGTTTTCGGCGGCATGGCTCATCAATCTCCGGCGCATGGCGGTCTGGATGCTTTGTCACGAAAGTCCTGCCACGATGCGCCAGATGCGCATCGACGCGAAGCAGGAAGGCGACAGAGGCGGACATAAAGCGGCCTCGTTGCGATCTAACGCGCTTACCCTTTTTTGGGTGGTTGAGGCCGGGAAAAGACGAGCTCATTACCCGTCGAGGCGTTCGCGTCGAGGGAATAGCCGCCGGCATTGAAGTCTTTCAGGCCATCAGCCCGATCCACACGGTTTTCCATGATCCAACGTGCCATGGCTCCACGCGCATGCTTGGCATAGTACATGAGGGCGCGGGCCTTCCCGTCCTTCACGTTCAGGAACTTCGCCCCGATCACCGTCTGTCCAAGCGCTTTGCCATCCACAGCCTTGAAATATTCGTTCGAGGCAAGATTGACCACACTTGTGTCGGCATGACCGGCAAGGTCCGCATTCAATTGATCGGCGATGCGCGCACCCCAGAATTCATAGAGAGATTTCCCGCGCCCATTCGCCATTTTGGTGCCCATCTCAAGGCGATAAGGCTGGATCGCGTCCATCGGACGTAAAACACCGTAAAGGCCCGAGAGGATGCGCAAATGATCCTGCGCATAAGACAGCGTGTCCTCGGAGAGGCTGGCCGCCTCCAACCCCCAATAGACGTCGCCGTCAAACGCGAGCCCGGCGGGCTTGGCCGTATTGCTCCTATTGTCGAGATTGAAGGCCTGAAACCGCTCAAAGTTCATGGAGGCAAGATTGTCGCTAATATGCATAAGACGTTTCAGATCTTCCGCAGTCTGGGTTTTGGCGACGACTGCAAG
>JABJEK010000118.1 GCA_018702955.1 Rhodospirillaceae bacterium | reverse complement strand
CCAGCCACATCAGGAACATGGTGCCGCCAACGATGGTGATCACGGTGCTCGCGCGGAAGAACAGGCCCGGATCTTCGACCGCAGCGCCCTGCGATGTCGCCAGGCTCTCAAGCCCGACCGACAGCCCGTAGGCCTGCACGAACGCCAGACAAACCGTCAAATAGCGGGTGTACTGGTTGATCTTCTTGCGGCCGGTTTCGCCCTCTTTTTTAAGCTGTTCTATGGTCGGCGAAATGGCCGTCATCAACTGCATGATGATCGCAGCGGAGATATACGGAATAACATTGAGCGCAAAGATGCTCATGCGCGACAGGGCGCCGCCGGCGAACGCATCGAAAACGCCGAGAATTCCATCCGACTGCTGCGAGAAGATGTCACCGATAATGGCGGGATCGATACCCGGGATCGGGATGAACGTACCCAGCCGGTAAACGATCAACGCGCCCAGGGTAAACCACAGGCGCTTCTTGAGCTCGGTCGCCTTCGAGAAGGCTCCAAAGTTCAAGTTCGAGGCGATTTGCTCGGCTGTACTCGCCATCTAAATTTCCGTTCGCAACGTTTCGTCACGATCCATGTGGGTGATCACGGTTCTGGGATCAATACAAAATCCGGTTACGATTCCGTGCTTTCCTCGTCTGCGTCGCTCTTGGCCGGCGCCGCTTTGCCATCGGGGACTGTCTTGACCGTACGCGGTGTCTTTTCTTTCGGCTGAATAGACACGGTAATTGAACCGCCCGCCTTCTCAACCGCCGCGACAGCACCTCGCGTCGCACTGGCCAGCTCAAGACTGACCTTGGAGGTCAGCTCACCGGAAGCCAAAAGACGAACGCCGTCGAGCTTGCGACGCACCACACCAGCGGCGACAAGCGCATCCTCGGTGATCGCGTTGCCCGCATCGAGCTTCTTGGCGTCGATCGCGGTCTGCAGACGCCCCAATGTGAGCTCAGCCAGGTCAACACGGTTGGGCTTGGTGAAGCCGCGCTTCGGCAAACGCCGATACAGCGGCATCTGGCCACCCTCGAAGCCCTTGATCGCCACGCCAGAGCGCGACTTCTGACCCTTCATGCCACGGCCGCCGGTCTTGCCGAGCCCGGAACCCGGACCTCGGCCGACACGTTTACGTGCACGACGGGCACCCTGATTGTCAGACAACTCATTGATATTCATGATCTAAATCCGTCAGTCAGCTTCTTCGACACGAACGAGATGCTTAACCTTCTCGATCATGCCGCGCACGGCAGGGGTATCTTCCAATTCACGCGTGCGATGGCGCTTGTTGAGGCCTAGACCAATCAGCGTCTGACGCTGATCACCCCGGCGCCCGATTGCGCTGCCATGCTGCGTGACAAGAACAGTTTTCTTCGCCTCAGCCATTTTCGGCCTCCGCCTCTGCGGTCTCGGCCTCTTCGCCGCCGCCGACCGAATCCTGGACACCACGGCGCCCGATGATATCGGCAACTTTCAATCCGCGGCGCGCAGCAACGGCGCGCGGCGACATCATGTTCTCAAGCGCCTCGAAAGACGCCTTGATCATGTTGTGCGGGTTGGACGTACCGATGGATTTGGCCACGACATCCTGAACGCCGAGGCATTCGAATACCGCGCGCAGCGGACCGCCCGCAATGATGCCCGTACCCGCCGGTGCAGCCCGAAGAACCACATGGCCGGCGCCGAAATGACCCTGCACGTCATGATGCAGTGTCCGGCCTTCTCGCAGCGGCACGCGAACCATTGCCCGTTTGGCCGATTCTGTTGCCTTGCGGATAGCCTCCGGAACTTCGCGGGCCTTGCCGGAACCATGTCCGACCCGGCCGTTCTGGTCGCCGACCACGACGATGGCAGCGAAACCAAACCGTCGTCCGCCCTTAACAACCTTCGCCACACGGTTAATGCTGACGAGGCGTTCGACGAACTCGCTGTCTTCCCGATTGTCGCGACGACCGCCGCCATCGCGGCGATTGCGTTGTGGTGCCTGTGCCATTCCTGCCGACCCCTAGAAGTTCAAACCGCCGCCACGAGCGGCTTCGGCCAGGGCTTTCACCCGACCATGAAAAAGATAACTGCCGCGGTCGAACACAACGTCCGAAACGCCGGCGGCCTTGGCACGTTCGGCAATCAACTTGCCGACCTCGGAAGCGCCATCGATATTCCAGCCTTTGCCGGTCTTGAATTCCTTGTCCTTCGACGAGGCCGCAGCGAGAGTCGCGCCGGCGGTGTCGTCGATGACCTGCGCATAGATATGCCGGCCGGAACGGAACACGCTGAGACGCGGCCGACTGTTCTTCGCGACGCGCCGCAGCTTCGAGCGAACGCGATTGCGCCGCCGGATTGCCAGATTGCGTAGGGTCGACGTCATTTCTTCTTACCTTCCTTGCGAATGATCACCTCACCCGCGTACTTGATACCCTTGCCCTTGTAAGGCTCCGGCTTGCGATAACCGCGGATCTTCGCGGCGACCTGACCAACGGCCTGCTTATCGGCCCCCGAAATCACGATAGTCGTCTGACCTTCGCAATTGATCGAAATCCCTTCGGGGATCGGGAAGTTCACGTCATGGCTAAAACCGAGCTGCAAGTTCAGGGTCTTGCCCTGGACGGCCGCGCGATAACCAACGCCCGTAATCTCCAGGGTTTTTGTGAAACCCTCGGTAACACCCATCACCAGGTTGTTGACCAATGCACGCGACGTACCCCACGACATACGGGCGCGCTTGCTTGTTGAACGCGGCTTGACGACGATTTCGCTGCCGTCCTGAGTCACCTCGACATCGGAAGGCAGTTCAACCGCCAGTTCGCCCAACTTGCCCTTGGCTGAAACCAACTGGCCGGCAATTTGAACATCGGTGCCGTCAGGGACGGTGACCGGGCTGCTTCCTACTCGCGACATACTCCGTGTCTCCTTTAACCGTGCTCACGTCTAGAAGACGTGGCACAGCACCTCGCCGCCGACATTTTCCGCACGTGCGGTGTTGTCCGACAGAACGCCCTTGGGCGTCGACAAAATTGCGATCCCGAGTCCGCCGTAAACCTGGCGTAAATCACGGATCTTCGAATACACCCGGCGACCGGGGCGCGAAACGCGCTGGATCTCACGGATAACCGGAGTGCCTTCCTGATATTTCAGCTCAATCGTAATCTCGGAAATACCCTGGCGCATCTCCGCCACGCTGTACCCGCGGATAAAGCCTTCCGTCTGCAGAACGTCCAGAACACGTTCGCGCATCCGCGAAGCCGGGGACACCACCGAACCAAGGCCCGCACGCTGTCCGTTACGAATTCGCGTGAGCATATCGCCAAGAGGATCAGACATCGACATGTGTGCGCTCCCCTACCAGCTCGACTTCACAAGACCGGGAATCCGGCCTGTGGAACCCAGTTCACGCACCGCAATTCGCGACATGCGGAACTTGCGGTAATACGCCCGAGGGCGCCCCGTCAGTTCGCATCGATTACGAATACGAACTTTCGCGGAATTACGCGGCAGTTTCGCAAGCTTCATGCGAGCGGCAAATCGCTCTTCCGGCTGACGTGAAGAATCACGCGCAATGGCTTTCAGCTCATCGCGCTTGGCAGCGTACTGGTCAACCAGTTTACGCCGCCGCTTGTTCTTCTCGATCGCACTCTTCTTTGCCATATCGTTAGGTCTCCTGACCGACGTCTATTCGCGGAACGGCATTTCGAAGCCGCGCAGAAGTTCGCGCGCTTCGTCATCCGAATCTGCGGTCGTGCAAATGATCACATCGAGGCCACGAATTTCGTCGACCTCGTCATAATTGATTTCCGGGAACACAATCTGTTCGCGAAGCCCCATCGCGTAGTTGCCACGTCCGTCGAAACTGGTCGGACGCAGGCCGCGGAAGTCGCGAACGCGCGGCAAAGCGATCGTCACCAAACGGTCCAGGAACTCGAACATCCGCTCACGACGCAAGGTTACCTTGCAGCCGATTGCCACCCCTTCACGGAGTTTGAAGTTCGCGATCGATTGCTTGGCAGTGGTGATTTGCGCCTTCTGCCCGGCAATCAAGCCCATCTCGTTCGTCGCAGTTTCGATCTTCTTCGAATCCTGCGTCGCTTCGCCAAGTCCCATATTGAGAACGATTTTGTCCAGACGCGGAACCGCAAGGTCGTTCGGATACCCGCACTGTTCCTTCAGTTTCGGTTTGACGACGCTCTCATAATGCTCGGCCAATCGTGTATTCATGTCACACCTATTGGTCAATGATCTCGCCGGACCGCTTGGCAAAGCGAACTTTGCGGCCGTCGTCGAGAGTCTTGTAGCCGACACGGGTCGGCTTTCTTGTGTCAGGGTCAATCAAGGCGACGTTCGATACATGGATCGACGCCTCGAACTCATTAATGCCGCCGGGCGATGTCTGGGTCGGGCGCTGATGGCGTTTCGCCATATTTACACCCTGGACCAAAACCCGGCTGCGCTCGCGATCGACGCGCAGCACTTCGCCGGTCTTACCTTTGTCGCGGCCTGTCAGGACGACGACCTGGTCGCCGCGCTTTACCCGCATCTTGATGTTCGCAGATGTCGCCATCAAAGCACCTCCGGCGCCAGCGAAATGATCTTCATGTAACGCCGCGCACGAAGTTCACGCGTCACCGGTCCGAAAATGCGCGTCCCAATGGGCTCGCCTTGCGGGGTGATGAGCACAGCGGCATTGCTGTCAAAACGGATCGTGCTGCCATCCGCACGGCTGATATCCTTCTTCGTGCGCACGATAACGGCACGATGGATTTCACCCTTTTTCACGCGGCCGCGTGGAATGGCTTCCTTAACGGACACCACAATCACGTCACCCACGCCGGCGGTCATGCGCTTTGATCCGCCCAGCACCTTGATGCACTGCACCCGGCGCGCGCCGCTGTTGTCAGCGACTTCCAGGTTGGTCTGCATCTGAATCATTGTCTTCTGCCCTCAATGGCGACCCTGGCGAAATGCCTTAGGCGCCAACCTTTTCAATCACTTCGAAATGCTTGGACTTCGAAATCGGACGGCATTCGCGAATACGAACCACATCGCCAATCTCGAGGCTGTTTTCTGCGTCATGGGCCGCAATCTTCTTCGACTGGGTCATGAACTTCTTATAGATCGGGTGGCGAACGCGTCGGTCCACGCGAACCGTGACCGATTTGTCCATTTTATTGCTTACCACCGTGCCGGTAAGAACGCGTCGCGGCATCCTGCTAACTCCTATTGCGCCAGACGGCGCTCGTTAAGCACTGTCTGCACGCGCGCGATATCCCGTCGCACATCGCGCACCCGCGCCGTATTCTCAAGTTGGCCGCTCGCCTGCTGAAACCGCAGGTTGAACGCCTCTTTCTTCAAACCGCGCAGTTCGTCACGCAGTTCATCTTCGGTCTTCGCCCGGATATCCGCCGCTTTCATGACAATTATCCCGTCACGCGTGACACGACACGTGTCTGTAGCGGCAGCTTGGCCGACGCGAGTTCAAATGCTTCGCGTGCAACATCGTCCGGCACACCATCAATCTCGAACATCACCCGACCCGGCTTGACCCGGACCATCCAATATTCAGGCGTACCCTTACCCTTACCCATGCGCACTTCCGCCGGCTTCTGACTGACAGGCACATCGGGAAAAACCCGGATCCACACACGACCGGCGCGCTTCATATGACGCGTCATCGCACGGCGGGCTGCCTCGAGTTGGCGGGCCGTCACACGTCCCGGCGTGATCGCCTTCAGCCCATAGGAGCCAAAGTTCAGCGAATTGCCGGACTGGGCAACGCCATGCAGGCGGCCCTTGTGCTGTTTGCGGTACTTAGTTCGTTTTGGACTTAGCATCTCTAAACCTCCGGGCGGCTACCGAGCCGGCATTCCGCCCGACTGCTGTTCTTCGATTCGGCGGTCTTGCGCCATCGGATCATGTTCCATGATGTCACCGCGATAGACCCAGACCTTCACGCCACAAGTGCCGTAAGTGGTCATGGCAGTCGCCGTGCCGTACTGCACATCGGCGCGCAGGGTGTGCAGGGGCACACTACCTTCGTGATACTGCTCGGTCCGCGCGATTTCGGCGCCGCCGAGGCGGCCACCGCACATCACACGCACGCCCAGCGCACCCAGGCGCATGGCGTTTTGCACGGCACGCTTCATCGCCCGGCGGAAGCCGACACGACGCTCAAGCTGCTGTGCGATATTCTCGGCGACCAGCGCCGCATCGATCTCGGGCTTGCGCACTTCGACGATGTTGAGGCTGACCTCGGAACCGGTCATGCGCGCGATGTCCCCGCGCAATTTCTCGATGTCCGCACCCTTCTTGCCGATCACCACACCCGGACGAGCCGAATGGATAGTGATACGTGCCTTCTTGGCCGGCCGCTCGATGATGATTCGGCTGACACCGGCACCCGCGAGGCGTTTTTCAAGCACGCGACGCAGTTCCAGGTCCTCCATCAGGAGGTTGCCATAGGCCTGTCCCTCGGCATACCACCTGGAATCCCAGGTCCGGTTGATGCCGAGACGAAGCCCGATCGGGTTGATTTTCTGACCCATACTTATGCCTCTCCCTGCTCGCGAACGACGAGCGTGATCTGGCTGAACGGTTTGTGAATTCGCGCAACGCGTCCACGGGCACGTGCGCGCCAACGTTTCATCACGAGTCCCTTGCCAACCGTGGCTTCGGCAACGACCAGACGGTCGACGTCGAGCTGATGATTGTTTTCCGCATTCGCGATCGCGCTTTCGAGGCCGGCCTTGACCGACTGCGCAATGCGACGACGCGAGAATTCGAGATCCATAAGCGCGCGCTGGACGGGCTTGCCGCGGATCTGCGCCGCGACAAGGTTCAGCTTCTGCGGGCTGACGCGAAGGTTCTTGATGACAGCGCGGGCCTCGGTATCGGCCAAGCTACGCGGTGTGGCTTTCTTGCCCATGACTATCCCCGCCTCGACTTACGGTCGGCCGTATGCCCGAAATAGGACCGGGTCGGCGAGAACTCACCGAACTTCTGCCCCACCATGTTCTCTGTCACGAGAACCGGGATAAACTTCTGACCGTTGTAGACACCGAATGTCAGACCGACGAACTGGGGCAGGATCGTGGAACGGCGTGACCAAGTCTTGATCACATCGTTACGGCCTGACGCCCGCGCCACCTCTGCCTTCTTGAGCAGATAGCTGTCGACAAACGGACCTTTCCATACAGAACGCGCCACTGCCGTTCTCCTCTACTTCGCGCGCCGACGCAGGATCAGCGAATCGGTCTTCTTGTTAGACCGCGTACGCTTACCCTTGGTCGGCTTGCCCCATGGGGTTACAGGATGACGGCCACCGGACGTCCGGCCTTCGCCACCACCATGGGGATGATCGATCGGGTTCATGGCCACGCCGCGAACGGACGGGCGCTTGCCAAGCCAGCGTTTGCGGCCGGCCTTACCCAGTTTGATGTTGCTCTGGTCCGGGTTCGACACCGCACCAATCGTTGCCATGCATTCCTGGCGAACCATGCGAACTTCGCCGGAAGCCAGCTTCAGCAGCCCGTAACCGCGATCACGGCCCACCAGCTGAACATAGGTTCCCGCCGCGCGTGCCATCTTGCCGCCGGCGCCGGCCTTGAGCTCCACATTGTGAATGATGGTGCCGATCGGAATGGAGCGCAGCGGCATCGCATTGCCCGGCTTCACATCGGCGCGCTGCGCGGCGATGACCGTATCACCAACATTCAGGCGCTGCGGCGCCAGGATGTAGCTCTTCTCACCGTCTTCGTAAGCGATCAGTGCGATGAAGGCCGTACGATTGGGATCATATTCGATCCGCTCGACGGTCGCCGGCACATCATATTTGCGACGCTTGAAATCGACATGTCGGTACAGGCGCTTATGCCCGCCGCCGCGACGACGCGCGGTAATCCGACCGGTATTGTTGCGGCCACCCTTCTTGTTCAGGCCTTCGGTCAGTGACTTATCAGGTCCACCTTTCCAAAGCTCCGAACGGTCAACGAGGACGAGTCCACGTTGTCCGGGGGTGATCGATTTGAACTGCTTTAGTGCCATTTCGAACCCTCTAGACGCCCGTCGTGATATCGATCGAATCGCCATCGGCGAGACTCACGACGGCCTTCTTCACATCATTTCGTCGACCCGGCTGGCCGCGCCAGCGTTTGGTCTTGCCCTTTTGCAGGATCGTGTTCACCGCTTTGACCTTGACGTTGAACAGACCTTCGACCGCAGCCCTAATTTCGGGCTTGGTTGCATCCACAGGTACCCGGAACATGACCTGGTTATGTTCCGACACGAGGGTCGCTTTTTCGGTAATGATCGGAGAGCGAACGAGCTCATACATGCGTTCGCTCGACACCTTGATTCGGCCGCGTGGCTTACGATTCGAGCTCATCGGAGGCGCTCCTGAAGCTGTTCGACAGCCTGGCGCGTAAGCACGAGCGTGTCGCGGCGCAGAATGTCGTAAACGTTCGCACCGTTTTGAGGCAGCAGGTCGACGCCGTGAATATTGCGCGCCGCCAGCTGGAAATTGCGATCGAGCTCGGTGCCGTCAACAATGAGGGCAGATGAAAGGCCAAGTGCCTTGAGCTGCGCGGCAATTGCCTTGGTCTTCGGCTCAGATGCGCTTGCGGCATCGAGGACGACCAACTTGCCCTCCGCACATTTGGACGAAAGGGCGACTTTCAATGCCAGCTTGCGAACCTTCTTCGGCAAGTCCATCGAATGGTCGCGCGGCTGCGGGCCAAATGTTGTCTGGCCACCGCGCCAATGCCCGGCCTTACGGTCACCCGCGCGTGCGCGGCCCGTACCCTTCTGGCGCCACGGACGCGCCGTGCTGCCATTGATCTCGCCGCGGGTCTTGGTCTTGTGCGTACCCTGACGGCGCTTGGCGAGCTGATAATTTACGGCACGCGCCAGCAAATCCTTGCGGAGCGGCGCGCCAAAGATACCGTCGTCGAGATCTATCTCTCCGGCAGCCTTGTTTTCGAGATTGACGACCTTGAGTTTCATGCGGGTCAGTCCTTCGATTCCGTAGTGTCCGAAGCGGCATCGTCGGCGCTGTCGGCATTATCGTCTGCAGGCGTCTCTGCGGGTGCCGCGTCTTCAGCGACATCTGCGACGGCCTCTTCGGCCGGCGCTGCGTCTTCTGCGGCCTCTTCGACCGGCGTATCGGCCGCGACCGTAGGATACGGCGCATCCTCAGGGAGCGCCTTCTTGATCGCGTCACGCACCAAGACGTAACCGCCCTTGGAACCCGGTACCGCACCCTCGACGAGGATAAGGCCCTCGTCCAGATCGGTCCCCACGATGCGAAGATTCTGGGTGGTCACCCGGGTTGCGCCCATGTGACCGGCCATCTTCTTGCCTTTGAAGACCTTGCCCGGATCCTGACACTGCCCCGTAGAGCCATGACTGCGATGGGAGATCGAAACACCGTGGGTGGCGCGCAAGCCGCCGAAGTTGTGGCGCTTGATCGCACCGGCGAAACCCTTACCAATCGAGGTGCCGGTGACATCGACAAACTGTCCGGAGACGAAGTGCTCGACGCTGATCCGCGAGCCGATATCCAGTAACGCGTCATCGGCAACACGGAATTCCGTTACCTTGCGCCGCGGCTCGACCTTCGCCTTGGCGAAATGGCCGCGCATGGCCTTTCCGACGCGTTTAGGTTTCGCGTTGCCGGTACCGACCTGGAGGGCCGTGTATCCGTCACGTTCCATGGTTCGCTGATCGACGACGTCACAGCCGTCGACCTTCAAAACCGTGACCGGGATGTGATTGCCGCCGTCGTCAAAGACGCGGGTCATACCCAGTTTCTCTGCAATGATGCCGGTACGCATCTCGGCCCCTTAAAGCTTGATTTCGACGTCGACACCCGCTGCCAGGTCGAGCTTCATAAGCGCGTCAACCGTCTGTGGCGTCGGGTCAATAATGTCGAGTAGACGTTTGTGGGTACGAATCTCGAACTGCTCACGCGCCTTCTTATTGACGTGCGGCGAACGAAGAACCGTAAATTTCTCAATTCGTGTCGGCAAAGGGATGGGACCCCGAACCTCTGCACCGGTCCTCTTGGCCGTACCCACGATCTCGCGCGCCGACTGGTCGAGCACGCGGTGATCAAAGGCCTTAAGCCGGATCCGTATATGTTGACTGTCCATTTCGGTGTCCCGTTAAAACGATCGGCGATTTCCGAGGAAACCGCCGATCCGTTGTATGCCTATTCGATGATGGAGGTGACGACGCCGGCGCCGACAGTGCGGCCACCTTCGCGAATGGCGAAGCGCAGACCGTCATCCATCGCAATCGGTGCAATCAGGTTCACAACCATCTGGATATTGTCACCCGGCATCACCATCTCGGTGCCCTCGGGCAGATCACACGTCCCCGTCACATCCGTCGTGCGGAAGTAAAACTGAGGACGATAGTTCGTGAAGAACGGCGTGTGACGGCCACCCTCCTCTTTCGTCAGGATATAAGCCTCACAGTTGAACTTCGTGTGCGGCGTAATCGAACCCGGGGCGGCCAAAACCTGGCCGCGCTCGACTTCCTCGCGCTTCGTACCACGAAGCAGAACACCAACATTGTCCCCCGCCTCGCCCTGGTCCAGCAGCTTGCGGAACATCTCTACGCCCGTGCACGTCGTCGTCTGCGTGTCCTTGATGCCGACAATCTCAATCTCGTCGCCAACATTCACAATCCCGCGCTCAATTCGACCCGTCACAACCGTGCCGCGACCCGAGATCGAGAACACATCCTCAATCGGCATCAGGAAAGGCTGGTCGCGCGGACGATCGGGCTGCGGGATGTAAGCATCTACCTGCTCCATCAGCGCCTTGATCGAGTTCGCACCAATCTCTTCATCCCGGCCCTCAAGCGCGGCCAGTGCCGAACCCTTCACGATCGGAATGTCGTCGCCCGGGAAGTCGTACGAAGACAGAAGCTCACGCACTTCCATCTCAACAAGCTCAAGCAGCTCCTCGTCATCAACCTGATCAACCTTGTTCAGGTAAACAACCAGCGCCGGGACACCAACCTGGCGCGCCAGAAGAATATGTTCGCGCGTCTGCGGCATCGGGCCGTCCGCGGCGTTCACAACCAAAATCGCACCGTCCATCTGCGCCGCACCCGTGATCATGTTCTTCACGTAGTCAGCATGGCCCGGGCAATCCACATGCGCGTAATGACGGGCGTCCGTCTCATACTCAACATGCGCCGTCGCAATCGTAATCCCGCGCTCGCGCTCCTCGGGGGCCTTGTCAATCTGGTCAAACGCAACCGCGTCGCCGCCAGAGGCCTCCGACATCACCTTCGTGATCGCCGCCGTCAGCGTCGTCTTGCCATGATCAACGTGGCCAATCGTGCCAACGTTGCAATGCGGCTTCGTACGTTCAAACTTCTCTTTCGACATCACTCAGTCTCCGTCTGATACCGTCGTCCACAATTTTGCGACGGTAAAAAATTCCTGCTTTGGCGTTACGCCATCTTCGAGACGACTTCTTCCGCGACTGCCTGCGGAACCTGCTCGTAATGATTGAACACCATGGTGAAGGTGGCGCGGCCCTGACTCATGGACCGCAGCGTGTTGACATAACCGAACATGTTGGCGAGCGGCACCATGGCACTGACGACGCGGGCATTGCCGCGTGAGTCCATGGAACCAACCTGACCGCGTCGGCTGTTCAGATCGCCGATGATGTCGCCCATATACTCTTCCGGGGTGACAACCTCGACCTTCATGATCGGCTCAAGCAACCGCGTCGAGCCCTTCTCGAGGGCCTCGCGGAATGCCGCGCGTGCCGCAATCTCGAAGGCCATGACCGACGAATCCACATCATGGGATGCACCGTCGACCAGCTTGGCCCGGAAATCGATGACCGGGAAGCCGGCGATGTTGCCCGCTTCAAGCGCCTGCTTAAGGCCCTTCTCGACACCGGGAATGAATTCCCGCGGTACCGAACCACCGAAAATGCCGCTTTCGAACTCAAAGCCCGATCCTGCCTCAAGCGGCTCGAATTCGATCTTCACGCGGGCGAACTGGCCCGAACCACCGGTCTGCTTCTTATGAGTGTAATCGATCGTGACCGGCTTGGTGATCTTCTCGCGGTAAGCCACCTGCGGCGCACCGACATTGGCCTCGACCTTGAATTCGCGCTTCATACGATCGACGAGAATTTCGAGATGCAGCTCGCCCATGCCCTTGAGGATGGTCTGACCACTTTCTTCGTCGCTCGACACGCGGAAGGAGGGATCTTCCTGGGCCAGACGCTGGAGCGCCGTCGCCATTTTCTCCTGATCCGCTTTCGTCTTCGGCTCAACCGCGATTTCGATAACCGGATCGGGGAATTCCATCCGCTCGAGGATCACCGGATCGGCGGAATCGCAAAGCGTGTCACCCGTCGTGGTATTCTTCATTCCCGCCAAAGCGACAATATCACCGGCACGGGCAATTTTGAGATCTTCGCGATCATTGGCGTGCATCAGCAGCATGCGGCCGACGCGCTCGCGATTGTCCTTCACGGTGTTCAACACCGACGAACCGGCCTCGACACTGCCCGAATAGACGCGCGCGAAAGTCAGGGATCCGACAAACGGATCGGTCATGATCTTGAACGCGAGCGCGGAGAAAGGCGCGTCATCAGACGGCTCGCGCACAACCGAATCCTCGGTACCCGGGACGATGCCGGTGATCGGCGGCACGTCGAGCGGCGACGGCAGATAATCCACCACGGCGTCGAGCAATGGCTGCACGCCCTTGTTCTTGAAGGCCGAACCACAAAGGACGGGCACCGCTGACAGCGACAGCGTAGCCTTGCGAATGCAGGCCTTGAGGGTCTCCTCATCAGGCTCCGTGCCTTCGAGATAGGCCTCCATGGCGGCATCGTCATGCTCGACCACCGCCTCAATCATCTTCTCGCGCCATTCGGCTGCCGCATCGGCCATGTCGGCCGGAATATCGACATACTCGAACTCGGCGCCCAGGTTTTCGTCTTTCCAGACGATACCCTGCATCTTCACCAGGTCGACCACGCCGCGCAGTTCCGCTTCAGTACCAATCGGCAACTGCAGAACAATCGGGTTGGCGCCGAGGCGACCGATGATCATCTCAACGCAATTGTCGAAGTCGGCGCCAATGCGATCCATCTTGTTGATGAAGCAAATGCGCGGGACCCGATACTTGTCAGCCTGGCGCCAGACCGTCTCCGACTGGGGCTCGACGCCCGCGACACTGTCAAACACTGCGACCGCACCATCGAGGACACGCAGGGCGCGCTCGACCTCAATCGTGAAGTCCACATGACCCGGTGTGTCGATGATGTTGATGCGGTG
>JABJEK010000117.1 GCA_018702955.1 Rhodospirillaceae bacterium | reverse complement strand
TCACCGAGCTGCACGATAAGCGCGGGGTGAAGTTCGAGCATGAGTGCTACGACGTCAGCCATCTCTACAACACGGCCTATTGGTACAATCAGGGCCGCCTGAAAGGTCCGATCTTCCTGCAGTTCATCTTCGGGATCATGGGCGGCATCGGTGCCGAGCTCGAGCATCTGATGCACATGAAGGAGACCGCCGACAAGCTGTTCGGCGACGACTATGTCTTCTCCGTACTGGGCGCGGGTCGCCACCAGATGAACTTCGTCACCCAGTCCGCCCTTCTCGGCGGCAGCGTGCGTGTCGGTCTGGAAGATTCGCTCTACATCGGCAAGGGCAAGCTGGCTGAATCCAACGCCCAGCAGGTCGCCAAAATCCGCCGGATCGTCGAAGACCTGTCGCTGGAAGTCGCGACGCCTGACGAAGCCCGTGAGATCCTCGATCTCAAGGGCGGCGATATGGTGAAGTTCTAGGCTCACACCGGAACATCATCGAAACCGGATCATAAAAAACAAAGTGCCACGCGGACCCGTTCCGCGTGGCACATCCGGTCACATACCCCGGAGGTCCCGGGGAGGAGAGAAACATGGCTAACAATCCGATTGACGGGTTCACCGTCACAAAAGATGACTTCAAGTTCATCGGCGAAGGGCTGCAGCGGCCCGAATGCATACTGGCGGAGAAGAATGGCGACCTCTGGTCGGCCGACGCCCGCGGCGGCGTCGTGCGCATCAAGCCTGACGGCAGCCAGGACATCATCACCCAGTCCCATGACGCAGAAGCGTTTGAATCGACCGACGACGAGGCATCGAAATTCGTCGACGGCACGCTGCCGAACGGCCTGGCCTTCGCCGACAATGGCGACATCCTGATTTCCAACTTCGGCACCGATTGCCTGGAGCGGATGACCCGCACCGGCGAGACCGAGGTCATGTTCGACACGGTCGACGGCGAGGCCATCGGCAAGGTCAATTTCGTCGCCCGCGACAGCAAGAACCGGGTCTGGATCACCGTCTCGACGATGCTCCACGACTGGCCCAAGGCGATCAGCCCCAACATCATCGACGGCCGCATCCTGCTTTATGAAGAAGGCGTGGGCGTACGGATCGTTGCCGACGACGTGCATTTCTCGAACGAGTGCAAACTCGATGCGAACGAGGAATGGCTCTACGTCGTCCAGACCTGTGGCCGGAACATCGCGCGTTACAAAATCGCCGATGATGGCAGCCTCGGACCCAAGGAAATCTATGGCCCGAGCGACCATGGTCGCCTGATCGACGGCATCGCCTTCGACGCCTACGGCAATCTCTGGGGCACCCATGTGATGAACGACGGCATCTTCGCCATCAAGCCCGACGGTGATCTGCACATCATCTTCGACGATTCCAGTCCCGAGGAAGTCGCAAAGCTCGATGCCGCCTTTCAGAAGAGCGAAGTCACAGCCGATCTGCTGCTCGAATGCGGCGGCGACATCGCCAAATGGTGCGCCTCGGTCACCTTCGGCGGCCCCGACCTGAAGACGGTCTATGTGGGCAGCCTGCGGGCAACCAGCATCCCCTACTTCACCTCACCGGTGGCCGGCCTGCCGATGGTGCACTGGAACGAAACGTTCTAAGGGGACGCAGCACAGAATTCGGAAAGATGGCCGGGCTTGTCCCGGCCATTTCTTTCTACCCATGGCTTGATCGAAATTCGGAGATTAGGACCAGACGCTGGTGAACTCGGCCGCGTCGGGGCGTTCCTTGGCCGGTGTCGGTTCGCTGATGCAGCCGACATAGACGAACCCCAGAAGCTCGTCCTCACCCGCCAGATCGAATGCCTTGCGCACCATCGGATCATGGGCGTTGCGACCCGTGAGAACAATTGCGCCATAGCCCATCGCCTGTGCGGCCAGCACCAGATGCTCCATCGCCGCAGCCGCCGCGACGATCTGCTCGATCACCGGCACCTTGGGTGCGCGCGTTGGGTCGACCTTGGCGCAGACCGCGACAATCGTCGGCGCGCGCAGCGGGCGGGATTTTTCCTTCTCGATCGCGACAGTCGGCGCAAACGGCTCACGCTCCAGCAGCGCCCTGGCAAATAGCTCACCAAGCTTGTCGCGTGCGTCACCCTCGATGATGTGGAATCGCCAGGGTCGGACGAACCCGTGATCCGGTGCGCTCATCGCGGCCTCGAGCATCCGGTCGATGTCCGCACGCGGCGGTTCGCGCCCGTCGAACAGGCGCGGCGGTGTGGAGTTCCGGTTGATCAACCCGTCCAGGACGGCGTTGGTTTCCAGGCGGTCAGCTTCAGCCATATATGGCGTGTCCCCAAAAATCGTGATTCTTGTCACTTAAGCGCGCAAGTTCACCTTACAAGACCTAAGGCGTCGGATTCGCGCCATCGGCGATGGAATCGATCGGAATGGCAATACCCAGGCTTTCCTTATCGCCTCTCGGCGCCGTCGCCACATGCACACCGAGCACCACCAGCGCATCTCCCGACAACCCCAGGATTGGCGAACCGGAATCCCCGCTGACCGCATCACAGCCGTGAAACAGCAAACCACCATTGTTCGGTTTGTCGTAAACCCGACACCCTTCGTCGAGTGTCAGGATATGCGGCTTGTCCTTGCTGTAGCCGGCCTGCAGATACGTCCGCACCGGGGTTCCCGACAGCCCCAGGGTCAACGTCCCGGTGATGCCGTCGATGGGCTCGGCCAGGCGCAGGATCGCCCAGTCATTTGGCCGAAAACGGACGCCATCGTCGGGGGTGATCAACGGATCGGCAAGCGTGTAGTCCACGACCTTGCCGTGGGCGATGAAATTTCCACGGCGATATCCGGCGAGAAAATTGACCGCTTCGGGAAGCAGCCAGCGCTTGGTGCGCTTGTTCCACAGGCAATGGGCCGCCGTGAGTACATCTCGCGGGCCAATCACCGTACCGGTGCAGAACCCGCCGATCCGCGTGTTGACCCGGCCGATGGCGCTCCAGGGGTATTCGCTGGAATCGACAATCTGGCGATTGTCCTCGCCCTTGATGCCCGGCAGCAGGCGTTTCTTGAGCGCGGCGAGGTCTTCGCCCTGGGCGGGCACGCCGAGGCCCGCAACCAACAGCGCCACCAGCGTGAATGTCAGAATGCGGAGCAGCGTCAGCCCGTAATCGAGAAGCCGACGTCACCGATACCGGCATAACGCGCGACCACGTCCTTGGTGTTGCCGATCGGTTTCGGCGCGGCGGCAGCGCCCGTGGTCATGTAGTCACCAGCCTTGATTCCGATCCCGCGGGCCGAGAAATGATTGACGATCCACACCAGTGACCAGATTTCATCGCAGCGCGCCGGCAGCGGCATGCCTTCCGACACAACCTCGCCATCAAACAGCAATTCGATATCCAGTGTCTTGAGGTCCCGGTTCTGCCAGTCCGGAATATCCGGTCCCGCGACGAATCCCATGGCCGCACCGTTGTCGGCAGCCAGATGCACCATCGGCTGGCCAAGCGGATCGTTCATCCGGGGTACCGCAACTTCGATCCCGATGATCGCGCTGTCCACGGCGGCGATAACTTCGTCATCGCTATACCCGCCATCGCGGGCCGGCAGGTCAGCCCCCATCCGGAAAGAGACTTCCGCCTCGATCAGGGCACCCGTCCCCACATCCGCGCGTTGCAGGCTGCCACCGCTCGCAACCGTGAAGTCGCGGAACATGACACCGGCCATGGGCCCGTCCGGCCCCGCCTTCTCCAGCATCGGCGGATTGGTGAAGCCGGCCTTGTAGCCCGCCGCGTCCAGACCGAGCCGCTCGAGCATCGCGACCTGCACCTGCACCGCCTCGGCGGCGTTCGCCGGGCTGCATTCGGGCGGCAGTCCATCGATCGTCGTGCGCGCCTTGAAAGTGTCTGCGAGAATATCGGCGGCCTGCGCCACCTGTGCGTCTGTCAAAGCCATACCTGTCTCTCCCCTAATATCCAGCCGACCGGTCCACGGCCCAAAGTTGCGGCTCACCCGCCTGATCTCGGCGGATGGCTTCCGCCACTTGCGGCCCGATGGCATCGGGACGCACCCTGCGCGCCGTATGCGGCATGATTGTGACCCCCTCATGTAACCAGAGCGGGCTGTCGACCGGCAAGGGTTCCGGCTTGGTCGCGTCGAGGGTCGCCCCGGACAAATGCCGGCTGTCGAGCGCCGCAATCAGATCATCATCGACGAGATGGGCACCCCGCCCAAGATTGATGATCGCCGCCCCTTCGGGCATTTGCGCGAAGCTCTCGGCGCACAGGATGCCCTCTGTTTCCGAAGTCAGCGGCAGCAGACAGACCAGGATATCGGTGCGCGCGAGGAAATCCGGCAGCCGGTCGGCACCGCAAAACATCTCGATGTCGGCGTCCTGCCGGTCACTGCGCACCCAGGCCGCCACATCGAACTCCATGCCCTGCAGCACCCGCGCGGGTGGTTCGGCCATCATGCCGAAGCCCATGAATCCGATCCGCTGATCGCGCGGCAGCTTCTGGGGAATGACATTCCATAGCTTTTGCCGCTGCTGAGCCAGATGCTCGGGCATATGGCGGTGATGGCGCAGCACGTGGAGTACCGCATATTCCGTCATCGCCGGATCCCCCTCCGGCGGGCCCGTCCGCACGAGGGGCACATCCGGCATCCTGGGATGGGCGAGCAGATGGTCGATACCGGCGAACATCGGCATCATCAGCCGCAAATTTGGCAGATCGGGCATGTCCGCGAGGTCGAATTTGCCGACCAGTATGTAGTGGATATCCGCCGGATCGCCGACATCCGGCCAGAGCCGAATCTCCAGATCGGGGATTTCCTGCAATATTCCGTCGCGCCAATATTCGATCGTGCCCTTAACGGGCGGTGTCAGCAGTAATGCCATGCGAGCAGTCTCTATGCGTGGGCTTCGCGGTACCAATCCATGATGGTCTCGCCCGGCACGATGGCCACGTCGGAATGGCCCTGGATGTAGTCGAGGATTTCCTCGAAATACTTGATCCGGTGCGGTGCACCGGTGAGATACATGTGCAGGCTGATCGACATAACCCGAGCGGATTTCTCGCTCTCCATGTAGAGGCGGTCGAACTGGTCTTTCGAGCGCTTGAACATTTCGTCCGACGAATGCTGCTGCAACGCCATCATGGAAATGTCGTTGGTCTCCACCGTATACGGCACCGACATCATCGGGCCCTCGGTGGTCTCGATCTCCACCGGCTGATCATCGAGCACCCAGTCGGCGACATATTCGATTCCCGCGCGCGCCAAACAGTCGATCGTCTGGAAGGTCTCGGTCATGCCCGGGCTTTCCCACCCCCGCACTTTTTTGCCGGTGAATTTCTCGATCGCGGCGCAGGCGCGGTCAATCTGCTCCTGCTGATCGTCATGCTTGTGCATCGGCCCCTGAACATGGCCATGGCCCATGAATTCCCAGCCGAGTTCCAGCGCGGCCTCGGCCACACGCGGATAGGTCTCACAGACCCGGCCATTAACGGCCATTGTCGGGATGATGCCGCGGTCGCGCAGCGCATCGCGGATACGCCAGAAACCAACCCGCATGCCGTATTCGTGCCACGCCCAGTTGGGCAAATCGGGAAGCAACGGCACGCCCATGGGCGGCGGCAGGACCACACGCGGCATGGGCCGGGCGATATCCCAATCCTCGACATTGGCGATGATCCAGACGGCCATGCGCTTGCCATCGGGCAGCTTCCACGCCGGCCTGTCGACAATGGCGGAATACGGTAAACGGTCCTTGAAAATCTTCATTACTTCCCCCGGTTGGATGGCCGTGATTATGGGCAATCAATCCGGGGAAAACCAGCGCGTGCTGGTCAGATTCCTGTCGCCGTTATTTCGCGTAACCGATTTCCAGCAGGAACAGGCTGAGTTGCGGATAGGTGATGAGAATCAGCAGGACCAGGAACATCGTCACCGCAAACGGGAACGCGCCGGCAAAGATATCCGATAGCGAAACCGTCGGGTCGTTGATCGCGCTTTTGATCACGAAACAGGATATCCCGAGCGGCGGGGTCAGCAAGCCGATCTCGGCACCGACCACCGTGACAATCCCGAACCAGACCAGATCGACATTGAAGCTTTCGAGCACAACCAGGAACAACGGAACAACGATCAGGATGATCGACGCGGTTTCGATGATCGTTCCCAGCAGCACCATCAGCACCACATAGATGAACATCAGTTTACCGAGTGACAGATCAAACCCGTTGAGCCATTCGCCGAAGACGGTCGGCAGCGCGGCCACGCCAAGCATCCGGCTGTACATCGAGGCCGAGATGATCAGGAACAGAATGGTCGCGGTGATGTAGCCGGTCTCGACCAGCACTTCCCACAGATCGCGCCAGCTCATGGCGCGCTTCAGCACCGCGATAATCAGAGCCGCCAGCGACCCGGCGGCACCGGCTTCGGTCGGCGTGAACACGCCGCCGTAGATCCCGCCCAGGACAACCAGCACCAGAATAATGACCGGGATGATCTTCTTGACCAGATCCATCCAGGTCTGATTGGCCCAGTCTTCCGCGGCGACGCCCGCCGCCTCCTGCCCCCCGACAAAGCGCGGCACGAGATACGCCATGAACAGGATCAGGGTACCAAAAGCTATCGCAAGCAGGATGCCCGGGATGATGCCGGCGATGAACATGCGCCCGACCGACTGCTCGGTCACAATGGCGTAGATGATCAGCATCGCAGAGGGCGGGATCAGCATGCCCAACACGGATGAGCCCGCCACGACACCAACCGTGAAGCGGGTGCGATACCCGAACCGCCGCATTTCCGGCACCGCGACGCGGGTGAAAACGGAGGCCGACGCTATGGACGAGCCGGTGATCGAGGCGAAAATCGCATTCGCGGCGACGGTCGCGATACCGAGACCGCCTCGGACCCGGTAAAAGGCAAAATTGGCGACTTCGTAGACGTCCTTGCCGAGCCCCGCCTTACTCACGATCAACCCCATGAGCGCGAACAGCGGCACGGACGCGAAGACCAGTTCCGAAATCGTTCCATCGATCGATTCCGACAGCAGTGCCACGGCGATATTCGGATTATCGCGAATCACCCAGACGCCGAGAAACGACACGAGGCCCAATGCGACCGGGATGTAAAGCCCCAGATAGATCAGGGCAACGATCAGCACGACCGAAATAATTCCGACCTCAATACCACCCATAACCGGGAATCCCTTTCGGTGCAGTGCGCCTAATGCGCGCCGCGCACGAGCGGCACGATGTGTCGCACGGCAAATTTCAGAAATTGGAGCAACGTCACGGTGCAACCGAGCACAATGACGGCCTTGATAGGCCATTCAACAACCGTGAACAGCCCCTCTTCGCCGACGAAATAGTTCAGGCGGTAGGCATCGATCATCTCTGGAACCGCGCCGTAAAGCACGATGGCCAGGAACAGAACACCCAGAAGATCAAAAGTCGCGCCAAGCACATGTCCGAACTTCGGCGCCTTGCGCTGCATCAGGCCATAGAACCCATCCGACCGGGTCAGACGCCCATGCCGCGTCGCATCACCAATTTGCATGAAGACGATACCGACAATCGACATCTCCACCAGTTCGTTCACACCATGGATAGGATGGTTGAACAACGTCCGGCTAAAGGCATCGGTATCGATCATCACCATAAGCACGAAAATCCAAAGCGACCCGATCGTGTTCATCACGGTCAGAACACGATCGAGAGTATCTTTAGGGGCGCCACCTATTGGTGACGCCCCTTCAGCTAGATCCGACATTCTCGAACCCTTTGAGTCTACGGCTTAGGAGCCAAGTTCCTTGTCCCACTGACGCAGGATCGGCTGCTTGGCGGCCCGCATGGTGTCCATATAGGACTGCATCACGACACGGCCCGGGTTGCCTTCCTTCTCACGCGCGGCGACCCAGTCAGAGGCGACATTGGGCATATCATCCGCCCACTTCTGGCGCTGATCCTGGCTCAGGACGGTGATCTTGCCGCCATTGGCCGTGAATGCCTTGTAGCTCGCAGCAGCGACCTCCAGAGCATCGGCGCCCATCTTGTCGCGATAGCCGTATGCGGCTTCCTGCATGGCGACACGCACTTCTTCGGGATAGCTCTTCCAGGAATCAGCATTGACGCTGATGACCTTGGAGTTGGCCGTGCCGAGATCCGCCTTCAACATGTAAGGCGCAACTTCATAGATCTTGCGGCCGACGACCGCTTCCGGCCACAGCATGAACCCGTCGAGCACGCCGGTGCCAACCTTGTTGTGGTAGGTCACGAGGCTGCCCGCGACTCCCACGGCACCGAAGCCGTCGAGCCAGCGGAGGTTCAGACCCGCGCTGCCCAGCTTGAGACCTTTCAAGTCGGAAAGCTTGGTCACCGGATCCTTCGAGAAGATCTGATAGGTGTCCAATACGGCCAGGTTTGTCAGATAGACCTGATTGAACCGGGTGAACGCTGCCTTGAACTGGGGATGCTCATTCGCGAGGCCGTCGACCGTCTTGGCGACGAGGCCCGGATCGTTGGATACGAATGGGGTCGCATAGGCGACGAGCTGCAACGGCACCTTGTCGGCATGAAACACCGTGGTCACGACGCCAATATCGCCGAGGCCCTTCTGCAGCCCGCCGAGCACACCGCGAACCTTCACGATCTGGCCCTAGGCCTGGTTCCACTCGATCT
>JABJEK010000116.1 GCA_018702955.1 Rhodospirillaceae bacterium | reverse complement strand
CCGATGAACTAATTGCCGCGGCCCAAAAGGGCCGGACAAACGAAGGATAGAGAATATGGAGTCTGGAGGTCCCAGCCGCATTGAGATGCTCGCCGTTGCCGACGCTGTCGCACGGGAAAAGGGCATTGAGCGCGAGGAAGTCATCACCGCGATGGAGCAGGCCATTCAGAAGGCCGGCCGTAATAAATATGGCCCGGAGCACGATATCCGCGCGATCATCGATCGCGACGGCGGCCATATTTCATTGGCGCGCCACCGCGAGGTCGTGGAAGAGGTCGAGGACGAGAACACCCAGCTGACGGTCGAGCAGGCGCAGGCCGAAAAGGCCGACGCAAAGGTGGGTGACTTCCTGATCGACGAGCTGCCGCCGATCGATTTCGGTCGCATCGCGGCGCAGACCGCCAAACAGGTCATCGTCCAGCGGGTCCGTGACGCCGAACGCGAGCGTCAGTACGAGGAATACAAGGACCGGGTGGGCGAGGTCGTCAACGGCCTGGTCAAGCGGGTCGAGTATGGCAATGTGACCGTCGATCTCGGCCGCGCCGAAGGCGTGATGCGCCGCGACGAAGCGCTGCCGCGCGAGAATCATCGCCCGGGCGACCGGATCCGGGGCTATATCTACGACGTGCGCCGCGAACCTCGCGGCCCGCAGATCTTCGTGACCCGGACGCGTCCGGAACTGATGAAGGCGCTGTTTGCGCAGGAAGTTCCCGAAATCTATGACGGCATCATCGAAATTCGCGCCGCCGCGCGTGATCCGGGAAGCCGGGCGAAGATCGCCGTCATCTCCCGGGATGCCTCGATTGATCCCGTCGGCGCTTGCGTCGGCATGCGGGGTAGCCGGGTGCAGGCTGTGGTCGGAGAGCTCCAGGGCGAGAAGATCGACATCATTCCCTGGTCCGATGATCCAGCGACCTTTGTGGTCAATGCGTTGGCCCCGGCCGAAGTCACCAAGGTCGTGTTGGATGAGGACGCCAACAAGATCGAAGTGGTTGTCCCCGACGAGCAGTTGTCGCTCGCGATCGGCCGCCGCGGGCAGAATGTGCGCCTGGCGTCCATGCTGTCGGGCTGGGACATCGACATCCTGACCGAGGAAGAAGAATCCCAGCGTCGCCAGGACGAGTTCAACACCCGCAGCGCCCTGTTTATCGAGGCGTTCGATGTTGAGGATGTGATTGCGCATCTGCTCGTCACCGAAGGTTTCGCGACCATCGAGGAAGTGGCCTTCGTGCCCATGGAAGACCTGACGACCATCGAAGGGTTCGACGACGACATCGGCGCAGAGCTGCAGGCGCGTGCGCGGAACTGGCTCGAGGAGCGCGATGCGAAGCTTGATGTCGAGCGCAAGAAGCTCGGTGTCGAGGATGCGATGCTCAATGTCGGCGGCGTCACGCTGGAAAAATCGGTTCGCCTGGGCACGCATGGTGTCCGGACGGTCGAGGATCTGGCGGGTTTGATGCCGGACGAGTACCGGTTCATTTTCATGGACACCGAGACGGAAGTGAAACTCGACGATCTGTTCAACATGGCAGACCATGAGATCAGCCGTCTGGTGCGCCCGAGCCCGGTGCAGGCCGATGAGGCAAACGGGATCATCATGGCTGCGCGTGTCGCGGTCTATGGCGAGGACGTAATCCCGCCAGAGCCCGAGCCGGACCCCGAGGCGGAAGAAGCCGAAGAGAAGGTGCCTGAGGCAACGTCGGATCTGGCGACCGCAGAGGCCGTGTTTGCACCGGCCCCCGACCAGCCGGCCGGGGAATAGGAAACGGGGCGCCCAGGGATGATCGCGGTGGAACAGGCTCCAACCGATACGGCTCAGGCCGATAACGGTCGCCACGCCGGTGCTACGCAGCGCCGTACCCGGCGTTGCCTGGTGACGGGTGACGTGCGGCCGCGATCCGAGTTGATGCGGTTTGTCGTCGGCCCTGATGATCTTGTGGTTCCCGATCTCGATGCACGCCTTCCGGGGCGCGGATTGTGGTTGACCGGCCGCAGGGATATAGTCGCGCAAGCCTGCGCCAAGCGTGCGTTTGCGCGCGGTGCGAAGCGCAATGTGGCGCCGATGACCGGGCCCGAGGGCGAAAGCCTTGAGCTGTTTGTCGAGAACGCGTTGTTCCGCCGCGCAGTGGGTGCTTTGACGATGGCCCGCAAGGCGGGCGCTTATGTGTCGGGCTTCGAAAAGGTTCGCGCCGCCCTGTCGGGGCGCGACGAGAATGAGAGCGCGGGTGACACCGTTTTGTTATGTGCGTCCGATGCCGGCGAAGATGGCCGCGACAAGATTGCGCGGCTCGCCGACCGGGTGGGCAATGTCACGCGCGTAGATATTTTTGAGGCGGCCGAATTGGGTGCCGCATCCGGGCGTGATCGTACGGTTCACGCCGTGGTGCTGCCAGGTGGCGCTGCGCAGCATGTGTTGGAAACGGTCCGGGCTTACACCGTCTATCGGGGTGATGTAGCCCCGGCGACCGATATTGATTTGATGGATTGAGATTATGGCGAGTACGACTGAAAACGACGACAAGAAGAAAAAGCCGCTGACGCTCTCCAAGCCGGGCAAACTCGAGCTTAAGAAGACCGTCGAGGGTGGCCAGGTGCGCCAGAGCTTCAGTCATGGCCGGACCAAGACTGTGACCGTCGAGGTCAAGAAGAAGCGGACCTTCCAGCAGGGCGCCACCGGCGAGATGACCGAGATCAAGGCGGCCGAGGAGGCGCCGGTCGAAGAGGCACAGGCACCGGCATCAGAGGCCACCCCTGCCGCGGAAACGCCCCCGCAACGCACATTGACCGATGCCGAACAGGCGTCGCGGGTGCGCGCGCTCGAGGCGGCCCGAAAGGCCGCCGAGGAAGCCGCGACCGAAAGTGAAAAGGCCAAGGCGGCGCTCGAAGAAGCTCGTCAGGCGTCGGGCGATGAAGCAGAAGCGGAAGTGTCGGCTGCAGATGCGCCGGTTGCTGATGCACCCGATGCGATTGCCGAAGTGCCGGTTGATGATGCACCGGACACAGTTGCTGCTGCTCCTGATGTGCCCGCCGAGCCCGAACCGGCCCCGGTCGTTGAGACCAGGACCCGGCGAGAAATCGAGGAAGAGGGCCGCCGTGAGGCTGAGGCCCAAGCCCAGAAGCTCGCCGATGAGGCCGCACAGCGCGCCACCGCGGCAGAGCGGAAGTTCGCCGCACTCCAGGAAAAATCAAAAGACGAAGAGATCGATCCCGGCGATCCCGGCGACCCCGGTGCTGCCGACGCCGCCAGCGCCACAAAGGGCAGGCCTGCCCGCGCCGAAGGAACGCCGGCGAAGCCGAATGCGCGCCCGCGTGCCAATGAACACAAGCGCCGGAGCGGCAAGCTCACCATTTCCCAGGCCCTCGACGAGGATGGTGGCGCACGCCAGCGTTCCGTCGCGGCATTCCGCCGCCGCCAGGAGCGTGAACGCCAGCGGGCGACGGGTGACAACAAGGGCGGTGGTCAGGCATCGAAGGTGGTGCGCGAAGTCAGCATTCCCGACGCCATTACCGTCAGTGAGCTGGGCAATCGCATGGCCGAGCGCGGTTCGGAAGTCATCAAGGCCCTCATGAAAATGGGTGTCATGGCGACGATCAACCAAACGATCGATCAGGAAACGGCACAACTCGTGGTCGAGGAATTCGGCCATGCCGCGAAGCTCACATCGGCCAGCGATGTCGAGCTCAACCTTGGCGCCACGGTCGAGGATGACGGCGGCGTGCAAGTGGGTCGTCCGCCGGTCGTCACCGTCATGGGCCATGTCGATCATGGCAAGACGTCCTTGCTCGACGCGCTGCGTTCCACGGATGTCGTCAGCCGCGAGGCGGGCGGGATCACCCAGCATATCGGCGCCTATCAGGTGGTGCTCGAATCCGGCGACAAGATCAGCTTCATCGACACACCGGGCCATGCGGCCTTCACCGCGATGCGCCAGCGTGGCGCCCATGTGACCGATATCGTGATCCTGGTGGTCGCGGCGGATGATGGCGTCCAGCCGCAGACGATCGAGGCGATCAACCATGCGCGTGCCGCCGAGGTGCCGATCATCGTTGCCGTCAACAAGATGGATTTGCCGGCGGCCGACGCGTCGCGCGTGAAGACCGAACTCCTGTCGCACGAGATTGTGCCCGAGGAAATGGGTGGCGATACCCAGGTCATCGAGGTTTCGGCCGAGACCCGTGCGGGGCTCGACACGCTGACCGAGGCGATCGTGTTGCAGGCGGAAGTGCTCGAACTGACCGCCAACCCCGATCGCGCCGCCTTCGGCGCGGTGATCGAGGCGCAGCTCGAACGTGGCCGCGGCGCGGTTGCGACCGTGCTGGTCCAGGGTGGCACGATCAAGGTGGGCGACATCTTCGTCGCCGGCGCCGAGTGGGGCCGCGTCCGCGCACTGGTCAACGACCGGGGCGAGAATGTGAAGGAGGCCGGCCCATCAACGCCGGTCGAGGTTCTGGGCTTGAACGGTGCACCCCAGGCGGGTGATGAATTCGCGGTCGTGGAATCCGATGCGCGGGCACGTGAGGTCGTCGAATACCGTGAGAGCGTCAAGCGCGATGCGCGCGCGGCGGCCGGTGCACGCGGCAGCCTCGATGACATGTTCGAACAGATCAAGGCCGGTGAGGCCACCCATATCCCCTTGGTGATCAAGGGCGATGTGCAGGGCTCGGTCGAGGCCATCGTCGGTGCGCTGAACAATCTGTCCACCGACGAGGTCAACGCCCAGGTGCTGCATTCCGGGGTCGGCGGTATCACCGAATCCGATATCTCGCTCGCGACGGTCAACAACGGACTGGTCATCGGCTTCAACGTGCGGGCGATCCCGCAGGCGCGCGACCAGGCGAAGCGCGACGGGGTCGAGATCCGCTATTACAACATCATCTACAATGTGGTGGACGATGTGCGCGCCATGCTGGAAGGCGAGCTGGCGCCGACCCTGCAGGAAAATCTGCTCGGCTCGGCCGAAATTCGCGAGGTCTTCAGCGTTTCGAAGGTCGGCAAGGTGGCCGGCTGTATGGTGACCGACGGCATGATCCGCCGCGATTCGAAGGTCCGCCTGATGCGCGATTCAGTGGTCGTGCACGAAGGCAATCTGGGCACGCTGCGGCGGTTCAAGGACGATGTCCGCGAAGTCCAGAACGGCTACGAATGCGGCATCGCACTCGAGAATTACAACGACATCCAGCCGGGTGATGTGATCGAGTGCTTCGAAGTGCAGGAGATCGCCCGTCATCTCGAGGCGAGCTGACCGAGGCTACGTAAAACCGCGCCACGTAACAGGGCCGGCGTGCAGATGCGCGCGGCCGAAACGGAATTGAAGACAGCCCGCCCATGAACCGGAATGCGCATAATGCTCGCAAGAGCAAGGCGCCGTCCCAACGCCAGTTGCGCGTGGGCGAGGAAATCCGTCATGCCTTGTCGGAGATCGTCCGCCGGGCGGCGTTTCGTGACACCGAGCTGGCCGACCTGGCGATCACCGTGACGGAGGTTCGGGTGAGCCCGGATCTGCGCAACGCGACGGTGTTTGTCCTGCCGCTCGAGGGTGAGGCCGAGCCCATGGTCGCGGGCCTGAACCGGGCCAGTGCCTATCTGCGCGGCCAGCTCGGCAAGGCGGTGCGCCTCAAATATCTGCCGGCGCTGACGTTCGTGTTCGACAAAAGCTTCGAGGAAGCCTCGCGGATCGAGACCATCATGCACCGGCCCGAGGTCGCGCGTGACCTGGCCAGCGATGATGACGCCGCAACAGACGATGCCACAAGCGACGAGCCCGAAAGCTGATGGGTCGCCGGCGCAAGGGCCTGACGATCAACGGCTGGATCAATCTCGACAAGCCGGCCGGCATGACGTCGGCGGGTTGTGTCAACGCGGTGCGCCGCGCCACGGGGGCGGCCAAGCTGGGTCATGCCGGGACGCTGGACCCGTCGGCGACGGGCATCCTGCCGATCGCGCTCGGCGAAGCGACCAAGACCATGCCCTATGTGACGGACAGTTCGAAGCGCTACACCTTCACGGTCAACTGGGGTGCGCGGACCGAGACCGACGATGCGGACGGCGAGGTCGTCGAGACGTCGGATGTGCGCCCGGACCGCGCCGCCATCGAAGCCGCACTCCCGGCCTTCGTCGGCATGATCGAGCAGGTCCCGCCGGCCTATTCCGCGATCAAGATCGACGGCCAGAGGGCCTATGCCAAGGCGCGCGCCGGCGAGGATGTGGTCCTGCAGGCGCGGACCATCGAAATCAACGCGTTCGATCTGGTCGAAATTCTCGATGATGACCGCGCGCGGTTCGCCGTGAAGTCGGGCAAGGGGGCGTATATGCGCGCGCTGGCCCGCGATCTGGCCGTCGCGGTCGGCACCTGCGGCCACCTGTCGGACCTGCGCCGCGTGTCCGTCGGACCGTTCGAAGAATCGGCTTCGATTTCTCTGGAAAAGCTGGAGGAACTTGGCCATAGTGCCGCCGCCTCACCCATATTGTTACCGATTGAGACCGCGCTGGACGGTATCCCGGCGCTGGCCTTGTCTGACAGGGAAGCGGAAATGCTTCGCAATGGGCAGGCAGTTCCCATCTTGCGACCGCAAGACAGGGAACGGATTGCGACGGCAGGGGACGACGGTATCGTCCTGGCCCTCGAAGCGACGACGCCCGTAGCGCTCGTTCGTGTCGATGGCATCCAGATCCGTCCGGTCCGTGTTTTAAATCTCGATACCGGGAGCTAGAAAAGCATGTCGATTACGCCTGAGCGTAAAACTGAACTCATCAATGAATACCAGACCAAGGCTGGGGACACGGGCTCGCCCGAAGTTCAGGTCGCGATCCTGACGGAGCGCATCAAAAACCTGACCGAGCACCTGCAGACCCACGCCAAGGATCATCATTCACGCCGCGGCCTCCTTTTGATGGTCGGCCAGCGGCGTCGTTTGCTCGACTACACGCGGCGCAAGGAAGAAGCGCGTTATCGCACCCTGATCGAGCGTTTGGGCATTCGCCGCTAGTCGCGACTGCCTTTGTTACCGGCGCGGGCATGGCCCGGCGCCAATACGACAGGCCCACGGACACAATCCGGTGTCCCCGGTCTGGCCCGCATGGAACATCCATGCACACGCCGTCAAAACTCTATTGCGTGACGGCGCGAAGACCCCGATGGCACGGGGCGTTTGTTTGGGGTTGGCCCGAGCGGACGACGCAGGTTGAGAGATAAACGATGTTTGACATTGTACGTAAGGAAATCAATTGGGGTGGGCGTCCGCTCATCCTCGAGACCGGGCATATCGCCCGTCAGGCCGACGGGGCCGTCCTCGTCACATACGGTGAATCCTCGGTGCTCTGCACCACGGTCGGCGAACACCAGCCGCGCGAGGGGTTGGATTTCTTCCCGCTCACCGTTCACTACCAGGAAAAGACTTATGCGGCGGGCAAGATCCCGGGTGGCTTCTTCAAGCGTGAAGGACGCCCGACGGAGAAAGAGGTTCTCACCTCGCGCCTGATCGATCGGCCCATCCGGCCGCTCTTCCACAAGAGCTATCGCAACGAAACCCAGGTGATCTGCACCACCGTCAGCCACGATCTGG
>JABJEK010000115.1 GCA_018702955.1 Rhodospirillaceae bacterium | reverse complement strand
GGCGGCGGCGTCCGTGTTCCACAGGCGGCAGAGATAGCGCCCATAGTCGAGCGCGAAGTCACCGGCATCTGCCTCGTAACTCCGGTCTTCGATATTCGAGAGATACTTGCGCCAGCGATAATTCGCATAGCTGTGTGACACGATCGCCGGTTTCTCCAGCGAAGGCGCGCCACGAGTTCCGCGGTAGGCATCCACCGGGGTGCCGTCGCGCAGGACGCCGGGTATCACGGGCCAGGGGCTGGTGATCTCCGGGTGGGGCGCGAACATGGTCCAGTTCTGATACAGGTTCAGGGCCTGCCGCACGGCGATGAAGCTGTCGCCCGGCCGGAACGACAGGGTTGGCAGGGTCGAGAGGTTCTGGACCAGAACGAATCCCATGAAACCGAGTGCAAGAATTTGCCCGGCGGGTGACGGGGTCACGCGCACCGGACGGAACGGCAAGACCCGTGCCGTGAAACCGCTGAGCTTTCCGCGGTTGCGTGCCACCAGGCCGTAGAGCCGGTCGCCGTGCCGCCGCAAGGCGATCGGGCCGGCGAGCCAGAACAGGATGGGCGATGCAGCGAAGACCGCTTGCATCGCTTGCCAGCGCACATGATCGCGGCCATCGCCGTCGTGGACGACCCAGCTGTCATGTTTTTGCATGAGCGCGTGCATTGCCGGGTCTGACTGGGCCGGCACGATGGGCGTGTCTGAGAGGATCAGGAATGTCTTCAGCAGCCGGCAAATCTTGAGACAGAAATCGCAGTCCCGGTCGTAATAGAGGACCATCCCCGTACCCGACGGGCGGTGCAGGCGGGTGCCGAGCCAATCCCAGACCCAGCCCTGGGTGAAGGTCAGATTCATGAGGATACTGATGAACGGGAACAGGCCGATCTGCAGGAACAGGAAGAAGCCGAAATGCATCGACATGAAGGCGAGCTGGAACAACGCCCGCAGGGGTCGGTGGAAGATCGGCGAGAAGATCAGGATCGGGCCGATCAGCTCGAGCCCCCACACGTAATAGGTCAGCCCCTGGAGCAACGTCTCGAACTCCCGGAACCAAAGTGAAAGCGGTGTGACGAGATAATCCAGCTGGAGCGCGAAATAGACTGCGGTTCCATCGGGTACCCAGCGCGCATCGGACTTCAAAAGTGCGCTGAACAGGTACATGGACATGCCCTGGATCAGAAGGGCGGCGCTGGCGATCGACACGAACCGGTTGGGGAGCGCATCCGAATTATTGTCGAGGGCGGCGTCGACAGAGTAGCGGGCCCCGATGGGCAGGAACATGGCCCAGAACAAAAGCAGGATCAGCAGATTGTCCTCGCCGGAGAGGATCATCGGGTTGCGCATCTGCAACGAGACCAGCATCCCCCAGCTCAGCACGGTCATCGACCGTGTGCGGTAGCCCGCCAGAAGCATCAGCGCGAGCAGGGCAGCCAGCACGAACAACAGGGCCTGGAACCATATCGCGCCGCTCATCAGGTGTAGCGAGAAGGACGCCGGGTGCATGTACCCGTCGATGACGGCCCGGGGCATGATACCGAAGTCGGTGTAGTGGGCGCGCAGATCGCGGGCCCTGAGGATCAGGTCGGTGAGGATCATCACCGCCAGACCTATTCGAAGCAGGGCGAGCGTCCGCAGGTCGATCGCGAAAATCTCGCGGATGCCGGCCCATCGCCGGGATGAGTGTTTGGCCGTGGCTGACGTCATGATCGCTCTCGTTGCCGGCGTTCACGGTGAACGCGCGACGCGGCTGCGATGTTAGCGCAAATTCGTTAACGGCAGGCTGCGGCGCCTGCTTCAGGAGGCGAAGACGACAGCCTCGTGGCCCGTGGAATCGATTTCGGCCGGGGCGCAGACCCGGGTCTTGGGGAACGCAACCTGAATCTTGGTGCCGGTTCCAACCACGCTGCTGATCTCAAGCTCGCCGTCATGGGCGTCGACGAAGGTCTTGACCAGCGAGAGGCCGAGCCCGGTGCCGTCATGGTTGCGCGCAAGTGTGCCGTCGACCTGATAGAAGGCCTCGGTCAGGCGCGGTATCGCCTCTTCCGGGATGCCGATGCCGTTATCGCTGACCTCGATCACGAGCGCGCCGTCATCGCGTGTGAAGCCGCGCAACGAGACCGTGCCGGTGTCGTCCTCCGTGAACTTGTAGGAATTCGACAACAGGTTGAGGGCGACCTGGCGCACCAGCCGCTGGTCGCCGACGAGCCACGGAAGATCTTCCGGCATTTCGACCGAGAGGCGGCGCGGTTGTTTCTGCTGCCAGCCCTGGGCAATGCGCACGCTTGCCCCCAGCGCATCGGCGAAATCAAATGGTTCCTCGTTGAGTTCGAACGAACCGGTTTCGATCCGGGAAATGTCCAGGATGTCGTTGATGACCGAGAGCAGGTGGTTGCCGCTGTCGTGGATGACACCGGAGTATTCTAGATAGTCTTCGTTTTCCATGGGGCCGAAGGATTCATCCTTCATGAGCTCCGAGAATCCGATCACGGCGTTCAGGGGCGTACGGAGTTCATGGCTCATATTGGCCAGGAACTCGGTCTTGGCCCGGTTGGCCGATTCCGCGCTTTCCTTGGCCGAAATGAGGTCCGCCTGGGCGCGCTTGCGATTGGTAATGTCGCGGAAGGTATAGGTGTAGATCGGACGTTCCCGCGTGGTGCGCTTGCGCCGACTCGCCGCCTCCGGGACGGTTGATCGGCTGACGCTGATTTCAACGGGAACGCGGGTCTTGTCGGCGTCGACCCGGATCAGCTCGAGCTCGAGGGGGGCGACCAACAATGGCCCGGGAGTCTCGTCACCGGCGTCGACGGATTCGCGAACCGGCTGGCTAGCGCCCCGGATGATTTCGTCGATATGCAGGGTCTTCGCATCCCGGCGCCGGAGCCCCGAGATTGTTTCCGCCGCGACGTTGAAGACCTCGATCTGGCCCTCGGTGTCGGTGATGATGACGCCGTCGAAACTGTCGGAGATGACCCGGTCAAGCATCCTGCCGCGGCGACCCATGACGAGGCGCTGCTGGAAGATGATCACCGCCTGGCGCTCAATGTCCTTGAACAGATCGAAGGCGAAGCAACACAGGATCGCGCCCGTCCCGCCCGCAGTCTCGAACGCGAACGCACCCGTTTGCAGGGCGATGAATCCCACGGCCTGGCCGACGGCGATGAAGGCGAGAACGGCGGTCGTGCGGGCCAGCCAGCTGCGACCCGTGATGAAGGCCCAGGCCACGATCAGCGCGATGATGCCGAGGATCGCTGGCAGCGTTCCGACATTCGTGAGACTGCGGTCCTGTGCCATGGTCTCGAAGGCCATCGCCTGAAGCATGGGGCCGTCGATTACGCCATAGACCGGTGCGGCGAATTGATCGCCGAGTTCGAGTGCGGTGGCGCCGACGACGACAGCCTTACCTTTGAACGTTCCGGAGGGAACGTTCCCCGCGAGCACGTCCACCAGGGACACACGCGGGACCGTGTCGGGTCGAATCCCATAGTCGATGGTGATTTCCGCCGGGCCTGTGCCGTCCTGCCTCGCCAGTGCGAAGGGCAGAGAGGGAACGAAGTGCCCGCCGATCTGCGCACCTGCGCGATAGCGGCGGATGAAAGTATCGGTCCCCGGGAACACGTTGACCAAGCCCAGCGTGACATGTTCGCGCAGCATGTCGATCGGGGCGTTGAAGACGAGGCTCTCCGTGCCGTCTTGCGCCCGGGTTACCTGCTGAAGCGCAGCGAGGACGACCCGCCCGTCAGAGCGCGCCAGGGCATCGGCGAAGGCCCGGTCCTCGATTTCGGTGGACCGGGAACTGAAATCGATATCGAAAGCGATGCGCGCGGCGCCGTCGGCCACCAGTCGGTCGACGAGCGCGCCGTGAATGGATCGGGGCCAGGGCCAGACATCGATCGCCCGCAGGCTGCGGGTGTCGATATCCACGAGGATGACCTCGCCTGTCGCCGGGCGGCCTTCGACCTTGTTTCGCAGGTCCTGCAGCGCGTTGTCGATCGGGGCCATCCATCCGAACGTCTGCATCGCACAGAAGAGAAGCCCGATCAGTACATAGGGTGCATGACGTTTCATCGATACCTTCGATTCAGTAAACACGTCCCCGTTCCTGGAAACGCGTGTCCGCCACACCCAAGGGTGCGGCGGACATCAAGCTAAGCACGTAATTCTTTAGTTTTAGTTTCCATTGGCGTTCCCGTTCCCGTTCCCGTTCCCGTTTCCGCCGCCGTTTCCGCCACCGTTTCCGCCACCGTTGGCATTCCCGTTGGCGTTGCCGCCACCATTGCCCCCGCCGTTCCCGTTTCCATTGGCGTTCCCGTTGGAGGCGTTGTCGCTATTGCCATTTCCGTTTCCGTTGGCATTCCCGTTGCCGTTGTTGCCTGTGGCCTGGGCGACAAGGGTGCCGACCGGAATGTTGGCTACCGCAGGTGCAAACCCGGTACCGCCGGATCGGCCGGTGCTCTTGCCCTTACCGTTTCCCTTGCCGTTTCCCTGGCCGGCGCTGGCCGATTTTCCGGGGCTGGCGGCCAGACCGTTGGTCGCGGCCGCAACGTTCAGGTTGAGGCTTCCCAGCGCATTGGCGATCTTGGGGCCTCCCTTGCCCTTGTCGGCTTTGCCGTTGTTGCCGGGACCGTCACCCTTCGGGCCGCCCTGGCGGACCGCGGCCGCATTCCCGTTTGAAACCGGTGCCGCCTTGGCGTCGCCCGATTTATCCGCCGGACCGTCAACCGCGGCCTTGTCGGGTTTGCCCGTCGGCGCGGTGCCGACGCCGGTGACCGTGACTGCGGCGCCGGAATCGTTACTGCGTGTCGCTGTCTGGCCCGGACGGATCAGCTGCACCTGCTGGCCCGCAAGGTCGGCGACCTGAACCGCACCCTCGACCACATGCACGGCTGCCCCCTGATTACCGACGCTCACCGTGAACGTCGTGCCCTTGACCACAGCAGCCATGTAGGGCGTCTTGACCTCGAAATGCTGGTTGGGCTGCTTCTGCACCTTCAGCAGGATGGTGCCGAGATTCTGCAGAATGCGCGTGCTGTAGGGGCCGTCGTTTTCGACCGGCAGGCCGATCTCGCTCGACGCGGAGACGGTAATCCGTTCCTCGCCGCGCGCGATGATCACGCGCCCGTCCGCACCGGTTGCGATGCGGTCACCTGCATCCATGATCGTGCCGGCCGAAGCGGCCTGGGCGCCTTTTTCCTGGTCCATGAAGCGGGCTTCGCCCGTGACTTCCTGAATTTTCCATGGGGCATCGGTTGATGCGGCGATGGCCTGACTGCCAAACGCAGCCGTCATGATGACGGCCGCCGCAGCGCCCGTGACACACTGTTTGATCGTCGTTCTGTCGAACATGGCTACCTGCCTTTTTTGAGCACCGCGTCGCTGGACTTCTTGTCCGATGACATGGGCGGTGCCGGTGTTGAAGTTGCAGTGAATGTAGTATCTATGAAAAAAGTAAGCAAATTCAATTAGTTACAAATCTTCTGAAACTTGGGGCGAATTTTATGCATCCGGGGAACTCATTGGTTTGTTAAGGAAACACGGGGTATTCATGTAGGATATGGAGCTACCACGCGAATTCACGTCGAACGGTCATGAACGACTTCGGTCCCAATGAATCCACCCTCCAGAGGGTGTATGTGCCGGGCTGTAGGGCCCTCCCCAGGGTTGCCCGGCGTCTCCTGTTCGGCTGTTTGATCGCGGCCTGGACGACGCCGGTACTTGCGCAAACAACGGGTGCCGGTACCGATGCGGGACAGATTGAGCGGCGGATCGACGACGCGACGCCGCAACAGCCGCGCCGGCCCGAGCGGGGTGCGGACCTGCCAGACCTGCCGGCGGCGGACGGCGACGACGAGGTCGAGTTTACCCTCGCCGCCGTTTCCCTGCTTGGCGTCGTGACTCTTAGCGCCGAGGATCTGGCGCCGAGCTATGAGGACTACCTCGCCCGGGTCGTGACCACCGCGGACGCGGCAGAGATCGCCAACCAGATCACCGCAATTTACCGGCGTGAGGGCTACGCCCTGTCACGCGCGTTCGTCCCGCCGCAAACCATCGACACAGGGGTTCTGACGGTCCAGGTCGCGGAGGGCTCGGTGACCGAGGTGGTGTTCGAGGGGATTGATGACGCGCCGGTCGATCTCGCGCCCTATGCGCGCGCGATCCGTGAAGAACGGCCGCTGACCCTCGACACACTTGAACGCAACATTCTTCTGATGGGCGATTTGCCCGGAATCTCGGTGGCGCGGTCCGACCTCGACGAGGACGAGGAGGGCTCCGGTGCATTCCGGCTGACCGTTGTCGTCGATTATGACGCGGTGGACGGGACCGCCTATGCGGACAATCGGGGCACACCGTCTGTCGGGCGATTGCAGAGTTGGCTCAGTGGTGGGACGAACTCGTTACTCGGTCTGGGCGAGCGGCTCCAGGCGGGACTGTTCACGGTTCCAAACCAGCCCGAGGAACTTTTGTACAAAGAAGTGAGCTATCTCCAGCCTCTCGGGAGCGCGGGGACGGAGGCGCTTGTCTCGGCGTCGCACAGCGCGATCGATGCCGGGAGCAGTTCCGGCGAGCTGAATACAGAGAGCGAATCCTATCGTTTCTCGTTGCGGCTCAGCCATCCGATTATTCGCAGCCGCACGGAGAATCTCTGGATCAACGGGTTCGCCGAGTACCGCAATGCCGAGGAGGATCAATCCGGCGCGGAGAATTTCGACGATCGTCTGCGAGTCGTTCGGGCGCGGCTGAATTATAACCGGTCGGGCGAG
>JABJEK010000114.1 GCA_018702955.1 Rhodospirillaceae bacterium | reverse complement strand
CTGGCCCGTAGCTTAAAGGATTTTACCACGCTGGGGAAATCAGCTGAAACGCGCTCCAGGCGTCACTTTCGCTCATCGACGAAGCGCGGCGCCTTGATGGACGATTCGAACAATCGCGCAAGGCTGCCGATTTCCAGCACCTCGATCCGGGCCGAAACTTCGAACACGGTCTTGATGCGGGTTTCCAGATCGGCGGCAATCGCGCTTGCATCGTCGCCGCGCCGAACCTCGATGCGAACGACCAGGGTTTCCAGGTCGTTGTCGTCGGTGACCAGCAGGGCCTGGAAATCGTTGATCGGCGGGATCGCAAAGATGAAATCCTCGAATTCGGAATGGTTGATGTTCACGCCGCGGATCTTGAAGAACCCGGTGGTGCGGTTGGCGTGGCGGATCATCGGAAACAGATCGGCGAACTGTCCACCGCTGTCGCCTTGTTCGACATAAGTTACGATATCGCCGGCATTCCAGCGCAGGAACGGCGTCGCGTGACCGGTCCAGAGCGGAGTCTGGCACAGATGGCCTTCTTCGCCGGGCGCCAGCATGTTGCCGGTTTCGGGATCGACGACCTCGAGGAAGAACATGTCGGACCAGATATGCATACCGTCATGGGCCGTGCCTTCGGCGCCCATCAGCCCGGCCTCGCTCATCCCGAAGACGTTGAAGACTTCGGCGCCCCAGGTGCGGGCGAGCTTTTCGCGCTTGGCATCCGACAGCGGTTCGGCCGAGCAGATGATCTTGTTGACGCTGGACTGCGTCAGATCGATGCCCTGCTCCGCTGCCAGGTTCGACAGGTGCAGCGCGAAGCTCGGCATCGAGATCAGCACCGTCGGCTCCAGCGACTGGATCAGCGCCAGTTGCGCCGCCGACGGCACGGAATTACCGGCCCCGACCCAGGCCATGCCGACGCCGAACATGTGCGCCGACCGGGCCCAGACCTGCCCCGCCGGGTGGATACCGATAGGGAACGAGATATGGCACAGATCGCCGGACCCGATATTCATCGCCGGGAACGACCGGCCCCATGTCACCATGCCGTATTCCACGTCCTTGAAGGTACGCGGATAGAACACCGGTGCACCGGTGGTGCCGCCGGAGCGCCAGTATTCGGCGATGTCTTCGCGCGGCACGATGCAGAACTGGTCCATAAAATCCTTATGGTCGAGCTTGCGCAGCACATCCTTGTCGACGATCGGGATTTTCTGCCATTCGTCGGGCTCGTCGAGGCGGTCGGCGTTGATGTGGTCGAGCTTGCCCTTGTACCACTTGGCCTGCTTGGCGCGTTCGAAGGCGATGCGCTTGCGCGCGGACTGGGTCTTCAGTATCTCGGCGCGCGATCCGGGCAGCGGCAGCAACTCGGTCATCTCAACTCTCCTGTTCGGGGCCAGATCCGGGAGCGGGCCCCTTGATCTGAATTGTCGTCGTTGCTTCGAAGGCGCGGCGCACCTCGACCAGCAACGCGATCAGGCGTTCCTTGTCCTTGTCGGCAATGCCGTCGAGCGCGGCGTCGACCCAGCGGGCGTGATCGTCGGTCATATCGGCGAAAAGTGCCGCACCCTTGTCGGTCATGCGCAACTGGTGGCTCCGCCGGTCATCGGGCGAGGCGCGGCGCACGATCAGGTCTTCGGCGACCATGCGGTCGACCAGCGCGGTGATATTGCCGCTCGACGCCATGACGCGCCCGGCGATTTCACCCACCGCCACCCAGTCGCCGGCGAAGCGGTGCAGTTGCGACAGCACGTCGAACCGCGCCAGGCTCTGGCTGTGCACCTTGCGCAGCCGGCCGCCGACCCCGGCTTCGATCTCCTTGGTGCATTTCATCAGCTGCAGCCACAGGCTCAGCGACAGGCGTTCGCCCGCCTGGCTGCTCGCCTGGCTGTCGATTGTCTTGTCCTGTGTCGCCGTGGCCATGGCGAATACCTTACGCATTGACAATAAATGTGTAAATATCTTACATGTTAAATAAATAACGACGAGGGACGGATTATGCGCATCGCGGTCATCGGCGGCGGCCCGGCCGGACTGTACTTTGCATTGCTCGCCAAAAAACAGTGGCCTGCCAACGACATAACCGTCTACGAGCGCAATGCCGCGGACGACACATTCGGCTTCGGCGTGGTATTTTCCGATGAGACGCTCGACCATTTCCTCGCCCGCGACCCGGAAAGCTATGACGCGATCACCGGCCAGTTCGCCTATTGGGACGAGATCGATTTCGTCCTCCACGGGGAGACCGTGCGCTCGACCGGGCACGGGTTCTGCGGTTGCGGCCGGGTGGAGCTGCTGAAGATCCTGCAACAGCGCTGCGCCGAACTTGGCGTGGAGATGAAGTTCTCTCACGACATCAAAGATATTGAAGATATCGACGCCGATCTCGTCGTCGGCGCGGACGGCATCAACTCCCAGGTTCGCGAAACCTTCGCCGACAAGTTCAACGCCCGGATCGATTGGCGCAAGAACCGCTTCGCCTGGCTCGGCACGACGCGGCCCTATGATGCGTTCACGTTCGATTTCACCACCGACGATCACGGCATCTGGGTGCTTGGCGCCTATCAGTACAAGCCGGGGATGAGCACCTGGATCGTCGAAGCGCCGGAGGAGACCTGGGCAAATGCGGAAGCGACCGTGGGGCGTCTCACCGATGAGACACTTGTCTCATATATGAAACAACTTTGGGCCGACCGGCT
>JABJEK010000113.1 GCA_018702955.1 Rhodospirillaceae bacterium | reverse complement strand
CCCGATGCGGCCGCGGCTTCACTGTGTAAGGTGAACGCGGCGGAAAATTCGGTGAAGGTGCTGATGGAGGCTTTCGAGCTGTGGGCCGCCACCGGCTATATGAAGAAAAACCCGATCGAAAAGCTGCTGCGTGACGGGCTCAGTTTCGTGCATTCCGACGGGACTAACGATGTGCTGCTACTCAAGGCGTCACGGATGCTGGATACCATCAAGCGCGGCGACCCGCGTTACAGCCGTCGCGTCGAGCTGGCGGCCAAGGGCCGGTAGTACCGACCTGCGGTCCGAAAAAGGCAATGGAGAGAGATGGGATGGATGTGCCCTTCGTAAGTCGCGACGAGATGCTGGCGAACAATGTTTCCCGAGCCTCCGAGATGCGTGGTTCACCTCTGGCATTCCTGGACATGCGCATGCCCGGGCATGAGCGCGAGAACATCAACATCATCGGCCTCAACGTGACCGAGAATATGGATGACCCGGCGCTTGACCCGATCATCAAGGCGCCCGCTCACGGGTTCAGCGTCGGTTATATCCGCGCCAGGAATGGTCGCGGCGCGGCGTTGCACGCACATGAAACGGAAGAGGTTTTCGTCCCGATCCGCGGTCAATGGGAGATTTACTGGCTCGCGGGTGAAGAGGAACAGGCGGTCACGCTCGACGTCGGCGATGTGGTCAATGTTCCGCTCGGGATTTACCGGGGCTTCCGATGTGCATGCGATGATCCCGAAGCACTGATGCTGGCTGTGGTCGGCGGGCCCGATGCCGGAAAACCAAACTGGCATCCCTCGGTTCTCGAAGCAGCCCGCGAGACGGGGCTCTCGGTCGACGACCAGGGGAACCTCCGCGAAGACGCGTAGTCTGGATCGATCAGACGCTTGCCGAGAGTAGATTGGGCAGCAGCGTGTTGAACGCATCTGCCGCCTCGTACTGAACCCAATGTCCTGTTTCGCGGAACACGTGAAACGGCGCCTCGGGCTGAATCACCGCTGCGGCCGCGCGGATGCCGTTGAGGTCCGGATCAAGTGTTGGGTCTTTATCCCCGAAAACGAAATTCAGGCGGCACGTCAGCCCGCGCAGGCTGTCGGCTGCGATCGTCCGCCGTGCGATGCCGCGCGAGCGCAGGCGATTCTTCGCCATGTTCTGCATATGCAGGGTCATCGCGAGTTCGTCTACCGAATCGGGATTGTGCACCATCAGCTTCTCGAGATTTCCGCGATAGATTGGTGCGGCCTCGTCGGGCGCCAGGTGGGGTGGCACCGGCACCAGCGCATTTGCCGGACCGGTGGTGGTGAGCCCAAGGATGGGCGTGCCGACGATGGTCAGGCTGCGCACGCGGCTTGTCTGATGATGTGCGACCGGGCCAGCCAGCAGTCCACCGAATGAGAATCCCGCAAGATCGAAGGTCGCCTTTTCGGGGACCACAAGGTCCAGTCCCGCCGACAGGATTTCGGCCAGGCTTTTGGCGTCAGGGCGGTCGGGTGCGTCGTCGGAATCGCCGCAACCCGGGAGATCCGGCACGATCACCCGGTAGTTGGTTTCCAATGCGCGAATATTGCGTACCCAGTGGTTCCATGCGCCGAACCCGCCATGCAGGAGCACGACTGCGGGCTGTTCCGGCGCGCCCCAGATGCGCCATACCAGATGTCCGTCGCCGCACGGCGTGCGGGCCTCCTGACAGCGGGCAAGCAGGATGTCGAGTGCGTCTTGTGGTGATGCTTCGGTCATGGGTGGGACCTGGAATATTCCTGAACGGGATGGTCGCACCCGGTCGGATGCTGCGTGCGATCTGGGCGGCAAGATACCGTCATGGAAGCCACAGGGCACGGTCGGATTCCGACGCCGGTCGCCGATATCGTTCCGGCATTGTACAGGATATAAAAAAGGGTCGGTTCCTGCCTGGAACCAACCCTTTTTGACTTCCCCGGGCTGCCTGCCCAGGTGGCCTACCTGGCCTGTCTTCCGTAACTAGGGATGCTGCCTATGCCGCCTAGAACGGGAAGATGATGTCGAGCACCTGCTGCCCATAGCGGGGCTGCTGGAGATCGGAAATCTGTCCGCGACCGCCGTAGGACACGCGCGCCTCGGCAATCTGGTCGTAAGAGATGGTGTTGGTCGAGGTGACGTCCT
>JABJEK010000112.1 GCA_018702955.1 Rhodospirillaceae bacterium | reverse complement strand
TCTAGGGCGATCGGGCGGGTCGCAGACCCGCCCCTACGGGAGCCCGGTGTTGTGTAGGGGCGGGTTTCAAACCCGCCCGCAGAGGCGCCTATGCATCCAGCACCGCCAGCATCGCGTCCAGGTGGGCAGCACCAAAGGTCTTGGTCCGGTCCGGTGACCAGCCGAAGGTCGCGTCGGGCCGGTCGGCATTGTCCTTGAACGGCATCTCCAGGGTGAGCGCCAGGCAGCCGAATTCCTCCGCGACCCAGTTCGAACACAAGGTCATGTTGCCCTTGCCCGGCTTGGCGTCCGGGTAGCCGTATTTCGTCTGAAAATCGGGGCTGGCCGTCAAAAGCGCGCCGGAGAAGACCTCCTGCAGGGTCTTCTGGCGCTCGCTGAGGGACGGAATCCCCATCATCCCGGCGAGGAAGTTGTACGGCAGGGCTTCGTCGCCATGCACGTCGAGGCAGAAATCCACGCCGGTTTCCTGCATCCGCTGCCGGACCAGAAACACCTCCGGGCTGCGGTCCATGGCGGGTTCCGACCATTCCCGGTTGAGGTTGGCGCCCGCCGCGTTGGTGCGCAGGTGGCCGCGGCGCGACCCGTCCGGGTTCATGTTCGGTACGAGATGGACGACTGCGCGCTCGAGCAGCGCCTGCGCTGTTCTGTCTGAGGGCTCAAGCAGGCGTGCGAGGAAGCCCTCCATCCACCATTCGGCCATGCTCTCGCCGGGGTGCTGGCGGGCGATGGCCCAGAAGTTCTGTTTCTCCGGGCCGGGCTCACCAATTGTCACCAAATCCATGGCCTGGCCGTCGAGGGTCTCGCCGAGGACATCGAGGCTGACCCGGTCATCGAGTTGCACCCGTGCGAGCAGGTCGGCGTGACGTTCCATCGAATACGGCGCGAAATAGGCATACCAGACGCTGTCCGCAGCCGGGGTGTGTGCGATGGTCAACACGCCGTCGGCATAGCTCGACGGCACGCGTATCCAGGTCTCCCGGTCGCTCGAGGCGACGGCCTGATACCCCTCCCAGCCCTTGGGATAAGCCGCCCCGCCGGCGTTCGTGATCTTCATCGCCACGGGCGTGTCCTTCGCGCCAGTCAGGCGGAAGTGGAACCACATGTAGAAGTCGGAATTATTGTCCTTCGATATCTCCAGCCGGATGTCGCCCGGGTCGGAGGCGTCCTGGCAGACGATGTTGCCGCTGTCGAAGTTGCTGGAGATGTGGAGGGGCATGGGGTTGTCCTATTGTTTTTGGTCTTGGATGCGGGCGGGTCGCAGACCCGCCCCTACATGGATGGGTGCTGGCCGTAGGGGCGGGTTTTAAACCCGCCCGTGCTGGATGGGGCCGCATCTCACGGGATGATCTTGTTGTCGCGCAGCTTCTGCAACTGGCGTGTGATGGTGTCCTCGCTGTCCCAGACGTTGGTCCAGCCGGCCTTGAATATCTTCGTCAGGCTCGACATCTGGTCGATGTCGTTGTTGAGCGCCATGTCGAGATAGGCCCAGTTGACGATCTCGTCCAGTGCGTAGGGCTTGAGCCCGTGTTCGGCGACCATCCGGTCCCACAACTCACCCTTGTCGGCCATGGTGGCGGCGACGGGGATCGTCTGGGGCTCGGCCACTTCCATCTCGAAGAATTCCGCGACACGCGGCCAGACCTGGCGCCAGCGGAACAAATCGCCGTTGGTGATGTTGAAGGCCTCGTTGGCGGCCGTCGGCGTGGTCGCGGTCCAGACCATGGCCTCGGCGAGGAGGTCCACGTCGATGAACTGGTAGAGCCGGTCGAAAAATCCCGCACTGCCCGGCCAGCGCAGCGGCAGGCCAAGTTGTTTCGATATCGCGGCGTAGCACGCGATGCCGGTCATCAGGTTCATCGCCGACCCGGTCGAGAAGCCCCAGACCCCGTGGGGACGCATCGCCGACCATGACCAAGTGGACTGCGCCGCGTGACGTTCGACCAGCCAGTCCTGCTGGGCGTGATAGAAATTCGCGGGCAGGGGACGCGGGTCGTCCTCTCGCGCGGGCGTCTTGTAGGAGCCCAGATAGGTGCCGTACCACTTCGCCCCGTGCATCAGCTGCACGTGCTGCAGGCTGGCCGTTTTCTCGATCGCGTCCATCAGATTGGCGAGCATCCCCACATTGACCGGGATTTCCGCCGCGACCGACGCCTGCTGGCTGTAGGCGGTATAGAAAACATGTGTGATTTCAGGATGTTCGGCCAGTTTCGCCCGGCAATCGGCCGCGTCCGTCAGGTCGACGGAGAGGAATGTCGCGCGGGTCGGTAAATCCGGCGCGCGTCGCGACAGGGCGACGATGTCCCAGTCGGGCTTGTCCTCTAGATGCTCGACCAGCGCCCGGCCGGTGACGCCCAGCGCGCCGACGATAAGAGCTGTCTGATTAGCCATCAGGGGATAATCCGGTTGCGGCGCAGGCGTTCGAGCTGGTCGGTGACGGTTTCTTCGGTGTCCAGCACCTCCGTCCAGCCGGCCTGGCGGATGTTGGTCAGGCTCGACATCTGGTCGAAGCCGTTGGCGAACGCGTAGTCGAGGAACGGCCAGGTGACGATGTCCGACATGGCGTATTTACGCAGCTGATGGGCCTCCGCGATCTCGGCCCAGACGGGCTCCTTGTCGGCCATGATGTCCTGGGTCTTCACGGTCTGGACATTGCCGACCTCCATATCGAAGAACGCGGCCAGTTTGGGCCATAGGAGCTTCCAGCGGGTGTAGTCGCCGTTGGTGATGTTGAAGGGTTGGTTGGCTGCCGTGGGCGTGGTCGCGGCCCAGACCATGGCGCGGGCGAGCAGCGCCACGTCGACGATCTGGTAGACGCTGTCGAGCAGGGCCGGGTTGCCGGGCCAGCGGAGCGGCAGGCCGAGATGCTTCGACACCGTGGCGTAGACCGCCAGCGACGTCATCATGTTCATGGCGGAGCCGACGGAGAAGCCCCAGACCCCGTGGGGGCGCAGCGCGGACCAGCTCCAGTCCTTGCCGTCTTTTTGCGCTATGGCCTGGCGTTCCACCAGCCAGTCCTGCTGGTCGTAGTAGAAGTTGGGCGGCATATGGCGCGGGTCGTCTTCCTTGGCGGGCGTCTTGTAGGGCTTGGCGAACTGCACCCCGTACCATTTCGCCCCCTGCATCAGCTGCACATGGGCGAGGGCTTTGGCGGCGGGCTCCAGCGCGTCCATCAAATTCACCAGCATGGCGAGGTTGGGCGCGACCTCGGCGGCGAAGGTTTCGCGCGGCGCGTAGGGGGTGAAGAACAGGTGGGTGACGTCGGACATCTCGCCCAGCGCCGACTGCGTCGCCGCCGGGTCGAGCAGATCGAGAGACAGGAATGTCGCTTTGGTCTCGAAGTCCGGCGCGCGCCGTGACAGGCCGATGACCTCCCATTCCGGGTCGTCGTCCAGATGTTCGACCAGTGCGCGGCCGACGACGCCGAGCGCGCCCGCGATCAATGCTTTTGGCATGGTTTGAACTCCCTCCCGGTGACGATCGCCACCCCGGCGCGATAGTATCCAGCCCGGGGAGAACAGGCCATGCTTGAAAAATTCGCCGATATGGAGCTCCAGTATCTGGGCGAGACGATCTGGCTACCGGAGACGAAGCTCGGTGACTATATCGGCAGCGGCAACGGGACGATCACCGGCGACGACCTGGCGGGCGATGTCAAATGGAGCCTGTTCGAGAACCAGGCGCCCGACGTCTGCGACTTCACCCTCTTGGGGACGATCAACGACGCCGAAGGCACCGAACACGGCTTTGAGATTCTCGGCTACTCCGCACATGAGCCCGACACGCGCACATGGCGGCTGTCGGCCGGCATTCGGTTCGCGTCCCGCATGTCCGGCGAGAAGTTTCCGGCAACTGGCGTCGTGACCGGTGTGTTCGAGTCCGAAAGCCAGACCCACCGCTATGAGTTGTTTCGCAACGCGGGCTGATACGCCTGCGTGTAACTGCGGGCGGGTTTGAAACCCGCCCCTACAAGACCATCGCCGCCCCGTAGGGGTGGGTTTGAAACCCACCCGTGTCGGACCTTCCGACATGCCAGACCAATCTTCTCTTTACCTATCACTGATATATCAGTAGTATTTCAGATATTACGAAACGGGAGTGACGAGTTTTGGGCGCAAATCCGGGCATCAGCCTCACCGAGCAGGCCTACACGCGGATCGAGGAGTTGATCGTGACCCTCCAGCTGCCGCCCGGCGGCGCCGTGTCCGAGGGCGAGCTGTGCGCGCAGACGGGTTTCGGCCGCACGCCCGTGCGCGAGGCGCTGCAGCGGTTGGCCCGCCAGCGGCTGGTGAACATCCTGCCGCGCCGGGGCATGTTCGTGACCGAGATCAACGTCGAGACCCAGCTGCAGCTGCTCGATTTGCGCCGCGAGGTGGAACGGCTGATGGCCGCGCGCGCCGCGCGCCAGGCCACGCCGCAAGAACGCAACCGGTTCCGCACCCAGGCCGAAAAGATGGATCGGGCGGCCCGCGACGATGACGACGAGGGTTTCCTGGCGCTCGACAAGGCGTTCAATGCCATGGTCGGGGCGGCCTGCCGCAACCCGTTCGCCCGGACGTCCATGGAGCAGTGGAACCCGCTCTCGCGGCGCTTCTGGTACCAGCATCACCGCAATGTGGGCGACCTGCCGCGGATGGCCGCACTCCACGCGGCGGTGGCACGCGCGATCGCCTACGGAGACCCGGACGCGGCCGCACAGGCTTCCGACGCGCTGATCAATCACCTGGAAGGGTTCACCCGCGCTGCGCTCGACGCCGGGCGCTAAACGACATTCGAAGGAGAAGACGTTGGCAGATATCAAAAAGGCAGACCGCAAACTGAAATACTGGGGCTGGGGGTACGAAGACGCGGGCCTCGACGGGGACCAGACCAAGGCGCTGCTCGCGACCTTCGCCGACGGGTTCGGGATCAATCCCTCCCGTGACGGCGCGTTTCCGACGCTGGACGCGATCGAGCTGCCGAAATGCCGGCTCGAAGCGCCTGCGTCGTTGGAGGATGTGTGTACGGACGACAAGTTCGAGCGCGTCTATCACGCCTTCGGCCAGTCTCAGCCGGACTCGCTGCGCACCTATGCCGGGGACTTCGACCACGCGCCGGATATCGTGGCATTCCCCGAGACCGAGCGGCATATCGCCGAGATCTACGAGTGGGCGGGCAAGACCAACGCCGCCGTCATCCCCTGGGGCGCGGGCTCATCCGTGGTCGGCGGGGTCACGTCGGACGTGGGCTCCAAATACAACGGCGTCATTTCGGTCGATATGGGCCGCATGAACAAGGTGCTGGAGGTCGACGAGGTCTCTCGCGCCGCACGGATCCAGGGCGGGGCGCTGGGTCCCGACCTGGAGGCCCAGCTCAAGCCGCATGGCCTGACGCTCCGACATTTCCCCCAATCCTTCCAGCATTCGACCTTCGGCGGCTGGATCGCGACGCGCTCGGGCGGCCATTTCGCCACGCTCTATACCCATATAGACGACCTGGTGGAGGCGACGACGACCGTCACCCCCGCCGGCGACATCGTCAGCCGCCGCCTGCCGGGCTCCGGCGCGGGGCCGAGCCCCGATCGTTTCGTGGCACTTGGCAGCGAGGGTGCGCTGGGCATCATCACCGAGGGCTGGGCCCGCTTGCAGGGCCGCCCCACATACAAGGCGACGGCGGGGTACCGCTTCACCGACTTCTTCGACGCCGCACGGGCCGTGCGCGCCGTCTCCCAGGCCGGGCTCTATCCGGCCAACGTCCGTATCGTCGACGGCACCGAACTCCAGGTGAACGGCGCGGGCGACGGCAGTTTCACACTCATGGTCGTCTCGTTCGAGAGTGCGGATCACCCGGTGGATGCGTGGATGGAACGCGCCGAGGAATGCTGCCTCGATCATGGCGGCACGGTGGACGTGCCCTGGCGCGACAACCCCGACGCCCATCTGCAGGGCGCGGTGGGGGCGTGGCGCACGGCCTTCATCCGCATGCCGTACAACCGCGAGCAGCTCACCCCGCGGGGCATCATCTCTGACACGTTCGAGACGGCGATCACCTGGGACCGGTTCGAGGAATTCTACGGCGCCATCAAGGATGCCACGCAGAGCGCCATTAGAGACGTGACCGGCCATGACGGGGCGGTATCCTGCCGCTTCAGCCACGCCTACCCGGACGGCCCCGCGCCTTACTTTGCGTTCCACGCGCCCGGCGACCCGCAAAACATGCTGGCGCAATGGCAGGAGCTGAAGACCCGCGCCTCCGACGCGCTGATCAAACACGGTGGCACCATCACCCACCATCACGCGGTCGGGCGCGACCACCAGAAATGGTACGAGCAACAAAGGCCGGCGTTGTTTGGGGATGTGATCGGCGATGCGAAGAAGCGGCTGGATCCGAAGGGCGTGCTCAACCCGGGGGTGATTGTGGGGTAGGGGTGCGACTTGCTGGCGGGTTTGAAACCAGTTCATTCGTCCGTATGTTTGTTTCCAACAAGAACACTCTTCTTTGCTTTGGAACCCCCCATGCCCAAACCCATCCACATAAACCTCTTCATCCAATCGCGCGGACATCACGAGACGGCGTGGGATCATCCCGGGGCCGACAAGCGCTCGTTGATGGACATCTCCTACTATGTCGACCTCGCCAAGCGGGCAGAGGCGGCGAAGCTCGATTCCATCTTTTTCGCCGACGTCTTGATGATGACCAACGACGCCATGGAATCCGGCCGCTTCTGGCCCGACCCGGTCATCATGCTCGCCGCGATTGCCATGCAGACCGAGCGCATCGGGCTGATCGCCACGGGGTCGTGCACCTATTCCGAGCCGTATAATCTCGCGCGCCAGTTCGCCTCCATCGATCACATCTCCGGCGGCCGGGCGGCGTGGAACATCGTCACCACCTGGGTCGAGGCGGTCGCGGCCAATTACGGGCGCGAACACACGGCCCATGGCGACCGCTACGAGATGGGCGAGGAATACGTCGCCGCGGTGAAAGACCTGTGGGACAGCTGGGCCGACGACGCGCTGGTGGACGACCGCTCCGGCGGCGGCGTGTCGGGCGATCTCTCGCGGATCACGCCCATCGACTTCAAGGGCGAATATTACCAGGTGAAGGGGCCCTTGAATGTGCCCCGCTCGCCGCAAGGCAGGCCGGTGCTGGTCCAGGCCGGCGCGTCGGACCGCGGGCGCGATTTCGCGGCGTTGCATGCCGAGGCGATCTTCACCGCCCATCTGGAGAAGGAAACCGCCCAGGAATTCTACCGGGACATCAAGAAGCGCGCCGCCGACTTCGGGCGCAACGCCCAGCAGGTGGTGGTGCTGCCGGGCCTCAACCCGGTGATCGGCGGCACCGAGGCCGAGGCGAAAGAGAATCTGATGGCGCTCAACGCCCGGATGGACCCGGAGGTCGGCCGGCGGACGCTGTCCCAGCGTTTCGCGGGCCATGATTTCGACCATCTCGACCTCGACCAGCCGCTCAAGGTCTCGGACTTCCCCGAACCGGAAGGCCTCGAGACCATGAAGAGCCGGGCGGCGCTGATCGTGCGCATCGTCGACAAGGAAGGCCTGACCTTGCGTGAGCTGCTCGCGCGGTTCGCCGGTGGGCGCGGCCACTACACGACGGCGGGCACGCCCGAACAGATCGCCGACCTGATCCAGGATTGGTGCGATCCGGACAGTGCCGGCGGCCCTGCGGCGGACGGCTTCAACTACATGCCGCCGGTGATCCCCGCGCTGATGGACCCGTTCATCGACGAGGTGGTGCCGATCCTGCAGAAGCGAGGCCTGTTCCGCACCGAGTATGAGGGCGAGACCCTGCGCGAAAACCTCGGGCTTGATCGCCCGGCGTCGCGGTTCTTCCCGGACTGATGCGCGGGCGGGTTTGAAACCCGCCCCTACAAACGGGTGCGATATCTCATGGGACAAGCGATATGGCGCAGAC
>JABJEK010000111.1 GCA_018702955.1 Rhodospirillaceae bacterium | reverse complement strand
GACGAGATCACCATCGGCCATTCGGCCCTGATCCATGCCTGCACCCTGCAGTCGCGCTGCTTCATCGGCATGCGTTCGGTGGTACTGGACGGCGCGGTCGTCGAGACCGGCGCGATGGTCGCCGCGGGCGCGGTCGTCTCACCGGGCAAGGTCGTGAAGGCGGGCGAGCTGTGGGCGGGCATCCCGGCCAAGTCGCTGCGCGATCTGCGCCAGGCGGAACTCGACTACTGGCCGGAATCCGTGGCCACCTACTGCAAACTGGCGCAGAACCACATCAAGTCGGGCAACGGCGTAAAATAGGCGGCGCATTCGCGCGGGCGGGTCGCAGACCCGCCCCTACATTCAAATGAGCCAGCCGTAGGGGCGGGTTTCAAACCCGCCCTACTAAAGCAACCCGTCATGCCCGGACTTGATCCGGGCATCTCATTTTGTCGGTTGGTTGAGTGGAAAGGCGCTACGCCTGCTACTTCTCTTCCGCGTCCAGACGCAGGGACGCATAGCTTCCCGGTGCGGCCTCGATCACCTTGAGCTTGTGATCGCCCGGCGTGCGGGCATCGACCTGGCCGCCGGCATTCTTGGCCAGCCATTTGCGCCATTCCGGCCACCATGAGCCGGGGTTTTCCTTGGCACCCTCGAACCACTTGTCCGGGTCGGCCGGGTTCTTGGCGGACGTCCAGTAGCCGTATTTCTCGACGGTCGGTGGGTTGACCACACCCGCAATATGTCCCGAGCCCGCGAGGCAGAACTGCACCGGGCCCTTGTATATCTGGGTCGCCGCATAGGTCGATTTCCAGGGGGCGATATGGTCTTCCTTGGTCGACAGCATGAACACCGGCACATCGACCTTCGACAGGTCGATCGGCACGCCGTCGAGCTCGATTCCGCCCGGTTCGATCAGCTTGTTCTCCTGATACATCCGGCGCAGATAGAAGCTGTGCATCTCGGCCGGCATACGTGTGGAATCCGAGTTCCAGTATAGGAGATCGAACGGGAAGGGGTCCTTGCCGAGCAGGTAGTTGTGCACGACGAAGGACCAGATCAGGTCGTTCGCACGCAGCATGTTGAAGGTGGTCGCCATGGACGTGCCTTCGAGCACGCCGCCTTCCTCTTCCATGCGGTCCTCGAGGGAATCGAGTTGTTCCTCGTCGATGAACACGCCCAGTTCCCCGGGCTCCGTGAAATCGGTCAGCGCGGTGAAGAAGGTGGCCGTCGTGAAGCGCTTGTCCTTCTTGGCGGCCATATAGGCCAGCGTCGCGGCTGTCAGGGTGCCGCCCAGGCAATAGCCGATGATGTTGGTTTCTTTCTCGCCGGTCGCGGCTTCGATCGCGTCGAGCGCGGCCAGCGGGCCTTCGAGCATGTAGTCCTCGAAGGATTTCTTCGCCAGCTTGCTGTCCGGGTTAACCCATGAGACGACGAACACCGTCAGCCCCTGATGGACACACCAGCTGATGAACGAGTTCTTCGGCTGCAGATCGAGGATGTAGTATTTGTTGATCCACGGTGGGACGATCAGCAGCGGGCGTTTGTCTACCTTCTTGGTCATCGGCTCGAACTGGATCAGCTGCATCAAATCATTCTGGTAGACGACCTTGCCCGGCGTGACCGCGATGTTCTCGCCCATGGTGAAGGCGGTCTCATCGGTCTGGCGGATGCGGAGCTGGCCGTCGCCGCGCTCCATGTCCTCGAGCAGATTTTCCAGGCCCTTGACCAGATTTTCGCCACCGGACTCGACCGTCGCCCGGATGACTTCGGGGTTGGTCATCAGGAAATTGGTCGGCGCCAGCGCATCGACGAACTGGCGGGTGTAGAAATCGACCTTCTTGGCCGTCTTGTCGTCGAGGCCGTCGACCTCGCGCACGGTGTTGGTCAGCCAGCGTGACGACAGCAGGTAGGACTGCTTGATGTAGTCGAAAACGACGCTTTCATCCCATTCGGAATCGCGGAACCGCCGGTCATCGTGCTCGGGCGTGTGCATGGGATCCACTTCGCCGCCCATCATCTTCTGGGTCGTGGTCTGCCACAGGCTCATATAGTCCTGCCAGAACTGGAACTGGGCCTGCATGAGCTGCGCGGGATTGGCCATCATGCGCTGGGTCAGCTCGATAAATGCCGACCCCACATTCAGCGGATCTGCCATCCCCATGCTGCCCGATTGGTTCGACAGGAAGGCCTTCACGAGCGTTTGGCTGCGCTCCGCGATCTTCGCCATCGAGGCGGCAAGGGCTTCGGGGTCCGATGCCTGATTGTCGGCATTATCCGCATTTTGTTGATCAGCCATCCGCCAATCCTCTATAACTTCAATGCTTTTTGCGATTCACAGTTGTTGCGAAGCGCTTGATCCAACGCAGACGAACGGGGTAAATGATTCTCGTTCGATCACGTTTTTCGCAGTCTGACTCGAAAGTATGTTGCACTGCACAAAAGATCAAGCGAGTAGACGCGTCGCGTACGATTCGTGCAAAGCCGCGATGGGTGCCATGAGGGGTGCAATAAAATGAAGTCCGGACCTTACAAATACGCGCGTCAGGCGTTGCCGCTTGTTTTCGTGTTTGCGTTAGCGAGTTGTTCCTTCTTCGACGACGTGGTCGGCATTTTCGACGGCGATGAACCCACGACGCAGACGGCATCCGATAAGGATGTACGCGACCGCAGCGAGGCTGATCGCGCGGCCGCCGACGATTCTGATACCCCGTCGCTGACCAGCGTTCCCAACCGACCCGAAACACCCGCGCCGACCAATCGCGAGCGCGTCGTCGAGGGCCTGATCTCCGACCGCGAGAATGCGCGCTATACCGATGACGCGATCCGCCTTCAGGGTTCCACCCGGGCACCCGCTGCGACCCAGAGCGCATCGCGTCCGGCCACGCCGCCCGCCGCTGTTACGGCCCCCGCGCCGGCGACCCCGGCGGCCAGCCCGCCGCCGCAGCCACCGATTATTCCCGCACCGCGGGCCACCGTTCCCGCGGCCCCGGCCGTGACCGCGCGGCCTTCGGTTCCGCCGGCCCCCGTGGCCCAGCCTGTTATTCAGCCGCGTCCGGTCGCACCGACCAGACAGCTGGCGTCTGCCCAGACCCCCTCGGTCGTGGTGGATATGAGCGCCCTCGGTGGTGGTGGATACGCGCCGGCATCGGCGCGCGTCGGTCGCGAGACCCAGGTCGCGACGATCCAGTTCAGCAGAAGTTCGGCCAATCTCAACGCCCGCGACCGACAAATCATCACCACGGTTGCGTCGGCGCAGCGCAGTGACGACACAAATGTGCTGATTGTCGGCCATGCCAGCAGCCGCACCCAGCAACTGTCGAAGGATCGCCACGAGGTGGTGAACTTCCAGGTTTCGTTCAAACGCGCGAACGCCGTTGCCCAGGCGCTCATCCAGTCCGGTGTGCCCTCGAACCGGGTTACGGTTGAGGCCGTTTCGGATGATCAGCCGGTCTATTCGGAATCCATGCCGAATGGTGAAGCCGGTAATCGCCGTACCGAGATTTTCTTCATCCGTTAGTTCGGTAGAGAAGGGCCTCGCACGCCCGCCCCAAGGACTGTAAAAGAACGCGCGGCGTTGCCTTTGGCGGCGTCGGTATTTGTTGATCCATAACTCGAACCCGGACTGGACCCATGCAAACGGAATTCCACCGCATCAAGCGACTGCCGCCCTACGTATTTGCCGAAGTGAATGCGATGAAGGCGGCTGCCCGTGCGGCTGGGGCCGATATTATCGATTTCGGTATGGGCAATCCCGATTTGCCGACACCGCCGCATATCGTCGAGAAGTTGGTCGAGGCGGTCCAGGATCCGCGGACCCATCGATATTCCAATTCGCGGGGTATCCCGGGGCTGCGCAAGGCGCTGTCGGGCTATTACAAACGCCGGTTTGGTGTCGAGATCGACCCCGAGCGCGAAGCCATTGTCACCATCGGGTCCAAGGAAGGCCTCGCCAACCTGGCACAGGCCATCACGGGCCCGGGCGATGTCATGCTTGTACCGAACCCGTCCTATCCGATCCATCAGTTCGGCTTCATTATCGCTGATGGCACCGTGCGTTATTTGCCGGTGACCCCGGATGACGAGTTTCTGGTAGCACTGGAACGCGCCGTGCTGCATTCCCAGCCCAAGCCGGTGGCGCTGGTCCTGTGCTACCCCGCCAACCCGACGTCGGTGACGGCGGATCTGGATTTCTATGCCCGGGTCGTCGATTTCTGCCGCACCCATGAAATCATCGTGCTGTCCGATCTGGCCTATGCCGAGATATACTTCGACGACAATCCGCCGCCGTCGATTCTGCAGGTGCCGGGCGCCAAGGAAGTGGCGGTCGAGTTCACCTCCTTGAGCAAAACTTACTCGATGCCGGGCTGGCGCATCGGCTTCGCCGCCGGTAATCCCGAACTCATCGCGGCACTCGCGCGGGTCAAAAGCTATCTCGATTATGGCGCGTTCACGCCGATCCAGGTGGCCGCGACAACCGCACTGAACGGCCCGCAGGATTGCGTCGAGGAAACCCGCGCCATCTACCGCGAACGCCGCGATGTCCTGGTCGAGGGGCTCACGCGCGCGGGGTGGGATGTGCCGACACCGACCGCCAGCATGTATATCTGGGCGCCGATTCCCGAGCCATTCACGTCGCTCGGCAGCGTCGCCTTTTCGAAGCTCCTGCTAAAACACGCCCATGTCGCGGTCTCGCCGGGGCTCGGGTTCGGTGAATATGGCGATGGCCATGTACGCATCGCGCTGGTGGAGAACACCCAGCGGATACGCCAGGCCACCCGCAGTATTCGTCAGCTCTTTGCCGATCCGGACAAGGCATTGGCCGAGGCGGGTGATGCCGCGCAAATGTCCGTCGCCGCAAAGTAGCGCGGAGTAACAAGGGTCAATCATGTCGAATTCACTGCGTATCGCGATTGCGGGTCTGGGGACGGTCGGTGCGGGCACCGTTCAGGTCCTGACCGAACACCGCGATCTGATCGCCCAGCGAAGCGGCCGGCCTGTCGATATCATCGCGGTGTCGGCGAAGAGCCGTACCAAGGATCGCGGCGTCAGCCTGGAGACCTATGACTGGTATGACGACCCGGTCGCGATGGCGCGCGAGGCGGATGTGGAGTTGGTCGTCGAGTTGATCGGTGGCGAAGACGGACCCGCCAAGGCCGTTTGCGAGGCGGCAATTGCCGCCGGGCGCCATGTCGTGACGGCGAACAAGGCATTGGTGGCCATGCATGGCGGCGCACTGGCGGCGGCGGCGGAGGCGGCCGGCGTGTCCCTCAACTACGAGGCGGCCATCGCCGGGGGTATCCCGATCGTCAAGGCGCTGCGCGAGGGACTTGCGGGTAACGCGGTGACGCGGGTCTACGGCATTCTCAACGGCACCTGCAATTACATCCTGACCGAGATGCGTGAAGAACGCCTGTCCTACGAGACGGTGCTCGCCGACGCGCAGCAGCTCGGCTATGCCGAGGCCGAGCCGAGCGTCGACGTGGACGGCATCGACGCCGCGCACAAGCTGGCACTTCTCGCGAGTCTGGCGTTCGGGACGAAGGTGAATTTCGCCGGCGTGTACACCGAAGGTATTCGCAAGGTCGCGCTCGAGGACATCGATTACGCCGAGGAATTCGGCTACCGGATCAAGCTGCTCGGCAGCGCGCGCATGACCGAGCACGGGCTCGAACAGCGGGTTTATCCCTGCATGGTCAGCAAGTCTGCGCCGATCGCCCATGTCGAGGGCGCCTACAACGCCGTCGTCGCGCATGGCGATTTCGTCGATGACACGCTGTATCAGGGCCGGGGTGCCGGTGCGGGGCCGACGGCGTCTGCCGTGGTGGCCGATATCGTTGATGTGGCGCGCGGATTTTCCGTGTCGACATTCGGTGTACCTGTGGGGCAATTGACCGATGTAGAGGCGGCACCGATCGAGCGTCATCGCGGCGCCTATTACATCCGCCTGATGGTCTCCGATGAACCCGGTGTGATCGCCGCAGTCACTGCGGTGTTTCGTGACGAAGGGGTCTCCATCGGATCGATGCTGCAGCGCGCGCGCTCGCAGACCGAGGCGGTGCCGGTCGTCCTGAATACCCATGAATGTGAGGAGGCGGCCATGCGGCGTACGCTTGAGCGCATCGAGGCATTGGATTCCGTTGTCGAAGAGCCGACAATGATCAGAATCGAATCATTGATTTAAACAGAGCCGGTTTACCGGCCATTTGAACGAACACATAAAGGGGGGTTTCATGACCAGCCAATCCGAGGCGGTGATGGACCGCAACATGGCAATCGAGGCGGTCCGGGTGACCGAGGCAGCAGCCATCGCTGCAGAGCGATGGGCGGGGCGTGGCGACGAGCGCGAGGCGGATGCCGCGGCGGTCGACGCGATGCGTACCGCACTCAACCGGCTCAACATCGACGGCACCGTGGTGATCGGCGAGGGCGAGCGCGACGAGGCACCGATGCTGTACATCGGCGAGAAGGTCGGCGCGGGCGGTCCGAAGATCGATATCGCTCTCGATCCGCTCGAAGGCACCACGATCACGGCCAAGGCCAACGAGAACGCACTGGCGGTCCTGGCGCTGGCGCCGGACGGTGATTTCCTGAACGCGCCCGATGTTTATATGGAGAAGATCGCGATCGGTGGCGGCTACGAGGAAGGCATCATCGATATCACAGCACCACCGGTGGAAAATCTCACCCGGCTGTCCAAGGCGCGCGGCTGCGATATCGGCGATCTGACGGTTTGCATCCTGGACCGGCCTCGCCATGAAGAACTGATCGGGGCCGTGCGCGATGCGGGCGCGCGCATTTTCCTGATTTCCGATGGTGATATCTTCGGCGTTATGGCCACGTCCGACCCCGACAGCGGCATCGACATGTATCTCGGCAGCGGCGGCGCGCCGGAGGGCGTGCTTGCGGCGGCAGCACTTCAGAGCATCGGCGGCCAGATTCAGGGCCAGCTCCTGTTCCGCAACGACGATGAGATCGGCCGGGCCCGCAAGCTCGGCATCGAGGATCTCGACCGTATCTACAACCGCGATGACCTCGCCTCGGGCGATGTGATCTTCGCGGCCACGGGCGTGACAGATGGTGCGATGGTGAAGGGGGTGCGTAAGTTCCCCGGTGGTTGCGAGACCCACTCCATCGTCATGCGCTCGATCACGGGCACCGTGCGCGAGGTGATCACCAAGCATAATTACACCCGCAAGCCCGGCTTCAACGACTGATCGCGACATGAATACAGCGGCGGAACCGATTTCGAGAAAGATGTCCGAAGGGGACGTCATTGTCGCGAAATCGGTCACTGGCCGCCGCTGGGTGATGCGCGGCGCGGACGACCGCGCCGGCCTGGCCCTGTCCCAACGCCTCGGCCTGCCCGATGTGGTGGGGCGTGTTATGGCCGCGCGGGGGATCGACCTCGACGCCGCGGAAGCCTTCCTCGACCCGACCCTGCGTGACGCGCTGCCGGACCCGTCGAGTTTGATCGGGATGGAAGAGGCCGCCGCGCGGCTGGTCAAGGCGATCAACGACGGTGAAAGCATCGGCATCTTCGGCGACTATGACGTGGACGGTGCGACGTCGTCCGCATTGCTCGCGCGTTTCCTGTCGGCGGTTGGCGTGCCCGCCAGGGTCTACATTCCCGACCGGATGAAGGAGGGCTACGGCCCGTCCACCCCGGCCATGCTGCGCCTGCGCGCGGAAGGCATCAGCCTCGTCGTCACCGTCGATTGCGGCACCACCGCATTCGAACCGCTGGAGGCCGCAGGCGACGCCGGCCTCGATGTGGTGGTGGTGGACCATCATGTGGCCGAGCCGGCATTGCCTCGCGCGGTCTCGGTGATCAATCCCAACCGGCTCGACGATACCAGCGGGCAGGGCGCGCTCGCCGCTGTCGGCGTGTCGTTCCTGTTTGCGATCGCCACCAACCGGATGCTGCGCGACACCGGCTGGTACGCCGCCAACGACCGCAAGGAGCCTGACCTGCTGGGGCTTCTCGATCTGGTGGCGCTGGGCACCGTGTGTGACGTGGTGCCGTTGATTGGCCTCAACCGGGCCTTTGTCAGTCAGGGGCTGAAGGTTATGGCCAAGCGTCAGAACCCCGGGCTGGTGGCGCTGGCCGACGTGGCGCGGGTTGATTCCCGCCTGACCGAGTATCACGCGGGCTTCCTGCTGGGCCCCCGGGTCAATGCCGGCGGCCGCGTGGGCGAGGCGCCCATGGGCGCGCGGCTGCTGATGACACAAGACCCCGACGAGGCCGCCGAGCTCGCGCAACGCCTGGATGAGTGGAACACCGAGCGGCGCGAGATCGAGGCCCAGGTGCTTGATGTGGCGATGGCCCAGGCCGAGGAAATTGCTTCCGACGCCGCGTTGATCGTCGCCTCGGGCGATGGCTGGCATGCCGGCGTGATCGGCATCGTCGCGGGCCGCCTCAAGGAACGCTTCAACCGCCCGGCCTTCGTGATCGGCTTCGAGGGTGACACAGGCAAGGGTTCCGGCCGTTCGGTCGAGGGCGTGGATCTGGGGAGTGCGGTCATCGCCGCGCGGCAAGCGGGACTTCTCGTGAATGGCGGCGGCCACAAGATGGCGGCGGGCATCACGGTCGAGCGGGACAAGCTCCCCGAGTTGCAGCGCTTCCTCGATGAACGCGTCGCGAATGATCTGGCACGTAATGCCGTGGTGCCGACCCTGCGTGTCGACGGTTCGATAGCGGTGAAGGGGGTGCAGCCGGAATTTGTTGAGTCTCTACAGCGGCTTGCGCCGTTCGGCGCGGGCAATTCCGAGCCGCGTTTCATGCTGCCGTCGGTCCGCGTCGCCAAGGCCGACGTGGTGGGCGCGGGGCATGTGCGGTGTTTTCTGTCGGGGCCCGACGGCGGGCGGCTCAAGGCGATCGCGTTTCGCGCGGCGGGCGAGCCGCTCGGTGACGCGCTGCTGCAGACCGACGGGCTGGCGCTTCAGCTGGCGGGCAAGCTGCGGCCGGACAACTGGCAGGGCCGCGAAGACGTGCAGATGATCATCGACGACGCGGCGGCGGTCTAGAACACGTTAATCCTCGAACGTTGCCTCAAAGAACCGGGCTTCCAGTTTCAAGGCGTCCTTGAACGCAGCTTCGGCTCTTGTCCGCGAAGCGGCGTCCGCCTCAGCGGCCTCCCGGTCGAACTCTGCGCGCATCCATTCGACGAAGTCCCTGAACGCCGGCAGCGCGTGCAGCGTGATCCATTCCGCCAGATAGAATCTCTCCGGCATCGCCGCACCGCGCGCGACAGCATCCGAGGCCGCCGACGCCCAGGTCAGATAGACCCATTCCACCGGCACCAGCACCGCGAGAATATCGAGATAGGTCCCCGGGATACGTTGGCGCGCCATCAATGCGCCGAAGTCGTCCAGCACGGGATGCTGCAGCGGATTGTCGAACGTCGGCGCGGGCTGCCCGAACGCGGCGAAGCTGCGCAGGAAATAGTCGTTCTCCTCGTCTGTAAGAACACCAAGAAACTGAGAAAACCGCGTCTTCTCGGGCATCCCCGGCGCCATCGCCACCGCATGGCCGACGGCACCCGTCAGATCATTGATGAATCCGTAGTCCAGGGTCAGGTAGCGGGCATACACCTTGTCGTCGATCGTGTCGGCGACGAGCTCGCGCACGAACCGGTGTGCCACCGCCGCGTCCCATTCGGTTCGATGGGTGTCGCGGAGTTGATCGCTGAGGCGCTCGGATGCTTGTTGGGACATGGCGTTTGGGACCGTATTTTACCGTGCGGGATCATCGATGATGTCCGATACCACCAGCCAGCGGCAAACACATCCGTCGATTTGTGCAGTGCGGGGTTGATTTCAACGCGCCCAGTGGTTATCTCGACTGCGCTGTACAACGGCTCCGGCGTCCCCATCGTCTAGAGGCCTAGGACACCACCCTTTCAAGGTGGAGACACGGGTTCGAAACCCGTTGGGGATACCAACTTTGAATTTATCTTAGATATCTTCAAGGGCGACTATAGGAACGGAGCTTCCTATCCAGTCGAACTCTGATACGACATCATCCAACACCGCGTGCGGTACAATGACCCGTCGAATCGCATTGTAAAATGGACCGGATTGAAAAGTTCGTAAGGCGATACAGCTGTCTACTTTGCGTGTGGTGCCCAGACGCATTTCTATTTCGTTGGCGAACGACGGTACGGTCTCGAGGACGAGCGATTTTTCCTCGTCACTGAGTTC
>JABJEK010000110.1 GCA_018702955.1 Rhodospirillaceae bacterium | reverse complement strand
TCCACCTCGCCGACCACAAAAGGCGGCGCCAGCAGAATGTGATCTCCCCGCGAGCCGTCAATTGTGCCGCCCGCCGGGTAGCACATCAGGCCGCGCTGCATGGCTTCGGCCTTGACCCGTGCATGGAGCTTCAGCGCCGGATCAAACGGCGCCTTCGTCGTCCGGTCGGCCACCAGTTCCAAACCCCGGAACATCACCCGGCCGCGGATATCACCGACATGCGGGTGGTTGCCGAACCGGTCGTTCAGGCGTGTGTCCAGCATCTCGCCCAGCGCGCGGACATGCGGCATCATTTCACGGTCTTGCAGTTTCTCCTGCACCACCAGTGCTGCGGCACAGGCCGTCGCATGCCCCATGAAGGTGTGGCCGTGCTGGAAGAAACCCGAGCCGTCATAAAAGGCGTCGAAGATTTCCTCGGACAGCAGCACCGCGCCAATCGGCTGATAGCCTGCCGCCAGTCCCTTCGCCACGGTCGCCATGTCGGGCACGATGCCGTCCTGCTCAAAAGCATAGAGCGAGCCCGTGCGCCCGAGGCCGCACATGATCTCGTCGAGGATCAGCAGCACGCCGTGGCGATCGCAGACCTCGCGGATTTTCCTGAAATAGCCCGCGACCGGCTCCACACCGCCGCTGGTCGCCCCGACCACGGTCTCTGCGACGAAGGCTATTACGCGCCCCGGTCCGGCAGCCTGGATCTCCATTTCGAGTTCGTCGGCAAGCCGCGTCGCGTAGGCCTCATCGGACTCACCATCCGACTGACCGCGATAGGCAAAACAGGGGTCCACATGGCGGGTTTCGGCCATGATCTCGCGGAACGGCGCACGCCGCCATTCGTTGCCGCCGACCGACAGCGCCCCCAGCGTGTTGCCATGATAGGACTGACGCCGCGCGATGAAGACCGTCCGCTCCGGCTGCCCGATCTCGATGAAATACTGCCGCGCCATCTTCAGCGCCGCCTCGACGGCCTCGGACCCGCCGGACGTGAAATAGACCCGGTCCAGCCCCGCCGGCGCGCCGGCGACCATCAAATTCGCGAGTTGCTCCATGGGTTTATTCGTGAAAAAGGCGCTATGGGCGAACGGCATTTCGCCGATCTGCGCCTGCACCGCCGCGATCACATCGCGATCACTGTGCCCGAGGCACGAGACCGCAGCACCACCCGAGGCATCGAGATAGCGTTTGCCGGTCGTGTCGATGACATAGGGCCCGTCGCCGGATGCCGCGACAGGTAAATGGCTGTGGGAATGTCGATGCAGTACCCGCGTATGCGGGGCCGGGCGCGCGTCGGGCGCACGCGCCGATGTTACGGGCTTGCCCATATCAGGACCCGCGCCGATCCTTTGCATGATCGAAGGATGCCGCATCCTCGCGAACACCCGGCGTATCGCCGTCATCCACATCCGGCACGGTGACCCTGTCGGCCTCCGTCCAGTAGGCGCCGAATGTTTCGAGTTGATGTTCGCTTTCGGCGACGCTGGTGAGCGCCGACTGACCGCCCTGAGCCAGAATTTGCGCGACCAGCACCTGCGCGATGCTGAGCACCGGGACGACCGACTTGAACAGCGCCGGCGTGTCCGTGCCAACCAGCAGCATATGCCGGGTTAGCGACGATAGCGGCGAGACGAGACTGTCGGTCACGGCAACGATGGCCGCCCCGCGTGCGGCCGCGAACTCGGCCGCCTCGACCGCGCCGCGCGAATAGGGCTCGAACGAGAACACCAGCATCGCATCCTCGGATGAAATACCGCGGAGGCGATCCGCGAAGGTGCCGCCATTGCCATCCATCAGGATCATGTCCTCACGGAACATGGAGCAGGCGTAGTGCACATAGAATGCAGCCGGGAAAAGGCTTCGTTGCCCGACGACATATATACGGCGAGCATTGGCAAGAACATTGGCCGCATCAGCCAGTTCGTCCGAGCCGATGGCCTCGAGGCTCAGGGACAGGTTGTCGCGATCCGCCGCCACCATTTCATTGGCCAGCTGGGCGAGCGCCCGGCCTTTCCGGCGCCGGCTGGTCCGCGCCAGGAGCTTGCGCGCGCGTTGTCCGAATCCCGCCGGTTGGCTACGCAAAGCATCGCGAAAGGGCTCACGCAGGGCCTCATAACCGTCAAACCCGAGCGCCTGTGCCAGGCGCACCATGGTCGCCGGCTGCACGTCGGCACGGTCCGCCAGTTGGCGTATGGAGGTGAATGCGATTTCATCCGGCCGATCGATCAGGTAGTGCGCGGCCCGGCGCAACTGCGGGCTGAGCCTCGGATACACGTCCTGAAGATCAGCCAGAATTTGCTCACTCTTGGGCATCTGGTCGCGGTCTGCAGCCATGGCGTCGGGTCCCTAGTTCATTTGTTCTGTTGGTCTTTGCAACAGTTGTGTCGTTCTTTGGACACTATGAAACAACCGTTTCATGATTTCGACAAGTGCAAAAGCACGGTTGGCATGTGTAATTTCCCGCCGGTCAATTGTCTCGATGCACCGCACCGGGTAGCATCCGGCCCGATTTTCCAGCACATCGATCGCGGTGCAAGCCCGCCACGCAGAACGGACGAACATGAACATTGCCGAGCACATTCGAACGATCCCCGACTTCCCGAAACCGGGAATTCTGTTCTACGACATCTCGACCCTGCTCGCGCACCCGCAGGCCTGGCGCCACACGGTCGATCTGCTCGCGGTCGCCATCCGCCAGCACGAACCCGATGTGATCGCCGGCATAGAGAGCCGGGGATTCCTGATCGGCGCGCCGCTGGCCCTGCAACTGGGTTGCGGCTTCATCATGCTGCGCAAGCAGGGCAAGCTGCCCGGCGAGACGACGTCGTATACCTATGACCTGGAATACGGTTCCGACACGGTCGAAATGCAGGTCGATGCCATCTCCCCGGGCCAGAAGGTCGTGATCATCGATGATCTGCTGGCGACGGGCGGCACCGCGGGCGGCGCGCTGCATCTTTTGCGACAGGCGGACGCAGATGTCCGTGCGGCGGCGTTCATCATCGAACTCAACGGCCTGGGCGGGCGCGATCATCTCGACGTCCCGATCACAACCCTGCTCGATTTCGACGCCTAGCCGGCCCGAGCTGTCAGCGCACGATCTTGCCGTCGAGTTCATCGGCGATGAAATTCTCGATGATTTCCGAAACCGACGCGTCGGGTTCCATGCCCAACGCGGCCGCCCGTGCGCCATCCGCATACCAGGCCCAGGCATCGACAATCGACTGCACCAGCGCGTCGGGCTCATCACGAACCCGATCCGCGACCACGTCCCCGCCGATCGCGCGCAGCGTATCGAGCATCTCTTCTATGGACGGCGACAGCCCATTCATCATCACCGACCGATTGGGGCCGAGCGTCGCGCCATCCGCGTTGTGGACATCGATGAAGGCCTGCACCGCGCGCTTCGGCGACAGGATCAGCATGCGGGTATCCCGGCTGACGGGGTTGCTCACGTCGTCGCCCTGCAACGGCTCGCGCAGGATCGAACTGGCGAAGCCCGACGCCGCCGCGTTGGGCTTGCCGGGCCGGACCACGATGGTCGGTAGGCGCAAAGTGCGGCCGTCCACGAAACCCTTGCGGGTGTAGTCGTTGACCAGCAGCTCGCCGATCGCCTTCTGGGTGCCGTAGGAGGTCTGCGGCGTCAGCGCGGTGGAATCATCGACAGAGCGTTCGCCGCCATAGACCGCCAGCGAGCTGGTAAACACGATCTTGGGGCAGCGCCCCGTGTGCCGGCTCGCCTCGAGTACGTTCCGCCCGCCATCGAGATTGACCGCATAGCCCAGGTCAAAATCCGCCTCGGCGCCACCGCTGACCACGGCGGCAAAATGAAACACCGCATCCGTCGCCCCGTCGATCAGGCCCTCGACCGTCGCGGGGTCGCAGATGTCTCCGGTAACGACCTCGACCCGCGGGTCGTCGGGCGGCGGCTCGACCGGCTCGAACGCGTCGAACAGCACCAGCTCGTCTACCGCTTCGGGTGTACCATCCGGGCCGGCCAGCTCGGGCCTCGCCAGGATCCGCAGCGCCAACCGGCGGCCCAGCATCCCGGTCCCACCTGTAATGACCACCTTCATTTCGTCATCCCTCGATCCACAGACGTCTCCGTTCAGGAGAATGCCGGCTCGAGCCGGTCCATCGCCGCCGACAGCGTATCGGCTTCGGCCGCGAAACAAAGGCGCAACCAGCCCTCGCCCTCTTCGCCGAAGGCGCGCCCCGGCGCCAGGCCCACGCCGGTCTCGGCGATCAGCTTGCGCGCATACTCGACGCTATCGGTCATGCCATCGACGGAGAAGAACGCGTAGAAGGCCCCCTCCGGGCGCGACAGCGTCACCCGCGGCATGGCGCCGAGCCGCTGGAACACGAGGTCCCGGTTCCGGCGATACCGCTCGACCATTTCCGTGACGAACGGCTCGCCGTCGCGCATGGCGACGACGCCGGCATGCTGCACAAAGGTCGTCGGCGAGGCGATATTGAACTCGTTGAGCTTGGAGAAGTCCGGCCCGAGATCGGCCGGATGGGTCAGCCAACCGAGCCGCCAGCCGGTCATTGACCAGGTCTTCGAGAAACTGTTGATGACGATCACCCGGTCCTCGGGTTCGGCGATATCCAGGAACGACGGCGCGCGGGGCCGGTCATAGATCAGCCGGATATAGACCTCGTCGGAAATCAGGTAGATGCCGCGCTCTCGTGTGAACGCCAGCAGCTCGCGCTGCTGGTCCTGCTCCATGATCCAGCCGGTGGGGTTGCCCGGCGAGTTGACGAATACCGCGCGCGTGCGCTCATCGCACCGGCTGCGGATGTCGTCCAGATCGAGATGCCACTGGCCGGTTTCGTCGGCATGCAGCGGCGCCGTGCGCGCCTCGCCCCCCATGATGAACACGGTGCCCTTGCAGTTCGGCCAGACCGGCCCAACCACCACGACATTGTCTCCATTGTCGACCAGCACCTCCGACGTCAGCATGATCGCCGCCATGCCGGAGACCGACGCGGTGATCCGGTCGACATCGATGTCGCGCCCGATCAGGTGGCTCGAATAGGCGGCAATCGTCTCGCGCAGCGGCGGGATGCCCCGATTCTGTGCGTAGAAGACATGATCGTCCGTGACCGCCTGGACCAGCGCCTGCTTGATATAATCCGGCGTCGGCAGGTCCGGTTCGCCGAACCAGAGCGGGATCACATCATCGCGGCCGATGTTCGTCTCGGCGACCTTGCGGATCAGCGAGCCTTCGAGTTCGTCGACCGCGGGACGCAGCCGGCGACCCCCGTTGGCGATATTTACGGTTTCGTTCACTTTCTTTCTCCCCGTCATCGCCACCAGTGTAACCGGCCCGGGCGCGTACGGGAATTGCCCCGGATGCGCCGATCGGGCATATCAGCACCCCCGCATACCTATGACCCCCAGAGACTTTCGAACATGACAGACTTTGAAGCGCGTGACCTCACCGAGGGCCTGAACGGGTTCCTCGGCTTCCGGCTGATCGACTGGCAAGAAGGATTTGCCCGGATCTCCGTCGATATCGAGGATCGCCACCGGAACCGCCAGGGCGGCATTCATGGCGGCGTCACCGCGTCGCTGATCGATGCGGCGACGGGCTTCTGCGGCGTCTACGAGACCGACCCCGAAAAACGCCGGGGCAATGTCACCGTGTCCCTCAACGTCAACTTCGTGGGCCGGGCCAAGGGCGATACGCTGATCTGCACCGCGAAGATCATTCGCGCCGGCCGGCGCATTTATTTCGCGTCGGGCGAGGTGCGTGACGAGCATGACAATCTGGTCGCCAGCGCCGAGGCGGTCTACGCCTATGTGGATCGGGACGCCCAGCGACGGCCCACCGACAAGCCCGGGTCGTAGGGGCACAAGCAATGAGCGAATCCTCCGCGCGTTTCCATGTCGGCCAGATCATCGAGCACCAGCTCTTCGGTTATCGTGGCGTGGTGTTCGATGTCGACCCGGTCTTCGACGGCAGCGAGCAATGGTATGACGAGATGGCCAAGTCGCGTCCACCCAAGGACGCGCCCTGGTATCACGTGCTCGTCCACGACGCGTCCCACACGACCTATGTCGCCGAACGCAACCTGATCGCCGCCCCCGACCCGGCCCAGATCGACCACCCGATGCTCGGCGATTACTTCTCTCTATATGACGGCACCCGCTACCTGACGGGCGCGCCGACGAACTGACGCGCTTGACTTGCCGCGGCCCCGGACCCATCGTCTGGGCAGTTCGTGACGCTGGGGTGCCCCACCAAAATCGGGGCTGAGAAGAAACCCACAAACCTGATCCGGATTATGCCGGCGGAGGGAGTTGTCACGGGTCGTCTGTCGCAGACACTCCACCCGCCCCCGACCCCGGACCAACGCTTCGGAGACGAGACATGTCTGCCATGCCGCGCGTCATCACAGCCGCCGCGTTCTTGTGCGCCCTCGCAACGGGCGCGCAGGCCGAGCCGCTGCGCATTCCCGTGCTGGTGCCGATCACCGGTTTCCTGGCGCTCGAGGGCACCAGCCAGAAAAACGGTGCGGAACTCGCGCTGCGCGGATCGGGGGTCGATTTCGATGTCGACGACACCGCCACCTCGCCGGAGATCGCCGTCAACGCGTTCGAGCGCGCCCTCACGTCGGGCCGCAATCGCGAGGACGTGGTCGCCGTCGTCGCCCCGATGCTCGGCACCCAGATGCTGGCGCTCGTCCCCCTGGCCGATGAATTCGCGGTGCCCATGGTGACCGTATCGGGCACGGCCCGCATCACCGAGCTGGGCAGCCCGAACGTCTTTCGCTTCTTTCCCGGCGACGTCGTGGTCAAGGCTGCCCACGCCCGCTTCGCCGTCGAGGAACTGGGTGCCAAGCGCCCGGCGGTGATTTTCCAGACCACCGCCTACGGCCAGAGCGGGCGCGCCGAGCTGGACCGCAACCTCACCGCGCTCGGCCACCCGGCGGTGATCGCCGAAGGCCTCGATGTGTCGGTCAAGGACATGCTGCCGGTGCTAAGCAAGGTCAGGGACTCGGGCGCGGATGCGCTGCTGCTGCATCTGCATTCCGGACCGACCGCGCTGGTCGTGCGCCAGGCCCGCGCGATGGGCCTCAACATCCCGATCATCGCCGGCTCGGCCATGCACCAGCCCGAAACGGCCGCATTGCTCGAACCGTCGGAGCTGGCGGGTGTTTGCGCGGAATCCGGTGCGTCACCCATTTCGGAAACCAATCCCGACATGCTTGCCTTCGCCGACGCCTATCGCGCCGCCTTCGACCGGGAACCGGACGCCTTCGCGCTGGGTCAGTATGACGGGGTGCGGATGCTCCTCGCCGCGATCCGCAGCGGAGCGAAATCCTCAGCCGACGTTCGTGAATACCTGTCCACCCAACGTTATCAGGGCCTCGCCATGACCTACGCCTCGGACGGCAAGGGCAACATGGCCCATTCAGCCGTGATCCTCTGCTACGCCGGCGACAGCCGGGTGCCGGCCATTGTCAAGCGCTACGAGAATCTCACAGGCGTTCTCTAGTCCATGAAGACACTCCGCTGATGCTCGGCGCGCAGCTCGCCCTGAATGCCGTGGCACTTGGTGCGGCCTATGCGCTCGTCGCCATCGGCTTCGTCCTCGTCCTCAACGCGACCACGGCCGTGAACTTCGCCCATGGCGAGAGCGTCGTCGCCGGCGGTTTCGCCGCTGTCGCCCTGGCCATGCTGGTCCCTGCGGGCAGCGCCATCCCCGGAATTATTCTGCTGCCCGGCGTGCTGGTGCTGACCGCGCTCCTCGGGCTCGCCATCGCCGCGCTCGCCTATCTGCCGATCCGCAATCGCCCACCGGTCTCGGTCTTTGTCACCACCATCGCCTTCGGCATCATCGTGACCAACGGCCTGAACGCGGCCTTCGGTGCCGCCCCGCGCACGGCGCCAGCGCTTCTCGGCACGGGCACAATTGAGTTCCTGGGCGTGACCGCCAGCCGCCAGTCGCTGGCGATCATCGCCACGGCGGCGTTGCTGATCGGCGCGCTCGCCTTCGTCCTGCAGCGTACCCAGCTCGGCCGCCAGTTCCGCGCCTGCGCGCAAGACCCGGAGATGGCCCGAGCACTTGGTATTCGCCTGACCCGGATCACCCTGCTCGCCTTCGCACTCGGCACCGCGTTTGCCGGGGCGGCCGGGTTGCTTCTGGCCCACCAGTTCTTCGTCACCCCGTCAGACGGTGCCGGCCTGATCCTCAAGGCCTATATCGCGGTCGTCATCGGTGGCTGGGGCAGCCTGCGTGGTGCGGCGCTGGGGGCCATGCTGATCGCCTTCTTCGAGGTCGGCGTGGCGTCGGTCTCCTCCCAGCCGCTGGCCGAGGGCCTGCTCTATGTGGCCGTGCTTCTGGTGCTTCTGGTCCGGCCCGACGGCATCTTCGGCGAGCCCCAGCGGTTGCGCGCATGAGCGCGGTTCTTTCATCCCTGACCCGGCGAAACCGGCTGACCATCGTCGCGGTGGCCGCGCTGGCGCTCTACGCGCTGTTCTTCGCATCTTCATATGATCAACGCATCCTGACTCTCGCGGGCATCTACGTGATCATGGTGCTCGGCTATCAGTTCATCTTCGGCCACGCCGGGGCTCTCAGCCTCGCCCAGGGTGCTTTCTTCGGGGTCGGCGCCTATGTGACCGGCATCCTCGCCAGCCAGTACGGCACCGGGTTCCTGCTCACCTTCCCGCTCTCCATCGCCGGGGCAAGCATGCTGGCGCTGATCGTCGCCGTGCCGGTCCTGCGCCTCGCCTCGCATTACTTCGCGCTGGCCACCCTCGCCCTCAGCCAGCTTCTACTTCTGATCGCGGTGAACTGGGTATCGGTCACCGGCGGCGCCAACGGCCTGCCCGGCGTCCCGCCGATCACCATCGGTGACTGGCAGGCCACGCGTGGAACGTCACTCCTCCTGTTCGTCTGGGGAATTGCGGTTGCGGCCATGCTCGTTGCCCGCTGGCAGCTCAACCCGCTGCGCGTGGCGGTGTTCACGGTGATGCGCGACGCGCCGTTGGCCGTGCCGGCCTTCGGGATCGATCCCGGCCTGCTGCGCCTGCGCGCCTTCGTGTTAAGCGCGGCCTTCGGCGGGGCGGCGGGCGCGCTCTTCGTGCATACCAACCGGGTGGTCTCGCCCGAGACGCTCGGTTTCGGAATCATGATCACCTGCCTGACCATGACCGTGGTCGGCGGGCGGTTCGGCATCCTCGGCGCGGTCATCGGCGCGCTCCTGCTGACCCATCTGCCGGAATGGTTCCGCGGTCTCGACGAATATTATCTCGTCGCGGTCGGCGTCCTGCTGCTCGCCATGGTCGTGTTCGCACCCGACGGGCTGGCGTCCTTCTTCAAACAACGACGTATTCCCGCGAGCCCGCCCGGACATGCAGCAACCGGCATCGAAGAAAACGCAACATCGGTCAAAACGGGCGTGCGGGTGCTGGAAATCTCAAACCTGTCCAAACGCTATGGCGGAATCCAGGCACTGGATCGCGTGGACCTGTCCATCAATGCGGGCGAAATCGTCGGGCTGATCGGCCCCAACGGCGCGGGCAAGACCACGCTGGCCAACATCATCACCGGCATCGCCCGGGCGGATTCGGGCTCCATCGGATCTGCCGGTTTCGATCTCACCACGGCCACCCCCACGGCCATCGCACGCCGGGGCATCGCGCGCACCTTCCAGACACCCCAGCTGCCCGACGGGCTAACCGTTCACGAGGCCGTGGCGACTGCCGCTGCGAACATCGGCAACACGGCGAATAAGGCATCCAGCATCAGCGCGCGCGCGACCACCGCCATCGCCACATGCGGCCTCACCCGCATCGCCGACGCGCGTTGCGGCACGCTGCCCCATGGGCTGCGACGGCGGGTCGAGATCGCCCGCGCACTGGCGGGCGCGCCCCATATTCTGGTGCTCGATGAACCCGCCGCCGGGCTCGCCCCCCCCGAACAGGCCGAAATCGCCGAAATCCTGCGGACGCTCGCCGCCAGCGGCCTTGCCGTCCTGGTGATCGACCACAACATCGAATTCCTGCGGCCGCTGGCCACGCGTCTGGCCTGCCTCGACGCGGGCCGCCTGATCGCCGACGGACCCCTCGACGAGGTGCTCGCGGACGACACCGTCCAGAACGCCTATTTCGGGCTGGTGCAGCAATGAGCGCGGCCCTGCAGATCGACAAGCTGACGGTCCGTCACGGCGCGGTGGTGGCCGTCACGGACGCATCACTTATCGCCGCACCCGGCGCGATCACCTGTCTGGTCGGCGTGAACGGGGCAGGCAAATCCAGCCTTCTCCGAGCCGTCGTCGGGCTGGCATCTTCCGAGGGCAACATCAGCCTGGGTGCGCAAGATATCTCGCGGATGTCCACCGAGGCCCGCATTCGGGCCGGCCTCGCCTACGTACCGGAAGGGCGGCGCGTCTTCCCGGGCCTGACGGTGGGCGAGAACCTGCTGGTCTCGGGTCCATCCAACGCGCGGGCGCGCCGGCAACGGCTCGACGATGCCCTCGACCTGTTCCCGCACCTCAAACCGCGGATTCACGACCGCGCCTGGCAGCTCTCGGGCGGCCAGCAGCAGATGCTGGCCATCGGCCGCGCCCTGATGGCCCGACCCGATGTCTATCTCCTGGATGAGCCCACGCTCGGTCTCGCGCCGCAGATCATCGACGACGTCGCCGCCAGCCTGCGCCAGCTATCGGCGTCGGGCGCGGCGATCCTGGTCGCGGAGCAGAATGCGGGGTTCGCGGAACGGATCGCCGACGAGACGATCCTGATCCGTACCGGCCGGATATCAAATCCCTAGGGACAGCGCGTCTGGATCAGCCAGCCCGCACCGGTACCCGTATCCGGCCACACGGTGGCCGTCACCGCGATCTTCGGATCGAGCAGGTCACGCCACGCACAGGCCACTTCGCGGGCAATCGCGTCGGCCCGTTCCACGGCGACACCGGCATCCAGCATAATCGAAATCCGGTCATCGGCCTCGACCGAGACTTCCGACAAGTCACCGCGCTCGGACGCCCATTCGAGGAAGTCGTTCTCCGCCTCCCCGAAGGCGGGTGCCATAAAATCCTTCGGCAATCGCACGAACGACCGGTGTACCCAGCCCGTGGCACCCGTATCGTCGAACGCGCGAATATGGATCCAGCGGCCATCCTCATCGAAGGCGCGTGCGCCGTCGCCGCGCTTCAGCTTGCCGACGATCGGATGACCCTCGCCCGGGCCGGAGCGCACGTTCAGGGTGCGCGCCGAGATCGTGGCGTCCCAGCTGCGCCGGGATTCATCGGCGACCCCCAAACTGCTCGTGAGCAGCAAAAGGACCCCGACAAAGATCGAAATTGTGTTTCGGCACATAACCGGACTCGTCTCCTGCAGACCGCCAGCCTGTTCAGCACATGCGCACATCGTGCGTCTTGCAAACCCCGTCGCGCCGCTTGGCGCCAAACTTCCATCGTCTCGACTTGCGCGACCGGTGCTGCGATTATGGCACGCCCAACGGTCGGCACATAATGCACGCTCAAAAGTTTCAAATTCGCTACTCACCGGTCCAGGACCGGGTGCTCATCATCGTCACGAGCGAGGATGCGCAGGAGCGGGTTTTCGGGCTCACGCGGCGGATCGTCAAGCGGCTGGTGCCGGGGCTTCGCGGCATCATGGGCGATGAAGCATTCGCAAGCCTGACACCGGACATGCCGTTCGATCCCCCGACGCCGAAACCAGCGGCCGGCGACATCGCACAAACATCCGGGCCGGGCGCGTCCGCAGCAGGCGGCGCGACGGGCGGCGAGGCGAGCGCAACAGAAGAGCGTGGCGATGCTGCTTCGGCAAAGGCGGAGCCCACGCCGCCACCGCCGCAGCCCGATATCCATCTCGTGACCCGCCTGCGCATCGTCGCAAAGTCGGAGGGCGCCCATGTACTGCAGATTTCAGACACGGCCACGACCCTGAACGTTCCGCTCAACGGCGATCAGATCATCCAGTTTACCCAGGGCATCCTGACCGTGCTGGAGCGCTCCGAATGGGCGCTCGACTGGGACGAAGAACCCATCGAGCCGCCAACCGAAACCACACTGACCGAGACTTCCGATAGCGCCATCGACATCACGGCCGACAGCCCGTCGCGATATCGGCACTAGCGACCGGCACCAACTGACGTCACCGGGTTTCCCACAGGAAATCCCGCCTGACACGCGCGCGCGACTCAGCCGGACCCGGTAATTTCCCACCTGTGGGTTCCACGCCCAGACCTTGAACCGAACAGGGAAGAACCATGGCACGACCAGACAACATGGTGCATGGCAGCGACGCCGCAGCGGCGGCGGCGCGCGACACGGCGCATTATCTGCTCGATATCGGCGCTGTAAATTTCAGGCCCGAAGACCCCTACACCTTCACCTCCGGGCGGGTCAGCCCCAGCTACATCGATTGCCGCCGCGTCATCGCCTTCCCCGAGGCACGCGAGGCGATGACCGCGCATGCCGTCGACCTGATCGACCGGGATATCGGCCGGGACAATATCGATGCCGTCGCCGGCGGCGAGACGGCGGGCATTCCCTACGCGGCGTTTATCGCCGTGGCGCTGGGCAAGCCCATGGTCTATGTCCGCAAGGAACCCAAGGGGTTCGGCCGGATGGCACAGATCGAGGGCGCGCTCGATGACGGCGCCCGTGTGCTTCTGGTGGAAGACCTGACCACCGACGGCGGCAGCAAGGTGCGCTTCGTCGAGGCGCTGCGCGCCGCGGATGCGAAGGTCGAGCACACCTATGTGGTCTTCCATTACGGGATTTTCCCTGAAAGCCAGACGACGATGGATAATCTCGGCGTCGGGCTTCATGCCCTGGCGACATGGTGGGATGTCCTCGACGCCGCGCGCGAACAGGGCGCCTTCTCGACCGAACAGCTCGACAGCGTCGAGGCCTATCTGCACGATCCCGACGGCTGGAAACCCATGGCGTGACCGACGGGCGGGTCACAGACCCGCCCCTACATCCGTTCGATGATTTCCATAGGGACGGGTTCCAAACCCGTTCCCGTACCCGTTCGGCAATTTCCGTAGGGCCGGGTTTCAAACCCGCCCGCGCTTTCGCGGTCATGATTTCGTGACGGACATCAAGCCCCGACGCAATTTCCGCGACGGGCGACATGGCCTACAATCGTGCACATGTTAAAGCTCAAGACCTTCATCGCCGCCGCCGTACTGGCCACCGCCCTCGGCGCCACCCCGGCTCTCGCGCAGGAAAAAGCACGCGACGAGCTGGTCATCGGCGTCAGCCAGTTCCCCCAGGGATTCCATCCCAATCTGGCCAGCCATGTGGTCTTGTCGCTGATCAACGGCATGACCCGGCGGCCCTTCACCGTCTACGACGCGGACTGGAAACTCATCTGCATGCTGTGCGAGACGCTTCCATCGCGCGCGGCGGGCACCATTCGCGACTGGACAACGCCGGACGGCGAAGACGGGCTGGAGGTCGATTACACGATCCGCCCGGGCGCCACATGGGGCGACGGCGTGCCGATCACCACCAGGGATGTGGCGTTCACCTGGGCGATCGGGCGCGACGAGACCGCCGGCATCAACAACCAGGAACTCTATCGGCGGATGGAGAAGATCGTCGCCCATGACGATTCGCGCTTCACCATTTTCTGGAACAAACGCACCTGCAACGCCGAGGCGATCAACGATTTCGAACTCGTCCCGGCCCATCTTGAGGCCGAGGCGGCCAGCGAGCCTGCCGCCTACCGCACGCGCAACGCCTATGACACGGACCCGACCCGGGCGGGGCTGTATTTCGGGCCCTACCGCATCGCAAGTGTCGAACCCGGCGCCACGATCACACTGGAACCCAACCCCACCTGGTGGGGCAAGAAACCCGCCTTCAAGCGCATCACTGTGCGCACCATCGAGAACACCGCGGCACTGGAAGCGAATCTGCTGTCGGGTGAGATCGACTATATCGCCGGCGAAGACGGCATCTCGCTGGATCAGGCAATTGCGTTCGAAAAGCGCCATGGCGACCGCTTCAACGTGGTCTTCAAGCCCGGGCTGTTCTATGAGCATGTGGATCTGCGGCTCGACAACCCGATCCTCGAAAACCTGGATGTCCGCCGCGCGCTGCTGCACGCCATCGACCGTACCGCGATCAGTGAACGCCTGTTCGAGGGCAAGCAACCGGTCGCCGACACCTTCGTGCACCCGCTGGACGCCGTGCACACCGACGACGTCCGCAAATACCCGTTCGACCCCGATACCGCGCGGACACTTCTGGATGCAGCGGGCTGGACCGACATCCGCAAGGGCATCCGGCACAACGCGGCCGGGGAACCACTCCGTATTGAAATCATGACCACCGCCGGCAACCGGGTTCGCGAGCTGGTCGAGCAGGTGATCCAGTCGAACCTGCGCGAGGTCGGCGTCGATTTGCGTATCCGCAACCAGCCCGCCCGGGTGCTGTTCGGCCAGACCATCCGCCAGCGGGAATTTCCCGGTATGGCCATGTTCGCCTGGTTCTCGACGCCGGAGAACATCCCGCGCACGACCATGCATTCCTCGATGATCCCCACGGCCGAGAACGGCTGGTCGGGCCAGAACTACACCGGGTTCGCCAACCCGGTGATGGACGAGGCCATCGACCGGGTCGAGGTGGAGTGCGGGGCCGAGGCGCAGACCCGTCACTGGACCACGATCCAGCAGAACTATGCCGAACAGCTGCCCGTGCTGCCGCTGTATTTCCGCGCCAATGCGTTCGTCATGCCCGATTGGCTCTCCGGCGTCACGCCGACCGGCCACCAGTATCCGAGCACCCTGTGGGTCGAGAACTGGACGGCGAAGTGAGTCCCTTTTTTCAAAATTTCGTCATGCCCGGACTTGATCCGGGCATCTCCATCGCCGTGGAACATAATCCAGAAACGTGGATGGCCGGGTCAAACCCGGCCATGACGGGGCTTTGTTAGCCTTCCTGACCCGGCGCCTGCTCGGCATGGCCGTCGTGCTGGCGGTCATGTCGTTCATCGTCTTCATGCTGATCGGACTGATGCCCGGCGACCCGATCGACATCATGATCGCGTCGAACCCGGACCTCACCCCGGCTGACGGCGAGCGCCTCAAGCGCCTGCACGGGCTCGATCTGCCCCTGTGGGAACGCTACGCCAACTGGCTGGGCGGGGTATTCACCGGCGATCTCGGTTTCTCGCGCACCTACAACCGCCCGGTGATGGATATTCTGCTGCCCCGCCTGGGCAACACCGTGATCCTGCTGGGCCTCAGCTCCATTGTCGCCATCGTCGTCGCCATACCCCTGGGGGTAATCGCGGCGACGCGCCCGCAGTCGAAGCTCGACTCGGCGATCAACCTGTTCTGCTTCGCGGGCATCTCGGTGCCGCCCTTCTGGCTGGCGCTGCTGTTCATCATGATCTTCGCCGTCGGGCTGGGCTGGTTGCCGGCGGGCGGCATGGGGGCCACCGACGCCGGGTTCTTCGCAGGGCTGAAATTTCTGGTGCTGCCGGTCGCCACACTCACCATCGCCAGCCTGGCGGGCTACACCCGCTTCGCCCGCGCCGCGATGATCGAGGTCCTGCGCCAGGATTACATCCGCACCGCGCGGGCCAAGGGCCTCGGCCCCCGGCGGACGTTGTTTGGCCACGGGCTGCGCAACGCGATGCTGCCGCTGACCACCATCATCGCGCTGGATTTCGGGACGTTATTTTCGGGAGCCCTCATCACCGAAACCATGTTCGGCTATCTGGGCATGGGCAAGCTGATCTACGATTCCATACTGGGCAACGACTTCAACCTGGCGCTGGTCGGCCTGCTGCTGGCGACCTTGGTCGTCCTGATCGGCAACTTCCTCGCCGACATCGCTTATGCCGCGCTGGACCCGCGCATCAGCTTCCGGGCACTGGAGGCGGCATGACAATGACCGCCGACAAAAACAATACGGAGGCGGCATGAGCATCGTCGCCGACACATTATCAGGCGCGGACACACAGCGCTTCTGGCAGCGCTTCCGGCGCAACCGGCCGGCCATGCTCAGCGCAGCCGTGCTGGCCCTGATCGCGCTCGCCGCCCTCCTCGCGCCCGCCTTCGAGGCCATGCTCGGGGTCGATGCCACGCGGGTCGATTTGTTCAACCAGTACGCTTCACCCGACGCCACCCATTGGCTCGGCACCGACGAGGCCGGGCGCGACGTGCTCGTGCGCCTTCTGTATGGCGGGCGCATCTCGCTGCTGGTGGGGCTCGTGGCCGCGCTCGGCGCGGCGACCATCGGCACGGCGGTCGGGTTGCTCGCCGGCTATTACGGCGGTCGTCTGGACACGCTCCTGATGCGCAGCACCGACGGGGTCATCGCGCTGCCGCTCTTGCCGCTACTCATCATCCTGGCGGCGGTCGATCTGGCCAAGGTCGGTGTGCCCGCCGACATCGCCAATTCCGAAATGGCGAGCCTCTATCGGATCGTCTTCATCATCGCGCTGGTCGGCTGGACCACGGTCGCGCGGCTTGTGCGCGCGGGGACGCTGTCCGTGCGCACCCGCGAATTCGTGCGCGCCGCCGAGGCCATGGGCGCCCGACCCACCACGATCATGCTGCGCCACATCCTGCCCAATATCGTCTCGCCCATCATCGTCGCCACCACACTTTCCATCGGCGTCGTGATCTTGCTGGAATCGGTGTTGAGTTTTCTGGGGCTCGGCATACAGCCACCCATCCCCAGCTGGGGAAACATGCTGACCAACGCCCAGGAGCTGGCGACCCGCGCACCCGCGCTCGCCGTGTGGCCCGGCGCGGTCATCTTCGTGACAGTGATGGCGTTCAACTTCCTCGGCGACGGGCTGCAGGACGCGCTCGACCCGCGCGCGACCAGAAGATAGCCCACCCGGCGCCAGGCGGCGGCTTCACGCGCGTGCCGACGTCAGGCCTGCGAAGTTCGGTATGCCGCCGGCGTCATGCCGACATCCTTTTTGAAAACCCGCGCGAATGAAGCCTCGGACCCATAGCCCGCGAGTTCAGCGGCTTCGAGCGTGCTGACATCCCCCCCGGCCAACGCCTCGCGCGCCAGTTGCACCCGCCAACTCGTCAGATATTGCAGCGGGGTGACACCCATCTTCTGCGCGAACCGTTGCGCAAAACCGGTGCGGGACAGGCCCGCCTCTCGCGCCAGGCTCTCGACTGTCCAGGCGGCGGCGGGCTGTTTGTGAAAAGCGGTCAGCGCGCGTGCAATATGCGGATCGGCGAAGCCCGACAGGCCGGCAGTCTCGGCCGCCTGGCTTTCGATAAACGTCCGGAGCGCTTGCGCAAAAATCACTTCCGACATCTTCAGCGCGATCAGATCTCCGCCCATCCGGTCCTGCCCAGCCT
>JABJEK010000109.1 GCA_018702955.1 Rhodospirillaceae bacterium | reverse complement strand
GCCTGGTGAACGCCTGGATCGTGATCCGGCTGATCACCCAATTCGTGCGCGAGGAAGTCTGGGCGCGGTTTATCGCCGTCGTTGTGTGGATCATTGCCGCGCTGAACATCGTGGGGTTCCTCCAACCGGCGTTGGACCTGCTCGACGGGATCGCGCTGAAGGTCGGCCAGATACGCATTACAGCCCTGGGGATCATCGAGGGCCTCTTCTATCTCGTCCTGCTCCTGTGGCTCGCCAATATGGCCGCCAGCCTGCTCGAACGCCGAATCAAGAAGCTGCCGAACATCACGCCGTCGATGCAGGTTCTGTTCTCGAAACTGTTGAAGATACTGCTGGTCATCATTGCCGTGTTCGTCGCGGTGAACAGTGTCGGCATCGATTTGACGGCATTGGCCGTATTCGGTGGCGCGCTCGGTGTCGGCATCGGCTTCGGCCTGCAGAAGATCGTCAGCAACTTCATCAGCGGAATCATTCTGCTGATGGACCGCTCCATCAAGCCCGGTGACACAATCGGCGTGGCCGGCACCTATGGCTCGATTCAATCCCTCGGGGCGCGCTATGTCTCGGTCATCACACGTGACGGGATCGAGCATCTGATCCCGAACGAAGAACTGATCGTCACCCGCGTCGAAAACTGGTCATTCAGCGCAAAGCGGGTTCGCCTGCGCGCGCCGGTCGGCGTGTCTTACGGTTCGGACATCCACAAGGCGATCGCCCTGTGTGTCGAAGCAACCGAGGGTGAGGAACGCATCCTCGACAACCCCCAGCCGGTTTGCCTCCTCAAGGGCTTTGGCGACAGCTCGGTCGATCTCGAAATTCGGTTCTGGATCCGCGACCCGCAGAACGGCGTCTCGAACATCAAGAGCAAGGTCCTGCTGCGGGTCTGGGACCTTTTCGAGGAAAACGGGATCGAAATCCCCTTCCCCCAGCGCGATCTGCATCTCCGATCGGTGGCACCGGACGCAAGAGCGTTGATCGAGGGTTCGGACACAAACGACGATTAGCAATCACCCCCGCATCTAGAACAGCGCCCGCACCATCCCGCCATCGGCGCGCGGGGCGCTGCCATTGATGGCGGAAGCCTGGGGCGAGCACAGGAATGTCGCGACAGCCGCAATCTCTGCCGGACGCGCCCAACGCTGCAGGAGCGACGTCTGCCCCTCGCCTTCGGCGAAATACCCCTTGCTCATCTCTTCGGGTGTCGTGCCCTCGATGTCGGCCATCTGCTGCATGAAAGCCTCAACGCCATCCGTCCATGTCGGGGCGACCTGCAGCGTGTTGACCGTCACACCGGTCTCGCGCGTGCGCTCCGCCAGACTGCGCGCGATGGACACGAGCGCGGTCTTGGTCATGGCATAATGGGCCATCGACGGGTTGGGCTTCGAGCTCTGATCCGAGCCGATGAACAGCACCCGTCCCCAATCACGCGCCAGCATCGCCGGCATCAGCGCCCGCGACAGGCGCACGGCACTCATCACATTGAGGTCGAACATCGCCTGCCAGTCGGCATCCTCGATGTCGAAGAACTCGTTGACCGTGAACATGCCCGCATTGTTGACCAGGATGTCGACCGCGCCGTCCCGGGTTGCAAAGGCCGCCAGATCGCGTGCACCGTCCGGCGTCGAGAGATCGGCGGCAAAGCCGGAAGCCAACCCAACGCCGGAAATCTCCGCCACCGCCTTTTCCACACGGCCAGCATCGCGCCCGTTCACGATCACCGACGCCCCCTCCCTTGCAAGGGATTCCGCAATGGCCCGGCCGATCCCCAGTGTGGAGCCCGACACCAACGCGCGTTTTCCCGAAAGTCTCAGATCCATCACATCCCCCATCGCCGACACACGGCCTGTTCACGCCGGGAAGATGCCCGCGCCAAGACCATCCCTGTTATTCGCTGGCACGCGGCAACAATCAAGCCCGGTGAATTGGACCAAACCATTGCCCCTGCGCTTGCAGGGCCAACGGGTGGGAGCTACATTCCCGCCAAGCGTACTTTCCCCGGAATCACACACAAAAGGCAGTGAAATGAACGTTCGCGACGGTTTCATCGAAGCGGTCGGCAATACGCCGCTGATCAAGTTGCGCCGGGCCTCGGAAGAGACCGGCTGCACCATCTTGGGAAAGGCCGAGTTTCTGAACCCCGCCGGGTCCGTCAAGGACCGCGCCGCCCTGGCAATCGTCAAGGATGCCGAGGCAAAGGGTCTGCTGAAACCGGGCGGTGTCATCGTCGAAGGCACGGCCGGCAACACCGGGATCGGGCTGGCGCATGTGGCCAACGCCCGCGGCTACCGGACGGTCATCGTCATTCCCGAGACCCAGACTCAGGAAAAGAAGGACGTGCTCCGCCAGGCCGGCGCCGAACTCATTGAGGTACCCGCGGTCCCCTACAGGGACCCCAACAACTACATCAAGCAGTCCGGCCGGCTGGCCGATGAACTCGCGGCCAAGGAAGACAACGGCGCGATCTGGGCCAACCAGTTCGACAATGTCGCAAACCGGCAGGGCCATTTCGACACCACGGGTCCGGAAATCTGGGATCAGACCGACGGCACGCTCGACGGCTTCGTCTGTGCGGTCGGGACCGGCGGCACCCTTGCCGGTGTCGGCATGTATCTGAAAAGCCGCAGCGCCGACGTCAAGATCGGCCTCGCCGACCCGATGGGTGCGGCGATCTATAATTTCTATGCCAACGGCGAGTTGAAATCCGAAGGCTCGTCGATCACCGAAGGCATCGGCCAGGGCCGGATTACCGCCAATCTCGAAGGTGCACCGGTCGATTTCCCGTTCCAGATCCCTGACGAGGAAGCGCTGCCGATCATGTACAACCTGATCCGCGAGGAAGGCCTCAGTGTCGGCACGTCGAGCGGAATCAATGTCGCCGGCGCGATCCGCCTGGCCAAGGAACTCGGACCGGGCCACACGATTGTCACGATCCTCTGTGACGGCTCCCACCGCTATGCGTCGAAAATCTTCAACGTGGCATTCCTCAAGGAAAAGGGCCTGCCCTTCCCGGAATGGTTGGACAAGTGAGCATAGACGCGACGGACACGGTCTTC
>JABJEK010000108.1 GCA_018702955.1 Rhodospirillaceae bacterium | reverse complement strand
GCCCTTGTCGGCCAGCTCTGCGGAGACCGCCTGGATCGCCGCGTCCTGATCGGGGCCGGGCTGAAAGACAGTCTCGGCGGAATCGCGAACGGTTATTCCCATTCGAGCGCTCCTTTGCGCCATTCGTAAACAAAACCGACCGTCAGGATTCCCAGAAATACGATCATCGACCAGAAGCCGAATTCACCGATGTCCGAGAGCGTGATGGCCCAGGGGAAGAGAAACGCGACCTCGAGGTCGAAAATGATGAAGAGAATCGCCACGAGATAAAAACGCACGTCGAACTTCATGCGCGCGTCATCGAAGGCATCGAAGCCGCACTCGTAGGCGGAATTCTTCTCCGGATCCGGCTTGCGCGCGCCGACGATCACGGACGCCATGATCATCAGACCCGACAGGCCGACGGCCAAGCCGAGAAAGATCAAAATAGGCAGGTATTCGAGGAGGAGTACTTCCATCGACAAAACCTTGGTTCTGGCCTTCGTGACTGTGCGTTACCCGATCCTGATCGGCCCCGAATCGCACGCCCGAAAACCCCGTATCAAGCGGGGTCAGGCTTACACCAGCGCGAACGACCGTGCAAGACTGCGGACACCCTCGTGAGGCGTTGTGGCGCAGGTCTTTTCACTTGTTTGCGTGGGCGCAGCCTGACATCCGATTCGAATGCAAAACAGGACCCGCGAGGGTCCTGGTGCAAATCTTCGACATGGGGCTTAGTGGCGGGAGTGACGGGACTCGAACCCGCGGCCTCCGGCGTGACAGGCCGGCGCTCTAACCAACTGAGCTACACCCCCAAGCCGAGAGCGGATGTACTGCCGCACCCCATTGATGTCAAGCGAACGACACGTGATTCCGCACCTTCAGGCCGAAAGAACTTTGCGCAATGCCTCTGCCGCATGAAGTTGCGCGGTCCGTCCGTCATCCACCAAAGGTGCGAACGAGTAAAAACCATGCATCATTCCGGGATAGTCCCGCTGCTCGACAGCGACGCCCGCGGCGGCGAGCGCTTCGGCCAGAGCGACCCCCTCATCATGCAGAACATCACATTCCGCCGTGATCACCAGCGCCGGCGGCAAGCCCGAGAAATCCTTCGCCCGCAACGGGGCGGCGCGCCAGTCTTCATAGTCATCCGGTCCGTTCAGGTAATGGTCGCGAAACCAGTGCATGCCGGCCGCGGTCAAAATTCCCGCATCTTCCGCGTAGGTTTCATAAGACGGCGTGTCGAAGGCATAGTCGGCCACCGGATAGACCAGCAGCTGGAACGCGATGTCGGGGCCGCCCGCGTCGCGCGCCATCATTGCCACGACCGCGGCGAGGTTGGCACCGGCGCTGTCGCCGGCCAGGGCAATGCGGGTCGGGTCCACGCCGAGTTGACGGGTATTCTCCGCGACCCATTTGGTCGCGGCATAACAATCCTCCGGCGCGGCGGGGAATTTGTGCTCGGGGCCCATGCGGTAGTCGACGGAGACCACCAGATAGCCCGTGTCGGCACACAGGTTGCGTGCGACCAGGTCATGGGAATTCAGGCTGCCGATCACATGGCCGCCACCATGGAAGAACATGATCGCCGGCGCGATATCGGTCTGCACCAGGTCGGGCCAGTAGACCCGCATGGTCATATCGTCGCCCCCGGCGCCGTTGATCACGGTGTCGGCGACCATGCGCACCTTGGTGCGATCCTTGTCGCGTTCGCGCGACATCTCGTCCATCTGTACCCGCGCCTCATCGACCGTAAGTTCATGGGTCGGGCGAACGCCGGCGGCCGCGGCGCGTTCCATCAACGCAACAATTTGGGGATGTAGTGCCATGCTTGTCTCTCTGGTGAACAGTTGCGCCCTTAGGCAGCCGGGCGGATGATACAAAAAACACCGGTCGCCAAACAATCCACCCGCGAGGAATGGCCATGTCCGATGCCACCGAACAATCCACCGATTTTTCCATCGAGGCGCTCAAGCGAGAACTTGTCGATGGATATCACATGCTCGGGCATGCCGGGCTCGGCCTGGGCCTTCTGGCACATCTGACCGCGCGCGCACCCGGCGTCGACACATTCTGGACCTACCAGCTCGGCAAGAGCGTCGAAGAGGTGTCCGATGACGATCTTCGCGAAGTGGATTTCGAGCTGAACCTTCAGGGCCCGGAGGGTGTCGTTAACCCGACACTGCGCATCCACGGCATGGTCTATGCCGCGCGGCCCGACATCATGTGCATCGCCCATCATCACGGCGACAATTGCGTGGCCATGGGTGCGATCGGCGCGAACCTCCAGAACTTCGACCGCAACGCCGCGCGCTTCCACAACGACATCGACATCATCGAGGACTACGACAACGCACACGAGATCGCAGAACAGGGCGATGCCATCGTCAACAAGCTGGCGGGAAAACGCGCGCTTATCCTCCAGTATCACGGGGCACTGGTTGGTGGTCGCTCGGTGCGAGACACGGTGATCTCGACCATCGAACTCGAACGATCCATGGGCGTGCAGTTGAAGGCCATGGCCGCCGGGACCATCCAGACCATGCGCGAAGGCGAGATCGATAACGCCAAGAGCTTCCTGACGTCGGATCTGTTTATCGACGGCACCTGGGATTATCGCAAACGGGCGATGGCGCGCCCAAATTCAAAGTGACGGGGTCAGCTGACTCGCCCTCAACCAGAACCAATGCCAAACTGAACATAAGATCAATAATTCTCAGGGGAGCGTGCCATGGGATCGCCCAAAGTCATCGTCCAGCTGTATCCGGTCTTTCCCGCGGAGGACGAACATGATCGCCGCGCCAGGGCGCCCATCGGTCGCGATTCCGCGCTGTACAACAAGATCGTTCATGAGTGGACGGACATCATCAAGGCCGCCGACGAGATGGGCGTGTGGGGCATGTCCACGATCGAGCATCACCTGCATTCCGAAGGTTACGAAGTCGGGCCGAACCCCGGCGTGATGAATGCCCATTGGGCCGCCCACACCAAGAACATCCATGTCGGCGCGTTTGGCTATGTCATGGCGACTCACGACCCGATCCGCGTGGCAGAAGAGACCGCGATCATCGATCACCTGACCAACGGCAAATATTTCGTCGGTTTCGCCCGGGGCTACCAGTCACGCTGGACCAATATCCTGGGCCAGGGCAGCGACGCCGTCGCCACCGTGTCGGACGGCAGCAGCAATGATCTGAAGAACCGCGAGATATTTGAAGAGCGCGTCGAGATGGTGCTCGATTGCTGGACCAAGGATTCGGTCGAGCTCAACGGCAAGTTCTATCAGGCCCCCTACCCCCACGACACGGGCATCGCCAACTACGAAGGCTACGAGATCGCGCGTGAGGCCGGTGCGGAAGGCGAGATCGACGATGACGGGGTGCTGCGGCGTATTTCGGTCGTGCCCAAGCCGTTCCAGGATCCGCACCCACCGGTATTTTGCGCGGTGGCCCGCTCACGCGCCACGATCGAGTTCGCCGCCAAGCACGGCTTCCGACCGAGCTACTTCAACCCGACCGACGGCGTGGTCGAACTCGCCAACGTCTATGTGGAGGAAGCAGCCAAGCACGGGCGTCAGCTGCAGTTTGGCCAAATGCAGAACATCGTGCGTCACACCCGGATCGGAAAGTCCGCCGACGATTTCGACCGCAAGGTGCGGGCTTACGACCTCGACATCTTCAAGAATTTCTACTCGGTGTTCGGGAACCACAATGTGGACCCGGTCAACCACGATGCCGAGGCCGCATTCCGCGCGATGAAGGAACACAAGTTCATCCTCGGCGGCACCGTCGACGACGCCATCGCCGACTGGCAGGAAATCTATTCCCGCATTCCATGCGAATACATCACCCTGATCTGGCACTGGGCGCAGCAACCGAAGGACGAGCTGCTCGAAGAAATTCAGCTCTTCATGGAGAAGGTCGTACCGGAACTCGAGACCCCCGACTTCGACGCCGTCGCTGCGGAGTAAAACGTAGCCCCTAAGCCGCGCGGGAGGTCTTGCTTCCGCGCACTTTCGGCTTCAGATCATCGCGGCAGAAGGCGTGCAGGAAACAGGTCCGCTCGCCGACTTCGAGAATTTTCTGGGCCGTGTCGTTGTCGGCATCCGTCTCCAGATAGACATGGGTCTCGACCGGCTGGGCGACGGCCGCCTGGCCGGTCCCACCCGATGCACCTCCGAGCGAGAAATGGGTGTCCTGGATGATCGCGTAATCGGTCAGCGGCAGCTTCGCCATGTGCGAATACCGCCCCATCTGGGTCATGAAACAAAGGCCGATCCCACCGGAGATTAGGGACGCGGCATCCGGCGCGCGGCCATCCTCGGATGACAGGAATTCCCAGCTGGGTGCCTCGGGGCCGTACTGTTCCTTCATAATGTGCTTCACGCCATCCGCACGCAGCACGCATCTGGTGTGCATGTGCAGGTTGCTGATGTCACCGCGTTCCGCATCCGTCGCGGTCCGGGTCTTCAGGAAGGCCTCATACGTCGCCCCCTCCTCGGCCATGAAACGAACGAGATCGGGTACGGCCGGGCTGTTGGCCAGGCGTTCGAGATTCGGGAAATTGTCACCCGGGTTCGGGAATGGCTCCATGTCGAGCGGCGTCACCGCCGTCGGGGTCAACACCTCGCCATTGTGGACGAGCGTAAAGAGGCTGGGATGTTCGCCGCGCGCCAGTCCGTTCAGGGGGGCTGCGGCCACGGCCTCATACAACAGGGTCTGGAGGGTTGCGTCGTCGCAATCGGCTTCGCAATTAACCGTCAGCTCCGGCGGTTTCGCACCGCTGTTCATCGTGCCTTTTCGGAAGTCGCCCTCGCGATAGTATTTGTTCTCGAGCACGAGCTCGAGATCGCGCAGCTCGATCTGGCGTTGCGCGGCGAGCGCGGTGACCTCGTTCATATAGGACGCGATCATGCCCGCACTCAGATATGTCAGCGGGTTCGGTGCCTTGTTATAGCCGCCCAGATGCGCACCCTCGTCACAGGCGAAGCGCCAGGCTGTGCTCGTGGCGGCATTCACGACGAGCGCCTCTTTCTGCATGCCGCCCAGCGAACGGACCCAGGTGCGCAGCGACTGGCCATGGGGATTCGGCGGCGTGGGGAAACCCGCCTCGGCCGCGTTGCCGGCGATGTAGTAAAGGGGTTCGCCCAGTTCCTCGAGGGGTGTCATGCTCATCGTCCTGCCCTTTGATCTGTCTCACGCAGGTTATTCCGCGCGCCCGTATTACTCGGATTCCGTTCTAACTATGTCGTCCAGCGCGCCACGGCAAGTGATCCGCTACAGCATCACCGTGCCGCCATCGACCATGATCGTCTGTCCGGTCACGAAGCGGCTGGCGTCCGATGCGAGATAGACAATTGTGCCCGTCATGTCGCTCGGATCGAGATTGCTTTTCAGGCTCTGGCCCTGGGCGATGGCGTCCATCATGCCGTCACGCTTCTCGCCCATGAATTCATCGGTGCCTTCTGTCTGTACCGCGCTCGGCGCGACAGCGTTGACCCGGATCCAGTCCCGACCGAGCTCGCGCGCGAGCGAACGTGTCATACCGATGACCGCCGCCTTGGATGTCGCATAGTCCACCACATAGGCCATGCCGTATGTCGCGGCGAGTGAAGAGATGTTCACGATCGAACCGCCTTCCGCCTCGCGCATGGCTGGCACACAGGCCTTGCAGCACTGCCAGATGCCTTTGACGTTCACGGTCATGACCCGGTCCCACTGGTCGTCCGAAAGCTTGTCGAAACGCCCGCCGGAGATGTCGCCATACAGCGCCGCGTTATTGACCAGTACGTCGATCCGGCCGAACGCGGCCAGCGCTGCACCCGCCATCGCCGAACAGCTTTCCATGTCAGCCACATCGAGGGGCACACCAATGATCCGGCCGCCGGCAGCCTCGACCGCCGCCACCGTTTCGGCCGTATCGCGGATGTCCGCCGCGACCACCGCGGCACCTTCCGCGGCGAGCGCCTCGCAATAGGCGCGGCCGAGCCCCCTGCCGCCGCCGGTGACGATCGCAACCTTGCCGTCGAGTTGTCCCATGATTCAGCCCCTATTCACCGAGGTCCGCATTGACCGTAATGCCGATCTTGCCGACTTGTTCGCCGCGATCAAGCTTGCGCAGCGCCTCGGGGACGTCTTCCAACCCGTAGACACTGTCGAAATGAGGGACGAACAGCTTGCGTTCCGCAGCATCGATCAGGGTTCGGAACTCCTCGAAGTTGCCGATCGTCACACCGATAATCTGCAGTTGGCGAATGAACACGCGCTGCAGGTCGGCCTTGGGGTTGGGGCCCGATGTGGCGCCGCAAACAACGATGCGCCCGCCACCCACTGCCGCACGCATTGACGTATCCCAGGTCGCCTCGCCGACATTCTCGATGACAACATCCACACCGCGCTTGTTGGTCGCCGTTCGCACGGCGTCGAGGACATCGTGATCGCGGTAGTTGACCATCACGTCGGCGCCATATTCGCGCGCCACGGCAAGCTTTTCGTCGGAGGACGATGTGACGATGACCCGCGCGTTGCGCATCTTCGAGAACTGCAAGGCCGCCAGCGACGCACCGCCGCCGACACCATGGATCAACACGGTATCTTCCTGGGTGACCTGCCCGGCCGAGGTGACCATGCGCCACGCGGTCAGATAGGCGGTCGGCAACACGGCCGCGTCTCGAAAACTCAGCGCGTCGGAGATGGGAAAGGCGCAGGCCGCCGGAACCACCATGTATTCCGCAAAGGTGCCGTCGAAATTCTCGCCCGGAACGGCGCGCTGGAACGACAGCATCTGGTCGCCACGGCGGCTGAACTCGTCATCGCCGAATTTCGCCGGGTAGATGACGACCCGCTCACCGGCCTTGCGGTGCGTCACGCCATGCCCGACGGCGTCGATTACGCCCGCGCCGTCGACCCCCATGATCAGGGGCAGCTCGTGGCGAAACCCACTGCCGTCGTTGGCCATGTAGAGGTCCACGCGGTTGATGCCCGCGGCGGCGATCCGGACCCGGACGTCACCGGCCCCGTAACTCGGCTTGGGGCGCTCTCCGACAACGACCGACGAAAGGCCCTCATGTCCGTCCAGATAGACGGCCCGCATATTGTCCGTCTTGGACATCGTAATTCTCCGTTGAACGAAGAGAATGGTGGGCGGTGACGGGATCGAACCGCCGACCCTCTCGGTGTAAACGAGATGCTCTGCCAGCTGAGCTAACCGCCCGGTATCGGGGTTCTATCCCAATTGCCGTGTGGCGAGCCAGCCCCGGCAATCGATTGGTCTGAAAAACACCAAACCAAAATGCAGCGGGCCGGCCGCAGAAACTACGACCGGCCCGCGCAAAACGCGAAAACGCTTCAGTTTAGTTCACAGCGTCCTTGAGAGCCTTGCCCGCCTTGAACTTGGGCTGCTTCGAGGCCGGAATCTGAATGGCAGCGCCGGTCTGCGGATTGCGGCCGGTCGTGGCCTTACGCTGGGCGACGGAGAAAGTACCGAAACCTACGAGACGGATTTCGTTTCCGCCCTGGAGCGCATTGGTAATGTTGTCGAGCACACTGTCGACCGCCTTACCGGCGTCGGCCTTGGAAAGACCGGATGAGTCTGCAACGGATGCGACGAGATCGTTCTTGTTCACAGTTGACCCCCTTATGGGTTGGTTCAGTGGATCTGAAGTCTGGAGCGGGAAGTCCGACTCCAAACAGTCCAAGGAGTCTAGAAGCCCGGATTCCGAACCGTCAATCAAAACGGCCCGGAATTCCGGGGTTTTTAGCGAAAATTGTGTTCCGACTCGGCGTTGCGGCCACGTCAACCCTAATGACGCACCACTCCAGAGGTGTCGGAATCGTCATCTTTGGCCGTAACAGTGGCCGACTCGTGCGCCGATTCGTCCCACTCGATGGGCACCAACGGCTGGCTCAAAGCGTGCTCCAGGACTTCGTCAACGGTCGTTGCCGGGATGATTTCCAGCCCCTTCTTGACGTTGTCCGGGATGTCCGCGAGATCCTTTTCGTTGTCCTGCGGAATGATCACGGTCTTCACGCCACCGCGCAACGCGGCGAGCAACTTCTCCTTGAGGCCGCCAATCGGCAGCACCCGGCCGCGCAGCGTGATCTCGCCGGTCATGGCGACATCCTTGCGGATCGGGTTCTGGGTCAGCACGGAGACCATCGATGTGATCATCCCCACACCGGCGGACGGACCATCCTTCGGCACCGCCCCTTCAGGTACGTGAATATGAATATCGCGTCGCTCGAACAGCGGCGGCTCGATGCCGAATTCAGCCGCACGTGAGCGCACATAGGCGTTGGCCGCCTGAACCGATTCCTGCATCACGTCACCAAGTTTGCCGGTGATTGTGATTTTGCCCTTACCCGGCACCAGCAGCGCCTCGATCGTCAGCAACTCGCCGCCGACCTCGGTCCAGGCCAGTCCTGTAACCACACCGACCAGATCGTCGGCCTCGGTCTCACCAAAGCGGAACTTGCGAATGCCGGCATATTTGTCGAGGTTCTTGACCGTCACCTTGACGGCGTTGACGTCCTTCTCGACGGCAATCTCCTTGACCGCCTTGCGCGCCAGGTTGGCAATCTCGCGTTCGAGGCTACGAACACCGGCCTCACGCGTGTAATAGCGAATGAGATCGCGCAGTCCGGTATCCGTGATCGACCATTCGTCATCCTTCAGGCCGTTCTCGGATATCTGCTTGGAGATCAGATGGCGCTTGGCGATCTCGATCTTCTCATCTTCCGTGTAACCCGGGATACGGATGACTTCCATCCGGTCCATCAGCGGGCCCGGCATACGCATGGTGTTGGCCGTGCAAACGAACATCACATCCGACAGGTCATAATCGACCTCCAGATAATGGTCCTGGAATGTGTGGTTCTGTTCGGGATCCAGCACTTCGAGCAGGGCCGAAGACGGGTCACCGCGCCAGTCGGCGCCCAGCTTGTCGATCTCATCGAGCAGGAAGAGCGGGTTCGATGTCCCGGCCTTCTTCATGCCCTGAATCACCTTGCCCGGCATCGAACCAATGTAGGTGCGCCTGTGACCGCGGACTTCCGCCTCGTCGCGGACGCCACCCAGGGACATGCGCACAAACTTGCGCCCCGTCGCCCGCGCGACCGATTTGCCGAGCGATGTTTTGCCCACGCCCGGAGGGCCCACCAGGCACAGGATCGGTCCCTTGATCTTCGACATGCGCTGCTGCACGGCGAGATATTCGAGGATGCGTTCCTTGACCTTGTCGAGACCGTAATGGTCCTGATCGAGAACGGCATGGGCCGCCATGATGTCCTTCTTCACCCGCGAACGCTTCTTCCACGGGATTGCCAGAATCCAGTCGAGATAGTTGCGCACGACGGTCGCTTCGGCCGACATCGGGCTCATATTGCGAAGTTTCTTCAGTTCCTGGCCGACCTTCTCTTCCGCTTCCTTGGTCAGGCGCGTTTTCTTGATCCGGTCTTCGAGTTCCTGGAGTTCGTCGCGGCCATCCTCTGCCTCGCCCAGCTCCTTCTGAATCGCCTTGAGCTGCTCGTTCAAATAATACTCGCGCTGCGTCTTCTCCATCTGGCGTTTGACGCGGCTGCGGATGCGTTTCTCGACCTGGAGAACGCCGATCTCGCCTTCCATGAAGCTGTAAATCTTCTCCAGACGCTTCTGGATCGTGTCGGCCTCAAGCAGTTCCTGTTTCTCGGGAATCTTGAGAGACAGGTGTGACGCGATGGTGTCGGCCAGCTTGCTGGGCTCCTCGATCTGATTGATCGAGACGAGCACCTCGGGCGGAACCTTGCGGTTGAGCTTGATGTACTGCTCGAACTGGGTGACGACCGAACGGCCAAGCGCCTCGGTCTCGCTATCGTCTCCCGCAGCGTCGGCGTTCACTTCCGCGACGGCCTGGAAGAAATCCTCATTGTCGGTGAACTCGACAACCGACGCACGCTCGCTGCCTTCGACCAGAACCTTGACCGTACCGTCCGGGAGCTTGAGCAACTGCAGGATCGTTCCCACGGTCCCGACCGTATAGAGGTCCTCGGGCGATGGATCGTCTTCACCCGCATCTTTCTGGGTTACGAGAAGGATTTGCTTGTCGTCCTTCATCACATCTTCGAGCGCCCGCACGGACTTCTCGCGCCCGACAAACAGGGGGACGATCATGTGCGGAAACACGACGATGTCGCGCAACGGCAAGACGGGGAACAACGCACCTTTGGAAAGATCAGTCATATATTTTTTCCGAGTTCGCAATATCGGTTTTCAGATTAACCAAAAAACCTTGCGCATGGGTTTACGGATAACGCTAGGGAACGCCGATTTGGCGAGTCGCGCCATGACCAATTACTTGGTCCAACGCACCCCGACATTCAAGTGGGCGGAACAAGATGTGAACACCGGCATATAACACCGGTACGTGCAAAAACGAGTTGTACAACAGGCCCGAACGGGCTGCCGGATGGGCTTAGGCGCTGGTGCCCAGATCCTCGCGCTTGTCCGCATAGATGTGCAGCGGGAGAGCGTTGCCTTCGACGACTTCGCCGTTGATCACCACCTCTTCGACGCCGTCCATACCCGGAAGCTCGAACATCGTGTCGAGCAGGATATTCTCCATGATGGACCGCAGACCGCGCGCCCCCGTCTTGCGGGCGATCGCCTTCTTTGAAATGGCCCGCAGCGAATCCTCGGCGAACGACAGTTCGACCCCCTCCATCTCGAACAGGCGCTGATACTGCTTGATCAGGGCGTTCTTCGGCTGGGTCAGGATCTGGATCAGGGCGTCCTCGTCGAGATCACCAAGCGTCGCGAGTATCGGCAGGCGTCCGACGAATTCGGGGATGAGCCCGAACTTCAGGAGATCTTCGGGCTCGACTTCACTGAGCAGTTCACCGGTTTGCCGGTCATCGAGGCTTTGCACATCGGCACCGAAGCCAATCGCGGTATCCTTGCCGCGGCCGGCGATAATCCGTTCCAGACCGGCGAATGCACCACCGACAATGAACAGGATATTGGTCGTGTCGACTTGCAGGAATTCCTGCTGCGGATGCTTGCGCCCGCCCTGCGGCGGCACCGAGGCAACCGTGCCCTCCATGATCTTCAGGAGGGCCTGCTGCACGCCCTCACCCGACACATCGCGTGTGATCGAAGGATTGTCCGACTTGCGGCTGATCTTGTCGACTTCGTCGATATACACGATGCCGCGCTGCGCGCGCTCGACATTGTAGTCGGCCGACTGCAGCAGCTTCAGGATGATGTTCTCGACATCCTCACCGACATAGCCTGCCTCGGTGAGGGTCGTCGCGTCCGCCATGGTGAAGGGCACATCGAGGATGCGCGCCAGCGTTTGCGCCAGCAATGTCTTGCCGCAACCCGTCGGGCCGATCAGCAGGATATTCGATTTCGCGATCTCAACTTCGTTGCCCTTGGGGCCGCCGCTGAGACGCTTGTAATGATTGTGAACCGCCACCGAGAGCACGCGCTTGGCCCGGTCCTGGCCAATCACATAGTCGTCGAGCACTTCGCAAATCTCTTTCGGGGTCGGCACGCCGTCGCGCGACTTCACGAGAGTCGATTTGTGCTCTTCACGGATGATATCCATGCACAGCTCGACGCATTCATCGCAGATGAAGACCGTCGGTCCCGCAATCAGCTTGCGGACTTCGTGCTGACTCTTTCCGCAAAAGGAGCAGTAAAGAGTGTTCTTGGAATCGCCGTTACCGGACTTGCTCATACCAATATGGTCCCGTGCTGGGGCGTGGTCTCTGGCAGCATTCTCTGCCGACGCGAATCACTAACAGAAGCAATTGAACAATAGCTAACCGTTAGCGATCAATAATTAGTTAAACGAGCAGATCGACAACGCACACGTTTTGCAAGCCGATCTAGTCGCTTTCTTCGTCTTCATCCGTATCCGCGCGGCTCGCAACCACCTCGTCAATCAGGCCGAATTTCTGCGCTTCGTCCGCAGTGTAGAAGCGATCACGTTCGAGCGCCTCACCAATCTGATCGACCGATTGCCCGGTATGCCCGGCGTAGATTTCATTCAGCCGCTGGCGGATTTTCAGAATTTCCTGGGCGTGGATCTCGATATCTGTCGCCTGGCCCTGGAAGCCGCCGGAGGGCTGATGCACCATGATACGCGCATTCGGCAGGGCAAATCGCTTGCCCTTGGCGCCGCCTGCGAGCAGCAACGAACCCATCGAGGCCGCCTGGCCGACGCACAGCGTCGCCACGTCCGGGCGGATGTACTGCATGGTGTCGTAGATCGACAGGCCCGACGTCACGATGCCGCCCGGCGAGTTGATATAGAAGCTGATGTCCTTGTTGGGATTCTCCGCTTCCAGAAACAGCAGCTGCGCGCAAATCACACTCGCGACCTCGTCCCCTACGGGACCGGTCAGGAAGATAATGCGTTCCTTCAGAAGCCGGGAATAGATGTCGTAGGCGCGTTCGCCACGGTTCGTCTGCTCGACGACCATCGGCACAAGCGCGTTCATCCGCGGTTCTTCGTAATTCGCCATGATGTTGGGTTACTCCGTACTCGGGCCAGACAAGCGATTTGTACAAAATAGGCTTCGGGCGAGTCCCTGCAAGGGGCTGCGGCGAATGACCTATTCCTTCGCAGCCTTGCCGTCGTCCTTTGCCTTGCTCTTGGGGTCTGCTTTCTTTTTCGCAGCCGGTTTCTTGGCTGCCGGCTTCTTGGCCGCCGCCTTTTTCGCTGGTGCCTTCTTCTTCGCGGCAGGCTTCTTCTCGCCCGCCTTGGCGCTATCGGCTTCGGCGGCTTCCGCCTCGGCCTCGGCATTGAGCTGCTCAGGCGTCAGTTCGCGCTCGGTCACGTTCGCCATTTCGATGACGAAATCGACGACCTTGTCCTCGAAGATCGGCGCCTGCAGAGATGCGCTGGCCTGCGGGTTTTCGCGGTAGAACTCGATCACCTGCTGTTCCTGGCCAGGCATCTGACGTGCCTGCTCCATGATCGCCCGGTTAACCTCTTCCTGGGTCACGGTCAGGCCGTTCTGCTCGCCGATATGCGACAGCAACAGCCCCAGGCGCACGCGACGGTCGGCAATGTCCTGATACTGGGTGCGCAACTCGTCGTCGGACTTTTCCTTGTCCTCTTCGTCGAGCTTGTCTTCTTCCTTGGCCTGTTCGATCTGGGTCCAGATCTGGTTGAACTCGTCTTCGGCCATACGCGGCGGAACAGCGAAATCATGCGCATCGGAAAGCTTGTCCAGCAGATCGCGCTTGGTACGTTCGCGGGTCAGCCGGCCGTATTCCTGGCCAAGCTGATCGCTGATCGCGTCGCGGAGTGCGGCCAGATTCTCGAGCCCGAGATTCTCGGCAAACGCATCATCGACCGTCACCTCGACGGCCGCATGGATCTCCTGCACGGTGCAATCGAAGACCGCGTCCTTGCCTGCCAGTTCGTCGACATTGTAATCGGCCGGGAATGCGACCTTCACCTCGAGAGGCTTACCCGCTTCGACGCCGACCAGCTGCTCCTCGAAACCGGGAATGAACTGGTCCGAGCCGAGCTCGAGACGGATGCCCGTGCCCTTGCCGCCTTCGAATGGCACATCGTCGATCTTGCCCTCGAAATCGATGATCACGACATCGCCCTGCGCGGTGGGCCGGGTCTCTTCGATGGCCTTGGTCTCGCGGTTCTGCTGGGCGATCCGGTCGATCGCATCCTTGATCTCGTCGTCGGTCGGCGTGACCTTCACGCGATCCAGTTCGAGCGACGCAAGGTCGACAGTCTCGATATCCGGCAGGATTTCGACCGAGAGGTCATATTCCAGGTCCTTGCCTTCATCGAAGGATACGACCTCGATCTTGGGCTGGCCCGCCGGGCGCAGGCCGCGCTCACTGAGCACTTCCTGGGACGATTCCTGGACGGTTGCCTCTAGCACCTCGCCCATCACCGATCCGCCATAGCGTTGCTTGAGGATCTTGAGCGGCGCCTTGCCGGGCCGGAACCCGGGGATGCTGATATCGCGACCCACTTCGGTCAGGCGTGCATCGACGCGTTGCTGAATATCATTCGCCACAATCGTGATTTTGAAATCACGCTGCAAACCTTCGGTATTTGTTTCGACGACTTCCATGACCAGGTCCGATTTCCTGCTTTTTGTGTTTCCAGTCCCGGCGACCATCTAAAATCACCGGTTTGCGGCAGATAACCGCGCATTCACTCTCTTCAACGCGCCTGTGCAAGTGGTGCGGGCGAAGGGACTTGAACCCCCACGACTTTTCAGTCACCAGGACCTAAACCTGGCGCGTCTACCAATTCCGCCACGCCCGCGCACGCGCTTGCTGTAACTTCGGGCTCGCACGCCACGCGCTTTCGAGCCGTAGACTGCCCGAACGGCGGATGTCCTATACCATCGCACGAGCCGAGTAAACGCCAGAGCGGGGGATCAGAACCCGCTGTCCCGCACCCCGTCCAGCGACCCTTCCATTCCAAGGTCCGCGTAGAGGGTTTGCAGGACCTGCGGCAGGCAGTCGGCAATGTCCTCCGCGATCAATCCCGGTCCAAACCTATCTGCCGCCGCGCCATGCATCCAAACGCCGGCGCAGGCGGCCGAGAACCCCGGCATACCCTGGGCCAGAAGGCCCAGAATGAACCCAGCCAGAACATCACCGCTTCCTGCGGTGGCAAGCGTGGGCGGCGCGTTGTTGTTAATGGCCGTGCGTCCATCCGGTGCGGCAATGATCGTATCCGCACCCTTGAGGATCACCACCGCGCCCGACAGCGCAGCGGCGGCACGTGCGCGGTCGAGCCGACCGGTGCCATCGTCATCCGGAATATCGCCGAAAATACGCTCAAACTCTCCACCATGGGGCGTCAACACGGTATCCGCCTTGCGGTTGCGAACATTTTCGAACAACGGGTCGGGATCATCCGCGAAAACCGAAATACCGTCCGCATCGACCACGCAGCCAGCCTCACTGTCCAGCGCCGCCAGGACATGGGCACGGGTGTCCGGGGTGACGCCGTTTCCCGGGCCGACGAGCACGGCCCGCACCCGGGGGTCTGATACGCCGGTCGCGAAGGCCGCGACGTCGGGGGTCTCGCGCACCATGATGGAGGGCCGTCCGGATCGATAAATCGCGACGGCTTCTGGCGGGCTCGCGATGGAGACCAGCCCGGCGCCCGACCGCAATGCCGCATAGGCCGCCAACCGAGCCGCCCCCGTGAGTTCTCTACCGCCCGCGACGACCGCATGACCGCGACCGTATTTGTGCCCGTCTGCAGCAGGGCGCGGAAAGTCCGATGCCCAGAACATCGGTGCGTTTCGCCAAAGGGTCGGATGGATATCGTCAAGCACCGCGTCGGGAATACCAATATCGGCGACATCCGAGCGCCCGCACAGGCCACGTCCGGGAAACATAAGATGCCCGGGTTTGCGGCGAAAAAACGTGACCGTCAGGTCTGCCTCTGGCGCGGCGCCCATGACCGCGCCAGTATCGCCGTGTACGCCGCTGGGAACATCGATCGCCAGACAGGGTTTTCCGTAATTGTTTATCTCGTCGATGATCTTGAGCGCCACGCCCTCTATGGGGCGGGTAAGCCCGGCGCCGAACAATCCGTCGACCACGACATCCGCCCAACGAACCCATTCCGTTGACAGCGCGTCCACTTCGCCGTCGCATTCGGCGACCCATCTCTTGGCATTAACCGCGGCATCGCCGGCAAGATCATCGATCTCCCCGAGCAGCCCCAACGCGACATCGCGGCCACGCGCGGTCAGCAGCCGGGCGGCGACAAACCCGTCGCCGCCGTTGTTTCCCGGACCACACAACACAAGAACGTGGCCGCGTGGCCATCTCGCATCCAATGCATCGGCAATCGCCGCGCCGGCACGCTCCATCAATTCGAGACTGGTGACGCCATGATCTTCGGCTGCCGCGTCCGCGCGGTACATCTGTGCGACGGTCAGTATTTCTGTCGCGCCATTGGTCCAGCTTGTCGTCATGTTCTCGGATGCCCCTTGCGAACGAATACAACCTAGCAGCATCGAATGCGGTTCGGTTGCGCCATGTCAGTCGCCGGAATCGGCGACTAAATATGTCAGGGAAAATGGGGTGGCTGAGGGGACTTGAACCCCCGGCCTCCTGGACCACAACCAGGCGCTCTAACCAACTGAGCTACAGCCACCACAAGCGGGCGTTTGTGTAATCGCCGGACTGGATCGCGTCAAGCGTTCAGCTGTTCCACGAGCCAGTCCACCATGCCCGTGCGCACCTCGAAGGCGCGGTTGTGACAGCAATGCACACCATCCTCGACCATCCACAGCTTGCCGTTATCCGGCAAAGCGTCGGCAATGCGTTCGGCCTGGGCCGCCTTGAAGATCGCGTCGTGACGGCCATGCACGACCAGCACCGGTGATCGGACATCGCCGATACAATCATCCAGCGTCGCGTCATGCACCTGGGCCAGCGCACCCGCCTCGTCCTCGGCACCTGTCGCCCACACGAAGCCGGCGCGGATCAGCGGCGGCATGGTCGGCCAGTCACTCAGATCCCAGGCCCCGCCGAACACCACCGTCGCCTTGATCCGCGGATCGACCGCCGCCTTGACCACATAGATGCCGCCCAGGCTGCGCCCGATCGTGCCGATCCTGTCCGCATCAACCTCCGGCCGTGCAGCAAACGTCTCGAATGCCGCCGCGATGCATGCTTCATAGTCGGGGCCAAGTAGCAAACCGGGGTGGGCCTCCCCCTGCCCCGGCCCGTCGAATGCGAGCACGGCCAGCCCGCGTGCGACGGCGATATCCATGACGGTTGCGAAATCTTCCTTGGTGGAATCAAGACCCGGCACCAGCAATACCCCCGGCACAGGGCCGTCGCGATCCGCGGGCACACGCAGATAGGCGGGAAGCGTTGTGTCGCCGAACGGTATATCGATCCGCTCGGCGGGCGGTGACATCAAGGGCGCCGCCATCGCGAAGGCCTCGGTCTTGCGCCCCTGCAGCCTGAACTTCAGGTCCGGCAGGTGGAACGCGACCACCTGGGCGAAATGAAAGCAGATGGCCGCGCGCACAAAAGAAGCAGCCGCACTCAATCCATGCCCGCGCGCTTTACGATCGGCGCCGACTTCCAGATAGCCCTCACCGATTTCGGCCCAGGCGACAGGCCATTCGTCCCATGTCTCGGCCCGATTGCGCACCGCCAGCGCATCGTTGGGATCGCCACCATCGGCGACGAGCCGCGGAATCCAATATTTCAGGACCTCTTCATCGTCGAGCGCACGCGATTGATCGTCGGTCATGCCATCTACCCCCGTGTTGGCCAACTCCGAGCACGGATGTTTGCAGGTTCCGATGCGGCATGAAAGCTTTTGCCCTGCAAATCCCCAACCGCCTATAGTGCGCGCCGTTTCGTGAGGACATCAGAGACATTCAGAGATGACGAGTGCACGACTGCAAACCGCCGAAAACCTGACCCGGCTTGGCACCGAATCCGCGTTCGAGGTTCTGGCCCGCGCCGAGGGCCTCAAGGCCCAGGGTCACGACGTGATCAATCTGGGGATTGGTCAGCCGGACTTCAGCACACCGGAGCATATCGTCGAGGCTGCCGTGAAGGCGCTGCGCGACGGGCATCATGGCTACACCCCCGCGCCGGGCATCCTGCCTTTGCGCGAAGCCGTCGCGGCGGACATTCTTCGCCTGCGCGGCGTCGAGGTCGATCCCAACAACATCGTCTGCGTGCCCGGCGGCAAGGTAACGATGTTCTTCGCCATCATGATGTTCGGCGAGGCCGGTGCCGAGATCATGTACCCGAACCCCGGTTTCCCGATCTATGAATCCGTGATTAATTATACCGGTGCGAAGGCCGTCCCTATACCCCTGCTCGAGGAGAACGACTTCTCGTTCGATGCCGACGAGGTCCTGTCTCTCATCACCCCCGCGACCCGGCTGATCATCATCAACACGCCGGCCAACCCGACGGGCGGCGCCGTTCCCAAGTCAGAGATGGACAAGCTCGCCGCGGGTCTCGAAAAACATCCCCATGTCGCCATTCTGTCCGACGAAATCTACGGCCAGATGACCTATGACGGGCACGAGCATGTCAGCCTGCTGTCCTATGAACATTTGCGCGACAGGCTGATCCTGCTCGACGGCTGGTCAAAGACCTATGCCATGACCGGCTGGCGGCTGGGCTACGCTTTGTGGCCGGAAAGCCTGGTCGACGCCGCCACGCGACTGGCGATCAATTGCCATTCTTGCGTCAATGCGGGCACCCAGTTTGCCGGCATCGCGGCTCTGGAAGGCCCACAGGATTCCGTGCACGAGATGGTGCGGGCATTCGATGAGCGCCGCCACGTAATCGTCGAGGGGCTGAACGCCATCAACGGGTTCTCCTGCCGCACGCCGATGGGCGCGTTCTATGCGTTCCCCAACATCTCCGGCACCGGTCAGTCGGCGCGCGAGGTTCAGGACAAACTGCTGAGCGATGCCTATGTCGCCACTGTGGCGGGCACCAGCTTCGGGCATCTGGGCGAGGATTACGTCCGATTTTCCTATGCGAACTCCGTCGAGAACATTCAGGCGGCGCTCGAACGTGTACGCGAGATGTACAATTAGGTGATTAATTAATAGGCAGTGTGCTTATTAATGGAGCAGACTGGGCGCAACAGACTGTAGCGTAGGATAATTTTTCCCTTTATTTTCAGCCAATTGCACAGGGGCACCAAGTGGCATGAACCATGCTATGCCCAATATGTCGGCGGTGCGCATTCCGTGCCCGCCGATTGAGCAAAACGGTGGAGGCAAAAAGGCAACAAATGAAGAAAATTGAAGCCATTATCAAACCGTTCAAGCTCGACGAAGTGAAGGAAGCACTGCACGAAGTCGGGCTCAAGGGCATCACGGTTGTTGAGGCCAAGGGTTTCGGCCGCCAGAAAGGCCACACAGAGCTTTATCGCGGCGCCGAATACGTCGTCGACTTTCTGCCCAAGGTAAAGATCGAGAACTTCCTTGAGGACGCGCAGGTCGAGCGGGCAATCGAAGCCATCCAGGAGGCGGCCCGCACGGGTCGTATCGGGGATGGCAAAATATTCGTCTCAACGATCGACGAGGCGATCCGGATTCGTACTGGTGAACGCGGCGCGGACGCCGTCTAGCGGTTTTGAAGTCGAGTAGAAGTTCGATCACACAACAAAGATTTTTTCCGAAAGACAGGAGAGCCTAAACAATGTCCGACATCAAAACCGTACTGGACATGATTAAAGAGAACGACGTC
>JABJEK010000107.1 GCA_018702955.1 Rhodospirillaceae bacterium | reverse complement strand
TGCACCCAGCGCACGGCCCACTGGCAATCATCGAAGGCGGCGGGGAATTTGTGCTCCGGCGCCAGCCGATATTCGACGGAAACGAAGATGGCGCGCGCGGCGTTGGCCATGTAGCGGCACTGGGGTTCGACCGTGTCGTGGCAGCCAATGGTCCAGCCCCCACCGTGAAAGTAGACGACGACAGGCAGAGGTTCGTCGATGGGTGCCGTCAAGGGAACATAGACGCGCAGCGGTACCGGTCCGCCCGGGCCGGCGGGATACAAATCCAGCACCCGGCGTAGCGGCACCGGCGCCTGGTTCAGGAGGGCGACCTTCTCACGCAACGTCGCGCGCGCCTCACCGGGTGAAAGATCCGGGAAGCTGACGCCCGCCATCATGGCGACAGCCTTGCGGATTTGCGGGTGGAGTTCCATGGCGCCTTGTCCTTCGAAATTGGGTCGCCCCGGGACAAGAGATGTGCCGAACGCAACGCGTTCTATAGTTGATCATCCGGGTTCAGTTCACAAATAGAACCCAGGCGCGGCCCTGTTGTGTGGCGCAGCAAGCAAACCTTGGAGAGAATAATGCGGACAGAAAAATTCGAGTTTCCCGGGCATTCGGGCGAGATGCTGGCCGCACGGCTCGATGCGCCGGACCAGGTGCCGCGCGCTTACGCGCTGTTTGCCCACTGCTTCACCTGCACCAAGGATATCTATGCCGCCTCGCGGATCTCCCGTGCGCTGACGGAAACAGGGATTGCGGTCGTCCGGTTCGACTTCACCGGGCTCGGCCATTCCGAAGGTGAGTTCGCGAACACGAATTTCTCTTCCAATGTCGAAGACCTCGTGGCGGCGGCGGATCATATGCGTGGTGCCCTGGCCGCACCCCATCTGATCATCGGGCACAGCCTTGGTGGTGCGGCCGTCCTGGCGGCGGTGGGGAAAATCGACGAGGTGAAGGCCGTGGTGACCATCGGGGCACCGGCGGAACCGGCGCATCTGGCGCACATGTTCACGGATTCGGCCGAAGAGATCGAAACGGCGGGCGAGGCGAACGTGCTGTTGGCCGGTCGTGAATTTACAATCAAGAAGCAGTTCCTCGACGACATAGCAGAGCAATCCCTGAGCGAATGTCTGGCAAAGCTGGGCCGCGCTCTGCTGGTCATGCACAGCCCGATCGACAACACCGTCGGGATCGAGAACGCCGCGGCAATCTTCGCCGCAGCAAAACATCCGAAGAGCTTCATCTCCCTGGATGACGCCGATCATCTGGTCTCAGACAAGGCCGATGCGGAATACGCCGCGAACGTGCTGGCCAGCTGGGCCAGCCGTTACATTCCGGCGTATGAGGTGTCGGTTGATGCCGGCGTGACCGCCGCGGAAGGCGAGGTCGTGGTCTCGGAGACCGGCGAGAACCCGTTCGCCCAGGCGATCAGTGCGGGTGTGCACAGCCTGCGCGCGGATGAACCGGTCAAGATCGGCGGCGGGAACACGGGGCCCACGCCCTATGACCTGCTGTTGTCCGGGCTCGGGGCGTGCACGTCGATGACGATCCGGATGTACGCCGATCGTAAGAAATGGCCGCTGGAACGTGCGGTCGTGCGCCTCAAGCACGACAAGATTCATGCCGATGATTGCGCCGACTGCGAGACCAAGGACGGGCGGATCGACAGGATAGAGCGAACCATCGAACTGACCGGCGATCTGGACGACGAACAGCGCGCGCGCCTGCTGGAGATCGCCGACAAGTGCCCGGTTCACCGCACGCTCGAGAGCGAGGTGAAAGTGGAGACCGTGCTGGCGGGTTAGCGGTGGCTCACGTCCACCAGCGGCCGCTGGCGCCGATCACCACGACGATCAGGCCCAGCGGCAGGTTCACCGCGATAATCTTGCGGATGCGGTCCAGATCCTTGCCGGCCTGGGGCCAGTTCTCGCCGTCGACCGCCTCGCGAAAATCCGACCAGGCGCCCCAGTAGAGCCAGGCGTAGAGCAGGGCCATGACCCAGGCGATGCCCTGCATGATGTGGACATGGGCGCCGGCGAAGGCGAAGCCGCCCTGGACCGTGAACAACACCCAGTAGCCCGACGCGAACAGCAGGGCGATCGACAGCCACACCCAGGGGAAGAATTTCCCGAACACCACGCGCATGAGCTGCAACCGGTCGGGCGGCTGCGACAAGGTGGCGAGGGCCGGGCGCAGGCAGACATAGATGGCGAACATCCCGCCGACCCAGATGACGGCGCCGAGGATGTGAAGCGAAAGCGCGATGGTGGTCATGGCAACCTCAGAAATAGTTTCCTTCCGGCGCGGGTTTCGCTTTCGCTGGATACCACGCACCGCTACCGTGTTGTTTACATGATCGATGCACGAACAGGAAAACCCACATTACCTCCCGGTCCGCTCGAAACGTATGATCAGGGTGAATTCTTTTGCGAGATGTTCGGCCGTAACGGACTGTCGCACACCCGACGAATTCGTGAACATCTCGCCTCCATGGACATCGCGACCCTTCGTCGGCGATCCAAGGATGCGGAACGTGAGCTGTTCAATCTCGGCATTACCTTCACCGTCTATACGGATCGGGATGCGATTGACCGCATCCTGCCGTTCGATGTCATCCCGCGTGTGCTGTCGAAGAAGGATTGGGGCACCATCGAGAGCGGCGTGAAACAACGCGTCGCAGCGTTGAATCTGTTCCTGCACGACATCTATCACGATGGAAAAGTCTTCAAGGACGGGATTATCCCCGAGGAACTGGTGCGCGGAAACAAGAACTATCGCCGCGAGATGGAGGGTTTTTCACCGCCGCAGGGGACCTATGTGCATATCTGCGGCACGGACCTTGTACGGGATGAGAAGGGCCGTTTCCGGGTGCTCGAAGACAATGCCCGCACCCCATCGGGTGTTTCCTATGTGATCGAGAACCGGCATCTGATGATGCGGGCATTCTCCGATTTGGCGGACCACGTGCCTATTAGGGATGTGGATGATTATGGTCGACGCCTTATGCGCGCACTCTCCGCCGTGGCACCGGCGGGTGTATCGGACCCGAACGTCGTCATCCTCTCACCTGGCGTTTTTAACTCGGCATATTTTGAGCATGTGTTTCTGGCGCGCGAAATGGGCGGTCCACTGGTAGAGGGCCGAGATTTGCTGGTCGAGAACGACAAGGTCTATATGCGGACCACGCGGGGCAACGAACAGGTTCATGTGATCTATCGGCGGATTGACGATGAGTTCCTCGATCCCCAGGCGTTTAATCCCAACAGTATGTTGGGCGTGCCGGGCCTCTTCGAGGCGTATCGTAAAGGCAACGTGACGCTCGCGAACGCCGTAGGTACTGGCGTCGCAGACGACAAGGCGGTCTATGCCTATATGCCGCGGATCATTCGCTGCTATCTGGATGAAGATGCGATCAT
>JABJEK010000106.1 GCA_018702955.1 Rhodospirillaceae bacterium | reverse complement strand
GCTCGTGAACGGTGTCTTGAAGGACACGTCATAGAGCGGAACCTTATCGGCATGGAACGCCGTCACGATGACACCGAGGTCACCAATGCCGGTCTCGACACCTTCGAGCTCACCACGCGGCTTGACGATCTGGCCACTGATGCCCTTGTTCCAGTTGATCTTGAAGTTGCCGTTCTTTGCGAGCGCGGCATCAACGGCCGGCATGTAGGCATCAACCAGCGAACCGATCCAGGTTGCGGGCGGCGGATAACCGGATATGGCCGTGAGGTTAATTGTTTCCTGAGCGCTTGCCGGCGCCGAGACGGCAACGGTTGCCGTGGCGGCTGCAGCGATCATCAGCGTAGTCGTTTTTGAAACTTTGGACATAAAGTCCTCCCTGTTTGTTTTTCGTTTCCCCGTCGGACTTTTCTAGTCCAGCGGAAAGCTTCCAACAACGACGGCCCCATGTCCATCTAGAATTCCCCAATATTCTCCAATACGAAAAAAATCGGGCTCATGTTCACGAGAAAGTCAGTGAATTGACGTTGTTACGCGAATATTTGCTGATGAACCGAATGACGACATTCACATATACGAATTTCTACCGACTAAAGTGTTCGCCCAGAGCTTCCGCGAGTCGAAGCGTTCACGGTCGGCCGGTATGAATATGCGGGCCACGACATAAGAAACCGGGCCAGCGATCCGCCGGCCCGGTCCTGAACTCACAATAATCTTCGAGGCCTACTCGGCGGCTTGCGCCAGGAGGGCGTCCGAGCCGAACAGTAGATCGCGCAGCCAGTTGGCCTGCGCACTCGAGACTTTCTCGAGATGTTCATTGTTCGAATAAAGGCTCATGTGATCGACACCCTCGACGATCGCCAGTTCCTTGTTCGGGCACGGCACCGCGTTGAATACATCGATCTCCAGATCCGATGACGTGATGTTGTCGCCCTTTGCGATCGCCATCATGTACGGCGTCTCATAAAGACGCTTGGCATAGGGCATCACGTCGTACTGCATCAGCAGTTCGACGGATTCGAGCGTGTTCTCATGGATGTGGTTCGGTGCTTCACGTTCCTTGATGTCCTGGAAAATCGTGCAGACATGGGGGAAAGGCCACGAACTGATTTCGTTGTCCGGGTCAGTCGTCGCCATCGCGATCATCTGGCTCGGCTCGCCACGCTGACGCGCCTCGCGATCCTCCAGGATGAGCTTCTGAATGGCGGCAAATTTACGTTCGCCATGGCACCGGCGCATCGTCGGGAAACCGTCGACCACGGGCACCACCGACAGCGCAAACTTCACGCGCGTGTCCAACGCCGCGACACAAATCGCATGGCCGCCGGAGTAAGAAATACCCCACACGCCAATCCGATCGGTGTCGACGTCATCCAATGTCTTCGCGAAGCTCACCGCGTTGCGGTAATCCTCGATCTGACCCCACGGATCGATATGCTGGCGCGGCAATCCGTCGCTGTCACCAAAACAGCGATAATCGAAGATCAGGCATGCACAGCCGATTTCGACGAAATCGTCAGCATAGTACGGCATGACGATTTCCTTCACGTAGCACCAGCCACCCGCCATGACCACGAGCGGCGGATTTTTGGCACCGTCGGGCAGGTACAGCGTGCCGCGAATGGTGTCGCCACAACTGTTGAATTCTACATCTCGAGTTTGCATTTGCTTCTCTCCCCTAAAGAGCCGTTTTCACCCTTGTGAATTGGGCTTTATCTATTGATTACGTTGTTCCCCATCCCGGGGCCTGTCAACCGCGCGGCATCACCCGTCGCGTTCTCCACGGATATTTTCCGCCACCCTATCGCGCAGAACATTCTTGCGAATTTTGCCTGCGGCCGTGCGCGGGAAATCATCAATAATCTCTAGCCGTTCGGGATACTTCTGCTTCGCCATGCCGGTCCCCTCGAGGAACGTGACCAAGTCTTCAAACTCAAGCTTGTCGCCACTCTTCAGAACAGCATAAGCGCACACCGTCTCGCCCATCCGTGCGTGCGGCATCGCCACCACGGCGGCCTCGTGGATCGCCGGATGCTCGTGCAGCGCGTCCTCGATCTCGCGCGAACTGATATTCTCGCCGCCGCGAATTATCACGTCCTTCAAGCGGCCAGTCACCACCATCGCACCGGCCTCGTTGAGCATCGCGAGATCGCCGGTGTGAAAGAAACCGTCTTCCTCGAACGCTTCGGCGTTGTGTGCGTCATCAGCGTACCCCAGGCACATCTCCGGACCGCGCGACAAGACCTCACCCTCAACCCCGGGGCCGACCGGCTGCCCGCTGACAGGATCAACGATCCTGATTTCGTGACCCACGATATGGCCTTCCGTCGTCGCGCCGAGCTCCTCTTCTTCACGGCCATTGACCCCGAGCGTAATCGTCGGTGCTTCGGTCGACCCGTAGCAACGCGAACAGACGCAACGCGCGAAGGCCGCATGCGCGTTGTAGATAATCTCGGGCGGCACGGGCGCTCCGCCACACGGGAAGAACCGCAGGCTCGGCAAGGAGCGGTCGTTCTTCTGCGCGAACACTGTCAGTTCCTGCAGGAAAACGGTTGCTGCGATCGTAAAGGTTACGCCGTAGGTATCGATCAGCTCGGCTGCGACATCCGCGCTCCAGGTTTCCATGAACACCACCGGAGCGTTCAGTGTGAACGGCATCTGGATGCCATACAGATAACCCGTGATGTGGGTCACCGGAGACGGCATCAGGATCACGTCGTCGCCGCCGAGCCCCAGGAATTGCGAGATCGCCTGGATCTCCGTATCGATCGTGTTGTGGCTGTGGAGCACGCCCTTTGGCCGCCCCGTCGTGCCCGAGGTGTACATGATCAGCTTCACGGCATTCGGATCAACCGCCAGCGGCACAAACTCCTCGGCATCGCCCTCTGCCAGCAAATTCTCGAAGCTCGTCGCACCATCGGCGTCGCCACGCACTGTCACCACATGCTCAAGGTCGGGAAGGTCCGCGCGGTGCCGCGCGATCATGTCCGCATAGTCGAACTTGCGGAACCGGGTCGGGATGAACATCACCTTGGTGCCGGCATCGCGCAGGATGTAGGACACCTCGGCGTCCCGGTAGATCGGGATGATCGGGTTGCAGACCAGCCCGAGCATGGCGCAGGCCAGGTCGATCGCCACGGTCTCGGGCCAGTTGGGCAGCTCGAAACTGACCACATCTCCGGCAACGAGCCCACGTTTTTGTAATGCACTGGCGAGCGCCCGCGCCTGCCGGTCCATATCGGCGACGGTGTGGCGCTGCTCACCTTCTACAATCAGGACCCGGTCGGGATTATTCGACACCAGGTCGGCGAGTTCGTCCGCAAGCGTGCGGTTCCGCCAGATGCCGCTGGCGGTGTTTTCAGCGATCAGGTCGTCGGTCAGTCGCGTCTTCCAGCCACTCACATCCGCACGCATCGCATCCTCCCCTCGCCGTCCGTTCCGGTTCGCTACTCGCGGGCCAGCCGCAGCCGGTTCGCGATATTGTTCTTCTGGATCGCCGAGGACCCGCCGATGATCGGCATGAGAAGAGCTTCGCGCACATAGCGCTCCATATCGAACTCCTTGATATAGCCATACGCGCCCATCACCTGCTGGCAGGTCAGCACGATCTCCTTGGTGACATCGCTGACATAGAGCTTGGCCATCGACGTCTCGACCGACGCCGGCTTCTTCTCATCCAGCAACCACGCCGCGTGGTAGGTCATCAGCCGGCAGGCATGAAGTCTGGTTTTGCAGTCGACCAGCATATGACGCACCGACTGATAGGCAGAGACCGGTTTTCCGAACTGCTTGCGCTCCTGGGCATAGTCCCAGGCGTCATCGACAGCGGCGGCAGCATTGCCCAGCGCCAGTGCTGCCACCTCGATCTTCTCGACATCCAGCCCCGGCCCGACGATCCGGCGCCAGCCATCGTTCCAGCCGGCCTCACCGCCGACAATATTCTCGGCTGGAATTTCGACATCCTCGAAGGTCACATCGCAGGTCGACGCCCCCTTCATTCCCATCGCGTTCTGTAACTCGATGGTCACGCCAGGTGCATCCGGTGGAATCAAAACAATGGAAAGATTCTGGTAGCGCTCCGCGTCCGGGTCGCTCTTCACCACGGCGTAGATATAGTCTGCGATATTGGCGCCGGAGCAGAACCGCTTCGAGCCATTGATCGTAACGGTTGCGCCATTCCCCTTACGCTCCGCGCTGGTACGCACACTTGCCACATCGGCCCCCACATCGGGCTCGGATATTCCATAGGCAAATAGTAATTCCCCATTGGCGAGCTTAGGCAGAAGCTCCCGTTTTTGCTCGGGACTTCCTACTTCCTCGATGTTCATCGCCCCATAACAGGCGCACATGATGTACGGCACGGCGACCGCCATCGACCGGCGCGCCAGTTCCTCGATCACCACCATCGTCGCGGTGATGTCCCGCCCCGCACCGCCATATTCCTCGGGCACCGTCAGGCCGTTCACGCCGAGCGCGGAGAGCTTTTCGAATATCTCGCGCGGATAATGATTCTCCTGATCCCATTCCTGGGCCTTGGCGCGCGGCATCTCGTTCTCGACGAACCGCCGCAGTGTGTCCCGGAGCATCGTGACATGCTCAGCTTCCTGGAAATGCTCCATCTACTTGCCCGTGAACTTCGGATCTTCCTTGTTCAGAAAGGCCTCCGTGGCGATCCGGTGGTCGTCTGTCATCTGGGACATGGCCTCGAAGTTGAAGGCCGTGTCGAGAGCCGCGTTGGCGACCTGCTTAAGCCCGGCATTGACCGACGCCTTGGTCCACTTGATGGCGTTGATCGCCCCACCGGCCAGACGATTGGCCATCCCATAGACCGCGTCATCCAGTTCGTCGGTCGCGACCACATGGTTGATCAACCCGATCGCGGCTGCATCCGTGGCGCTGATGAGATCACCGGTCATCAGATATTCCTTGGCGCGTGCGTAGCCAATCAACTGAGGCCAGATCACGGCACCACCATCCCCCGCCACGAGACCGACAGCGACATGTGGATCGCCAAGCTTGGCACGCTCGGTGGCATAGATGATGTCGCAATAGAGCGCGATCGTGCAGCCCAGCCCGATCGCATGACCCGGCAGCCGGGCAATAATCGGCTTCTCAAGGTCGAGCAGGCTGTTCACCAGTCGCTTGCCTTCCCACACGGTGCGGGCGAATGCCGCCGGATCGCCATGCATGGCGTTCAGCCACTGCAGATCGCCGCCGGCACAAAACGCGTCGCCCTCGCCGGTCAGTACGACCACATCGGCTTCGTCATCGGTATCGACGTCATAGAAAATCCGGGACAGCTCTTCGTGCAATTCGGCGTCAATGGCGTTGAGCGTTCCTGGTCGCGACATGGTCAGGGTAAGCACCCGCCCGTCGCGCTTGGCCTTGATTGCCTGATAACCGTCGTAGTTCACCTGGATTGTCCCTCCGCTAATCTTCGCACCTGGATTTCATAAGGTATGCCAGCTTCAAACCTAACCATGGCAACAGCAGTGGAGGGAGTCAAACAAACTGAATGGTGATTCATTATTCATATTTGTTGCGCGTGCCCCTGGAACCCGTGATGATGATGTCCGGATGGTCAATTGAACGCGATTATGATGCCCACTTCGAACATTGCATCTGACGCGCAATCCAAACCGGCGGCCACGCGCCGCCCCACGCGCGCCGAGAAAGCAGCGGCAACACGCCAAGGCCTAATTGAAGCGGCCGCGGGGGTGGTCGGAGAATTCGGCTATGCCGATGCATCCGTCGCGCGCATTACCGCGCGGGCAAACATCGCGCTGGGCACTTTCTACAACTACTTTGAAACCCGTCAGGCCCTGTTCGACACCCTGCTTCCCGAACTCGGCCAAGACCTGATCGCATTTGTCGGAGACAGGGTCCGCGGGAGCCGCGACACGCTGGAGATGGAGGAACGCGGGTTTCGCGCATTCTTCGAATATCTCGCCGCCAATCCGGGCTTCTACCGAATTCTGAACGAGGCAGAAACGATGGCCCCCAAGGCCCATCACAAGCATTTTCAGGCGCTTGCGATCCGTTATGTGGCGGCGTTGAGAATAGGCCTTGCCCGCGGAGACATGCCCGCCTATTCCGAAGACGATCTGGAGACTGTTGTCTATCTGCTTATGGCCGCCCGAAGTTATCTGACCCTCCGCTACGGCCTGGCCGGCGGCAAGCTGCCGGAAAACGTGGTCGAGACGTACATTAAATTTGTCCGAGGGGCGCTCTCGCAGCGGGCGCCAGCACCCTGAACTGAAGCGTTACTCGCCGCGGCGCATCTTCAGTTTCAGTGCAACAACCTCGTAGACGTCCATGCCGGCCAAAACACTGATCTCTTCGAGCGGCAAAGACGTCTCGCTGAGCAGCACACGTGCGTGGCTGTCGGGGTCGCGCTTACGATTGTTGCGCCGAGGCACCCGGTTGGCGGCCGCTGCGGCCTTGCGTCGCTCGGCCTCGTCGAGACCGCGTTCGCGCGCCTCCTCCAGAGCCGCATCCCGGCGGATCTTATCGGCATCGACCCAGGAGTCACTCATCCGCCCCCCCTTGGCGAGACCAGCCTCGTTGTCGGCCTGCTTGCGGGAGAATTGCGGGAACCTCTCCTCGGGGCGTTTCGGCGCCGGCCCACCGCCGGCGGCCTCCTCCAGCGACATGCCCCTGCTTTTGGCCATGCGCTTCGCCGCCGCGAGCGCAGCCTCGCGCTCACCCTCGTAAGGGCTTTCCTTCGCGAGGTTCAGCAGATTGTGGAAACGAGTGCGTTCCGCTTCGTTAAAGGCACGTGCGTCTTCGATGACGTCACCTGTTGATAGGGTTCATGAGTAACTGCGGAGTATAGCCCATTTGGCGAAAATCAGGGATCAGATCACCAACGCGACCACAGCACCGGTCATACAGGTCGCGATGCTTCCCGCAAAGAGCGATTTGAGCCCCAGACCGATCAAATCCGACTTCCGTTCCGGAGCCATGGCAATCATACCCGCAAGCATGATCCCCACACTGCCAAAATTGGCGAAACTGGCCATCGCATACAGCAGAATAATCCGGGTTCGTTCCGACAGGCTGTCGCCGGCAGCCGCGAGGTCGAGAAACGCGATCAGTTCGTTCAAGACGATCTTGGTCCCGATCAGGGAACCGGCCGTTGTAGCTTCCGTCCAGGGTATCCCGATCAACCAGGCGATAGGCGCCAGCGCCCAGCCAAGCAGACGCTGAAGGCTGATCGGCCCTCCCCAGAGGTCCGGAAACAGACCCAGCACCTGGTTCGCCAGCGCCACCATGGCCACGAACACAATCAGCATCGCGATGATATTCAGCAGCAAGCGCAAGCCGTCCTGGGTTCCCTGGACCATTGCGTCCATGGTGCTGTCGTACATGCCTCGCCCGGTTTCCGAAGCATCCGACGCCACGGCTTCGGCAACGGGCGAATTTTCTCCATCCGGGGGCGGGGGCACCATCAACCGCGCAATCACAATCGCCGCCGGCGCGCTGATCAGGGACGCGACCAGCAAATGGCCAGCCGCATTCTCGATCACGCCCTTGAGAAAAGTCGCGTAGAGCACGAGCACCGTCCCGGCGATGGTCGTCAGGCCGCACGTCATGGTGACGAACAGATCACTGCGATTCATCCGCGCCAGATGGGGTCGGATCAGAATGGCCGCCTCAACCATGCCAACAAAGATATTGGCCGCTGCACCCAGCGCCACCGGGCCATCGATCCGCAGGGTGGCCTTCAGGCCGGCGGCCAACCCCCCGATGATCATCGGCATCACCCGCCAATGCCAGAGGACCGCCGACAGAGCAGACAACAACAAGACGATTGGAAGCGCCTGAAATGCCAGAACGAATGCGGCACCCGGGTGGCTCTCCGCAAAGGGCAGCGGGCCGCCACCGAGAAAACCAAACACCAGGCTGGTGCCTGCTTTCGATGCCGCATCGAGGGCGAAGACCAATCCGTTGACGGCGCCAACAGCCTCCCGGACCACAGGCACCGAAAGCGCAATTGCCGCCAGCGCGATCTGCACGGCCACGCCGACAACAACCAGTCGCCAGGACCAGCTGCGGCGGTTTTCACTCACCGACCACGCCAGCCCGACCAGCACAATCAGGCCCAGTATCGGTTGAATATGTTCGATCACAGCCCCCTGGGGCCCCACCCCGTTCTACTCATTCCTATGGTCAGCATTCATGATCTACAGCAGCAGACGATTCGCGCCCGACCGTACAAAATGAATGGGAGCGCAAAACAAGAGGGCCGGATCTACCTGATCCGGCCCAAAGATATTGTGAAATTGATCCGGCGACAGCGTCGCCCCAAAAGGGGAGGTTGGTTGCGATGCCAAGAAGTTTTGGGAGCGTCGCGACCGCCGGCGTGTATTTGTTTTGGGTTTTTACGCCCTTTTCGTTGATGTCACTTCGTCCGTAGTTTCGAGAATGAACCTAGTTCGAATAAAAAATGCGTGCAAATTCAATTGGTTAAACTTCTAAATGAATTCATCTGAAATGTGATCTATCTCTAGTGATCACCAACACCACAGGAGCGAAATTCATGGGTGCACTCGACAAGAAGGTCGCCATCGTAACAGGGGCCGGCGGCGGGATCGGCCGGGCCATGTCCACAAGGTTTGCCAGCGAAGGTGCGGCAGTGATCTGTGTGGACATCAACGAGGAACGGGTCAACGCGACCGTCGAAGAGATCAAACAAAACGGCGGACAGGGCATTGCCCTGGCAGCCGATGTCGCGATCGAGGCCAACGCCGTAGCGGCTGTCGCAGAAGCGGTCGATAATTTTGGCGGCCTCCATGTCCTCGTCAGCAATGCGATCTACGACCTTCCCCTCGCGCCACTAACAGAGATTTCCTATGACGATTGGCGGCGGACCATGGACGTCAATCTCAACAGCGCATTTCTGTTTTCTAAACACGCGATTCCGGCGATCGAGACGAGCGGCGGCGGCAGCATTATCCTGATCGCATCACAGCTTGGCCGCACGGCCAAGCCCGGACGCCCATGGTACTGCGCCCAGAAGGGCGCGCTCATTAACATGGCGCGCGCGATGGCGCTCGACCATGCGCACCAGAATATCCGCGTGAACAGCCTTTCCCCGGGGCCGGTCGAGACCGATCGTTTCGTTACCAACTTCGATGACAGGAACGCCGCGCAAGCCGCCAACTCAACGATGTTCGACCGGCTCGGCAAACCCGAGGAAATCGCAGCGGGTGCCGTATTTCTCGCCAGCGCGGAATCTTCCTTCATGACCGGTTCGGATCTTCTGATAGATGGCGGATATACAGCCGTCTGATCTTGCTTTAGTTACATTTGCAACTATTATTACGGCACGACCGAAAAGGACGATGCCATGAACGGTGCAACAACAAAGACCGGTACTTCCTATCAAAGCGGGCTGGGAAACTACTTCTCCACCGAGGCGTTGCCGGGCGCCCTTCCGAAGGGTCAGAATTCTCCCCAGAAAGCACCCTATGGGCTCTACGCCGAGGGTGTCAGCGGATCGGCATTCACAGTGCCGCGTACGGAATCCCGGCAGACTTGGTGCTATCGGATTCGCCCGACGGCGAAGGCACCACCCTACACAAGTCTCGAGAACCCCAACTGGCTGACGCCGGCATCCGGCGATGCAAATGCTTCGCCCAATCAGATGCGTTGGGACCCCTTGCCGTTGCCCGACGCGCCGACCGACCTGATCGCGGGCATGCAAAGCTACGCCATCTGCGGCGACGCCCATCATCAAACGGGCATCGGCATTCACCTCTATGCGGCTAACCAGTCAATGACCGACCGGTTCTTTCACAATGGTGACGGCGAGATGCTGTTCGTGCCCCAACAGGGTCGGCTAACACTTCATACGGAACTCGGCATACTCGACGCGGCACCCGGCGAGATCGCCGTCGTGCCCCGTGGCATCAAGTTTCGGGCCGAGCTTCCCGAAGGGCCGTCTCGCGGCTATGTCTGCGAGAATTACGGACTGCCCCTGCGCCTGCCGGAACTGGGTCCAATCGGCACCAACGGATTGGCCAGCCCGCGCGACTTCCTGACGCCACACGCCGCATTCGAAGATCGAACCGGCACGTTCGAACTTGTGTTCAAGTTCGACGGCGGGTTCTGGACGACCGAAGTCGACCGCTCGCCGCTCGATGTGGTCGCGTGGCACGGCACCCATGTGCCCTACAAATATGATCTGGCGAACTTCATGGCGATCGGCACGGTCAGCGTGGATCATCCCGATCCGTCGATTTTCACCGTGCTGACATCGCCGTCACCCGATCCGGGAACGGCGAACGTAGATTTCGTGATCTTCCCGCCGCGCTGGATGGTCGCCGAACACACGTTCCGGCCACCCTGGTTCCACCGCAACGTGATGAACGAATTCATGGGCCTCGTCGAGGGTGTCTACGACGCCAAGGCAGACGGGTTCGCGCCCGGTGGTGCCAGCCTGCACAACTGCATGGTCGGACACGGCCCCGACGCCGCGACCTTCGAAGCCGCCAGCAACGCCACGCTCGCGCCCGAGAAGATCGACGGCACCCTCGCCTTCATGCTGGAGACCCGCTACGTGCTGCGCCCAACACCGTTCGCGCGCGACACACCGCTGCTCCAGGCCGACTACCAGGATTGCTGGGCCGACCTGAAAGACAGTTTCGACCCGACGCGGCGCTAGTCGCCCCCTACTTCTCGGGGATAACCGGCAGCAGCACATGAGACGGATGGTCCGGTCCAGTGTGCAGCGTGACCTTCTTGCCATACACATCGAGCGGCCGGTTGGACGGCATCTCGTGTTTGAACGGTCCGACACCATACTGGACCCGGTTTGCAATCATTGGGTCGCCCGGTGTCCAGCCCGGATAGACGTAGTCGCGACCGCGAACGCTCAGGCCCAACCGGTAACCCTCCGGCAGCACAATCGACGTCGGCCAGATCTCGATATCGAGCTCGTAGATCTCGCCCGGCGTCAGGGGCTGCACTTCGTCATGAGCGTGATAGGGCCGATAGGGCAGCGTCTGGTCGGGATCGAGCTTGCGATGGGACGCGCGCAGCCAGCCAAGCCCGACGGGCGTGTGCGGATCATTGGCGCCCTTGTAGACGACTTCCTTCAGATCCGGCTTGAACGCCCGCAGCACCAGGAACAGATCGGCGTCCTCGGTCTCGGATGAGATGAACAGCTTCGCGGCCACGGGACCCGTGATCTCGGTCTCCTGCTCCATCGGCGCCGTCAGGAACGTTGCCCCGTCCCCCATCGCCTCATAGGTGAAGCTCTGCGCTTCCGCCATTGGCGTGTCGGAGAGCGTCTTGCCCGTGGGGTCGAGATACATCTCGGTCCAGTCCGTACGCGGAATCGGCCATTCATCCTCGGCCCGCTCGACAAACACCTCGTCGGGATGACGGATCAGCAACTGCACCTTGGGTTGCTCACCCCAGCCGGTGTCTTCACCTTTGAGGAAATGCCCGAGGAAACGCCGCTGCAGGTCCATGCCATAGTCGGTGTAGTAGTGGGTGAAATGCTCGAGGCCGTGGATTTCGAGCCACTTCTGATCGCTCGCCGAATTCACATAACCTTCCGTGTTGCCGCGTGGGTGAAGGCCCACACCGCCCCAGTTCCCCGACGACAATAGCGGCACATTGATCTTGGAATAATCCGGCATCCGGGCCTTCCAATAATCGTCCACCAAGGGGTGGTTGAGGATATCTCGGCCGTAGTCAGTGCGATTGTCGGCCAGCTCCTCTTCCGACAGGGTCTCGGGACCGGATATCCACTCGCCGTTGAGCCGGCTCTTCTTGCCGTAGGCGCCCTTGCCATGCTGGCGCGGGACGACGGCGGAGTTGAACCAGATCGACGGGAACCGGCAGGCGATACCGCCGTGATGTCCCATGTCGCGGTAATAGTCTGCCGCGCCTTCCCAGACGCACATCGCCGCCAAATGCTTGGGCTGGAGGGACGCGACCTGCCACTGGTTCATGCCGTAGTAGGAAATACCCGAGGTGCCGACCTTGCCGTTCGACCACCCCTGGGTCCCCGCCCAGTTGATGCAGTCGTGGAAATCCTGCGCCTCGCGTGCCGACCAGACGTCGAGAAATCCCTGAGAGCGGCCCGCGCCGCGCGAGTCCACCCGCATGCAGATATAGCCGTCCGGCACCCATTTCTCGGGATCGACCAGCTCCCAGTTCTGGTAGCGGTTCGACGAACCGGAAAGACAATCGGGATAGTCCTCGACCATCTGTTTCCACTGGTAGGGATAGCCGTCTTCCCAGGCGAGCCATTTGGCATAGGGGCCGTAGCTGATGATCACCGGATACTGGCCGTCATCGTCGGGCCGGTAGATATCGGCACGCAGCACGATCCCGTCATCCATCTCAAGTGGCACATCCCAATCGATGCGCATCCCGTCATTGACCTTCGATGTCATCTGGCTGTCGCCGGGTGTCTGGATACTGCTCATGTCTGCGTCCCCCTCATTTATTCTATTTGCGTTTCTTGACCGCGCGTTTCGGCGGGATGACCGGCAACAACAAGTGCGACGGATGGTTCGGTCCGCAATGGATCGTGACGTTCCCGCCATAGACCCGCGCATCGCGACCGTCATGGACGAAGGGTCCCACACCGGTAAATTCGTTCTTCATGTTCGACAACCGCCCGCCCGATCCGCCGGGATAGACATAGTCGCGCCCCCGGACGGTCAGCCCCAGCCGATAACCCGCCGGGACCACGATCGAGGTCGGCCAGACTTCAACATCAAGCTCGTAGACCTGGCCCGGCTTGAGCGCCTGCTTCTCGTCGTGGCTGTGATAGGGCTGGTGCTTGCGCGACTTCTTCGGGTCGAGCTTGCGGTGCGACGCCCGCAGCCAGCCTTGCGCAATCGGCGTGTGGGGATCGAGCGCGCCCTTGAAGGTGACTTCCTTGAGATCCGGCGAAAACAGCCGCACGACCAGAAACAGATCCGCGTCCTTCGTCTCCGACGACACGAACAGTTTGGCCGCCAGCGGCCCCGTGATCTCCGTCGCCGTATCCGCGGCGGGCGTCAGGAACGTTGCCCCGTCCCCCAGGCCGGCATAGGTGATGCTTCGCTTGCGCTCCGGCTTGCGCGCACCGAGCGCGCCGCTGGCCGGATCGAGAAACACCTTGGTCCACCTGGTTCGCTTGATCGGCCACTCACCCTCCGCGCGTGGCACGAAGACCTCGTCGGGATGGCGGATATTGAGGCTGACCTTTGGCTGCTTCTTCCAGCCCGTGTCCTTGCCCTTCAGGAAATGCCCGAAGAACCGCTTCTGCAGATCCAGCCCGTAATCCGTATAGAACTCGGTCCAATGCTCGCGACCGTGCATCTCAAGCCATTTCTGCTTGGACGCAGCATGCACGAAACCATCGATATTGCCGCGCGGATGCAGCCCCTGCCCGCCCCAGTTACCGGCCGACAGCACCGGCACATCGATCTTCGACCAGTCGGCCGAGCGGCCCCGGTACCATGCATCGTCGCGAGTGCGCGTGCGCAGCTCGTGGGGCAGGTCCGTGCGGTTCTTTTTGAGCCTGGCCCGGGTGAAGGTTTCCGGCCCGCAGACGAGGTCGCCATGCACCGCCGAACGCGGCCCGTTCTTGCCCAGCCCGTACTGCACGGATTCGACCTGCTTGTCGTACCAGTTGGTCACGAATGTCGACAGGATTCCGCCGTGATAGTTGGAATCCCGGTAGTAATCCCCGGCACCCTCCCAAACACACAGCGCCGTCAGATGCTTGGGCTTCAGTGCCGCCACATGCCACTGGTTGATCGCGTAGTAGGAGATGCCGTTGAGCCCGACCTTGCCGTTCGACCAGGGCTGCACGCCGGCCCAGTCGATGCAGGCCGCGAAATCACGGGTTTCGCGCGGTGATCGCACATCCACGACGCCCGGCGAGCGGCCCGAACCGCGGGAATCAACGCGGATGACCACATACCCGTCGGGCACCCATTTCTCGGGGTCCACGACTTCCCAGTTGGCGTATTTATTGGTCGTCCCCTGCGCCACCTCGGGAAACGTCTCGATCATGATGTTCCAGGCGGTCTCGTAACCTTCCTGAAATGACAGCCCCTTGGCATAGGGGCCATGGCTCATGATGACGGGGTATTGTCCCTTTCCTCTCGGGAGAAAAACATCCGCCCGCAGAACATTGCCATCATCCATTTCGATCGGCACATCCCAGTCAATCCGCATCCCGTCGCGAACTTCGGTACGAAACTGGGGATCACCCGCGTAAAGCTTGGTCGCCATGTGTTCAGTCCCGTCTATTTCGATGGGATGATCGGTAACAGCACATAGCCGGCGTGATCGCCGCCCAGATGCACCGTTACATTGTTATCGAATACCTCCGGCGGACGATCTGTCTCGTCGTCATGCAGGAATGGCCCAACACCCGTGAAGGTGTTCTTCATGTTCGACAGTCCAGCATTCGGCTCACCGGGATAGACATAGTCGCAACCGCGGATCGACAAACCAAAGCGATAGCCCTTCGG
>JABJEK010000105.1 GCA_018702955.1 Rhodospirillaceae bacterium | reverse complement strand
GCGTAACTCTTCGGCCACCAGCGGCACCAAACGCCGAGAACAGGGGCCGGGTCAATCGACCAATTCGAAACGAATGATCTGACGCCTTGGTACAGCGACTCTCGAGTCTTGCCCGCTCTTCCAGGGCTACTTTGCCAGGCTGGATAGTCGGCCTACAATCGCCCCAGGGTGCGCGGAACCTCGCCGCCCGCGGGAGGATAAGGGAGATTGTTTCATGAGACGGAGATTCGTGCGCGCCTTGATGGGCGCCGCCGCGATCGCGGCACTAAGCGTATCGGCCGGAACGGCCAGCGCCCAGCTCGAAGACAAAACAATTCGTTTTGCAACCCAGTCGATTTCGCCAGGCTTTGGTCTGCCCGAGTTCGGCGCTGCCAGTCCGGGTGTTTACACGCTCTACCCGATCTACGATTCGATGACCCAAATCGGTCCGAACGGAGATATCGTTGGGATGCTCGCCGCGTCGTGGCGCAATCTTGACGCGACCACGTGGCACGTCACGCTCAAGCAGGGCATCAAGTTCCACAACGGCGAGGACATGACGGCGGACGCTGTCGTCAATCTGTTCGACTGGTTGTTGACTGACGAAGCCAAAGGCATGGGCCTTGTCGCCGAGCGGACCAACAACAATCAAGCAAAGATCGTGTCCACCCGTGCGGTTGATCGCTTCACGGTGGAGCTCAAAACCTCAGCGCCCAATCCTGAGATTCCCCGCTTCATCGCGAGCTTCTGGATCCCTGCACCGCAGGCCTGGAAGGACCAGGGTCGTGATTCCTTCGCGCGTAATCCGATCGGTACCGGGCCTTACATGAATGCGTCATTCGATGGCGGGGTCGACGGTCAGGTCAAATTAGAGGCGTTCGCGGGGGCCGGCGTTCGGCCGCCGAAATACGCCAACATGACGATCATTTCGCTTAATGAAGCGGCGGCACGCGTTGCTGGGCTTCAATCCGACCAGCTCGACATCGCCCAGGGTGTGCCGTTCGACGACCGGGAACGTCTGGAGGCGGAGGGCCATAAAGTCGATGTAGCGGATCGCCCCTCGGCGATGGGGTGGCGCTTCATGTCCGTGCGCAAAAACAGCCCGTTCAGTGATGTCCGCGTGCGTCAGGCTGCGAATATGGCGATTGACCGGTCGGCGATGGCCAACGATCTGTTGGGTGGCATTACCGTTCCGGCAAGCCAATGCGCAACCCGCGGCACGTTCGGCTACAACCCGGCTATCGAGCCTTACCCGTATGACCCCGTAAGGGCGAAGGCTCTCTTGGCCGAGGCGGGTTTCCCGGATGGGTTCGAAACTGAGGCTCAAGTTATTCCTGGGGCGTTCCCGGCAGATAACGAGATTTATCAGTTCGCGGCGCAACAACTCGCAGCGGTTGGGATCCGCACCACACTAACCACGATTACATTTGCCCAGTGGTTGGACAGTTGGTTCGGTAAGAAGAAAGGCCCCGAAGGCGGCATGGGCTTCTCGGATATCTTCCAGAACTCGTGCCACAACGATCCGGCCATCGCGACGTTCGCGTATCCGAATCTAACCTGTCGTAAGGCACCGTTGGCATCGCACTGCGACGCGGCGGAAGAGGCCAAGCTGACCCAGGCCGAGCAGGAGTTTGATGTCGAGAAACGGCGCAAGCTCATCCAAGAGCTGATGGTGCTAAACCATGACAACGCACCAAACCTGTTCTTTGTTGAACTGACCGACATGACAGGTCTGAACAGGCGGGTAAGCAACTTCACCAACACGCTCCAGCGGTACAACTTCCATTCGTTGACGCTGAACTAAACTAAAAACGGCATCGCGTCCGTACGGGCCGCTCGGGAAACCGGGCGGCCCTTTTCTATTAGCGCGGGCGCAGACCGTCGAGCATGAGGTCGACGATGCGGGCAATCTCCGCCTCATCGTCCCATGCGTAGTCCGGCAATACCTCGGTGCGCAGGATGTAGTAGCCAACCAAAAGGGAAATGACGCTGCGCAAAAAGAACACCGGATCAACCGGCCGAATCTGCCCTGATGCGATGTAGGGACCGAGAAGTTCTCCGGCCGCCTCCCGAATTGTCGCAGGGAACCGGAACGCGATGGCGTCGCGCAACTCGGCATGAAAGCGCATTTCTTGGATGAGAATGCGCACCAAGGGGGCAAAGCGGTCTGCGAAGGCGAGCCGGTTGCCGAGGATGGTGCACATGAAGGCGCGTAAGTTGCCCGCCGCGCGTTCGCTCTCAACCCGCAATTCCTCAACGATCAAGGGGGCCAATCCATGTGAGAAAAGCGGCCGGGTTAATCGAACCAGCAAGTCCTTCTTTGTTGCGAAGTGCCTGAAGATCGTGCCCTCGGCGACGCTGGCGCGCCGCGCAATCGTGTTGGTGGCGGTGGCGGCATAGCCGTTTTCTGCAAAGCAATGAATGGCGGCTTCGACGATCCGACGCTTTTT
>JABJEK010000011.1 GCA_018702955.1 Rhodospirillaceae bacterium | reverse complement strand
CGAAGATGGCGCGCGCCATCTCCTCGCGGCCGGGTTTCAGCACCATGAGCATCCGCTCCTGGCTTTCCGACAGCATCATCTCGTAGGGCGTCATTTCCGTTTCGCGCTGCGGGACGTGGTCGAGGGTCAGCGTGATGCCGACTTCGCCTTTGCTCGCCATCTCGACCGACGACGACGTCAGGCCCGCCGCACCCATATCCTGGATCGCGATGATCGCGTCCGTCGCCATCAGTTCCAGGCAGGCCTCAAGCAGCAGTTTCTCGGTGAATGGGTCGCCAACCTGAACCGTGGGTCGTTTCTCGTCGGAATCATCATCGAACTCGGCCGACGCCATGGTGGCGCCATGAATACCGTCGCGCCCGGTCTTGGCGCCGACGTAAACCACCGGCAGGCCGACACCGGCGGCGGCGGAGTAGAATATCTTGTCGGTGCTGGCGATCCCGACGGTCATGGCGTTGACCAGGATGTTGCCGTTGTAGGCGGGATCGAAATTCACCTCGCCGCCCACGGTGGGCACACCCATGCAATTGCCGTAACCGCCAATCCCCGAGATGACGCCATCCACCAGATGCCGGGTCTTCGGGTGATCGGGTGATCCGAAACGCAGCGCATTCATGTTGGCGATCGGACGTGCGCCCATGGTGAACACGTCACGCATGATGCCGCCGACGCCCGTCGCGGCCCCCTGATAGGGCTCGATGAAGCTTGGGTGGTTGTGGCTCTCGATCTTGAAGATCGCCGCCAGCCCGTCACCGATATCGATGACACCGGCGTTTTCGCCCGGCCCCTGGATCACCTGCGGGCCGTCGACCGGCAGGGTTTTCAGCCAGAACTTCGATGATTTATATGAGCAATGCTCCGACCACATCACGGAGAAGATGCCGAGCTCGGTGAAGTTCGGCGTACGGCCGAGGATTTCGAGGATCGTATCGTATTCGTCGTCGCTCAGACCCATCAGGTCTTCGGGGCGTGCCGCGGTGTCACTCATGCTGCAATCGCCTCAGCCAGGGCCGTGAACATCGGTGCGCCGTCGGTGCCGCCGAGCTGCGGATCCGCCAGCCGTTCGGGGTGGGGCATCATGCCGAGCACGTTGCCTTCCTCGTTCAGGATTCCGGCAATGTTGTTCAGCGAGCCGTTGGGGTTGGCGGCTTGCGTGACCGCGCCATCGGGCGCGCAATAGCGGAAGGCCACGCGGTCATTGTCTTCCAGCGATTTAAGGGTGTCGGGATCGGTGAAATAATTGCCGTCATGATGGGCGACCGGCACCCGGATGACGTCGCCCGCACCATAGTCGCGGGTGAAGATCGTGTCGTTTCGCTCAACCCGGAGGTCGACATCGCGGCAGATGAATTTGAGGCTCGCATTGCGCATCAGCACACCCGGTAGCAGGCCGCATTCGGTGAGCACCTGGAACCCGTTGCAGATGCCGAGCACCGGCACGCCGCGCCCGGCCTGGGCGACGACTTCGCGCATGATCGGGCTGTTCGCCGCCATGGCACCCGAACGCAGGTAATCGCCGTAGGAAAATCCGCCGGGAACGGCGATCAGGTCGACATTCGGCAGATCGCTGTCGCCATGCCAGACCATTTGCGGGGCATGGCCGAGTGCTGCTTCGAGCGAGACGGCGATGTCGCGGTCACAGTTCGATCCGGGGAAGACGATAACGGCTGCGGAGGCTGCTGACATGGGCGTCGGTACTTAGCTCTCGATCTCGACCGTGTAATTTTCGATCACGGTGTTGGCGAGCAGCTTCTCGCACATGTTTGCGACCCTGGCCTTCGCGGCTTCGGTGTCGCCGTCGGCGAGTTCGATCTCGATAAACTTGCCTTGGCGGACATCTTCGACACCGTCGAACCCGAGCCCTTCGAGGGAGTTGTGGATCGCCTTGCCCTGGGGATCCAGGACGCCGTTTTTGAGGGTGATATGTACGCGTGCTTTCAACGGAACCGCCGACAAATTGAGTTACTGGATGGTCGAGGGACCCTTGATATCCTGTTGCCCTGATTCGGGCGTGATACCCAGCCGCCGCGCCACTTCCTGATACGCCTCGGCGACCCCGCCCATGTCGCGGCGGAACCGGTCCTTGTCCATCTTCTCGTTGGTCTCGACGTCCCACAGGCGGCAGCCATCGGGCGTGATTTCGTCGGCCAGCACGATGCGCATTTGCTCGTTCTCATCGTACAGGCGGCCATATTCGAGCTTGAAGTCGATCAGGCGCAGGCCGATCCCGAGGAACAGCCCGGTCAGGAAATCGTTGATCCGCAGGCTCAGCGACAACATGTCGTCGATTTCCGGTGGGGCGGCCCAGCCGAAGGCGGTGATGTGCTCTTCGGAGATCAGCGGATCGCCGAGCTCGTCATTCTTGTAATAATATTCGACGATCGAGCGGGGCAGGGGCGTGCCTTCCTCGATGTTGAAACGCTTGCAGATCGAGCCCGCCGCGATGTTCCGTACGACGACCTCGACCGGAACAATCTCGACTTCCTTGACCAGTTGCTCGCGCATGTTCAGGCGGCGCACGAAATGGGTCGGGATACCGACCTCGGCCAGGCGCAGCATCAGGTATTCGGATATCCGGTTGTTGAGGACACCCTTGCCGGTGATGACACCCTTTTTCTCGTTGTTGAAGGCGGTCGCATCGTCCTTGAAATACTGCACGAGCGTGCCCGGCTCGGGGCCCTCGAAGAGGACCTTCGCCTTGCCTTCGTAAATCTTCCTGCGTCGGGTCATGGTCGTGAAATCCATGGTGTTGGGGCGCTTTGCGTCATATTCAAGCGCTCGCGAGGTATAGCAAGCACGGCGCGCGCGAACAATCGCATCGGTGGGTCAGCGGTGGATAGATCGTTGGCCATGCGATGGTAAATTCTGTGCTGCCGTAAAGGCGTGTCAGCGTTGCAATGGAGGAAGCGAAGATGACTGAAGACGACGGTAAACAGGTCGCTGTAGTGGCCCGAGACGTGCCGGTACGAACGCGGCCGTCAGTTTATCCCGAGCCCTTCGCCAGTCGCATGGCGGGGCGCAGCAAGCGGCAGCTGGGCGACGTGTTCGAGCTGGCCAATTTCGGCGTCAATCTCACCGAACTGGCCCCCGGGAGCGAATCCGCGCTGCTTCATCGCCACAGTCGGCAGGACGAGTTCATTTATATCCTCGAGGGGAACCCGACTCTCGTGACGGAGTCCGGTGAAATAGCCATGGCACCGGGCATGTGTGCCGGTTTTCCAGCCGGGGGGCGGGCGCACCAACTCCAGAACAGGTCCGATTCGAGGACGCTGTATCTGGAGGTTGGGGACCGAACGGCCGCAGACACCGCCGATTATCCCAACGACGATATTCGTGCGGAGCTTGATGCGTCCGGTCAGTGGGTGTTCACCCACAAGGATGGGCGCCCTTACCGGGTCCGTGGGAATAGCCACTAGTAGTCGGCGCGGCCGCCCGAAATATCGAACACGGCGCCGGTGGTGCCCGAGCAGTCTTCTGACGCCGCCCAGACGGCCAGCGCTGCGATCTCTTCGGGCTCGATCAGGCGGTTCAACGGCATGGCGGAGGCGATTTGTTGGGCATATTCCGTCGGCAGGCCGTCAAACAGCTCGGTATTGGCACCCCCGGGGGCAACGGCGTTGACCAGAACACCGGTTCGCGCCGTTTCTTTCGCGAGTGTCTTTGTGATGCTGATGAGCCCCGCCTTGGCGGCGGCGTAGGGCGAATTCTGCAGCGTCGCCATCTTGCCGGCGTTCGACGCGATGTTGACGATGCGGCCATAGCCGTTTTCGATCATGTGCGGGGTGACCGCGCGACAGCACAGGAATGCGCTCGTCAGGTTGAGGGTCAGCATCCGTTGCCAGTTCTCGACCGGCTGCTCCCAGAGGTTGGCCACGGTCCCGACGGATCCGGCATTGTTGACCAGAATGTCGACGTTTCCGAAGCCCGCGATGGCTTCGTCGAGGCCCCGCGCGATGGCGTCCGGGTCCGTGACGTCGACCATGTCGCCACGAACGCCGTCGCCCGCGCCGAGTTCCTTGATGGTCTGGTCCGTGCGTCCGACATCGATATCCCAGATGGTTACCCGTGCGCCCGACGCCAGGGCGCGGGCCGCGATAGCCTGGCCGATGCCTTTGGCGCCGCCGGTGACGATGGCGTGGCGGTCTTTCAGATCGATCTGGTTCATGCTTGCCTCAGTTTCAGGGGGTTAGGACGACCTTGCCGGTGACGCTCCCGCCCTCGATGAGCCGATGTGCGTCTGCTGCTTCGGCGAGCGGCATCACTGTCTGGATGTGCGGTGATATCTCGCCGGCGGCCAGCGCCGCCATCGCGGATTTCATGGCGCCGCGGCGAATGCCGGGCTTGTCGTCGAGGACGTGGATGCTGAACAGGCGAAACGCGATGCTATCGCCGAACTTCGCGCGCATGGGCGTGAAGAGATCCGGGGCCGGATCGCCGCCCAAATAGCCGAACATCACGACTGTCCCCATCGGGGCGAGCATGGCGAAATCATCCGAAAGCCCCGGCCCGGCGACGGAATCATAGATGAAATCGACACCCTCACCATCAGTCAGGTCGGCGATCCGTGTGCCGATATCTTCGGCGTTGCGATCGATAACTGCGTCGGCACCTTGCCTGGACACGTAATCCGCCTTCGCCTTCGAACCGGCGATACCGAACACGGTCAGGCCCATGCTTTTCGCAACCTGGACGAGCGCACCGCCGACGCCTCCGGCGGCCGCGTGCACGAGGATACGATCGCCTGCCCGCGGGATGCTGGCGTAGTTCAGCAACAGCCAGGACAGTTGATAGTTGCCGAGTGCGACCGCCTGTGTGGCATCGACATTGTCGGGCATCTCGAACACGGCGCTGGCCGGCACGACAATCGCCTCGGCGTAGCCACCGCCGCGTTGGGGCAGTTCGCGTGAATTTACATAGACCCGGTCCCCGACGGCGATAGTGTCCACGCCATCGCCCACGGCGTCGACCGTCCCGGCCAGCTCATTACCGGGGATCACCGGGAGCGGCGGAATCCATTCATAGTTGCCCCGGCGCATCAGGATGTCCGGGACACCGACCCCGATGGCCTCGGCGCGCACGCGTATTTCACCCGGCCCGGGTGCGGGGTCGGGCACGTCATCGACCGACAGGACTTCCGGTCCGCCGAATTCGTGAAATTGAACAACTCTCATCGCCGGACTATTCGTCGAGGCCGGCGTTGAACTTGAAGCCGATTTCCTTCAACCGAGACAGGGTTTCAGCGCCAAAATCCTGCTCCACCTCGTCGGCGACGGATGGCGCGTAGGCGACGCGGTCATTGCTCGTTGCGTCCTGGGTCTCAATGACCACGAACAGGCGGCCGAGCTCGTCCGAGATGTTGCGGAACGCACGGCTCACGCCCGGCGGCACCGACACGAAATCGAGCGGCCCGAGCTCCATGCGGTGCTCACCCTCGTCGCCCCACGTGATCTCGAAACGCCCCTGAATGCAGAAGAAGTTCTCGATCGTGATTTCATGATTGTGCAGGCCCGGCCCATCTCCCGGCGGGCATTCGGCGATCGCCACCACGGTGTGTTCGCCGGCCTTGATCGGGGCCATCGAACTGCGCCCGGTATAGGCCTCGGGAACCATGATCGGGAAAACATTATGCGCGGTCAGCTTCTCGACGACGGCGGACGGAATGCCGTTCGATGCGTCATGCTGCTGTTTATAGGGCACCAGTTTGTCGAACTGTGCCGATCGTTTCGCCATGGCCTCGGGCGTGATTTCGATGGATTTCATTGATTTTTCCTCCGGCTTGGTATGAATGGCACGGCCAATCTAGGCGGCCAACACGTCGCGGGATAATATCATTTTGAACCGCATCAGTAAGGACCATCCATGACCAGCCAAGACCGCCTTCTTCTGAGACCATCCCGATGAACGGCGCCGAATCCCTCGTCAAAACGCTGCTCGCCGGCGGCGTCGACGTGTGTTTTGCCAACCCCGGTACCTCGGAGATGCATTTCGTTGCCGCGCTGGACAAGATCCCGGGCATGCGTTGCGTGCTGGGTCTGTTCGAGGGTGTCGTGACCGGGGCGGCGGACGGTTACTACCGGATGGCGGACAAGCCGGCATCGACACTGCTGCATCTCGGGCCGGGGCTGGCCAATGGTCTGGCCAATCTGCACAACGCCAAGAAGGCCGACAGCGGCATCGTGAACATCGTCGGTGAGCATGCGACCTATCACATCGAATATAACGCCCCCCTGACATCCGATATCGAGGGGCTCGCGCGACCCATGTCCCATTGGGTCCGGACGTCACCGGACGCACAATCGGTTGCCGCCGACGGTGCCGCGGCAATACAGGCGGCGAACGCCGTCCCGGGGCAAATCGCGACCCTGATCCTGCCGGCCGACACGGCATGGAGCCCGGCCGAAACTGTCGCGGAGACGCAAGCCGCATCACCCCCGACACCGGTCTCCCAGGATGCCGTGATCGCGGCGGCGAAGATGCTGCGCAGCGGTAATAAAACAACGCTGATGCTTGGCGGGCGGGCGTTGCGCAGCTGCCCGCTCGAACTTGTCGGTCGGATCGTGGCGAAGACGGGTTGTGGTGTGCTCACCGAATGGTCGAACACGCGGTTCGAACGTGGTGCGGGCCGCATTCAGATCAACCGAATCCCCTATCCCGTCGACAAGGCATTGCCGGTCATGCGGGACGCGGGTGATCTGGTGCTGGTCGGCGCGCGCGAGCCGGTCGCTTTCTTCGCATATCCCGACAAGCCAAGCCGGTTGATGCCGGATGACGCGCACACAATGGAACTGGCCGACAACGGCGCCGACATCGAAGCCGCGCTGGAAGCGCTCGCCGATGAACTGGAAGCCCGCTCGACGCCACCAGCTCAGATAGCAGAGCCGCGCCGGCCGGATATTCCGCAAGGCCCCAACAACCCGGCGACGATTGCAGCCGTGCTGGGAAACAGAATTCCGGAGAATGCCATCGTCGTCGATGAGAGCGTCTCGACGGGCCGCGACTTCTTCTTAGAGACGGCCGGTGCGCCGCCGCATGATTGGCTCAACAATCGCGGCGGCTCAATCGGCTATGGGCTGCCTGTCGCCGTCGGCGCTGCGATTGCCTGCCCTGACCGTAAGGTCATCCTGCTCCAGAGCGACGGCAGCGGCATGTACACGGTGCAATCATTGTGGACGATGGCGCGCGAGAATCTCGACATCACCGTGCTGGTGTTTGCCAACAACAGCTACAATATCCTGCGCGGGGAACTCACCAATGTCGGCGTGCAAAACCCCGGCCCCCGCGCGATCGACATGCTGTCTCTGGACCGTCCGACACTCGATTGGGTTTCACTCGCGCACGGCATGGGCGTCGAGGCGATGCGCGCCGATGACGCGCCGACCCTGGCCAAGGCGTTCGACGCCGGGTTGGCGTCAGAAGGCACGTTCCTGATCCAGGTGAATATGTAAATTGTCTGCCACGGGTAGATCTTCCCGATTTGCCCTGGTCCGCATCCTTCGCCAGAGTTACCGCAAGCAATCAGCGGAGGATGAGGCTATGGCCGAACGCGAGAAGGTCTGGGAAGACATCACATATTTCAGCGACGGGATCGAGATCGCGGCGCATCTCTACACGCCGAAAGACTGGAAGCCCGGGGATCCGGCGCGTCCGACCATCGTTTGCCTGCACGGCTATAGCGGCATGAAGGAAGTGTACGGCATGGACGTGCCGCGGCGCTTCTGGGAGGAGGGTTATTTCGTACTGGCGCCTGATCACCGCGGATTTGGTGAAAGTGGCGGAGACCGCGGCCGGCACAGGCCGCTGGAGCAGGCGCAGGATGTCTATGACGCCTTCACCTATATGGAGACGGTCGACGGCGTCGATCGCGACCGGATGGGGTGCTACGGCACCAGCTGGGGCGGGGCCTCGGTCATCTGGTGTGCGGCCTTCGACGAACGTATCAAAGTGATCGTCAACTCGGTCGGTGTGTCGGACGGCGAGCGCTGGATGAAACAGGCGCGGCGGCCCCATGAATGGCTCGATTTCAAGGACAAGGTCGCCGAGGCGGCGCGCAAGCGTGTGACCACCGGCGAGCATACCTATTGGCCGTTGCTCGACATCATGCTGACGGATCCGCACACTCTGGACATCATCCAGAGCCAGCATCAAAAGCACGAACATTATGTGTCCGACTATGACCTCGAAAGCGCCGAGACCTGCCTGCGCTTCAAGCCGGAGGCGGTGGCGCACCTGATCTCGCCGCGCCCGGTCCTGGTGGTCTATGCCGAGGATGACTGCACCGTGCCGCCGGAGGAACAGTTCGGTTGCTACGCGCAGTTGGGCGAGCCCAAGAAACTGGTCAAGCTGCCCGGCGCGCACCACTACGAATCTTACTATTTCGTCAGCCCCGAGATGCACGAGATCGGCATGTCCGAGGCGGTCGCCTGGTTCGCGAAATACCTCTGAGGGAGAAATTGAATATGTCTGATTCAGAAAACGAATACGGAACACTTCATATCGAACGGCGTGACAATGTCGCGACTGTGCATATGTACAATCTGACCGACGGCATCGTCGCCGGCCGAAAACTCGATTTCCATTGGGAGATCGCCATGGCGCTCGGGGAATTACGCGATGATCAGGATATACGCGTCGTGGTGCTCACGGGCGTGAAGGATGGCGAGTTCATGGTCTCGCCTCGTACGCCGCACTATGAGGATCCAGGCGCGTTGGCCGGCCACAACGACCCCAAGGGATCCTGGAAAATCTTCAACGGGATCATCCGGGCGCACACCACCCTGACGGAAATGGAAAAACCGGTGATCGCACGTGTGAACGGCGACGCGGCGGGGTTTGGCCAGAGTCTGATGTTTGGCTGCGACCTGATCATCGCGCGCGAGGATGCCCGTATCGCGGATATCCATATGGGCATGGGCGATGTCGCACCCTACGGCCCGCCATTCGCGTTGGTGCCGGGAGACGGCGGCGCATCGCTCATCCCGCTCTACATGTCGCCGGCGCTGGCGAAGGAATATCTGATGCTGGCCAAGGAGTATTCGGCGCGCGAGATGGCGGATATGCACATCATCAACTACGCCGTACCCCTGGACGAGCTAGACGCGAAGGTCGACGGGATCGTCGCCAAGCTTCTCGAAAAGCCACCCCTGACGCTGGCCTGGACCAAGCGTTCGGTAAACCGCTACATCGCCGACCAGCACAACCGCACTCTAGATGCGTCGGCGGCCTACGAGATGGTCAATTTCCTGCAGTGGGAGCGGGCCGGCTACAAGCAGGATATGGATTTCGAGTAGGAAACCCGGGCCACATCTATGCCTTCGGCGCGGTCGGGAACTCCTCGGGCCAGTTGTCGAGCAGATGCTGCAGGTAGGCCTTTAGTGCATCCGGGCTGACCTGCGATCCCGCACCCACGGCGTCCGCACCTTTCTCCGGGTCGGGATCGAGATGCAGGGAATCATGCATCCGGTTGCGCATGTTGCGGAACGCGCACATGGTCGTGAGCTCGACGATCTCCGCTTCGGAGAAGACCGCGGCGACCTCGTTGTAAACATCGTCCCGGTTCTTCGCCGTGTTCAGCGTGACATGCTCCGTCCACAGCAGCGTCGCCTTCTCGCGCGCCGTCAGCAGATCGGAATTCATGTACTCGTTGCCCTGAATGACCTCGAGCTCTTCATCCGTTACCCCCGCCACCCGACCGAGCGACACATTGTGATGGGTTCAGTAGAAGCAGTCGTTGATGGTGCTCGTCTTGATGTCGACCAGGGTCTTGAGCTTCGCGGGCAGGATGCTGCCGGCGCCGTTGCGTTGCATCGCGGCGATCAGCGGCGCCAGCCAGCGCGCGACCAGCGGCACGTGAGAGATCAGTTTCAGAGAGTTGATCTTCGAGGCCTGGGCGCCGAACAGGATGTCGTTCGCGGCGTAGTTGGTCTCGATGTCGTCTTTCAGATGATCGGGCGCGTTGTGCGTATCGATCAGGCTAACCCGGGCCATGTTGCCTCCTTGGCAGGTGGTTGTTGCGCCAATCTGATGGCTGACGCATGCGTATCGTTCAGACCTTCGGCCAGACCCGGCGTCCCGCATGGGGGCTGCCGGGGGCGTGTGTGACATATTCCAGGACATGGGGGCCGGCCCAGTTTTCGTCGCGGGCGGCCTCGATGAAGCGGGGCTCGAATGAGTAGTCGTCCGGCCCCAATTCGGTGCCTTCCCACAACACGCCATGTTTTGCCCAGCCGGTGATCGACAGCATCTTGCGCCCGCGGATGATACCGCGTGACACAGCGATGCGCGGGAAGCGCTCGGCGCGATACCAGCGGGCCAGCAATTCATTGTTGGCTGTCGTATCGGCGTTGAACGAACCGATCTGCATCGCGGGCGGCGGACCCATGCCGTATGGCGTGACGCGTTCCTCGGGTCCGTTGACGACCTTTTCCTCGATGAAGGTGCAAGTGCGGTGGTTCTGCCACGCTGCAAGTCCGGTCGTGTGTGCCGCGAATAGCGCGTCAACGTCGTTGTCCGGGCCCAGGAAGGTGTTGGTCGACACGCCTGCCGTCAGCACGACATTCTGCCAGCCAGTCGCGATGGCGGGGTCCGTCGTCTCCTGCCTGGTCGGGGCGCCTTCGATATAGGGGCGGTCGGGGTGTGCGATGATGTCGTAATGGCCGACCCAAGCGACGCCGGACGCCGATTGGAGTGCCGGCAGAAATTCGCCATGCAGCCACGCCCAGTGCGCGCCGCGATCGTTCTCCGCCAGGTCGAACCAGTCGGCGCGGAAGACTTCACCCATTTTGTAAATCCTTCTTCTTGTTCCGGTCTGACTAGATCATGACCTCGCCGCCGCATACGGCAAGGGTCTGGCCGGAGATAAACGAGCTTGCCGGTGAGGCCAGGAACATCGCGGCGCCGATTAGATCATCCGGGGTGCCGGCGCGCTTGATGAGGCGCTTGTTCTGGATGAACTCGTGGAGATCGTCATCCATGCTCGCGTGATCGACCTCTGTCGTCGTGTAGCCGGGCATGAGCGTGTTGACGTTGATGTTGTCGTCGCTCAGCTCGCGCGCCATCACGCGGGTCATGCCGATGATTGCCGATTTCGATGTCACGTAATGCATGAAGCCGGGCACACCCTGGGGCACCGTGCCGGACGAGATGTTGATGATCCGTCCCTGGCCGGCTTCCTTCATGGGCTTCGCCACCGCGCTGGAGCAGAGGTAAGACCCGGTGATGTTCACTTGCATGACCTTGTTCCACTCCTCGAACGGAATTTCATAGAACGGCCGCTGCGGGAGCGTGGCGAAGATCGCCGCGTTGTTGATCAGCACATCGACGCGACCGTAGGCGTCGATCGCGGCGGCGACCATCGCGTTGACGGAACCAGGATCGCTCACATCGGTCTCTACCGCCAGCGATGTCCCGCCGTCGGCTTCGATTTCGGCGGCGACATTGCGCATGTTCTCGCCATTGATCTCTGCGAGGACGGGCGTTGCCCCTTCCTTCGCGAAGGCCAGTGCGTATTCACGACCCAGGCCCTGACCGGCCCCGGTGATAACGATGACGCGATCACTCACATCGAAACGGTCATTTCCCATGGTCTTCCCCGTTCTTTGTTCTGTTGATTGTTACTCGGCTGCCAGCGCCAGAATGACATGCTCGTAGGGCGTTGTATCCGGTCGCCCCGGTGCGAACCGCCAGACCGCATCCACGTCCGGTCGATCGGCTGACGGCAACGCGACGAGCGTGCTCGAAACCGTCCCGTAGCCCTTGTCGGTGACGATACACATGGCCTCTCGCGGATCTTCGTCGCTGGAGTGCAGCCGCGTGGTCAGGAGTGTTCCCCAGGCCGACCAGTCACCCGCTTCGACATCCGGTTCGTCGGCGGCACGGAATCGAGGCAAAAAGCGTCCGATACGCACGCTCTCGGCATCGTCGAGCTCGCGCGAGGTGATCATATGCAGGCCGGGCGGAATTTCGAACATCTCGACCCTTGCCTGTTCGGTACCGCGAATCCAGAAAGCGTCGTGATTGTCGGCGATGATGAGATTGAACGAACGATAGGCGCTGCCATCCAGTTCGGCCATTGCCTCGGCGGCGACTGCGGCATCCGGGTGATCGACGGCTTCGAGCACCAGCTCGCCACGCGATCGCTTATCGACCGTGGGGCCGAGGGACCCCTCGCGGTTCAGAATGGCTGCGGTCACGCCGGTATCGTTGAGGGCCAGCCAGGTCCCGCCCGCCAATTCGTCGAGGCCGGCGACCACATCTTCGCGGTCGGGCCAGTGTCGCGCCGGCGATTTCCACGCGCGATCGATCATTTCGTCGCGGTTGGCCGCAATAAGAAGCGGCCAGGCGTGACCGGGGCGGCGAAGAATGACGAGTGTGCACATGAGATTTCAATTCAAACCGGGGCGATGGGACACTATATCTATCTTCTAAGAACGACCGGCAAGAAAGCAACGGAGAGCAGATTAGATATGTCGACTTTTGACGAGCGCGAGCAGGGCTTTGAGAACAAGTTCAAGCACGACGAAGAGTTCAAGTTCAAGGCAATGGCGCGACGCAACAAGCTTCTGGGGCTCTGGGCCGCAGATCTTTTGGGGCTCAACGAGGCAGAGGCACAGGCCTATGCGCAGGAGGTCGTGAAATCCGACTTCGAGAAGCCCGGCGATGATGACGTTCTCGAGAAGGTCTTTGGTGATCTGCAGGCCAAAGGCGTCGATACGTCCGAGCATATTGTGCGCAAACATATGGATGAGCTTCTGACCGAGGCCATGCAGCAGGTCCACGACGGCGTGTAGCACCAACCTGGCGAAAGGTCGGGTGTTTTACTAAGGCCAGAAACAGGGTAACCGGCACCGGAGAAGGGGTCGGAATTGCCGTTGAGGGGTGCGTTGTTCTTGCCTCTGAAGCGTCAGCTGGGAGGCTGTTTGATGGATGATGTCGTTCAGGCTGCGGGACATGCCTGTCTCGTGCCTCTTGTAGAAGATAAGGATTTTTCCGCACCGTTCCAGAAGTCGGCCAAACGGGTGTCCGGCCGGGTCGGCATGGTCGCGAACAATGTGCGCGCGATGGCGAACTCGCCGGAACTGGGCGCGACGATGCGTCAGTTCCTGGATGATGTTTGGGATCAGGGTGACCTGCCCAAACCGATGAAGGCGCTGATCCGCAACAAGGTCTCGAACATCAATGCGTGCCTCTACTGCTCGGCCCACCAGGTGCGGGTGATGGAAAGTCAGGGCGTCGCGCGGGAAAAAATCGACAACATGTACGATTACCTCTCCCACCCGGCCTTCTCCGACAAGGAGCGCGCAATCCTGGCCTATTGTGAGGCGCTGACGCTCGACGCCGGCGCGATCTCCGAGGATGTCGTCGCGACGTTCATGGAACACACGACGGCGCAGGAGCGCACGGAAGTGACGATCGTCGCGGCCGCGATGGGTCTCCTGAACCGCTTGAACGACGGACTGCGCGTGCCGCTCGAAGAGCCGATGCTGGAGATCGCCAGCGGCATCTCCTTCGAACCAAAGTAGGTCGGCGGATATGGCACGTATCGATATCGGGCATATTACGCTGAACTGCGCCGATGAGGGCGAAGGCGACGCTTTCATTTTCATTCCCGGACTGGTCGGCCTGTATGACGCCTGGTCGTTTCAGCTCGAACATTTCGCCAAAAATTACCGCTGCGTGACCTTCGATCACCGCGGCACTGGCGAAAGCGACAAGCCCACGGGACCCGGCGCCTATTCGACTCAGGCCATTGCCGACGACGTCATTGCGTTGATGGATAAGCTTGGAATCGACAAGGCGCATATCGTCGGCACCTCGACGGGCGGCTGCATCCTGCAGAACCTCGCGCTCGATCATCCCGACCGGGTCCGCGCGTGTATCTTCAACAACACCTGGGTGACGGCCGACGAGTTCATCACCCGCGTGGCCCTCACGCGCAAGCGGATCGCAGAATCCTATGGGCCCGAAGAGTATGTGAAGGTCTCGTCGATGTTCACCTCAGGCGCCAATCAGTTCCGCCACAATCTCGACGCCGTCATGGAGCTTGAACGCCTGGCGCTCGAGACCGTCGGGTCGGTGGAGATTCTGGCCGCGCGGCTCGACATGATGCTCGCTCATGATCGTACGGATGAGCTCAAGGGCATCGACAGGCCGTCCCTCGTGGTCGGCACGGTCGATGACGCGACGATCCCGTATTACTTTGCAGAGGATTTGCACGCTGCCATCCCGGGCTCCCAGGTGATGATGTTCGACGATGGCGGGCATTACTCCTATCGTCGGCATCCCGATAAATGGAATGCGGCAATCACGGATTTTCTGGCGGAAGCCGAGAAGACTGTTTAGCCCGGTGCTATCGGACTGGGGCGCAATCGAACTGGAGTGAACAGCATGGCCAAGGCCTATTGGATCGCGGCGTATCGCGAAATTCACGACGCGGAAAAGCTCGCCGCCTATCTGGAACTTGCCGGGCCGGCGATTGCCGCCGGCGGCGGAAAGTTTCTCGCGCGCGGACCCGCTGCGAGGGTCTATGAGGCGGGAATTCCCGAGCGCACCACAATCATCGAGTTCGCGTCCCTCGACGCAGCCGTGGCGACTCATGACAGCGCGGCATACCAGGAAGCCTTGAAGCTGCTGGGCGACGGCGTGACCCGCGATCTGCGGTTCGCCGAGGGGCTGGAGTAGCCAACTCCCAGCTAGAAAATATCGTAGGGGTGCCAGCCTTCGCGATGCTCGATTTCGATCACCCACAGGTCGGGATCGCGCGAGACGGCGCGTTCGATATAGGCGTCGGCCTCGGCTTCCGGGATTGTCGCCCCGTCCAATGCCGGAAACCATGACAGTTTGCCGTCCAGGTCGCGCGTCTGGGTGAGGACGCGGCAGCCTCTGTCGAGCTGATTGAGTTTCAGGATCACCGTGCCCGACTGGCGCTCACCCTTGCGCACAACGGCGATGGGAACATTTTCGTCGGAGGCCTGGCGCAAGCCGGCGCTGACCCATAGATCTGTCGGCAGCCGGCTGTCGCTCATCGTGAGGTCTTGGCCCGCACCGGGTCAGGCCGAGCCGAACACGCGTGTGAAAATCGTGTCCACATGCTTGGTGTGATAGCCGAGGTCGAAGCTTTCGGCGAGATCGTCGTCGGAAATGAGTTTGCTCACCGCCTCATCGCCCTGGAGGAATGACAGGAACGCGCCTTCGCGTTCGGTCTCCGGCAGGCCCCAGACCTTCATCGCATTCCGCTGTACGGCCTGGTAGGCGTCCTCGCGGCTCATGCCGGCCTGGGTGAGGGCGAGGAGGACGCGCTGGGAATGGATAAGCCCGCCGAGCTTTTCCATATTCGCCGTCATGGTCTCGGGATAGACGAGCAGTTTCGAAACCACACCGGTCAGTCGCACGAGTGCAAAATCCAGGGTGACCGTGGCATCCGGGCCGATCATCCGCTCGACTGATGAGTGCGAGATGTCCCGCTCATGCCACAGCGCGACATTCTCCATCGCCGGGACGACCGCCGAACGAACGATACGCGCGAGCCCCGTCAGGTTCTCCGTCAGGATCGGGTTGCGCTTGTGGGGCATCGCGCTCGAGCCTTTCTGACCCGCCGCGAAGAATTCCTCCGCTTCGCGTACTTCCGTGCGCTGCAGATGCCGGACTTCGACCGAAAGCCGCTCGACCGCACCCGCAACCACGCCGAGCACGGCAAAGAACATGGCGTGCCGGTCGCGCGGGATCACCTGGGTCGATACGGGCTCGGATGTCAGGCCCATCTCCTTGGCGACATGAACCTCGACGGCCGGGTCGATGTTGGCGAAGGTCCCGACGGCACCCGAGATGGCGCAGGTCGCGATCTCCGCACGCACGGCGACGAGCCGCTCGCGGCATCGCGCGAACTCCGCATAGTGCCCGGCCAGCTTGACGCCGAAGGTGGTGGGTTCCGCGTGGATGCCGTGGCTGCGGCCAATGCAGACATCGTCCTTGTGTTCGCGCGCGCGCTTTTCGAGCGCGGCGAGCAACCCGTCGAGATCGGCAAGCAGCAGGTCGGCGGCCTGGGTGAGTTGCACCGACAGGCAGGTGTCGAGCACATCGGACGAGGTCATCCCCTGATGCACGAACCGCGCATCATCGCCCACATACTCGGCCAGGTTGGTCAGGAACGCGATCACGTCGTGGTGGGTCTCGCGCTCAATTTCGTCGATCCGGTCGATTTCCCAGGCACCCTTTTCCCACACCGTCTTGGCAGCGGATTCGGGAATTACGCCGAGTGCTGCCTGGGCGTCACAGGCATGCGCCTCTATCTCGAACCATATCCGGAACTTGTTCTCAGGTTCCCAGATCGCGGTCATTTCGGGGCGGCTGTAGCGGGGGATCATTTGTGCTGGCTTTCGCGTTGGCGGGGTGTTTTGCGGTGATCAAACTAAGTGAGCGAGTGATACCCCGGCAAGACGAGTCGGGGGTTGTGGACGGGATTTCGGTGTTTGGCGCACGCGGAGCCAAACCGTCATCACACAGCCGTCACACAAGGGTACCGTTAATAAATCTTAACCGGGCTTTAACGGGTTGCGGGCGATGTTGTCACGCACGCATAAGGCGAGAAACACAATGTCTGCGACCTATCCAGGAACGATCCCGGCACGCCGGACGATCTTTAGAAGGCAAAGCCGCTGGCCCGGGCTGTTGCGTCGGCTGATCGTGTTGAGCCTGGTGATGATCGCCACCGCGTAACGCGACCCTGGGCGCTCAGATAAGCCCCAACGCGCGCAGGCTGGCGTGCCGCCCCCGCGCAATAATCACGTGATCATGTAAAGCCACGCCAAGGCTTTGACCGGCCGCTTCGACGGCGCGGGTGATCTCGATATCAGCGTCGCTTGGTGTGGGGTCGCCCGAGGGATGGTTGTGCACCATCACGAGCGCGCTTGCGTTGAGTTCGAGTGCGCGCTTGATGACCTCGCGCGGATAGACCGACGTCTGATCGACCGTGCCCGTACTTTGGGGCTCGGCGGCGATGAGGCCATTCTTGCGATCCAGAAACAGGACATGAAAACTCTCGCGCGGCAGATGCCCGATCGCCGCGCGGCAATATTCCAGAACCCTGTCCCAGGAATCGAGGATGTGGCGTTCGTGCAGATCTTCGCGGGCCTGACGAATGCCGGCCTGATGCACGGTCTTGATGAGCCCGGCGACCCCCGGCCCCGCACCCTCCACCTGGGTGATGTCCGCTCGATCGGCCGCCAGCACGCCGGCCAGGCTGCCGAAGCGTTCGATCAAACGTTTGGCCAGAGGTTTGGTGTCGCGGCGGGGAATGGCGCTGAACAGAATGAGTTCGAGCAGTTCATAATCCGGCATCGACGCGCCGTCGTCGGCCGCGAACCGTTCGCGCAAGCGGGCGCGGTGGTCTTTCTGGTTGTTCTGGTTTAGGGGCGCAGCCATGGGTTTCTAGGCTCCGCCGCCTTCAGTCGTAGGGCGGTTTGTCCCAACCCTTGGGCGAGTGGGTGAAGATTTCGCAACCGTCGGCGGTCACACCAATCGAATGCTCGAACTGCGCCGACAGGGAACGATCCTTGGTCACGGCGGTCCAGCCGTCGCCGAGAATTTTCACATCAAACCGGCCGACATTGACCATCGGCTCGATGGTGAAAAACATTCCTTCACGCAGTTCGGGCCCGGTGCCCGGCTGGCCGAAATGCAGGATCGACGGGGCATCGTGGAACACCTGTCCGAGACCGTGGCCGCAGAAGTCGCGCACCACGGAGAATCGCTCCGCCTCGACATATGTCTGAATCGCGTGACCGATATCGCCAACCGTGGTGCCGGGGCGAACGATGTTTATCCCTTCCCACAAGGCCTGATGGGTCACCTCGACCAGCCGTTCGGCGAGGCGCTTGACCTTGCCGACGTTGTACATCCGGCTCGTGTCACCGTGCCAGCCATCCAGGATGACCGTGACATCAATGTTGACGATGTCGCCGTCACCGAGGCGTTTTTCGCCGGGGATGCCGTGACACACGACATGGTTTACCGACGTGCAGATCGATTTCGGAAAACCGCGGTAACCCAGCGGGGCCGGGATCGCCCCATGGTCGAGAATAAATTCGTGGCAAAGCCGGTCGAGTTCCTCGGTCGTGACGCCGGGCACCACATGAGGTGTCACATGATCGAGTGTCTCGGCGGCGAGTTTTCCGGCGTGGCGCATGCCTTCAAAGGCATCGGCATCATGGATGCGGATGCGGCGCGCTTCGGAATCGAGTGAGGCGGATTGCGTGTCGGTCATCTTGTGTATCGGTGGTCCGGATTCAAACAATAATCGGCAATGGCCGGGTGATTTCGATGCGTTCGGGCGAAACGTCGCACGCATAGCAAATCGCCTCAACCCCTCGATGCCGGGCATCCGCGAATGCGGCTGCATAGTCGGGATCGATGTCGTCGGCGAGGCGAAATTGGTCGCAGTCGCTGCGTTGTACCACGTAAATCATGACCGCTCGCGCGCCGGCCTCGACGGCGTTCGCCAGCTCCCGCAGATGCTTGGCGCCCCGCTTGGTGACGCTGTCGGGAAATTCCGCTGCACCGGTACCGTCTGTCTCGTCTCGTTTCAGGTGTACGTTCTTGACCTCGACGTAGCAATCCGGCCGGCCAGGCTCTTCGAGCAGAAGATCGATGCGCGAATTCTCGCCGTACCGCACCTCGCGGCGGCGGTTCCCATAGCCGGTCAGTTCGGCAATGCGCCCGGCCTCGATCGCTTCATCGACCAGCGTATTGGGCAGAGACGTGTTGATTCCCACATGATGGGCGCCAACCCGGATGATCTCCCAGGTGTATTTGAGCTTGCGGTCCGGGTTGCGGGCGGGCGAGACCCAGACATCCGAGCCGGGTTCCTTGAGGCCGAGCATCGCGCCTGGATTGGGGCAATGCGCGGTTATTTCAACCGGCGCCCCGTCGTTACCGGTGATCTCGATATCGGACAGAAAGCGCTTGTATCGCTGGGCCAGCTGGCCGGGAATGAGCGGGTCGGGAAATTCCATGATGGCGGCAAGGTATGAAGCCGGTCCGCGATGATCAAGCCATCGATCAAGGCATCGTGTTTTTTTGACTGTCATTTGGGTGCATGATAGTGCGTCGCGTTGGTACAGCATGGAATGAAGTGCATGAAACCTGTTCTGCCTTTGATATTCGTCTTCGCGCTCGCGGCTTGCGGCGGCACGAGCGCGGCATGGGTCAAGGAGGGCGCCAGCAAGGAACAGGTGCGTGCCGATCAGGCGGCCTGCCGTGCGCAAGCGGAAGGCGCGATCGGGCGCAGCGAGAGCTTCACCCGCGATATCCGTGGTTCCACGGGCGGCGGCCGGGAAGACACGCGCACCGTCGTTTCTGAATCCCGCGACCGGAAGGTGGCCCGTTCTTTCGAAAGTGTCTTCAGCCGCTGCATGGCGGCGCGCGGCTACGTGCACCCGAAGTCCTGAGTTTCCGACACAGACATAAGCACACAGGTAACGAGACGATATGAGCGACCCCACACGCGTCACCGCGGCGGTACTGATCATCGGCAACGAGATTCTCTCGGGCCGGACCAAGGATGCCAACCTTGCGTTCCTGGGCACGGAGCTCAACTTGCTGGGCATTCAGCTGCTTGAGGCGAGGGTCGTGGCGGATATCGAGGTCGAGATCATCGACGCGCTCGATGCCTGCCGGGCGAAGTATGATTATGTCTTCACGACCGGCGGTATCGGCCCGACCCATGACGACATCACGTCGGCCTGCGTCGCCAAGGCCTTCGGCCAGAAGCTGATCCGCCACCCCGAGGCCGAACGCATCCTGCGTGAGCGGATGACCCAGATGGGCGTCGAGGCGACCGAGGCGCGGCTGAAGATGGCCGAGACGCCGGAATTCGCCGAACTGGTCGACAATCCGGTCAGCGGCGCGCCGGGGTTCCGGGTCGAGAATGTCTACGTCATGGCGGGTATTCCGCGGATCATGCAGGCGATGTTCGAGGGGGCAAAACCCCATCTCAAACGCGGCGTGATTCTGTTGTCGGTGACCGTCGGCAGCTTTGTCCCCGAAGGCCAGATCGCGACCGAATTGTCGCTCCTGCAGGATGCCTATCCGGATATGGATATCGGCAGTTATCCGTTCTTCTTCGACGGCAAGCCGGGTTCCAACCTGGTGTTGCGCGGTCCCGACCAGGCGCGCCTCGACGAGGCGGCGGGCCGGCTCGGGGATCTGATCCGCAACCTCGGTCAGGAACCGGTCGAGGGCGGCGTAGAGGTGCCAAAGTCCGCGGACTAGGGACGGGCCGAACTGACTCGGTGAATTCACGCCAGTGAACCGCCAACCAAGGGCATGACGTTCGGTGCCTGATAAAAGGACGCTCTCTCATGGCCGACCGGCATCTACGCTTCGGAACATTTCTGGCTCCGTTTCACAGCCCCGATGAAAACCCCACCCTGGCGCTGGAGCGCGATCTCGATCTTCTCGTCCATATGGACGGGCTCGGTTTCGACGAGGCGTGGATCGGTGAGCATCATTCGGGTGGCTACGAAATCATCGCCTCTCCCGAGGTGTTCATCGCCTTCGCCGCATCACGCACCAAGCGTATCCGGCTGGGGACCGGCGTATCGTCGCTGGCCTACCACCACCCTTTCATCAACGCCGACCGGATCAACCAGCTCGACCATATGACCCGGGGTCGCGTGATGTTCGGGGTCGGGCCGGGTTCGCTGCCCTCGGATGCGTTCGCCATGGGCTTTCACCCGAAGGAACAGCGTCGCCGGATGAACGAGGCGATCGATGTGCTGGTCCCGCTGCTGCGCGGCGAACGGGTCAATGCCGAGACCGACTGGTTCACGCTTGTCGATGCGAAGTTGCAAATGTCGAGCTACACCAAGCCGATGGTCGAGATGGCGGTCGCATCCCTGCGCTCGCCGTCCGGCGCGCTGGCGGCGGGCAAACACGGCATCGGGCTGTTGTCGCTGGGGGGCACCAATGACGAGGCCTTGGCTTTTCACGCCGAGAACTGGCGCAAATGCGAAGAGGCGGCGGCCGAACACGGCCAGTCCGTGGACCGGACCAACTGGCGCATCGTGACCCTGATGCATATTGCCGAGACCCGCGAGCAAGCCGAGGCGAATGTCCAGTTCGGGATCGAGGCCTTCGCCGACTATTTCCGGAATATCGCGCCGACGCCGATCGTGCCGCAGGGCGTTGAGGACCCGGTTGCGTATTTACGTGAATCCCGGATGGCGGTAATCGGCACGCCCGACGACGCCATCGAGCATATCGAGCGGCTTTGGAAGGGCTCGGGCGGGTTCGGGGCCTTGCTGGACCTGGCCCATGACTGGGCAGACCGGGAACACACCTGGAAGAGCCATGAGCTTCTGGCGCGCTATGTCATGCCCCATTTCCAAGGATCGATGGAAACCCGGCGTGAAGCCTACACCCACACCATGAAGAGCCGAGAGATTTATGTCGGCGCCGTTGATGATGCGATCCAGACCGAGATCCGCCGCTATGAGGAACGCCGGAAAGATGCCAGCGCCGCCGACGATTGATCTGCGCCACCGGCATCTTTCCCGACATTCCGGCTAGTCATCTCCGTCTTGAAACTCGATCCGCTTTCCAGGCGGTTCGACGACCAGATGCAGGGCTTCTGCCACGCGTCCCGACAGGTTCCACATGCCGCAAAGAACCGTCAGTTCGACGATCTGTCGCGCGTTGAAATGCTCCTGCATCGCTTCGAAGGCAGCCCTGTTTTGCTTGGCGCGCAGGTTTGTCACCTCATCTGCCCAGCAGATCGCCGCCCTTTCCTTGTCTGAAAACAACTCGCTGTCACGCCAACCGTCACCGGTCAGCAAATCGATTTGTGCGTCACTTAATCCTAGACCCCGACCGAGCTCTACGTTGTGACCCACTCAATTGTTGCATTCGGTCAGTAGCGCCGTTTTGACAATGACCAGTTCCTGGATCTTGACGTAGTCCGGGTCCTTCTTGAGGTAGTCGACCCGGAGTTTCTGGTCGAGTTGCATCCATCCTTCGACCGCGCCCGGCGCATTGCCCAGCATCTGGAGAAAGCGCGGGACGGTTCCCCACATTTCCCGCGACCAATCGTATGCCGGCCCGAGTTCGGCTTGCAGATCTTCCGGGATGTTCTCCGGATCGATGAACGGCACGCGGGGGTCCGGGTGCGCCATCATTTCGTCGGTAATGCCCATATCGGCGGCAAGACCGGTGCTGTGGTCGACTGCCATATGCATCCTCCTTCCATAATCTCTCATTGGAATGTGTCTAATTCACACTAAAATAACGTACAATATGGAGGCTATATCGGACTATTTGGGGCGACAACGGCGCAGATTGTCACATCGCGGGCGAGCAGCCGTTCATCCCGCCGCAACCTTTACGGCGGGCGCCGCGGAAGCCTATCCTGAAATCGTCCGGATTTGCTCACAACAGGCTGGTCCATAGATCAGGGGAGGTCGGCTTTGGCACGCACGCTCATACGTAACGGTTGGGTCGTTACGGTCGATCCCGCGCTGGGCGACCTTCGCGGCGGCGATATCCTGATCGAAGACGGCTTGATCCGGGAGATCGGTCGAGGCCTCACGGTTGGCGATGATGTCGAGATCATCGACGCGACTGACCGGTTGGTGATGCCGGGTTTCGTCAACGCACACCATCATCTGTGGCAAACGGGCCTGCGCTCTCTTGCGGGCAACTGGACATCACCGGACTACCACCGCAACGTCCATGGCAATATCGCGCCGCGCTACCAGCCTCACGACAGCTATCTCGGCGGACTGATCGGTGCGCTCGGACAGATCGACAGCGGCACCACGACGGTCCTCGACTGGTGCCATAACAATTCCACGCCGGACCATACCGACGCCTCGATCGACGCGCTGGAGGAGGCCGGCATCCGTGCTGTCTTCGGGCATGGCTCCGTCAAGCCGCCAACGCAGGAGGGTGGCAAACCGTTCTCCGAGGTCCCGCATCCGCGCGGCGATGCCGAGCGCGTGCGCACGGGCCGGCTTGCCGCCGACGACGCGCTGGTGACGATGGCGCTGGCGATCAAGGGACCCGACTACTCGACGCTCGATGTTTCGTTGCAAGACTTCCAACTGGCCCGCGATCTCGATCTGCTGTCGAGCGCGCATGTCTGGAACAAGGCCAGCCGCGTCGCGAAAGAGGGCTACGCCGCGATCGCGGCGGCCGGTCTGCTCGGCCCCGATCACAATGTCGTCCATGCAAACTGTTCCGACGCGGCGGAGTTCGAGGTCTTCTTTGACGCCGGTGTGACATTTACCGCCACGCCGGCATGCGAATTACAATCCAACGATGTGTCGATCATTGGCCGCGTCCTGGCAGGCGGGTTCGCGCCGTCGCTCGGCCCGGATACCGAGCTCTATCTCTCGGGCGACATGTTTCAGGTGATGCGCCACGCGCTGCAGACCCAGCGGATGGCCGACAACGGCGCGCGTGTTGCCGCCGGTGAGGCGATCGACGGTGTTTCCGTCGGCGCGCGCCAGGCGTTGGAATGGGCGACGATTGAAGGCGCACGCGCGCTGCGCATGGATGCGCGCACCGGCTCGCTGACGCCGGGCAAGCAGGCGGACTTGCTGCTGCTTCGGGCCACCGACCTGAACCTGGCACCAGTGCACGATCCGGTAAACGCCATTGTCTTCTACGCGACGGCGGCGAACATCGACACGGTGATGATCGGCGGACAGGTGGTAAAGCAGGACGGCAAGCTGCTCTACGACACCAAGTTGCGGGTCGAAAAACAGGCCGCCTTAGCGGCTTCGGCCGAGAGGCTGTTCGCCGAAGCGGCCTATGCGCACACCGCAGCCTGACGGGCGCACCGCGTCGAGATGTCCAGGTCCGCAGACTTGGGGGCAGCCCGGTTAGCCGCCCGGGCGGGCCGTTCGGGCGGCTAGCCCGGCTGCCAGACGGCGGTCCAGAGCAGTACGCCGACACCGCCGATCGCCATCCAGAACACCGGACTGGCCAGTGTGCCCTGGCGGTCGCGCCACAGATAAAACAGCGCCGGCGCGAGAATGGCGACGGCGCCGATGAGCGCAAACAGGCGGGCGAGGTCGTATCCGTCCATGGGAAGCTGTCCGTTGGGGTTTGGCGGTACGGCGTGTGGTTCGCTACAAGTATAGCCCAGTCAACTACGCGATGCGGGCGTGGTGAAATTGGTAAACACAAGGGACTTAAAACCCGGGAAATCACCCATAAGATATTGAAAACAAACAAAAAAAATATAGACAAACGTATACATTTATACAGTATACGAGCGAATTCCGTGTTTTCTGTGGCTTAAGAAGACACATGGGACTATCGGTCCCTTGTGCATACCAATTAAGTGTTCAAAATGACCTCACCAGATGAAATTTGTCTGATTTTGAGTTAGTCATGATTCTTGGTTGGAAATCCATGCGGGCGTGGTGAAACTGGTAAACACAAGGGACTTGAAGAATTTTGAGTGCTCCGGCGGAAACGCTGGAAGTAGAACTCGTCAAATTCGGGGAAACCTGTCAGATGGCAATCCCGAGCGAAGCCCTTAGGGGAACGTGTAGAGACTTGACGGCGAGCACCTAAGGCGACTGCTAGGGTGAAGAGAAAGTCCAGACCCCAAACATCCATAGGATGGCAACGAAAGTTGTAGTGGTACGAAAATCCCTCGGCCTCACGGCTTTGCCGGTTCAAGTCCGGCCGCCCGCACCATCACCTAAGAATACCTTTGGTTAACTCATTGATATCCTTATGTTTCACGCAAGGCCTGTGTGAAAGGGTAGACCAAATGGTAGACCATTCGTGTCCATCGTTTGTGTACCAGAAGCGAGGTATTTTCTATTTCTCTCGCCGGGTGCCTAGCGACCTCCAGAATCACTATAGAACATCCAGAATCATCCTGTCTCTCCGCACTAGGTCTTCAAAGGCTGCAAGGGTGAAGGCTGCATCACTGTCTTCTCAGTTGGACGAGGATTGGCTCACACTTCGTTGGCGTAGTGGTGAAAGTCCTATGAGGCGGTTTCTGATTGATCAAGCCACTGAGGCGAGGTTCCAATCATCAGCGCCCATGTCTAGCCCCCAAGTTCTGTGCCATTGCTGATTAGAGTTTCCGGCACTGGCGGTCGCATGTTCAGGGCCTGGTGCGGACGGATGTGGTTGTACTGCCTGAGCCACTGGTTGATGACGATCTGAGTAGAAATAAACGCCAGAGAATAATGCGTGTTTCAAAATTATAGGAAGCTTTGGTCTCAAAATTGGAGACATTAGATCGATATATAAAGTGCCTACATAGTGACTTACAGTCAGGTTCACGATTTTCAACAATCACCAAGACTGAAATCGTCAACTTCGTGGAACAAGCGGAAATCCCAATCATTCATGCTCTGAGTATTATTGGGGTTTCAAGGACAAGCTTTTATCGGTGGAGACAGAAGTGTAACGAGAACTATCAAATCTCTAGTCAACATGAAAAATCAAGCTATATAAAAATATATGAAAGAGTTGAAGTCAAAGAACTGGTATTCAAAGTCTTTCATTCTCCACCATCTCAATACGGTTTCAACAGAACCACTTGGAGGATGGATGACTTGCAACAAGCCATCGAAAGGGAGGGTTCCAGCGTTGGCAAACACGCAATACGCAAGGTAATCAAAGGTGCCGGGTTTCGCTGGCTGAAAGCAAAAAAGGTGCTGACAAGTAAAGACCCGGAATACAGAGTTAAATTAAATAACATTCAAGCCATTCTTGGAGGCTTGAAGAAGAATGAGGGGTTTTTCTCAATTGATGAGTATGGTCCGTTCGCCGTCAAACAAAAGCCGGGTAAAAAGCTCGTAGGGCCGGGAGAGTTATTCACTGTTCCTCAATGGCAAAAGTCGAAAGGTAAGCTCATCATGACTGCCGCATTAGAACTCTCAACCAACCAAGTAACGCATTTCTATTCAGAGAAAAAAGATACTGAGGAAATGATTAAACTACTTGATATACTGCTCTCCGAATATACGCACTACGATAGAATATTTCTGTCGTGGGATGCTGCATCTTGGCACATATCCAAAAAGCTATTTGAAAAGATTGAGAGCAATAATGTAATGGCTAATATAACAGGATCGACCCGTGTAGAAGTAGCCCCGCTACCTGCTGGGGCACAGTTCCTTAATGTGATTGAGGCTATTTTTAGCGGTATGTCTAGAGCCATAATCCACAACAGCAACTACCAATCGATCAAAGAAGCCAAGGCGGCAATAGATAGATATTTTGAAGAACGTAATCAATATTTCTTGGATAACCCTAAAAAGGCTGGGAAAAAAATATGGGGCCAGGAACCATCGTCTACACAATTTAATGAAAGCCAAAACTGCAAAGACCCAAGGTATCGATGAAATGCATTCCTCAAGTTTTCCACCCAGTGTTGCTCCATATGTTGACTAAATGTGATAGGTGAAACAGGTGCAGAGATAGACATCATACTCTTAAAATTAAATAGGGGGGTGAACGCTCTAATAGGGAATAGATCAGAACTGACCCACCTATTAAATCATCATCAACATCGACACCCCGTCACCTAACACCCAAAGACACATAAAGACAGACACTAAGGCTGCTTTAAGGGTGGCGAAGGATAATAATTATCATTGGTCTTCAAATACTCAAGCAGCTTCAAGGCCAACTTAATGTGCCTGTGGTCGGTGAACCAAAGTTATCATTCTTCATTGGTCATCCCCTTTAAAGCCAGCCATGGACACCTAAAGTAACCGACTAAAGTTACTTTAGTTTCACCCCAGAAATCTCAGCCCCCATATATACTATACCGCCATTGCCAAATCCCCCCGTGGCCCCCGGTCATCTCACAGCATCACCAGAGCACCCCCAGGGTCGACTCAGGACTCGCTACAGGCCTTCCTCAGGAATGACCCAAGCCAACCGCCAGCGGAACCTGATGTGACTCAGCGAGCCGCATGGAGTCACCTATGGGCATCCTGTGAGGTGCCTGATGGAGGGACTAAAGTTGCTTTAGTCTGGTCCCATAAGGGGTAGACCAAACGGTAGACCAAAGATGCCTCTGTACAGTGAACCACAGGTGGCTTAACGTATTGATTCAATTGGATATCAGTCTTGGATTGGTGCCTGACACGGGAACACAACAGGCCGCCCGCACCATCATCCCACCGGGCTGAAAAGCGCCACCAGTATGGACAATGTCACGACGGCGAAAAGCATCGACACCAGGGTCGATGCGGAGGCCTGATTGACATAGGT
>JABJEK010000104.1 GCA_018702955.1 Rhodospirillaceae bacterium | reverse complement strand
GGGTGCGGTGCGCTCTTACCGCACCCTTTCACCCTTACCTGCCCGAAGGCAGGCGGTTTGCTTTCTGTGGCACTTTCCCTGGGGTTACCCCCGCCGGCCGTTAACCGGCACCGTACTTCCGTGGAGCCCGGACTTTCCTCACATGGACGGGTTTCCCCATTGCCCACGCGCGGCCATCCGACCGCCTGACGAATTCTTTCATTAGGCCGAAGTGGGCGCGCCCGCAACCAGGCTGTGCACCTGGGCGATGCGGTGCAACGTTTCCGGATCGAGCACACCGTCGAAGCACGACGGGCGAAACCGGCGCTGGAACGCGGATATAATTGTCTCGTCGCTCTGCTGATCGGTGTCGTAACCGATTTCCGACAGCATGATGATCGGCGCGTCGCGCATGGGGGCGGCGGTGTCGACGGGGCTATCGGCGTCGGGCCAGAGACCTATACCCGCCGCGGCGAGCCGCGCCCATGGGAAGAGTTCGCCGGGATCGATCTTGCGGTCAGGCGCGATGTCGGAATGCGCGACAACATTGTGCGCCGGGATCGGGTGGCGGCCGAGAATATTTCCCGCGAGCGCGATGAGCGCCTCGATCTGGGCGTCGGGGAAGCCCCGATAGCCGTAATCATGGCCCGGGTTTGACAGCTCGATGCCGATCGAGCGGGAGTTTATGTCCTGCCAGCCGCGCCAGCAGCCGACCCCGGCGTGCCAGGCGCGGTCTTCTTCCGCGACGAGCCGCCAGCCGGTGCCGTCCTCGTCGAGCAGGTAATGCGCGCTGACCCGTGATGCCGGGTCGCAGAGCCAGTCGCGCGCGCGGTCGGTGGGCATCATGCCGGTGTAGTGGATTACAAGCGTGTCGATTTCCGGTGGGTGGCCCTGCTCGGGCTTGCGCGCGCCGCAGTTGGGCGATCTATATTCAGTGATCATCGCGCTGCGTCCAGGCTCTCGCGCCGCGCCTCGAGTTCGAGCCAGCGGTCCTCGGCGGATGCGATCGCGGTCTCGACTTCAGCCAGTTTATTCGCGGCAGTCTCATAGGCTGCCGCATCGCGTGCAAACAGATCCGGATCCGAAAGCGCCTTTTCGAGTTCGGCCTTGGCATTCTCCAGCGCCTTGATCCGGTCCGGCAGCACGCCGAGCTCATGCTCTTCCTTGAAGGTCATTTTTTTCAGCGCATCTGCCGTCGTCCGCGCGGGTTTGCCATTGCCCGGTTTCTTGGTGGGCTTGGCGGAGGCTTTCTCGACGCGCTTGCGCTGGCGCAGATAGTCCGAGTAGCCGCCGGGGTACTCCATCACATGGCCGCCGCCCTCCACCGCGATGGTCGAGTTCACGACCCGGTCGAGGAAATCCCGGTCATGGCTGACGAGAAGCACCGTGCCCTCATAGCTGTCGAGCATGTCCAGCAACACGTCCAGCGTGTCCGCGTCGAGGTCGTTGGTCGGCTCGTCGAGTACCAGCAGGTTCGACGTCTGGGCGAGTATCTTGGCGAGCAGCAGACGGTTGCGCTCGCCGCCCGACAGGGTGGCGACCGGCGCGCGGGCCTGCTTCTCGTCGAACAGGAAGTCACGCAGATAGGCCACCACATGGCGCTGGGTGCCACGCACGTTGATGGAATCGCCGCCCTGGGGCGCGAGCGTCTGCCAGAGTGTGTCATTCGGGTCGAGTTGCTCGCGGGTCTGGTCGAAGAAGGCGAGCGCGGTGTTCTTGGCGCGCCGGAGGCGGCCGGAATCTTTCTCCAGTTCGCCGATCAGGAGCTTCAGCAATGTCGTCTTGCCCGCGCCGTTGGGCCCGACGAGACCGACCCGGTCGCCACGCAGAATGCGCGTCGAGAAGTTGTCGATGATCACGTCGTCACCGAAGGACTTGCAGAGATTCTCGCACTCGACGACGAGGCGGCTGCTGATCGGGCCCGCATCGGCCTCGAGCTGTACCAGATCCTGGCCGGTGAGGAGTGCCTTTCGCTGGGACCGCATCTGTTCGAGCCGGGTGAGCCGGCCCTGGTTGCGTCGCCGCCTCGCGGTCACACCGCGTTCGAGCCAGCGCGCCTCGGCCTTGAGCTTCTGGTCGAGCCGCTGCGCCGCGCGTACCTCGGCGTCGGCGACCTGCTCGGTCCAGGCCTCGAACTTGCCGTAGCCCTCGGCGTTGTGACGCAGCGAACCCCTGTGCAGCCAAAATGTGTCGGTCGTTATGGTCTCGAGGAAGGCGCGATCATGGCTGATGGTGATCAGCGTCTTGCGGCGGTCGACCAGCTCGCGCTCCAGCCATTCGATGGTCGGCAGGTCGAGATGGTTGGTCGGCTCGTCCAGCAGCAGCACGTCCGGGTCGCCCAGAAGCGCGCCTGCGATGGCCACGCGACGGGACTCGCCGCCGGACAGGCTGTCGACGTTCCGCGTGCCGTCGATGTCGACCCGCGAGAGTGCGGCGTCGACCGCGTGGCGCGGTGCTGTGTCCGAACTCATACCCAACTCGGCACCCATCTGCGCGACGAAGTCCGCGATCAGCATGTCATCGGGCAGGGGCACGTCCTGGGGCAGATAGCCGACGGTCAGCCCGGGCTGGACATAGAGATCGCCGTCGTCAGGTTCGAGCAACCCGGCGAGGAGTTTCAGGATCGTTGATTTCCCGGTGCCGTTGCGCCCGACCAGGCAGGCGCGCATTCCCGGCGTGACCGACAGTTCTGCGCCGGTGAACAACGGCGTGCCGCCGAAGCCGACGGCGGCATTCTTCAGGGTGAGGACAGGAGGATCGGCGGCCATGGCAAATGTGCGAGACTATTTGATCCCGCGCTCGGCGCAAACCTTGTCGTACGCGGCGTTGATTGTCGCCAGCTTCTCGTTGGCGACCTCGACGAATTCTTCCGGCATGCCTTGGGCGATCAGTGAGTCGGGATGATTCTCGCGCACCAGTTTGCGGTAGGCGGACTTGATGGCGTCGTCCTCGGTGTCATGCCCGACGCCGAGGACGGTGTAGGGGTCGGCCGCGTCGGGTCCCATATTTTCTTCGCGGATCCGCGCGAAATCTCCGTCGGTGAATCCGAAGATCGACGACACGTTGTGCAGATAGTTCAGTTCCTCGTCATGAACCTCGCCGTCCGCCTTGGCGATGATGAACAGGCAGTTCAGCAATTCCTCGAGCACGGCGGGGTTGTCCCGGAACATGCCGGCGACCTGCTTCGCATAAGGTTCGTAACCCGCCCTGGACTTGCGGGCCATGTTGAAGACCTTGGCGACGTTCGAGGATTCCTCGGGTGCCACCTTGAAGACCCGGCGGAAGGCGCGGATTTCATCGGGCGTGACCACGCCGTCGGCCTTCGCGAGTTTTGCCCCCAGCGCGATCACCGCGATGGTGAAGCCGACTTGCTTGGTCGGGTCGCCGCCGGTCACCTCGGCCGCGGTGCCGCTGCGATGGGAATCGTAGATGTGCCCGGCGACCCCGCCTAGCAACGCGCCCAGCGGACCACCCAGCGCGAATCCGGCCGCGCCACCCAATACCTTGCCCCAAATGCTCATCGGAGACGTTTAACTGAAACCGCGCGCCGAAGAAACGGTGCTCGCGGACGATGCGAATTTTGCCGGCCGACGGCCTTTGACTTTCGCCGTGTGACAAACCAGTCTGCCGCCAAATATCGAGGATGTTTCATGGCGGGTGATGAACCCATTCTGACAGCCGATCGCTGGCACTTCTGGATCGACCGGGGCGGCACGTTCACCGACATCGTCGGGCGTGCGCCGGATGGGTCGCTGCGCACCCACAAGCTGCTGTCGGAGAACCCCGAGCATTATGCCGACGCGGCGGTGCAGGGCATCCGCGACCTGCTGGGGCTGGGCGCCGGCGACGCGATTCCCTCCGGCCTGATCGGTGCTGTAAAGATGGGCACGACCGTCGCCACCAACGCGCTGCTGGAGCGCAAGGGTGACCGGACGGCGCTGGCGATCACGCGCGGGTTCAGGGATGCGCTACGCATCGGCTACCAGGCCCGCCCGCGTCTGTTCGATCGGCATATCATCCTGCCCGAGCAGCTCTACGAGACCGTCGTCGAGATCGACGAGCGGGTGAACGCGAAAGACGAGATCATCGTGCCGTTCGACGCGGCGGGCGCGCGGGCCGGGCTGCAGGCGGCCTATGACGACGGCATCCGCGCCGTCGCGATTGCGTTCATGCATGGCTATCGGGTGCCCGATCATGAGCAGGCCTGCGCGGAGATCGCCCGCGAGATCGGCTTCACGCAGATTTCCGTCAGCCATGAGACGAGCCCGCTGATCAAGCTGGTCGGCCGCGGCGATACGACCGTGGTCGATGCCTATCTCTCGCCCATCCTGCGCCGCTATGTGGACCGGGTGGCCCATGAGTTGGGTGACGTGAACCTGATGTTCATGCAGTCGAATGGTGGCCTGACCGACGCGCATATGTTCCAGGGCAAGGACGCGATCCTCTCGGGCCCCGCCGGCGGCGTCGTCGGTGCGGTGCAGGTCAGCGAGGCGGCCGGGTTCGAGCGCATGATCGGCTTCGACATGGGCGGCACCTCGACCGATGTGACCCATTATTACGGCGAGCTGGAGCGCGCATTCGAGACCCTGGTGGCCGGTGTGCGGATGCGCGCGCCGATGATGCAGATACACACGGTCGCGGCCGGTGGCGGCTCGATTTGTTCGTTCGACGGCGCGCGCTATCGCGTCGGGCCCGAGAGTGCCGGCGCCGACCCGGGGCCCGCCAGCTACGGCAAGGGTGGCCCGCTGACAGTCACCGACTGCAACGTGATGCTGGGCAAGCTGCAGCCGGCGCATTTCCCGTCGGTCTTTGGGCCCCGTCAGGACTCGCCGCTGGATGCCGAGGCCGTGCGCGCGAAGTTCGAGGCGCTGACCGACGATATTCGCACCGCCACGGGCGACACACGCAGCCCGGTTGAAGTGGCCGAGGGCTTCCTCAAGATCGCGGTCGAGAACATGGCCAACGCGATCAAGAAAATATCCGTCCAGCGCGGCTACGACGTGACCCGCTATACGCTGTGTGCCTTTGGTGGGGCTGCGGGCCAGCATGCCTGTCTGGTCGCCGATGCGCTGGGTATGACCCGGGTGCTGTTGCATCCGTTTGCCGGTGTGCTGTCGGCCTATGGCATGGGGCTGGCCGATATCCGCGCGCTGCGCGAGCAGTCCGTCGAGGCACCACTGGGCGATGCGGTGGATGACAGGGTCGCGTCCATACTCGGGCAGCTGGCCGGTGCGGCGCGGGGCGAAGTGTCCGGCCAGGGAGTCGATGACGGACGGATCACGGTCCGCCGGCGCCTGCATCTGCGCTACGAGGGGACCGACACGTCGCTCGAGGTGGATTTCGCGGATGCAGCCGAAATGGCGGACAGCTTCGCCGAGATGCACCGCCAGCGTTACGGCTTCACCATGCCCGAGAAGGCGTTGATCGTGGAGACAGCGGCGGTCGAGGCGATCGGCGCGTCGGACCAGGGCGCGGATGCGGATCTGGCGCCGGACGTGACGGGGGATGCGATTTCGGTCGATCAGATCACCGCCCATATGGCCGGCGTGGCACACAAAACGCCGGTGTATGAACGCGACGCGCTGGCACCCGGTGTGGCGATCGACGGACCCGCGATTATCAGCGAGGCGGTGGCGACGACGATTATCGAACCCGGCTGGCGCGCGACCATGACCGAACGCGGCGATCTGGTGATCGAGCGCGTCGTGGCGGCAGAGCGTGTCGCGGCGATTGGCACCGACGTCGACCCGGTGATGCTCGAGGTCTTCAACAATCTCTATATGTCGATCGCCGAGCAGATGGGCGTGACGCTCCAGAACACCGCCTACTCGGTGAATATTAAGGAGCGACTGGATTTCTCCTGCGCGATCTTCGCACCCGACGGGAATCTGGTCGCGAACGCGCCCCATATGCCGGTGCATCTGGGCTCCATGTCCGAGAGCATCCGTGTGGTAATCCGCGAGAACGCGTCGCGGATGGCGTCCGGCGACGTGTACATGCTCAACGCGCCCTACAATGGCGGCACCCATTTACCCGACGTGACGGTGATCACGCCGGTTTTTGATGACGGCGGTGCGGAGATTTTGTTCTACGTGGGCAGCCGCGGCCACCATGCGGACATCGGCGGGATATCACCGGGCTCGATGCCACCGGACTCGCGCACCATCGACGACGAGGGCGTGCTGATCGACAATTTCAAGGCGGTCGATGCGGGCACATTCCGTGAAGTTGCGATCCGCGAATTGCTCGGCTCTGGCACGCACCCGGTGCGCAATCCGGACCAGAATGTGGCCGACCTCAAGGCGCAGATCGCCGCCAATGAAAAAGGCGTGTCGGAGCTGCGCCGGATGGTCGGTCAGTTCGGGTTGGAGACGGTCCACGCCTATATGGGCCATGTGCAGGACAATGCGGAGGAATCAGTTCGCCGCGTCCTCGACGTGTTGCGCGACGGGAAGTTCGTCTATCCGCTGGATAATGGCGCGGAGATTCACGTCGACGTGTCGATCGACCGGATGACTCGCAGCGCGCGGGTGGATTTCACCGGCACGAGTGCCCAGCTCGATAGTAATTTCAACGCGCCGACGGCGATCGCGCGGGCGGCGGTGCTCTATGTGTTTCGGACGCTCGTCGACGACGAGATCCCGATGAACGAGGGCTGCCTGAAGCCGATCGAGATCGTGATCCCGAAACGCTCCATGCTGGCGCCGGAATATCCCGCCGCCGTGGTTGCCGGCAACGTGGAGACCAGCCAGGCGCTGACCGATAGTTTGTACGGCGCGCTGGGTGTGATGGCCGCCGCGCAAGGCACGATGAACAACTTCACCTTCGGCAACGCGCATTACCAGTATTACGAAACCATTTGCGGCGGCTCGGGCGCGGGGCCGGACTTCGACGGCACCTCGGCCGTCCACACCCATATGACAAACTCGCGGCTGACCGACCCCGAGATTCTCGAATGGCGCTTCCCGGTGTTGCTGGAAAGTTTTGAAATTCGCGACGGATCAGGCGGTGCCGGGAAACATCATGGCGGCGACGGCGCGCGCCGCCGGGTCCGGTTCCTCGAAGACATGGATGTGATGATTCTGGCCAACCACCGCGAGATCGCCCCCTATGGGCTGGCCGGTGGTGGGGACGGCGCGGTGGGCCGGAACTGGCTCGAACGTGCCGACGGCACGCGGGTGGAAATGTCCGGCACTGATCGAACCCAGGCTGGGCCCGGGGATGTGTTCGTGATCGAGACACCGGGTGGCGGCGGATACGGTCGTTTGGCGGACGAGACAGTGATATCGGACTGATTGCCGGGCGGCCTCGCATGGTCTATCGCGAACCCATGCGAAGGAAATCCCTTGTCCGGTGATCGCGTGACGCCGCCCGCCAATACCAAGATGCTGATCGGCGTCCTTGCGTTTATTACCGCGCTGGGACCGCTGGCGATGCAGATCATCCTGCCCGTTCTGCCGGTCATGCAGGATGCGTTCATGGTCAGCGCGGGCACGGTGCAATATGTGCTGTCGCTGGCCTTGTTCACCATTGCTTTCGCGACCCTGGTATATGGCCCGGCGTCGGATCGATATGGCCGAAGGCCGGTGCTGCTGGTCGGGCTGGTGATATTCCTGCTCGGATCGGTGGTGAGCGCTGTCGCGCCGACAATCGAGGTTCTGATCGTGGGGCGGGTAACTCAGGCCGTGGGCGGTGCTGCCGGGATGGTGGTCAGCCGCGCCATCATCCGCGACCTCTATGATCGCGACACGGCGGCGCGATTGATGGCCTACATGATCACTGCGCTGGTCGTGGCGCCGATGGTCTCGCCCCTGATCGGCGGCTTGCTCAATGATGCCTTCGGCTGGCGCGCCATTTTCATATTCTCCGGCGTCATCGGCGTCATCGTGCTTGCGGTGGCGTTGCCGCGGGTGCCGGAAAGTCTGCAACCGGGCACGTCCGCACAGACGTTCCGCGGCATGCTGTCGGGTTTCGGCGTGTTGCTGCGCGTGCCGGCGTTCCTGGGTTATGCCGGGCAGGCCGGCTTCGGCATGGGCATGTTCATGGCGTTTCTCGGTGCCGCTCCCTTTGTGACGATCAATGTCCTGGAGCGACCGCCGACCGAATTCGGCCTGTTCTTCATATTGATATCGGCCGGGTTCATGGCCGGAACTTTCCTGACGGCAAGGCTCGGTCAGCGGATCGGGCTCGACCGGATGATGCGCATTGGCAGCGGCCTCGCCGTCGCATTCGGGGTTGTGATGCTCGCTTTTGTGCTGGCGGGAATCTGGTCGCCCTGGACGATCTTCCTGCCGGGCATGGGCATGGCGTTTGCCAACGGCCTGTCGATGCCGAACGCCCAGGCGGGTGCGGTCAGTATCAGCCCGCGTTTCGCCGGCACGGCGTCGGGCCTGCTGGCGTTCCTGCAGATGCTCATGGGTGCCGGCTTTGCCCAGCTCGCGGGAATGGTCCAGGACGACACCCCGTTGCCGATGACGGTGATCATGCTGGCGGCATCGGTGCTCGCGTTCCTGTGCGCGATGTTCCTGACCCGGGTGGGTGGAGATAAAATCTAGCCTTTGTCCCCTGTCTCCCGACGGCGAATAACGCGCCCGTCGATTACCGCGAGACCGACCCCGATCAGAGCCAATCCCGTGACGTGCGACAGCGAGAGTTTTTCTCCCAGAATCACGACCCCCAGCAGGATGGCGGAAACGGGGATCAGGAACGTAACGAGAAGCAAATTTGTCGCCCCGGCAGATGCCAGGATGCGAAAGTACAGGACATAGGCGATGGCGGTAGACAAGATTGCCAGACCCGCAATCGCCACCCATGTCTCAAGGCTCGGCATTGCAAGCGCCATCGGGTCTTCGAAAATAAAGGCGATTGGCAGAAGTAGCAGGGCCGAGGAGGTGGTTTGTCCCGCCGCGGTGACCACAGGGTCGACACCCATGCTCTGGAATCTACGACCGTAGACGCCTGCGAACGCATAGGAGAGTGCGGCGGCGAGCACGGCGAGTTGAGCCAGAACGCCCACGCCCAATTGGGTGATCGCGGTTGGCCCGATAATCAGAACGCAGCCGGCGAATCCGAAAACAGCACCGAACAGTTTCGACGGACTGGCACGTTCGTCAGACAGAAAATATCCGGCAACGAACACTGTGAACAATGGCGTGGTTGCGTTGAGTATTGATGCCAGGCCGGAGGCAATTTCCGTCTGTCCCCAGGTGATCAGGGAAAATGGGATGGCATTGTTGAGGACACCCATTCCCAAAAACGCGAGCCAGACGTTGCGCCCTCGCGGTAAGGGTCTGCCGGTCAATCCAACGAATATCCAGAGGGCTACCGCCGCGAGTGCGACCCGCAAGGTCACGGTCGTGAACGGCGGAAGTTCCGTGATGGCCACTTCGACGAAGAAAAATGAACCACCCCAAAGAACGGACAGTGTCAGAAGCATTGTCCATTCGCGCACGCCCATTCGGGTCTTGATGGATGTGGTGGTCAATATGGCAATCCGCGAACTAGGTTTGGGAACGCGTCACTATCCCATCGCACAGTTCTCGTCATTCCGTTTCTTGCGCAAAGGCGAGGATCGGGTTTAATCGCCGCGCGCGACGCCCTCGCGCCGCGGGTCTGCACCGCCGCGCAGTTTGCCGGCGACGATCTCGATCCCGTGCAGGCCACTGTTGAGATCGCGGATGCGGGTCTTGTGGCCGAGCGCCTTGAGGGCTGGCACAAATTTTTCCGCCGCCGTGCCGGCCTCGAAATCGGTGGCGCCATTGCGGTTCACGACATGCCCCAGATCAATGGCCTTCTGGATATCGAGGTCCCAGTCGAGCACCGCCACCAGGGTTTTTGCGACATAGCCGATGATACGGCTGCCGCCGGGTGAGCCGACGACCAGGCGCAGCGAATTGTCGGCGTTGAAAACGATTGTCGGCGCCATCGAACTCCGCGGCCGCTTGCGCGGCGCCGCCCGGTTGGCCACCGGCTGGCCGTCCTTGTTGGGCAGGAACGAGAAATCCGTGAGTTCGTTGTTGAGCAGGAACCCCCGCACCATCAATTGAGAACCGAACGCACCTTCGATCGTTGTGGTCATGGAGACGGCGTTACCGGAACCATCGACGATCGAGATATGGCTGGTGCCCGGTCGCCCTTTCTGATTATCCGGCGCGCGCTTTGGGGTCGCTGTGCCGGGTGGGAGCCCGTGGACGACCGGCGCCAGGATGGAGGTTTCCCGACGAATTAAGGTGGCGCGTTTCGCAATATAGTCGCGGTGGAGCAGTCCTGCTTCGGGGACCGGGACGAAATCGCCGTCCGCCATGTACTGGTTGCGATCGGCGAATGCGAGCTTCGAGGCTTCGGCCAGCAGGTGCCAGCTCTGCGGATCGTCGGGGCCCATACTGTGCAGGTCGAAGGCGGTCAGCATGCCAAGGGTCAAACCGACCGTCAGCCCGCCGGAGCTGGGTGGCCCCATGCCGCAAATCCGGTAACTGCGATAGCCGTGGCAAACCGGGTCGCGGCGGACAATGTCATAGGATGCGAGATCGGCCAGTGAAAGGCGTCCCGGATTGCCGGGTGCGTTGCGGACGGCGGCGACGATGTCTTCGGCAATCGCGCCCGAATAGAAGGCCCTGGGCCCGCGTTCGGCGATGGCAATCAGGGTTTCGGCGAACTGCGGGTTGGTCTTGCGCGTTCCGGACTGCAGGGGTTTGCCGCCGGGAAAGAAATAGTCCCGCGCTGCGGCATAGGTCCGCAGCCTCTGGCCGCGTTCGCTGGCGAGCATTTTCGCGAGCCTCGGTCCGACGATGAACCCCTGTTGGGCGAGACGAACCGCTGGCGCAAACAGCTCCGGCCAGGTCAATTTCCCGTGTTCCTGGAACACCCGGGCGAGCAACGCGACCGTGCCCGGGGTGCCGACCGAACGGCCGCCGACGAGGGCCGCACTGAATTTCATCGGCGTGCCGTCGGCGGTCAGAAACATGTCCGGTGTTGCCGCGATCGGTGCGGTTTCGCGCCCATCGAATGCGACGGTCCGGTTCTTCTGGGCGTCATGAAAAAGCAGGAAGGCCCCGCCGCCAATGCCTGAGCTTTGGGGTTCCACAAGGTTGAGGACGAGCTGGACGGCAATTGCCGCATCGGCGGCGCTGCCGCCGCGTCGCAGCATTTCCAGGCCTGCCGCGACGGCGTCGGGGTGGGCCGCCGCAACCATGTGGCGGTTTGCGGTCACCAGCCGATTGTCGCTCCGGCCGGTCGAGTCCTCGGGCTGATTCTGCTGGCCACTTGCGGGCGCGGCAGCAAACGCCCACATGAAAGTCAGCCCATATAGCAACGTGCGACGAAGACGTATCATTCCGACAAGCTGCCATGAATTAGACGGCGAACCCAACTGTGTGCGCCGTCACATCTTCGCCAGCCAGATTATGTGCATATGTCGCGTGGTTCGGTTTGCGTCCCACCGGCTGATATTTTAGCTTTCGAACGCGGCGCAATCCGGGCATGACAACGTTCTGACACGCTCAAAGTCCTTGCGCGCCGTACACTTTTGGAGACGCCGTCTCGTGCGAAAATTACTCATCGGCCTTGCCGTTCTGGTTGTCGTTATTGTTGCGGCGGCGTTTGTGGGCCCACTCTTTGTCCCGGCCGATTCGATAAAGGCCGATATCGCGCGCGAAGTCGCGAAGGCCACCGGCCGCGACCTCTCGATCGATGGATCTTTGAAATTTCGGATACTTCCGGCACCGGGTGTCTCTGCCAAGGGTGTACGGTTGTCGAACGCCGCGGATGGCAGCGCGCCGGACATGCTGCGCCTGAAAGCGGCGGCGGTCGAAGTCGCATTATTTCCGCTGATCACGGGTAATATTCAAATTAGCCGCGTCGTGCTTTCTGAGCCCGATATTCTGCTCGAAAAATATGCGGACGGGACGAACAATTGGACATTTGAGCCGGTACCCGACGCACCGTCGGATACGAGCGGCAGCGATGTTACCGATTCGGATTCTGCCGGATCGCAGGTGCCTGCCGTGCGGTTGGACAATGTTGTGATTGAGGGCGGCACGCTCGTCTTCCAGACACCCGACAGCACCGAGCGCGTTGAAGATATCAATGTCTCGCTTGGCGCGGCGAGCCTCAAGGGCCCGTTCCGCGCCGACGGGATGGTCAGTGCGCGGGGGTTTTCGATCGGCGTTGACGCGGCCATCGGCGAACTCGCGGCAGACAGGGCAACACCGGTCAACCTGAAGATTTCAACCGGAGGGGCCGAGATCGGATATTCCGGCGCGCTTGCCGGGACGCCGGACGCGGCGCGATTGTCCGGGCAGATCGAGGTGCGTGCAGAAGATTTATCGGCGTTGATCGCCGCTGTTTCTGACGGACCGGCGCCAGCCGCTCTCAAGGGCAAACCGCTTGAGATGAACGGGACACTGGCCGCCAGCCAGGAAGCCATCTCTATCGATGACCTGGCGTTACGGCTGGGTGATGATTCCGCCACGGGTGCCGTGGACGTGGCCCTGGGTGATACGCCGTCGGCCGCGCTGGTGCTGAACCTGGCCCAGCTCGACCTCGACCGTCTCCTGGCGACCGCGCCAAGCGCGGCTGGCTCGGGCGGCGGATCAGGTAACGGTGTGCCGGCGGGGCGCAGCGACTCATCGAAGAAAGACGCTCCGGACCCGGCCTCCGAAGGTTCCACTTTTGCTCTACCGACCGGGTTTTCGGCGACGCTTGAAACGAAGATAGATGCGGTTGTCTATCGCGGCGGGGTCGTCCGTCAGGTTTTGCTCAATACCGAACTGGCCGATGGCAGCGTGACGATATCGCAGGCTGCAGCGCAGTTTCCCGGCGGTGCGAACGCGTCGGTGATCGGGTTTGTGTCGACGGCCGATGCGGCGCCGAAGTTCGAGGGGCAGGCGGAATTATCGGCTGACGATTTTCGGGCGTTTTTGCAATGGGCCGGGGTCGACGTGGCAACCGTGCCGCAGGATCGACTGCGCAAGATGGTGGGTTCGGTGTCGATTGATGCCACGCCCCAGAATGTGACGCTCACCGATATCGACGTCAGCGTCGATGTTTCACGGTTGCGCGGCGGTGTGGCGATTGCTGTGCGCGAACGCCTTGGTTTTGGTGTCGGACTTTCGCTCGACAAGGTGAATGTCGATGCATATCTGCCGGTCCCGGCCGCGCAAGCGCCCAACTCGACCGGTGCGCCCACGAGCGGTTCCGCCGCGAACACCGGATCTGGCGGAGACGCCGCTGAGACGGACGCCGGGCCGACCGGGCTGGCTGCCCTCAATACATTCGATGCGATCCTCCAGTTGAAGGTTGGTGAGGTGGTCCTGCGCGACCAGCGTCTGAGTGGAATCAATCTCGACGCGACGTTGCAGGGCGGCAACCTCGAATTGCGGGATATGTCGGTCGAGAGCCTTGCCGGCGCGAATGCATCTGTGGTCGGACGCGTCGACGGACTGTCGGGTGCGCCGAAAGCGGATGTGAAGATCAATCTTGATGCGCGTGACGGCGACCGTTTGCTCGCCCTGGCCGGCGTCGATGTTCCGGCGAAGCTGGGCGCGACGAAGCTCAACGGCACGCTTCAGGGCGATATGCAGAACCTGGTGGTGGACCTGACCCTCGATGCAATGGGCGCCAGCCTGCGAACGGCAGGGACCCTGGGCGTGCTGGCCGTGCCGCCGCGTTACGATGTGCAACTTGATATCAATCACCCCGATGCGGCGCGGTTCGCCGCGCGGGTGCGTGGAGAAGACGGTGCGGGCGTGTCTAAGCTCGGCGCGCTGGCGGCAAGTGCGCGCGCGCGCGGTGACCTTGCGGCGAGTGACATTGACGCGAAAATTGGCGTCGGTCCCGGTGAGGTCAGTGCGCGCGGACGGCTGACCAATCTCGCGTCCGGCAGCCCGCTGGGCAACCTCGCGATCAACGCGACCCATCCCGACATGGTGGCGTTCGCGCGACTGTTGGCACCCGACTACAAGCCATCGAAGTCCGACCTCGGACCCTTTGCGCTGAAGACGAACCTGGCACTCGCGGCAAACACGATGACGTTGGCGAACCTCGAGGGCAATGCCGGTCCGGTCGGGTTCAAGGGCAGCGCGAATGTCGATACGGACGGGCCACGCCCCAATGTGGTGGCGAGCCTTGAGACCGGTGAAATCGTCGTTGACTGGTTTCTGCCCGCTCAAAAGGGCACCACGGCATCGAACTCGCGCGCCGGTGGCGCCTCGGTTCCCGGTGCGTCGTCTGGGCGTGGTTCAGCGTCCTCTGCGGGCGGTCAGCGATGGTCACGTGAGCCGATCGAACTCTCCGGCCTCCGCGCGGCCGACGCAGACATCAAGCTTTCCTCACCGGCGATCACCTACACCAATATTCGCGTCGACCAGCCGCGGCTTTCAATCAAGCTCGATGACGGGGTGCTGGATCTCACCGAACTGTCGGGCAAGGCGTTTGGTGGCGGGTTCAACATGACGGGCCAGGTTGCCGCGGGTGATGTTCCGACCATGCGCTATGCGATGCGGGTCGAGAATGCCGACGCGGCGAAATTCCTCGGCGAAGGGGCGAGCGGTGAGCGCGGTGTGATGTCTGTGCTCGACCTTCTGTTCCCGGTCTCGGACGTCAAGCTTGCGTCGGGTCGATTGGGCGCGGATCTGGATGTGACATCGCGCGGGCGTAGCGAGTTCGAGATGATCTCCAATCTCGCCGGCAAGGGTGCCATGCGGTTTACCGACACGGTGGTCGAGGGAATCGATGTCTGCCAGATCAGTGACCAGCTCGATCGGCTCAACGGGATCGAGGGATTCCTCGGGCTCGCGTCATCGGGTCGCGGTGGCCAAACCAGGATCGCGAATTTCGATGGAAAATTCGATCTCGCCAAAGGCATCGCCACGCTGCCACAACAACAGATAAATGCGGACTGCGCGGCGGTGGCGTTCAGCGGCACCACCAACCTGCCGGCCTGGACGGTCGATATTCGGGCGCGCGCAGGATTTCCGGCTCACCCCGAATTTGCCGGCGTCGTGGTCGAACAGAAGGGGCCGCTCGATGCCCCCAACACGCGTCTGGTCAACGTCAACGAGATCAATCAGTTCATCGTCGGCAAGGCCGCCGGGTCGATCCTGCGCAAGCTGTTGCCCGGTGGAAATCAGGAACAGGCACCGCCGGCGGCAGAGGGGACCACACCTCAGCAGCCTGCGCCCAAGAAGCCGGAAGATCAGTTTCGTAACCTGCTGGAAGGCCTGATACGCGGTCGGTGATCGGAGTCAGGGGCCGGCCCGGAGGCGGCTGGTAAAGGCGCTATTTCCGCAAATCGTGCAGGATGAAGACACGGATAGCGCTCGACAGGCTGCCGTCGCGTTCGCGGTCTATCTCCGTCACAAGTTCGTTCACGGATACGCGCCGCGCCTTGGCAACCGAGCGCAGGTGGTCCCAAAAAACATTCTCGAGGGACACGCTCGTACGGTGCCCGGCAACCACAACGGACCGTTTCTTATTGGCCGACTGACGCGGCAGGGTATCGACTACGTTGCTAATCATGATGGTTTGATCATGTTCTCCGGTTTGACCCACTCATCATACTGCTCGGCCGTGAGCAGGCCCAAGTCAATTGCGGCTTCTTTTAGGGTACTACCGTCGGAAAACGCCTTTTTCGCGACCTTCGCGGCATTATCGTACCCAATATGCGGATTGAGAGCGGTCACGAGCATCAGGGATTGGGCCATCAGTTCGGCGATCCGATCATGGTTCGCCTCGATTCCGTCGACGCAGCGATCTGTGAAGCTGCGACACGCATCCCCCAACAGTCGTGCCGAGCGAAGCACGTTGAAGATGATGACCGGCTTGAACACATTCAGTTCGAAATGACCGTTGCTGCCGGCAACCGTGACCGCAACATGGTTCCCCATGATTTCCGCCGAAACCATGGTCAGCGCTTCGCATTGGGTCGGGTTGATCTTGCCAGGCATGATCGATGAGCCGGGCTCGTTTGCGGGCAGGCTTAATTCGCCGATGCCGCTCCGCGGCCCGGAGCCGAGGAACCGAATGTCGTTGGCGATCTTCATCGCGGCGACCGCGCCGACGTTCAACGCCCCTGACGCAGCGACCATGGCGTCATGCGCGGCGAGGCCGGCAAACTTGTTGGTCATCGTTACAAACGGCTTGCCCGTGATGCCGGCCGCCTCTTCGGCGAAGCGTTCGGCGAAGCCGATCGGCGTGTTCAGACCCGTGCCGACAGCCGTGCCGCCCTGCGCCAGTTGCAGCAGGTCGGGGGTCGCGCGTTCGATGCCGGCTATGACCGATTCAATCTGGGCCGCGTAGCCCGAGAATTCCTGACCCAGTGTTAGCGGGGTTGCGTCCTGGGTGTGGGTGCGACCGATCTTGATGATGTCGGCGAACTTCGTCTCCTTGGCTTCGAGCGCGTCCTTGAGGTGCGTGAGCCCGGGGATCAGCCGGTCCTGGAATTCGATGGCTGCTGCGATATGCATCGCGGCGGGGAAGGTGTCGTTCGAGGATTGGCTGCGGTTCACATGGTCGTTCGGATGGACCGGAGACTTGTCGCCCGGCTTGCCGCCGAGGATTTCGTTCGCGCGGTTTGCGATCACCTCGTTGGCATTCATGTTCGACTGTGTGCCCGAACCTGTCTGCCAGACGACCAGCGGGAAATTGTCGTCGAACTTGCCGTCGATGACTTCCTGCGCGGCTTCGATCACCGCATTGGCGACCTCCGGCTCGAGCTGACCGAGTGCCAGGTTGGCCTTGGCGGCAGCCTGCTTCTGGATTCCCAGGGCGCGCACCAGAGATGTCGGCATACGGTCGTCGCCGATCGGGAAATTCTCGATGCTGCGTTGGGTTTGGGCGCCCCAGTATTTGTCGGCCGGGACGGCCACTTCGCCCATCGTGTCGCTTTCGGTGCGGGTCTTGTTCGTCATCACTTCCTCCGGGTTCGGCGCGCATTATCGTCGCCGCATTCCATAGGTAAAGGCTTAACGCGCTTGCGCGTCAGGATTTGCGTGGTTTCTTCTTCGCCTGGGCTCGGTTCGCAGCGGCCAGCGCCATATGTGCCCAGGGACGCAGCTCGTCAATATCCTCGGCGGCATCATCGGGCACTGTCAGGTAGGACAGCGCGACCGATTTTCCGGACTTGTCATAGGTGAACGGTTCGCAGCCCGCGTCGACGAATGCAGGTTTGGTTTCTGCGTCGACCTTCAGATAGAGAATTTCGTCGGCGATCAGGGCGAACATGACCCCATCGCAAAAAATGCCATGGCCGCCGAACATCCGGCGCAGTCGTGTGTCCTGATCGAAGGGCGCGCCGACGCTGGTCAGCAGGTCATATGCGTGCTCGGCGAATTCCTGGCCTTGGGGCATGCGCGCGCGTTTCTACTTTTTACGAAACTGATCCAGATTGACGACTTCGGCGCCGTCCCCATCTTCTTCGGGGTCGCCTTTCGGTCCGGCGTCGCCACTGTCGTCACTATCGCCACCGGGATGGCCGTCCACGCCCTCATTCGCCGTGGGCGTGTTATCGGGCACGGGGACCAGATCACCCTCGGAGCGAATGGCCGGAACCATGACGTTGCTGCCGGTTTCAACGTTGAACTGAAGGCCGAACTTGACCGAGGGGTCGACGAAAGCCGACAGGGCCGCATACGGGACGCGCAGCTCGGCGGGGCGGTTCTTGAAGCTGAGGGTAATCGAAAAGAAGCTGTCTTCGACGATCAGGTCCCAGAACTGATGCTGCATCACGATCGTCATCTCTTCGGGATACTGATCGTGAAGATAATCGGGGATCGAAACGCCCGGCGCCTGAGTGCGGAACGTTAGATAGAAATGATGTTCACCCGGTAGTCCCTCATTGAGGGTCCTGGTCAACGCCTCGCGGACAACGCCCCTGAGGGCGGTTTCCACCATCTGATCGTATCGCATCTGGTCGTCGGTCATGTTCGCGAACTTGAAGCGCGCCCCGTGGGGCGCTGGTCTATGGTTATGAGAGGTGAATATCGTGCACCGGGCCGCGAAGAGCAACGGTTTGCCGCACAAGATTCTCGCGAACATGTGGATGCAATGCGAACGGCGGGGCCGGTGATGCTTGTAAGTGGGGGGCTTCTGTTGCCCGGTGCCCCCCGAACCGCGCTTATTAACGCTTATTAAGCGGCAACAGCGAAGGTTTCAACATTGTCGTTGGCACCTATGAATATGGCCCGATGTCGGTGGTACCATGCCGGACGAAAGTTCAGCCTTTACGCGCCCGTCGATCCTGTTTCGCCCCCATTCCGGTCATGGCGTAAGCCATGAAATACCGAGGTAAATGGTGGAGGCGCCGGGTACTGCCCCCGGGTCCGAACGTTTATTGCGCAAAACGTTTATCGCCATAGTCGAGTAAACCCGACGCCCTATTATATAGGG
>JABJEK010000103.1 GCA_018702955.1 Rhodospirillaceae bacterium | reverse complement strand
GGCTGGCCGTTAAGGGGGCTCATCCACTTAGACCAAGGTTCCCGGGCCGAGGCCCGGCAGGATGTGTTCGACTACATCGAGATGTTCTACAATCCGACGCGTAAGCACACGAAGAACGGGATGCTGTCGCCCGTAGACTTCGAACGGCAGCACGAAACGGTAACCGAGGGCGTCTAGAAAACTCGGGGTTATTCACTGACAGCACCAATATGGATGCTGGTTCGCATTTGCCTGACAGCGCCGCCAATTTTTCCGTGCATTCTCAAATTGAGTGCTTCGCCGCGCTGGCCGAGTGGCGTCAACTGGCGGCATGAAGTTGGCGTCGGTCGCCAATTCGGAGACGGGTTCGCATTGGACGGACAGCACCTACTCAGGGCCCCACGCTTCCGGGGTTTTCGAGTTTATCGATTCTGAATTTGGCGCGGCAGAATTTTCTCTAACAACCGCCCGCGACCGTCGAGTCGTTGATATCTACCGAGATAGCAAAGCAACGCCCAGATTCCTGCCTGATTGGTGGTCACAACCGGTTTTTTGACCTCCCGTTCCAGCTCGTCGACGATCAACATGCACGGCATGTTGCCGCCGGGGATAACGATCGCCTCGGCGTCGCGGTGGTCGGCGCGTCGGACAAGCGCACGTACCGTTTCGTATTCGGTCAGCGCCATGGAGAAATTGTCGACAAGGCCAAGCCCTTCTACCGACACCACATCAAAACCGTTGGCGTTCATGAAGGCGCGGCTGACTTCATTGACTTCGGGCGCAAATGGCGTGGCCATCGCGATGCGCCGCACCCCAAGTGCGTTCAGCGCGTCGACAACCGTTTGTGCGGCCGTGAGGGCTGGCTTGCCGCTGACATTTTCGATTCGCTGCTTGAGGGCGCTGTCATAGTCGAGACCGAGGACAAAGCTGGCAGCCGTCAGGCAGAATAGAATGACGTCGACTTGCGCTGCTGCCAATAATTTCGATTGCCGGTCCACGTCTTGATCTTGGCCGGATAGGCCCTGCTCGTTCACCGTGGTCATGGCGACGCGGGCGAAATGCGTGCTTACCGACGCTGGCATCACCGAATAATATTCCGGCTCGATATTGGTGTTGGACGACGGGATCAGCAGGCCCACGCGATGCTTGATCAAACTTGGTGTCACCATTGGAGGAACCGTCGCAGCTATATTGGTGTCGACAGCATGTGCGGGATCGACCAATTGTCGACGATCACCGTCTTGGCGCGGAACTTCGGCCCGTCGTCGGTGAACACCACCTCATCGACATAGGTGCCGAAGCTATAGAGGCTGCCATTGCCCTCGTTATCGGCCTGATACATGGCGTAGTTGGCCTCGACCGCGTAGCTGTCACCGGCTTTGCCCTTAATGCGCACTTTGCTGATCAGGTGCTTGTCGGTGTGGATGCTGTATTCGTTGGCTTGGCGCAGCGAGACGATGCGGTCGCGCAGCATATCCTTGTTCTCGCATAGCATCAGGGTCACCGGCAGGCCTAGCTCGGCGTTCTCGCGCGGCACGATCTGGTAGACACAGTCTTCGACGAACAGCTCAAGCCAGTCCTCCAGCCGGTCGGCGTCGAGATGGGCGCCGTAATCGGCGAACAAATCGTCGATTGCCAGGCGAGCTTCAACGGCGATCACCGAACCGCCCCTTCCGGCTCTATGCCCATGAGTTCTGCGTAATACGACCAGAAGCCGCGAATCGGCACGTCGTTTACCCGGTAGGCACGGTCGGAAATTTCGCCCTTGCCGCCGACTTCGATCACGGTTGTCGCGCTCGCATCTTCGCTGCGACTGGCGCGGTGGGCGATCTCGATCGCTTCGGCGTCTTCCATCGATACCAGGCCGCCGGGACCAAATAAATTAAGCTGACGCAGGCGATGGTCTGTCATGTCCTCATCATCATCGGCGTAACCGAAATAGGTCCAAATCAAATCGAATGCGTCGATTCCCTTTGATTGTATCTGGCGCGTCGCCAATGAGTTGTTGAGCTGCTGGAACGACGCGTTGGGAAACATTGTCGAGATCGCGAGGTTGCGGTCATCCTCGTATTCTTGGCGAAACTCCAGGAGCCGCGGGTCTCGTAACGTCAACTTGTCACTGTTGAGTTGGTGATCGCCATAGGCGGCCTTGGCGTCGCCATCGCTGTCGGACCCGGCATGGGCGTAGGTGAGGTTGTGGCGGTGGCGCACATCCATCTTGACGCCGCCTTTCTGGGTCGCCCGGTCGAGCCCGAACGTCACCAGAAATTCATGCAACAGGCTTGCATGGTATGTGTCGCGCAAGTTTTCCAGATAGAGCTTCCAGTTGCCGTGGATTCTTTGGCGCTGATAGCCCAGGACGCGCAGTGGCTTGCACATTAACCGGCTGATATGGGCACACATCATCGGGCCCAGATAGTCTTCCAGTGGCTCGGTTGCGTCGGAGAAAGTGCCGAAGATGATTCCTTTGTAGCAGGCCACGCGCAGGCGTCGTAGGCCGTGCTCGGCCTTGTCGAAATCCTCATCCATGCCGCCCTGGCCGCCAATCCCGCGCTGGAAAGGAACGCCGATCAGGTTGCCGGTCAAATCATAACTCCAGCGGTGATAGATACAGGTGTGCACTTTGGTGTTGCCGCGCACATGCCGGCACACGGCTGCGCCGCGGTGGGCGCATCGGTTGACCATCGCGTGAACAGTGCCGTCGCGGTCGCGGCTCACGAGAACCGGCGTGTCACCAACCCAGGTGGTGCGGAAATCACCGGGTTCGGGCATTTCGGCTTCGAGACATAGGTACGACCATGTCGGCCCGCGGAAGATCATTTCCTGTTCGCGGGCATAGACATCGGCGCTGTGGTAAAGCCAATAGGGTACGCGCGAATAATCGCTGCGTTGCCATTCCACGTTTAACGACATCGGCCCCCCTTCATTCGCGGCGCTCTTGGGTCCGCGATATTATTCCAACAATACCGACACATTGGCCGGCTGCCAGGTCAGATTGACCGTATCACCCTCGGCGAACAGGCGCGCGGCGTCGGAGTTAGTGACGTCGGATGTGAGCGCCACGCCCTCGTCGGTTCTGGTCTCGAGGCGAAACATGCCACCTAAATACATTTTCTCCGTCACTGTCGCCGAACATCCGGTGCCATCGGCCGAACCCGGGTCGCCGCCCAGCGTGACGTCTTCAAACCGCAGAGCGACCGACACCGGTTGCTCAAGGGTCAATCCGGCCGGCGCGATACAGCGGAATGTCAGACCGCTGCACGCGACCAGGCATTCACCGTTATCGTCGATGCGCGAGACGTGGCCATCGAACACATTGGTATGGCCGACAAAATCGGCGACGAAACGGGTTCGCGGCGCCTCGTAAATATCCTCCGGCGTCCCGATCTGCAGAATATGGCCCTGATCCATCACGGCGATGCGGTCGGACATGGCCATCGCTTCGCCCTGATCGTGGGTGACGAAAATAAACGTGTTACCGAGCGATTTGTGCAAGCGGCGCAACTCGTCCTGCATTTGCAGACGCAACTGCAGATCGAGCGCGCCTAGCGGCTCGTCGAGCAACAGCACCGAGGGGTCGTTTATCAGGGCGCGTGCCATCGCGACGCGCTGTTTCTGGCCGCCGCTCAACTGGTCGATCTTGCGTTCGCCATAGCCGTCGAGGCGAACCAGTTCGAGCGCCTGGTGTACCTTCTGCTTAATGACCTCATCGTCGAGGCGTTTCATTTTCAAACCGAAGGCGACGTTGTCGAGCACGTTCATGTGTGGAAACAACGCCAAATGTTGAAAGATCATATTGGTGCTGCGCGCGTAGGGCGGTGCGCCGAGTGTGTCGACCCCGTCGATTAGAATTTGACCTTCATTGGGTGTCTCGAACCCACCGATCATGCGCAGCAGCGTGGTCTTGCCACAGCCCGACGGCCCCAGCAGGGAGAAGAATTCACCCCGGCGGATCTCGAATGAAACATTATCAAGCGCGGTTACGTCGCCGAACCATTTGGAGACGTTGCGAATTTCAACCGCACTATCGCCGGCGGCCTGTGCGGGCGCCGAGGCGACGGATCGCGCTGTCGCAATGTGGGGGACTGGGTTCGTCACCGGTTCTTCCTCTTAACGCATTAACAAATTGAGCGACCATGCCGGCCGCGGCTTTGGACCGCGGCCGGCACAGCGAAAAGGCCGATTAGGCCGTTTTGATTATATTCCAGGACTCGACCCATTTATCGATATTGGCCGGGAAATTAAGCCCATAGAGCTTGACGCCGCGATCGACCAGATCGAAGCCCAGCTTGCGCTTGTCGGCGGCGCTGAACAAAGCGGCGACCTCGGCCGATGTCGACGGGTAGTTCGTCACCTCGGTCAGCTTCTGGCCGTACTCCTTGGACAACATCGCATTGATGACGGCTTCGGCGTTCGCCGCATTCGGCGAATCCTTGGGCACGAAACCGGACTGGTTCCAAGTCAGCAGGCCGTCGGTCGGCCAGTTGTTGGTGACGTTCAGGCCCTGCTTTTGTAAGACAGCCCGCATGGCGATCCAGCCATACATAGCCCAGACCTCGCCCGAAGAAACCAAGTTCACCGCTTCGCCAAACTTGGTCCACATGGTGCGCACGTTCTTCTTGCGGTCGATCAGATAGGCGGTGATGTCCTTAAGGTCGTTGGCGTCCATGGCGACCGGATCGGGGTGGCCGCGATGCAACGCCGCCGCCATGATCATGCCATGGGCATCGTCGCGCCAGGCAATACGGCCTTTGTACTTATCGTCGAACAGAACGCCCCAGGACTGGGTCAGCGGATCCTCGGTCGGGATCTTGTCGGCGTTATAGATGACCGAATCATACCCCCAAACGACCGGGATCATATAGGTCTTGCCGGCCCGGGTGACGATGTCCTTCTTGAACAACGGCATCAGGTTCTTGGCATTGGGGATCTTGCTCATATCGAGCGCGTGCAGGCGTTCGTCGCCGTCTTTTTCGCCCAACGCCGGGCCTTTCACGAACTGGGTCAGGCTGACCATCACATCGTAGTTTTTGGTGCCGCCCGGCGCCATCAATTTGGCAAGCGTGTCGGTCGGCGACACGTAAGGCGCATTCTCCAATTTGACGCCGGACAGCTGCTCGACGATCGGGCGCGCGGGATCTGGCATGAAGACACCCGGCATTATGGCGACGACCTTTTTCGACTGGGCGAAGGCCGACGTGAACGGCAGTGTACTGGCGGCAAGTCCGCCAAGGCCGGCGATCTTGGTGCCCTTCAGGAATGTGCGGCGATCGGAGCCGCGCCCATTGATAAATCGAGATACATCAGAAATAGACTTTTTCATTTTGGTCCCTCCCCTTGAGTGAGTTGCTTGTGTTTTTTAACGCACACGAATTCCTTCAACTCGCTTTTCGGGCATAGGTCGCGGCGCTTCGCGAGGCGCGCCACATAAAGTAAAATCCGACTAGCGAGCTAAAGATCGAAATCACGATGATAAGAACTGCCATCGCGGGTAGCTCTGGGGCCAATTCGTCAACGATAAGCCCCCAGAACTGAACCGGTATGGTGCGGTCGAAACCGCTGACGAATATGGTTCGAATAAATTCATCGAACGACAGGCTGAACGAGAATAGGGCGGTGGCGATAACGCCGGGCCGAATGATCGGGAACACGATGCGGGTAAAAATCTCCCAGGGTCGCGCGCCGAGGTCCATCGCCGCCTCTTCGAGCGCCCGGTCGAACCCATGCAAGCGCGGAAACAGCGTGAGAAACGCGAATGGCAGCACCCAATTGACGTGGGCGACGAGAACCGTGGTCCATAGCGAAGAGCGCACGCCGGAAAACCCGAAGAATATCAATAAAACGATACCACCGATAATGCCGGGAATAATGATCGGCACCAAAATCAGATAGAGGACGATGGATTTGCCGCGGAACTGATGGCGAAAGCCCATCGCCAATGACAGGGCCAAAGTTGTCGCAATCGCCGCCGCCAGAATGCCCACCCCCACGCTGTTGCCGAGCGCCTTCAATAGCGCCGGACTGGCAAACACCACGTCGTACCAACGGGTCGTGAAACCCTGGAAGGGAAAACCGACGATTTCAGAATTGTTGAACGACAGCAGCACGATCATCAGCAGCGGGCCGTATAGGAAGGTGTAGAAGGCGCCAGCGTAGATCCACAACGCGGTGCGGTATCCGCTATAGGGCCGATGACTGCGCGCCGGTTTGCGGGCGCTCCGTTTGGCTATGTTTTCCTGTCCTGCGGTTATCGAGACCATGGCGTCAGCTATTCCGTCCGCCGGTGAAGACATGTTGCAAGCCGATCCAGCGCGAACTGACGAGCAGCAGCAGCACGACGATGGCGACCAAAGTAATCGACAATGCCGACCCGAACGCCCAGTTATTGTTGGCCAGGAATTGGCTGGCGATCACATTGCCGTACATGATGCCCGACGGACCGCCGAGCAGCTGCGGCGTGACGAAGGCGCTGATCGACAACAGAAACACCATAATGCAGCCCGAAAGCACACCGGGCCAGCTGAGTGGCAGGATGACCCGCCGGAACACCGAGGCCGGCCGCGCGCCTAGATCGGTCGCCGCCTCGACCAAAGCCGGGTCTATTTTCTCCAGCGACAGATAGATCGGTAGCGTCATGAACAGTGTGTAGACATAGACCAGCCCGAGAAACACGGCACCTTCGTTGAACAGCAGCCAGTCGATTGGCGTGTCGATGATTCCCAGCGCCTGTAGCGCGTTGTTAATCGCCCCATTGCGGCCAAGGATCGGCAGCCAAACGAACGCGCGGATGACGTAGCTGGTCCAGAACGGCAGAAACATCATCAGCACGAACAGCGCTTTTTGCATGCCATGGAGACGCGATAGCAGATAGGCCACCGGATAGGAGATCACCACCGTCATCGCGGTGGTCATAAAGGCGATCCGCAAGGTCTTGAACAGCTGATCGCGGTATAGCTCGGTGACCAGGACCCTTGCGTAATTGTCGAAGGAAAAGTCTGGCTTGGTGCCGAAAATTGTCGAGGTCCAGAACGACATCATCAGCATGAAGGCGAGCGGCGCCAAGCCGAACAACAGCAGCCAAAGAACCCCCGGGCTGAGCAGCCAAATCGGCCGGCCAATCGGTTTGACCCCGCCGTCTTTGATTGACCGACGGTGTTTCGTTTTTGCCGGGATGCGATCTGGCGTTACAGCCGTCATGACATTCGAGCTCGCAGGGACGCCGTTGCTTCGACATCTACTGTCATCTCGCTTGGATCGATGACCACGCCGTATTCGGTTCCAGCTTGCTCGATCGAGACGTATCCTTGTTCCACGTCGGCTAGTACCCGATCCGGATTTCGCTCAAGAGGATCGCCGTAGCCGCCGCCGCCACTCAGTATGAATCGAACCCGGTCGCCGGGTGCAAGGCGGCGGTAGATGCCGTGATCGACGGGTTCATCATTGGCCCACATACCGCTACCGCGGCCGTTCTTGCCGCCGCGCCGCCCGAATACGGGGAAGGGTCCGTCCTCTGTCCGGCCGCTAAGCCGCACCGAGCTTTCGACATCGCGCGCCAACTCGGTGCCGCCGTCGAGGATGCTGAACTCGATCTCCTGACCGAGCCCGCCGCGGTTGTGGCCAGGGCCGCCAGAATCAGCGCGAAGCTCCTTGCGCACGTAGTACATGCGGGCTTCATTCTCGGTGACCTCGACGGGAATGTTGCGGGTGTTGTTGGGAAAACACAGGCACGAATAGCCATCGAATCGCGCGCTGGCGCCAAACCCGCCGCTATGTTGAGCGATCGCCATAAACGAACGCTCATCGGCATGACGTCCGTGCAAATAGACTTCATTTGCCGGCGACCCACCGTTCGACGCCAGGATAGTCTCCGGCATAATGTTTTCCATCGCCGCGAAAACGATTTCGGGAAACAGGTGCGAGATCATGGTGCGACCCCAAGTTGCCGCCGGCGGCCGTGAATTGACAATCGTGCCTTCCGGCGCGATCACCTTGATCGGGCGCAAACCGCCATCGTTGTTGGGCACATAGGGATCGAGCGCCAGTTTGATGGGGTAGGAGGTATAGGACCGGGTCATATTGTAGGAACAATTGATCGCCGCGCCGACTTCACCTGACGATCCGGAATAGTCGATCGTCACCTCGTCGCCGGCCACCGTGACCAGGGTCTTAATCTCGATCTCATCGTCGCAGCCGGGAATTTTCGGCAATACCACATCGTTGCGGTAGGCGCCGTCGGGCAGCGCGGCGATCTTGCGGCGCAGGCTGGATTCCGTGCGTTCGATGACTTCTGCGCCGAGCTCTTCCAATCCGTCCAGACTGTATTCGTCGAGCATGGCATTGAGGCCGCGGGCACACACATTGTTGGCGACCAATTGGGCGCGGAGATCGCCCAGAACCTTATCGGGCACGCGGATATTGGCGCGTATAAACTCGAACACGGTCTCGTTGCGTTGGCCGGCGTCGAACAGTTTGAGGATCGGGATCTTCAAGCCCTCCTCGTACATGTCTTTCGATTCCAGCGTCGACATGCGCCCGCCCATGTCCAGATGGTGGACGATGCACAACGTGTAGCCAACGATGCGGTCGTTGTGGAAAATCGGCGAGGCGATGGAGATATCGATGAGGTGACCGCTGGCGATCCACGGGTCATTGGTTATGATAGCGTCGCCCGGTTTCAGGGTTTCCGGTGGGTGCTTTTTCAGGAAATTTCGCATGACTTCGGGCACGATGCCCAAGAAGCCGGCAGTGGTTACCGTTGAATGGGAGAGCATTTGCGCGTTGGCGTCGAAAAGCGCGCAGCAGAAATCGTGATACTCCTTGACCGACGGCGTGTAGGCGGTGCGCATCAAGCCGGTCGCTGCCTCATCGACGATGGTGATGAGGCGATTCCAGAGAATTTGGATGGTGACCGGATCGAGCTGCATGGCTTAGTCACCCCCAATATCGACGGTTTCCGGCACGGTGCCAGTCTCGTCGGAGACCGCGGCGGCTGGCGACGCCAGATCAACCACCAGGCAGCCGAATTCATTGACGCTTAACCGGTCGCCGGCCCCGATGACCGTGGTCGATTCCCGTTCCTCGACAATCGCCGGTCCCACGATTTCCTGGCCGATCTGCAACAGCGTGCGCTCATACACTGGCGCCAGCTCAATGCCCGCCTGGGCGGACACATAAATCTCGCGCGACGTTTTGGGCGGGGCATCGGTTGTCGCGGCGGGGCGTGCGATATCGAGCTGTGGCGCCGGTTGGCTGACATGGACCCGCACGCTCGCCAGTTCGACCGGATTGTCGTCGTCTACCTTGCCGTACAGCTCGTTATAGGCCGCCTCGAAGCGGGCTTCCCAGTCGGATTTCACGTCGGGATCGTTGCACGGTCCCTCGGTGTTGATTTCCAGCGGATGGTCCTGACCCGAATAGCGCAGGTCGACGCTGCGGCGCACCAGCACCGGTGCGTCATCGGGCATGAGCGAACTGGCTTCGCCTTCGAGCTCACCAAACGTGGCCTCGATAGCATCGAGGTCGAGCGCACTGACGATCTGGCGGACTGCCCGGCTGCGTTCAAACGCGACCGGTGCGGCCAGCAGGCCGAGTGACGACATCACGCCGGAGAAAGGCGGAACGATGACTTGCGGACATCCCAGTTTGCGGGCCAGCCCAACCGCGTGGACCGGGCCGGCGCCACCGAAGGCAACCAGAGACAATTTCGACGGCGCCTGGCCTTTTTCGGCAACATACATGCGCGCCGCTGACGCCATATTCTCATTGACCAGTTCGTGCACGCCGGCAGCTGCTGCGATCGGTGTCAGGCCGGTCGCATCGGACAGATTGTCGCTCACCGCGCTGTGCGCCGCAGAGCTATCGAGGCGCATCTGTCCGCCGAGGAAATAGTCCGGATTGAGGTAGCCCAGCAGCAGATCGGCATCGGTGACGGTCGGCAAACTGCCACCCAATCCATAACTCGCAGGCCCTGGCTCGGAGCTGGCGCTGTCGGGCCCGACCTGCAGCAATCCTAAATCGTTCACCCGCGCGATACTGCCGCCACCAGCACCGATCTCGAGCAGATCGTAGACCGGTACTGCCGCAGGCAGGCCGCTGCCGGCCTTGAACCGATGGACCCGGTCAACCTCGAAGTTGCGAGTGCGCGCCGCGCGACCGTCTTCGATGATGCACAATTTTGCGGTGGTGCCGCCCATATCGAACGACAGCATTTGATTGATGTCCATAAGGCGACCGAAATAGGACGCCGCTTCGACACCGGCGGCAGGCCCGGATTCGACGATCTGCACAGGTACCCGCTTGGCTGTGTCGGCTGTCGCGGTGCCGCCGTTCGACAGCATGACAAAGAGTCGGTTTGCGTAGCCGCGCTGTTTCAGGCCGTCGGACAGTTGATCGAGATACCCTTCGGCAACGCCCTTCACATAGGCGTCGATTACGGTTGTCGAGGTGCGTTCGTATTCCTTGGGCTCGGGATGGACTTCATGGGACAGGGACACAGGTACCCCGGGCAACTCCTCGCGCAATATCTCCGCCGCACGCCTTTCATGGCTGCTGTCGCGATAGGAATGCAGGAATGCTACGGCAATTGCCTCGACGCCGGCGGCGCCAAATTCTGCGGCTGCGTTCCGCACATCTGCTTCGGCCAACGGCTCCAGTATCGTGCCGTTGGCGAGCACGCGCTCGCGCACGCCCAAGCGCAATCGACGAGGCACCATGGGTTCGGGCAGGCGAATGAACATGTCGAAGATGTCGTAGCGGACTTCGCGGGCGAGCTCGAGAATGTCGCGGAACCCAGCCGTCGTCAGCAGCCCGGTCTTGGCGCCCTTGCGCTCGAGAATGACATTCGTGATCAGCGTCGTCGCGTGGATCAATTCTTTGGTCTGCGGTAACAAATTGTCGATGGCTTCCGACAGGTCGTCGAGACCTCGCAAAACGGTTTCCTCCGGCGCTTTGGCCGACGTCAACATCTTCTCTACCCGGATTGTCCCAGTGGAATCATCGACAACCGCGAAGTCGGTGAACGTCCCCCCAATATCGACCCCGATACGGTATGCCGTAGTCATTTGTTGTTACCTATCGTTCGCATCGACCGCCGGGCTGCACCACGTCACGGCCGAATACGGTGCATGCTGACAAAACTCTATCAGTAGATCACTTATCCAGACAAGTGGCCTTGGTGCGCAGAGATGGACCCGATATATTTTTTCGACGCACAGCAGAAATTCGTCACCTAACGCCATTATCTTGATACTTGCGGTTTGTGCGACTCTAAAACGAACATATTCACGCCAATACGGTCATTGTCGTTTCGCGCGCAGGGGTTTTGGAAATACGTACTTGTCCGGATGATTGACAGTCTCGGGGCGTGAGGCATACCGTGGACACATTAAGAGTATGGTTCGTTGTTCGAACCGCGGGACACCGAAGTACTCAAGTGAACAAAACAGTCTGCAGGTACAAGCGATGACGCCGCAGAAAATCGCCGAAACACTGGGCCGATTTCCCACTGCCACGATCTATGAGGCGGCGGGTAAATGTGGCGACATGTCTGCTGACATTCGCCCCGTTGTCCCAGGCGTTTCGTTTTCCGGGATCGCCTATACCGTAAGAACATTTCCCAGCGACACTACGGCCGTGATCCGCGCACTCGACGACGCCCCCGCTGGGGTGGTGCTGGTGATCGATGCTGGCGGCACCGACCGGGCTGCCGTGTGGGGCGGCACCTCGTCGCTGGTCTGTAAGATGCGGGGTATTGTCGGCTGCGTGACCAATGGCTGCGTGCGCGACACCGATGATTTATTGAAAGTTGGTGTCTCGGTCTATGCGGCGGGTATCGCCCCGCGTGGCACCCTAAAAAACCACGAAGGGTGGCATAGTATTCCAATTTCGGTCGGCGGCGTCGCTGTTGCACCTGGCGATTATGTTGTCGGCGACGGCGACGGCGTTGTCGTCGTTCAGGCTGCCGATGGTGAAGCGATGTGCGAACGCGCCCAAGAACAACGCGACAAGGAAGAAGCGCGCGACGCCCGCGTGCGGAACGGCGAATCACTGGCCAGCATTATCGGCCTCGCGCCGGTGGAGTAATAGAAAATGGGCAAAACAATCACCGAAAAAATTCTATCGCGCGTGACTGGCAGCGATGTTTCGGCCGGCGACATCATCTACCCTGAGCCCGAATTGCTGACTGTCCATGACTGGTACGTTGTCAACTTCGATAAGGCACTCCAGGAGCTCGGCGTCGAGCGTCTCTACAATCCAGACATTCTGGTCATCAGCACAGACCATGAACCGGTCGCCGTCAGCCCGCAGGCGGCCGAACGGCAAAAGCTGGTTCGCGAGATCGTCAAAAAATACGGAATCAAAAACTTCTTCGATGCAGGCCGCGGCGGCCACGGCCATGTGTTCCCGGTCGAAATGGGGTTCGTCAAACCGGGTATGTTCGTCGAAGCCTACGACGTTCATGTCACCAATTTCGGTGCCGTCGGCGCACTCGCCATTCCGGTGCTGATCGAAATTACAGAGGTATTGGCTTGCGGCTCGGTATGGCTGCGCACGCCCGACACGGTGCGCGTCAACCTGACTGGCGCGTTGTCGCCGGGGACCAGTATTCGCGACGTGGCGCAGAAGTTGATCTGTGATCTCGGTGCCGCCCGAGTCGACTATGCGGTCGTGGAATTCGGCGGCCCGGCATTGGCCTCGATTGATATCGCCGGACGTCATATCTTGTGCAACACGCCGATTGAGGTGGGCGTTAAATCGGCGTTGATCGAACCCGACCAATCGACCCTCGACTATCTGGCGGGGCGCGTCGATGGACCGATCGAATTGATTGCCAGCGACCCCGATGCGGTGTTCCGCGAAGTGATCGATTACGACCTTGATGTGATGGAGCCGCAAGTTGCCGTGCCGCCGACGCCCGATTGTGTGGTCGGGGTGTCGGAGGTGGCCGGCCGGCCTGTGCATCACGCCTTTATCGGGTCGTGCGCGGCGGCCAATCTCAGCGACCTGCAGCAGGCGGCGGCGATATTGCGCGGGCACAAAATCCACCCCGATGTTCGCTTTATCATCACGCCGGGCACCCAGGAGATCATGGCTGCGGCGGAAGATGAAGGCTTGCTGCGGCTGTTTGCGGAGGCCGGCGCCATGATCACCCAGCCAGGCTGTGGCCCGTGCGCCGGTGGGCGCATCGGTGGCATGGCCAATGGCGAGACCTCGATCAATACAGGCACCCGCAACGATTATGGCCGCCTGGGTGCGCCGGACGCGGACATCTATCTCGGCAGTTCGGCCACCGTTATGGCCTCGGCGGTAGCCGGAAAAATCACTGATCCGCGTGAATTCTTGAGCTAGTCGGCTCGGGCGACAGGAAATGGCGATGAACTGGATCTACAAAGGTAAATGCTGGAAGTTCGGCGACAATCTGGGTATCGATGGCGACGTCATGCCGCTGCGCTTTGCGCTTGAGCGTGAGCTCGATCCCGCGGTCCTGAGCCCCTATTTGATGGCCGGTGTCGATCCCGAGTTCCCAAATAAAGTATCGCCCGGCGATATCATCGTCGCGGGCAAGAGGTTTGGCCAGGGCAACCCGCATATCCAAGGATTTCTTGGCATTGTCGGGCATGGGTTGGGTTTGGTTGCCGAGTCCATACCGCGGGGTAGTTTCCGCAACGCCATCAATGCCGGCTTGCCGTTTTTGACCGGCTGCGACGGTGTCACCGGCGATGTCGAGACCGGCGACGATTTGGAAATCAACTTCGAAACAGGAGAGTTTGTGAACCTATCGCGTGACATCACGCGCCAGTTTCAGCCGTTGGATTCCCAGCTGCAGGCCATCATCGAGGCCGGCGGTTGGCATGCCAACCTGGAGAATAGAATTGCCAAATTGCGTTCTGGCGAATCTGCGATGACGTGATTGAATCGCCCGGCGGCGGAACAACAGCGTCATCAAATCAATTAGCAAGCAGGGGGACGATGTTATGAGCAAAGATCGTAGAATTGTTGTTATTGGTATGATTGTGTGGGCCATCCTTGTGGTCGGCACCGCGGCGTTGCCCGCGGGAACTTTTCCCAACAGTATCGAACCCAAGATTCTCGGCAATATGCCGTTCAGCTATCTGTGGATCTGGGTCTTATCAATTGCCTGGTTTGGGCTCTTACCGGTGATTCTTCGCGATTCCGCAGTTCCGGGATCGGACGAATAGACAGCCGGAAACAACAGATACCAAACAGCTAAATTGGGAGACAAATCATGACACTCATGTGGATTGTTCTGGCCGCTTATCTGCTCGTCGTGGCAGGGATCGCCTACTACGCCTATTTAAAATCTTCACCGTCGGTCGAAGACTATTTTCTGCAGTCGCGCAGCGTCGGTACGGTTGCGCTGGCGTTAACTTTGTTCGCCACGATCGCCAGTGCGTTCTTTTATCTCGGCATCGGCGGGGCCATGGCGGGCCACGGCGTGCCGTTCATGGCCGTTGGCCTGTGGCAGTTTTTCACTGTTTTGGCGATGCTCTACATCGGTACGCGCCTGTGGAAACTGGCTAAAACATTCAGCTTCGTCACGCCGGCCGACCTGTTGTCTCACTACTACGAGGACAACAAGATTGTTCGTGCTGTGATACCGATTATTTTCATGCTGGGTGCTTTCCCCTTCATGATTTTGCAAATGCGTGGCGCTGGGTTGTCGCTGGAAGTGCTTACAGACGGTGACATCAAATCGACGACCGGCATTATCATGTTCACCGTACTGGCGCTGGCCTATGTGTTGGTGGGCGGTGTTCGTGCGGTGGTTTGGACAGATGTCTTCCAGGGCATCTACTTCGGCGGTCTGGTGGTGGTTGTTTTCCTCGCCATTATTTTCGTCGTCATACCGGCCGGCAACATCGAATCAGTATGGGGCGGTATCGAGCAGACCAAGGCCGAAATGCTGACCTTCCCCGGCGGTAAGGGCGTGTTTGCCTGGGGGTTGATGTTGTCGCTGGTCGTTTTCACCGGCATTGCCAACATCGGCCAGCCGGCTGTGTTCCAGCGCTTCTTCATGGCCAAGTCGGTGAAGACCATCCGGCAGTCGGCGGTCTTGTACGGCATCATCATCGTACCGCTGATCTACCTGCTGCTGTATATGACATTGGCTGGCATCCAGCTCGTTGAGCCGCCACAGGCCGACATGCTGTTTCCGACCTTGTTGAACCAGTTCACACCGGTACTCGCGGCATTTTTCATTGTTGGTGTTGTCGCGGCCGGTATGTCGACGGTCGACTCGTTGTTGGTCTCGCTGTCGTCGATGGTGACGGTCGACTATGCCGAAAATTTGTTCGGTTATAAGCCGTCGCAGCAGCAAGCGGTCATGATGGGCCGCGTGTTCATCGTCATCGTGTCACTCGTCGCCTTCTTCCTGGCGATGACAAGCACGAAGGCGCTGGTCGATCTGGCACTTCTCCAGGTTGGGTTCGCAAGCTGTGTCATGGTGCCGCTGATCGGTCCCATGTTGTGGAAACGGGCGAGTACTGCGGGCGCCGTTGCTGCGTTGATTATTGGCCCGTTGGCCGTCGCTGCATTCGCCTTTGATTGGACCGAAACCTTCGGCTTTAGCGTGAAGGGTACGTTCGGGTTCAACCAGAACCTCTGGGGCCCGGTGGTCGCGATCATTGTGTTTGTGGTCGTCAGCCTGCTTACACCGTCCGTGCGAGCCGACCGCCAGGAACAGTTCCGCAAGGCGTTGCGGGGAAACGGTGAGCCTGCTTCCGGCGCACCGGCAGAGTAATTGAACAATGACTTCGGCCGCCGCGCGTTCTTCCAAGAGGCGCGGCGGCTGTTTTACTTTTCCTCTTTGTGAAAATTAGATATCGATGACTGACTCTTCCGGATATCGCATCGGCATAGATGTCGGCGGCACGTTTACCGATGTCGTCCTTATCAGCAATGAGACGGGCGATGTGTCGGTTGCCAAGGTGCTCAATCGCCACGACGACCGGGCGGAGACTGTTGTCAGTGGTATCGAGAGGTTGCTCGGAGAGGCCGATGTCGAACCCGCCGACATCGATTGGATCAGCCACGGCACGACGATCACCACCAATGCGGTGATCGAACGCAAGGGTGCGAGGACCGCCCTGATCACCAACAAGGGTTTCCGCGATATTCTGGAGATCGGCCGCTTCGCGCGCCCCGCCGAGCTGATCTACAGGGTTCACGAAGACAAACCTACGCCCCTGGTGCCGCGCTATCTGCGCCTCGGTGTCTCATGCCGCGTCGACCGCCATGGCGATGTGGTCTCCGAACTTGACGAGCTGGAGCTCGCCCAGGCGATCGCGGCGATCCGCGAGGAGGGCGTCGAAAGCGTCGCGGTCTGCTTCCTGTTCTCTTTCCTCAATCCGTCCCATGAGGAACGTGTCAGAGAAAGTCTCAGCGCCGCGCTGCCCGACCTCGACATCGTTCTGTCCAGTGAGATTTTGCGCGAGTTCCGCGAATTCCCGCGCACTGCGACGACCGTGTTCGCCGCCTATGTCGCGCCGGTTTTGCGCACTTACATCTCTGATCTGGTTGGCCGGTTGGCCGACAGCGATATTACGTGTCCGCTCTATATCTTCCAATCGAACGGTGGTGTCGCGCAGCCGGACATCGTCATGCGCAATCCCGCATTGACCCTGCTGTCTGGACCGGCCGGTGCGGTCGTTGGCGCGGCGCAGCTGTGCGGCCAGGCTGGCTATCGCGACCTCATTACGATGGATATTGGCGGTACCTCGCTCGACGTTTGCCTGATCCGCAACTCAGTGGCGGAGGCAACGACGACCCGCGAGATCGACATGTTTCCCGTCGGTATACCCATGCTCGATGTCCACACGATCGGTGCCGGTGGTGGCAGCATCGTTCGGATCGACGATGTTGGCCGGGTCAAGGTTGGGCCCGACAGCATGGGCGCGTCGCCGGGACCTGCTTGCTACGGGCTTGGCGGCGAGCAGGCAACCCTCACGGACATTAACCTGCTGATGGGGCTGCTCGATCCGACGACGTTTGCCAATGGTGAGGTGCCCCTCGACCGTGCGCGCGCCGAGGCGGTTGTTGCCAGCGAGGTCGCGGGGCCGCTAGGGGTCGATGTCAACGCGGCAGCAATTGGCGTTTACGCGGTTGCCACTAACCAGATCGCCGAAGCCATCCGAACGGTGACTGTCGAGCGGGGTAGCGACCCGCGCGACTATGCTCTGGTGGCGTTTGGCGGCGGTGGCCCCCTGCATGCCGCCGCCGTGGCGCGCGAATTGGGGGTCGGTCAGATCATCGTGCCGCGGCACCCGGGGTTGTTTTCTGCCCGCGGTATCGCGACGGCGGATTTCAACCACGACTATACCCAGTCGGTTGTCCGGCCGATTGCCGAGGTGTCGGCCGACGAGGTCAACGCCGCTTTCACCGCGCTCGAGGGGCAAGCGGCGAACGATCTCGACGCCGAAGATGTGCCCACTGACCGGCGTGCGTTGGCACCGGCGCTCGATCTGCGCTATCTCGGCCAAACCACGGAAATCACCGTACCGTTGACCGGGGCTGTGGCGGTGGGTTTCGACGATGTCGTCGGTCAATTTCACGAGTTACACGAGCGCCTCTATACCTACGGCGTGCCCGACGAGCCAGTCGAACTGGTCAATGTCCGCCTGCGCGCGGTGGGAGGTGTCGACAAACCGCCGCTGCGCCCGGCGAAAGGGGCCGGCAAAGCACCGGAACCGATTGGCCAGCGGCCGGTATTGTTGCCCGACGTTGAGGGCGTTCAACCGGTCCCCATCTACCGGCGCGATCAACTGGCGCCGGGCGCCAGGCTGGGCGGCCCGGCGATCATCGAAGAAGCATCCTCGACGATGCTTGTTTTGGCCGACATGGAGGTCACCATCGATCGTTTTGAAAACATGATCATCACGCTGCCTCCAATAGGACAATCGTCATGAGCGTCGACGCCTTCACACTTGCCGTGGTCCACAGCTCGTTAATCGCTATCGCGCGCGACATGAAAATCATGACCATGCGCACCGCCTACACCCAGCTCTGGAAGGAGCAGGGTGATCTGTCCTGTTGCTTGATGGACGGTGACGGTGAGATTATTGCCCAGGATCCGAACGGTTTCCCCATCCATGTCACCACCATGCCCCTGCAATTGCAGGGAGTGGTCGAAATTCTCGGCCGCGAGAACCTGTGTCCGGGCGACGTGCTGGCCACCAACGATCCTTTCATTGGCGGCACCCATCTGCCCGATGTGCTGATCGCGCGGCCACTGTTTTACCGGGGTGAGATCTACGCCTTTGCCTGCAATCGGGGTCATTGGGCGGATATCGGCGGCATGGGCCCCGGCAGTTATTCGCCGGCGACGTCGGATATTCACCAGGAAGGCATCTTCATTCCGCCGGTGAAACTGTTCGAGGCCGGCAAGCCCAACCCTGGCGTGCTCGAGATGATCATGTCGAATATCCGCAACCGGTCGATCGGCTTCGGCGACCTGCGTTCGCAATACGCCTCGTGCGAAACTGCCGAGCGCCGCCTCGACGCGCTGATCGAACGCTATGGCTTCGACACATTGAAGGCGGCGATGGCGGAAATCATCGTCCGGTCGGAGCAGATGACACGGGCCAGCATCGCCGAGTTTCCCGATGGCGATTATCACGCTCGTGACTGCCTCGACGGCGACGGCCGCACGGAAGACAAAATTTGGGTGGATGTCAAAGTCACCATCCGCGGCAGCGATATCGTGGTCGATTTAGGCGACAGCAGCGATCAGGCCACGGGTGGCATGAACTGTTCCTATTCCGCCGCCGCCTCGGCGGTGCAGTACGCGATCAAGTCGATTACCGATCCGGAAAACCCGCCCAATGCCGGCAGCTACAAGCCGATTACGGTAAAGACACGGCCCGGTTCGCTGGTTGACGCCCAAAAACCAAGCTCGATGGTCGGCTTCGGCGATGTGTGTTATCGGGTGCTCGATGCCACCATGACGGCGCTCGCCGGCGCCATCGGTGACCGCGCGATCGCGAGCGGATCGGGGTCGACGGGAACCGCCGTGGTCGCCGGTCGCCAGCGACGGTCCAACGGCGATCATTATTTCACCACCATCGAGCTATCGTCGGGCGCTTACGGAGGGCGGGCCACACGTGACGGCATGAACGCCATCCGCTACGGCCCCGGGAATGCTGGCCATATCCCAATCGAGGCCGATGAGATCGAAAATCCGCTATTCTTCGAAGCCTATGAAATCGTGCCTGACACCGGCGGAGCCGGCCGCTATCGGGGCGGCAATGGCTTCGTTCGCGCCTTCCGGGTCATGTCCGACCGGGCGCAGATTTGCCTGTGCGCCGACCGCCATGAAACGCCGCCGCCCGGTCTGTTTGGTGGCGAGCCGGGTGCCACGTCACGCTATGTTCTCAACCCCGGCACCAACAACGAACAGGTTTTGGCCAGCAAGACGCCCTATATCGATCTCGACGCCAATACGTTGGTGCGCGTGCAATCGGCCGGTGGCGGCGGCTATGGCGATCCCCTTGAGCGCGATCCGGCGTCAATCGCCGACGATGTGAAGAACGGGTATATCAGCGAGGAAAAAGCGGTCGCGGCTTATGGTTATAAGAAGGCGGCCCGACTGTAAATCAACCGTCGTGGCGGTGGTTCAGCAGCATTGAAAAGGTGAAGCGGTCGCCGGGGTAGGTGTTGATCCCGTAGAGAATGGGTTCGCCGTGACGCCCGACATAGGACCTCTTGATTCGCAATCCGGCCGTGCCGTTGGGAACATGCAGGCGTAACGCGGTAGATTCACTGAGATTAATCGCTGAAATTTCCTGATGAATTTCGGTGATTCTTTCGTTGAAAGACCGCTCCAGCAAAGAATATACAGCGCCTTCATGCTGGCCGATTTCGTCGCGGATTCCGGCATAGGCGCCGACAATGTAGCTTTCATTCCACGCCACTGGCAGCGACACCGAACTGTCTCTCGGCACGCGATAGGATTCGATGTAAAGGAACTGTTGGCCGGGTTCGCAGCTCAATGTCTCGGCGAGCTCGTCATCGGTGATGATGTCACGGGTGACGACATCTATCATTCGCGTGTAGTGGCCGTGCTGCTCAACCTCGTCGATCGATTTCAGCGACAGGCTGAAATGGCGCGCCCCTTCGGTTTGTTCGACGCGCGTTCCCAATCCTTGCCGGGTCGACACCAGCCCGCTCAATTGAATTTGCTTTATCGCCTCGCGCACGGTGAAGCGGCTGACACCGTAGCGTTCGCAGAGCTCCGCTTCGCTCGGCATCATCGTGCCCACAGCGTAACGCCCGGAGGCGATGTCATTGGCCAAATCGTCGGCCAGAGTGAGGTAGCGCGCGCGGCGCTTCTTTTGCGTATCGACTTTGATGACATTCATGGATTTCATGGTTTCTCTGTAACCTCGACCGGCTGCGTTCGCGCCCAAGCTCAGGACTGTCGGTATGTAACCAGTGATCGAAGCTCTGTACAGGCCAATCATGTGTTGATGGCTTTGTCACGTTAACAGACAAGGACATGCAAGGATCCGGCACTGTCAGACCAAATTGGCTTGAGGCGAGTGGGTTCGTTCCGTAGCCTCCGCGGATGAAAAATCCGTTCCGCTATTTCAACTCGTCGCCCGAAATCATCCGCCTGACGGTGATGATGTATATCCGCTACCCGTTATCGCTTCGCCAGGTCGAGGACATTTTGTCCGAGCGCGGCATCGATATTTGCCACGAGACGGTGCGGTTCTGATGGAATCGCTTCGGTCCGCGGTTCACGGCCCTTGGAGCAGTGCCCTAGCTGCCCTAGCTGCCCTAGGCTTTTAGGGAGTTCGGTTGTCCGTGGCCCGTGGTCCACGGGGTGGGTGTCAGGGAGTGTGGACGACTCATTCTCTCTAGGACACCTAGGACACCTAGGACAACCCGCACTGGCCCTGCCTTTGCGCCGTCCTAGCTGTCGGCAGTGCCCTAGGGCAAGGCATGACACCTATTAGTCCTCTGCGGGCCAGTCATGTTTACTTCTGGTTAGCAGATCAAAATGACGGCGACAGGCTTCCAAAGCTGGTATTTGGTACACCCAGTTACGGCTCTTTCCTTTGGTAATCCGGCATCTCTCGAAGTCGGGGATGAGCGTCTTCAGTTCTTTGCCGAAGGCACTCTGAGTTACCCGCCGTTTCACACCTATGTTTTGGCTGAAATCAACGTAATCCTCATAGAACACGTCTGTTGGGATGACGGCCTTCCAGGTGGAGATTTCCGATGTGGTGCAGCCGTCCATTAATCGCTCGAACCACCAGTTTTGGACAGGAGATGCGCTGTGTTGCTTCTGGTCTTCGAGAGCGGTCGTTCGGGGAGGCGAGCCAACCGCGGCCCCAGCCAGGTCGTACTCCAAGAGGTAATGAAGAAGGGCTTCTCTCCCGCCGCTATTCATCTGGCTTACTATGCCGCCGAAGTATGAGCGGTCCTGTATTCGACCGTCGCCTACATCGATTACAAAGAATCGACGCTCTTCGTTCCCGGCAGGGACTACCCAACTGTGGTTGGACGAGACCAGAAGGCGGATGTGGTTGCGGAACGTGATGACGTCCTTCCCCTTCATCTCAATTTGAATGGTGTCCTCCGTGATCATTGCCTTCAGCACGCCCTCGGCCTTTTTATCGCCTGCCCAGAAGGCTTCGTCTGCATAAACGACCAATTTGTCTTTCAGGTGTGAATTGAAGTTGCCCGTGAGGTGACTGGCTTGGGACACTTGAATGAAGTGCTGGCCAAATAGGGAGCCGAACTGGCTGCATAAGATGCCTTTTCCCGTGCCCTGACGGCCCCGGAGGACGACCGCTATGCCCGGTCGCCGAGAACGGTTCTGAACGCAATCGGCCATCCAGGTGAAGAGATAATCACTTATTTCCTCATCGCCCTTGCAGATGTTGTTTCGCACGTGTTCCAGGAACCGGGAACAATCCCCTTTTTTCGGCTCCACGGCAAAACCCCTGTCGAGGTTGAGGTACCCAGGAACTTCTTCTCCCGGCGCAAAGACGATCCCTTCATATTGACGGCGGTCGGTGTGCGCCAGCCAAGCCTTGCCAGCCGAAGTCCTCTTTTGCCCGCGACCGACAGGGCAGTTTGAGTATCGAGCAATCAGGTCAGCCTGTGAGGAGAAGGTGATGTCCGCGTACCCGAAAGTCGGGTCGATTTGTTCGTTTGCTATGACGCATTTGCCGCCAACCATGACCACGGCATGCGTGTCATTTAGCTCGCAGATTACGTCTTTCTCGTCCCGCAGAGGTTCAGCTGCCGCGTGCTTTAGTACCGAGGCTACAATCTGGTCCACTTCTGTAGCTTGAAGCGGCCCGTCAGAAAAATTGGGGTGATCTCTACTCGTACCCGTTTGGTTGAGGTCGATAAGGAAAGATCTGATCTCATCCTCTTCAGCGCCGCGGAGGCGTAGGCCGCACCCCTTGGAGTAAAGGTAACCGTTTCTCCCTTCGAGCGATTTTGGGGACCGGTCGGTCTCCTCGGAGATAGCGGTTATGTGCCTAGTGTTTAGCGCGCTTTGATCGGCGCGACTGCCCTCGGCCAAGTGAATGAACTCTGGTAGGGAGAGACGTTCTCCGCGATAGACACAATAACGTTCGGTGCTATCGGCTCCGAAGTAGGGAAGGTTAATCCAGTTCCCAGGTCGGGGGTTTCCAGTCTGCGGATCAAGCTCTCTTTCCGTTTGCTTTGGAAAAATCTCCACCCCAGGGTGACCGAGTGCCGCGGACCAATTTGTGAGCGCATCAACCACAGCCTTTGCTGGACAGGGCTGTTCCAAGAAGAGGTAGCAATGCGCTCCGCCCGACTTGCTCCTGCATATAACCAGGGGCAGTCCAAGTTCGACCGCCTTCGCTTCTAGACGGGCGTGATCGATATCATTGACGTCAATATCTATCGCGGCCCACTGGACGCTTATGCCGTCGTCAAGGAGGGGGATGATGCCAAGACCTTTAGGCCCTCCGGAAAAATGCTCAGCCCATACTCGATCCGATGCTGGGTATGCCTCCGTTGTGTATGCTGCCTTTCTTTTTCCGGTCTTCGGCTCGATCCCCCTTATTGCCGAAGTACCGTGAGCTTTTGAGTAGGCGGGGAACAACGCTTGGAACTGGCTTTCTTCTACCTTCAACATCAGATCAGCCCTCCTTGGCGGAGGCTTTTGGCCGCAGCTGTATGCTGCCGCCGACTACCCTGCATCCAGGCGTCTAAATCAGGCAGGAAATATCTGACTATGCGGCTGTTGACTGGGCGACAGTAGATGGGGCCGGTCCCCTTGTGCCGCCCTATCTCAAGGGTTTGCCGGCTGACGCCAAGGTACGCGGCAGCCTGCCGTGTAGAAAGGTATTGAAGTTGCCCAACAGATGCCTGTTGGGCGGGAGTATATGAATTTTCGGAGTTTTCTTTGGATAACATCGTGTCGCGCCTGTATGTGCTACAGAGCGCTGATCAAAAAACGCCCAGAAGCTCTATAGCTAGTGGGCGCCCAATTTTGCTTATTTGTAGGCACGTGCGAAGCGGGGCGCTTGACGCGATTGCCTACACAAGATGTTACGCACTATTTTGATTTACGACAACACATATTACTAGGCCAAGACTTTTGTCACTCTGCCCAGATGGCGGATATGCGATGGGGCGGGATCAAATCAAACCGCGTAAATAATCCGTCACGCGCTGCTGGCTGGCTCGCAAGGCTTCCATATGCAGGCCGACATATCCGGCGGTCACATCACCCTTCGGCAACTTGTGATTTGATAGCATCTTGATATCGTATGGAGACAACCCTGCCGCGTTGGCAGCAGTAATCCATGTGTGCCGCAGCCCGTGGACGCTGAACGGCACCACCAAGTTGGCCTTTTGCGCCGGGGTTAGTTTTGGCTCCGCTATATGTCCCGTCTTGGCCTTGTTTGAGGGAAATACCCACGGGCTGTCAGGCGTTAGCTTTTCGTTCTCCACCTGCCGCCGCAGCAAAATTTCAATCAGGAAATCTGACAGCGGCAGCGTAAAGGCCCGCTTTGTACCGCCTTTGGGTTTGGGGATCAGCAGCGTGCATTTATTAAGGTCTACGTGTTCCCACCGTATTTCCGCAGCGCTTTCCCGGCGCAACCCGGTAAACAGGACGAATAGGTAGAAGTCCCGACGGATTGGATTTGACAGGGCCTGAGTGTCCGTGTGCCAAGCCCCCAGCTGCTCGGCGGGTATAGCGGCATCCCGCCGATACTCCGGGAACCAGTCCACACTGATTGTCGGGTTGGGAGGCAGTTCCTCATGCAGGCGCATGGCGCCGTTATAAGCGGCGCGAAAAGCCCGCATGGTAGCATTGGCGGCGTAGGGACCGCTTACATTGCCAATACGGCGGTGACGGTCATAAATTATTTTGCGGGTAATTTCGGCCAGCGGGGTGGCGAGCCAGTCCTTCAGGTGAAGCCGCATGGCGTCCCGGAAGCCCGAAATCGTCTTTACGGCCCTTGGCTTGTTACTCTGCAAGTAAAGGTCCGCAGCTTCCTGCAATGTGATGGAGCGGCCTTGCGCTGCCCGTTTCTGCTCGTTGGGGTTTACACCTCGACGCATCAGGACCAGGGCTTCCTCAGCGTCGCGCCTTGCCTGCGCGGTGGTCATTACGCCGTGCCGGCCAAGGGTAACGCGCACCGTGCGGCCCCCTATGTCCCGCTGGGCAACGTAGGTTTTGGTGTTGGCGCTGATCAACACGCCAAAGCCTTTCAAAGCCTCATCCATGAACAGCTTCTGGCCTTTTGGCGGGTGCGCCAGCTTATCAACCGTGCCCTTGATGATCCTGATGTTCGACATTTTAATAAGGCTATAATAAGGTTATTGTGTAAAGCTTGGTAAAAGATCCTAAAGGCTATTTCCTAAATATACCTCTAAAACCAATGTTTAACTAGCCTTATTAAAACCCTGTAGGGTACGCTAAAAAATACACCCTCTAACTCTTAATCAGCGGGTCGTAGGTTCGAGCCCTACATCGCCCACCATTTTCTCTCAGATATCGACGGCGGGAACCGCGAGCTCAGCTCAGCGGGATGTCGTTGTCCGACTTCGTCGCCTGATAGGTCGCGGACATCTC
>JABJEK010000102.1 GCA_018702955.1 Rhodospirillaceae bacterium | reverse complement strand
CTTGGTACCGCGGGTCGCCAGCGGGCCATTCGCGCCGACGGCCTCTGCGAGGTCGGTCGCTGCCGCCAGGACCTGTCCCTTCGGGTGAACATGGTTCACGAAGCCGATGCGGGCCATTTCGGCGGCGTCGATCACCTTGCCTGACGCGATGAGCTCGATGGCATGGCCGTGGCCTACCGCCATGGGCAGACGATGTGGCGCGCCCGCACCGGGGAAGCCACCCCACTTGGCCTCGGGCAGCATCAGGGTCGAGTGTTCGCCGGCGACCCTGATGTCGCAAGCCAGCGCCAACTCGGACGCCCCGGCGACGATCTTGCCGTTGATCGCGGCGATGGTGATCTGGGGCAGGGCCTCCAGATCATCGAAAATCCGGTTACCTTCCACTACATAGGCGATCACTTCGTCCTTGGTCATGGCGGCGCGGATGGCCGGGTTCATCAGGCCAGCCGAGAACCATTCATCGCCTGCACCGGTGAAGATCACCACCTGAATGTCGGTGCTGGTCCGCAGCTCGTCGATCACCGAGCCGAGATTACGCAGGGAGTCCGGGTTGAGGCGGTTCTCGTTGTCGGGCGCGGTGATGGTGATCGTCGCGACGGGCGGGGTCAGGTCCAGGCGAAGTTCGGGATGGAGTTTGGTGCTGATTGTCATACGGCCCCGCTCGGCATTGGTTGAGTGCCGATTATGCCGCCGAACCCGTGATTGCCCAAGCGGTTGCCAATTTTCGTGCGCGATGGCTGGCGGGACCGTGAAGTTAATTGTAGTTTTGGAAAAATTGGGCCGACCAGCGGCCCTGAAATCCTGAGGGGGAGACACCAACATGCCGAAACCACAATTGCGCGCCGATCAGGGCTGGATCTTCGACAATTTCCTGATGCTGTCGGACAACGAGGATGTTTTGCATCCCGGAATCATGGGCACGCGTCTGGGACGTGGATTCATGATGCAGGATCTGACGGCGGTCTACACCAAGGTGACCGGTCGTCGCTCCTTCCCCAAGGCGTGGGCCAAGCGGGCCATGAAGCTTGAGACGATGGCCCAGGAGGCCGAGGGCAAGGGTCGGCTCGTGACCGCGCGCCGGCTCTATCACCGGGCAGCACTGCATTTCGGCCGGGCCCAGCACCTGGTGCCGGTCCACCGCAATCCCAACAAGGAAGACTGGTATCGCGGGCTCTACCGCAACTACGACAAGCTGATCGAACTGTCCGACGGCGCGATGGAGAAGGTCTCGCTGGAATTCATGCCGGGCCACAAGGTCCACGCCGTTTATCACAAGGCGCCGGGCGACGGGCCGAAGCCGACCGTGGTGATCATCCCGGGCATGGATGCGCTGAAGGAAGACGTCGGCAATCCTTTCGAGAACGATTACACGATCCGCGGCATGAACATCGTCTGCATCGACGGCCCCGGTCAGGGCGAGTGTAACTTCAACGAGACCTGGCTCACCGCCGACAATTACCCGATGGCCGCGTCCGCGGTGATCGACTGGCTGGTTGCGCGCGATGACGTCGACGCCGAGCGGATCGGCGTGATGGGTATGTCCATGGGCTCGCGCTGGGGCGTGCAGGTCGGTGCCGCCGACAAGCGCGTGAAGGCCGTGGTCGGCCAGATGGCCAATGTCGGCTCCTTCGACATCATCTTCGAGCAGGCCCAGCCCAACTTCAAACGCATCTTCATGTACATGACCGGCTATTCTGACGAAGACGCATTCGACGAGCACATGAAGACCCATGACAAGCTGCCCGACGTGGCCAAGCAATTGTCGGTGCCGCATCTGCTCGTGGCCGGTGACATGGATGAACTCTGCACGCCCCAGGACATCGAGAATTTCCGCGGCAATCTCGCGGGGTCGAGCGAGCTCTGGCTGTATGAAGGCATCTTCCATCCCATGGGCGAGGTCTCGGCGGAGATCTACCCCGCGATGGCCGACTGGATGCTGACCACCCTGAACGAGGGGCGGCCTGCCGGCGAGCGTGTGACGGCCTACATCGAGGAAGGTACGACCCTCGCCGAGCATGAGCACGGCTAAGGGTTCTTCCGCATTCGTGATGTGGCGCTGAAACTGTCGTAGTCTCGGCCGGAAAGGATTCTCCGCCCGATGCACGAAGCCGCCATACCGTTCCTGCGTGAGGTCGTCGTCTTTCTGGTGATTGCGGCGATCCTCGTGCCGCTGTTCCAGAGGGTACGGGTTAGCCCGGTTTTGGGATTCCTGCTCGCCGGTGTGATGATCGGCCCGTTCGGACTGGGCGCGTTCGCCGACCGATTTACCATCCTCGGCTATGTCACGATCACCGACGTTGAAAGCGTAAGGGTCCTGGCCGAATTCGGCGTTGTCTTCCTGCTGTTCCTGATCGGCCTGGAACTTTCTATCGAACGCCTCTGGTCCATGCGTCGGCTCGTGCTGGGTCTCGGTTCTGCCCAGGTGCTGGTCACCGGCCTGGCGATCGGCGCCATTGCCTTCGTCTGGGGAAATTCGATCAACGCCGCGATCCTGATTGGGGCGAGCTTCGCTCTATCTTCCACGGCCGTGGTGGTGGAGGAGCTGATCCGTCGCAAGGAGTTCTCGACCCGGGTCGGACGCGCATCCTTCTCCGTGCTGCTGTTCCAGGATTTGTCGGTGGTGCCGATCCTGATCCTCGTCTCGGCGTTTTCGGGTGCGGCGGGTGACAGCCTGCTCGAGGCGCTGGCCGTCGGCTTCGGGGTGGCGATCGCTGCTGCCATCACGATCTTCATCCTCGGCCGCATTGTCCTGCGCCCGCTGTTTCGCCTGGCCGCGTCGGCGCGCGCGCCGGAATTTTTCGTCGCGATCACCTTGCTGGCCGTCATCGGCGCGTCGGCAGCAACGGCGGCGGCGGGGCTTAGCCTGGCGCTCGGCGCGTTCCTCGCCGGGCTGCTGCTCGCGGAGACCGAGTTTCGACATCAGATCGAAGTCGATATCCAGCCCTTCAAGGGGCTGCTCATGGGCCTGTTCTTCCTGACGGTCGGCATGAGCATCGATCTGAACGCCTTCGCCGACCTCGCGGTGCTGATCGTGGCGTCCGTGGTTGGGCTGATCGCGCTGAAGGCGGTGATCACCACGATCCTCGGCCGAATGTTCGGCCTGCCGCTCGCCAGTGCCGTCCATGCGGGGCTGCTGCTGGGGCAGGCGGGGGAGTTTGGGTTGCTGGTCGTCGGCCTTGCCATGGCCGGTGGGTTGATCGCCGGTGCAGACGGCCAGTTTTTTCTGATTGTCGCCGGCCTGGCGATGATGGTGACGCCGGCTCTTGCCGTGGCCGGTGCGCGGGTGGGCGCGTGGTTGGAGCGCGGAAATACGCAATCACTCGAGCCGGACCTCGACGAGATTGCGGAGCTTGGCCATCACGTCGTCATCGCCGGTTATGGCCGGGTGGGTGCGGCCATTGCCGCACTGTTGCGCGAGGAACGGATCGACTATGTGGCGCTCGACCTGGACACTGAGCTTGTGCGGAAACTACGAACAGCCGGTGAACCGGTCTTCTATGGTGATGGTCGCCGCGCCGAAGTGTTGGCGAGCGTGGGGGCCGAACGGGCGGGCGCGATTGTCCTGACACTCGACGTGGAGCGGGACGCCGAACAGGCGGTGCGCGATATCCGCCGGCGCTGGCCGGACGTGCAGGTCTATGCGCGTGCGCGCGATCTCGAACACGCCGCCGAGCTGGATGCTGCTGGTGCGACACGGACAATTCCCGAACTCGCGGAATCGAGCCTGCAGATGGGGGCATTCGTGCTGACCGGCCTGGGGCTGCCTCAGGATGCCGTGAACACGCTGGTCGATCGCCTGCGCGAGGGCGGCTATGAAGGAATATGAAGCCGGGGTAAGAATCCGGAAATCGATGGGGGAGTGAACACCAATGCCGAAACCACAATTGCGGGCCGAACAGGGCTGGATCTTCGATAATTTCCTGATGCTGTCGGACAACGAGGACGTCCTGCATCCCGGCATCATGGGGAACCGGCTCGAGCGCGGCACCAAGTTCGAGGATTTGAACGCGGTCTACTCGAAGGTCTCGGGCCGCCGCTCTTTCCCCAAGGCGTGGGGCAAGCGCGCTGCGGTACTCGAGGGCATGGCCAAGGACGCCGAGGCGCGCGGGCGTATGTACACCGCACGCCAGCTCAATCACCGGGCCGCCATCTGCTATGGCCGCGCCCAGCATCTCATCCCGATCCACGGTCAGGCCCAGAAAGTCGAATGGTTCGAAGGGCTGTATCGATGCTACGACAAGGTCGTCGAATGGTCGGACGGTGCCATGGAATCCAAGACCATCGAGTTCGCGCCGGGCCAGAACGCCTATGCGACCTTCCACAAGGCCCCTGGCGACGGCCCGAAACCGACGATCATCGCGCTGCCGGGCATGGACCAGGTGAAAGAAGACGTCTGCAACCCGTTCAACAACGAGTTCATTCCCCGCGGCATGAATGTCTGCGCCATCGATGGGCCGGGGCAGGGTGCGTGCAACCGTGACGGCACCTGGCAGACGGAAGACAATTACGAAAAGTCCGTCTCGGCGGTCGTCGACTGGCTTGTCACCCGCGACGACGTGGATGCGGATAAAATTGGCATCTTCGGCATGTCCATGGGCTCGCGCTGGGGCGTGCTGATCGGTGCTGCGGACCCGCGCATCAGCGCCGTCTGCGGCCAGATGGCCAATGTCGGCTCGTTCGACATGATCTTCGAGCAGGCCCAGCCCAACTTCAAACGCATCTTCATGTACATGGCCGGGTACAGCGACGAGGCCGAGTTCGATGAATTCGTCGCGCGTCTCGCAAACCTGCCGGAGGCTGCGAAGGGCCTGAAGGTGCCCCATCTGCTCGTGGCCGGGGACATGGATGAGCTCTGCTCACCCGCCGACATCGCCACTTTCCGCGCCGGCCTCGGCGGGCCGAGCGAGCTCTGGCTCTATGAAGGCGTGTTCCACCCGATGGGCGAGGTGGCCGGGCAGATCTACCCGGGTATCGCCGACTGGCTGCTTGAATCCCTGACCAACGGGCGCGCGGACGGTTACGAGAACACAGTCTACGTGGAAGACGGCACGACGCTCGCCGACTATGATCACGGCTAAGCAGGAGAAAGCGACATGGCCCAATTCAAGGACTACACACCCGCGGGCGTGATCCCGGCCGCGATTCTCGCCTTCGATGATGACTTCGCAATCAACGAGGCCGAGACCCGGCGTCACCTGTCCTTCGTGGCGGCGACGGATGGTATCTCCGCCGTCACCGTGAACGGCCATTCGTCGGAGATCCACGCCTGTTCCTTCGATGAGCAGCGCGACATTCTCGATGTGTCCATGGACGAGATCGGCGATAGTCTGCCGCTGATCAACGGCGTGTATGCCGACGGCAGCCATGAGGCCGCGAAGATCGCGAAGATGGCCGAGGCCGGCGGCGCGTCCGCGCTGCTGTGCTTCCCGCCCCATTCCATGGGCATGGGCGGCATCCGCCACCGGCCGGAAATGGCGATGGCCCATTTCAGTACGATTGCCGACGCCACGGATTTGCCATTGATCGTTTTCCAGTATGGCGACGAGCTGGCCTATTCCCTCGACACGCTGGTCGGGCTCGCCGAGGACATCCCGTCGATCAAGGCGGTGAAGGACTGGTCGCCGCCGCAGGCTCATCAGCGCCACATCAACGCGCTGCAAAACCTGTCCCGGCCGGTGAACGTGCTGTCGACCAACTCGTCCTGGATGATGTCGTCCCTGGTTATGGGGGCGAACGGACTGCTGTCTGGTGCAGGTTCGGTGATTGCCGACATGCAGGTGGCACTTTTCCGCGCGGTTCAGGCCGATGACATGACAACGGCCCAGGCCGTGGCCGACCGTATGTTGCACGCCACCGAGGCCTTCTACGCCGACCCCTTCGGCGACATGCACAACCGCATGAAGGAAGCGCTCGTGCATCTCG
>JABJEK010000101.1 GCA_018702955.1 Rhodospirillaceae bacterium | reverse complement strand
TGACGTTGTCGTTCGGGCGTTGGACAAGCTCCACCTTTGGCGCGAGGGGACCAACATGCGGACCTGGCTGTTCACGATCATGCACAACCTTCATGCCAACGAGATGCGCCGGCGCAGCCGTGCTCTCGATTCCGTCCCGCTGGACGCGGCGCCACCGCGCGCCGAACCGGCAGGCCAGGAAGCGGCGGTTGAATGGTCGGAACTGTCCAGTGCCATGTCGGGCCTCTCGGTCGTGCATCGCCAGGTGATTTTACTCGTCGGTCTTGAAGGCATGACCTATGCCGAAGCCGCCGGGGTCCTCGAGGTGCCCGTCGGGACCGTCATGTCGCGCCTGTCGCGCGCACGTGAGGATTTACGCCGGCGTATCGACGAAGGCGCGCAGGTCTCGACGATCCGGAGGGTCAAGTGATGGGCGACGATCGCGTATCCGACAGCGAACTCAACGCCCTCGTCGATGACGAGCTTGATCCTGCACGTCAGGCCGAAATCGAAGCATGGTTGGCCGACAATCCGGAATCCGCACAGCGCGTGGCACGGTATCGGGCACAAAGCGCGGGGCTGCACGCCCTGTATGACGATATTCTGAACGAGGATTTGCCGGCCAATACGGCGGCATTGCTCGATGTTCGACGCGCCGGTGTGCCGGCGTGGGCTGCGATGGCTGCCGCGATTGCGTTGTTCGTGGTTGGCGCCGCAGGCGGCTGGATCGTGCGCGGTGACGGCGCATCCGAGACCGGCGCGCAATTCGCGGCCGCGTCGACGACCCCGCCCATTGATACCCAGGTGCTGATGCAGCGTGCCTCGATGGCGCATGTGGTCAGCCACCAGGATGAGCTGCGTACCCCGGCTGTGGGCGGGCCTGCGGCCATGGCGGATTACATCGCCGATCGCATGGGCAAGCAGGTGCGTGTGCCTAGCCTGGATTCCTTTGGCTACAACATGGTCGGCGGTCGCGTGTTGCCGGACACGGATGGACCGGCCGCGCAGTTCGTTTTCACCGATGAAAACGGTCACAAAGTGTCGCTGTATGTTCGCAGCGAGCAGGCCAACGGGGTGGATATCACCTATGCGCTGGCTGACGATCTGTCGATGTTCTACTGGAACGATTCGGATCGCTCCTATGCCCTGGTCACCCGGGTCGATAACGATACGGGCCGGGAAGCCTTACTGAGCGCAGCAAAGGCCGTCCACCGGCAACTCAGTCAGTAGAGCTTCGCCAAAACCGGCCTTTCCGGCCCTTTTTTGCGACATCGCCACTTTTTCAACAGATCGTCATGGCTTGACCCGGTCAGCCTCTTTACAGAGCCGTCCGTTCGCAGCATACAGAGGCCCGCGAACGGCCATGTCGTATCTGAATTCATCGGAACCGGCTGAATCGGCTGACCCACACTGATAATCATCGAAATAAAGAGGCGAAAATGATCGATCTCATGTCCATTGCGCGAACCGAAGCCGACGGCGGCGACCTGTTCGGAACCATGCAGGGGCTTTATGAGCCGACCGATGTGCGCCCCGAAGGCTTTCCCGACGCGGTGGTCTGGCAGGGCGGCAGTTTCGACACCGGCGTGAACCCCGTGGGCCACTCCATGACCGACGCATACGCGCTGCTCGGCACGATCGCCGCCATCGATATTCTTGGCCTGCCATTCTACGCCGTCCCGATGTGGTCGCAGTATCGCCATGACACCAAGCTCGAATGCCTGGGCTGGTTCGGCAATCTGCCGGCTACCTCGATCAAGTGGTCGACGGCCGGAGATGCCTATGTGAATGACGGCGACGGCAGCAAAGTCGTCGTCATGGGCAAGTCCGGCAATGCCCCGCTGCGTACCCAGGCCGGCGTGTATTGCAATGTGCGCCCCTACGGCCCGATCACCGTCGTGCGCTGCATGCCCTGCCTGCCATACTCCCAGAACCGGCCGCTGTTTAACGTCGACCCGGAAACGGGCCTCGTGCATTCCGAGATGAACTCGCCGGGTGTCCAGATGGCCTATGCCAACCGGCTGTTCCTGCAGATGGTCCATGAGAGCGGCAAGCTCGGCCGCGTCGCCATGAAGCCGACCCAGGCGATGGAGGACGGCATCAATGCCGGGCTGCATGCCTGGATGCTCAAGGGCACGAAATTCGAGGTCGGGCGGAAATACGCCGTTGATCCTTACGAGGAGCATAAGGAGAATATCGACCGTATCGTTGCCTTGCTTCCCGACGACTTCAAGGACGGCATGGAGAACTGGGGTGGCCGGATCGAGCAGCATATTGCCGACACGAATTACGGCCTGCTGCTCTGGGACCTGATCGAGCAGCGCGATTGCATCGTGTTGGCCACGGATCTCGACGGCGATCGCCTGACCGATTTGCTGGCCGATGTCTCCGATCCCCTGCGTGCCTACAGCAAGCTGGTTGCGGAGAAGCTTGGTCAGGATGTGGATTCAGGCGCACTTTGGAGCGACATGGGTTACACGACCGGCAACGGTCGCGACATGACCTCCGTGATGCACCGCATGTCCGGCCCGCCGATCCACGAGCAGACGCTGGGCTCGGCCGATGCGATGCTGTTGCGTCTCCTGGATGGCGATGAATGGGTCGGCGGCACCAAGCAGCCTTATGATCCGCGCATTCATTTCGTGCTGATCCGCGACGCCTATATCGATGCCAACCCCGGCAACGACAAGTTGAAGGCCTGGCTCGACGACGTGCTGGCGAAGTTCGATGAAGTCTATGCCGGTGACCGACCGGGCTTCCTCGATGGCTACGCGAAACTCAAGGAAGCCATCACGCCCTGGGGCGCCTAGGGGGCGCCTAAGGGCGCGCATCTGAGGCTCGCCGCCAAGAGGCGGGCCTGCCAAATTGAAAGGATCGGGGTGCCGTTAAAGGCGCCCCGTTTCTATATGGGTCTTGCCTGTAATTTGTGACTGGAGCGTGGACAGGGCGGCGGCCGGGTCGGCGACGAAGTGCACCAGCCCGGCGTTTTCGGGGCGCGCGTAGCCCGCTGCCACCAGATCATCGATCAACCCGTGCAGGCGGTCCCAGTGGCCATCCGGATTGATGACCACGATCGGCTTGTCGTGAAGTCCCAGCTGACGCCAGGTCATAATCTCGAACAATTCCTCCAGCGTGCCGAGCCCGCCGGGCAGAACGATGAACGCATCGGACAGTTCGGCCATGCGCGCCTTGCGTTCGTGCATGCTGGTGACGACTTCCAAATTCGTGATGTCGTGATGACCATGCTCACGCTGCATCAGGAAATCGGGGATGACCCCCGTTACGGTGCCGCCGTCATCGAGCACGGCATTCGCAACGGCGCCCATGACACCGATACGGCCGCCGCCATAAACCAGTTGGATGCCGTTGGCGACCATTTGTCGGCCGAGATCGCGAGCGAGGTCGCGGTGCGCGGCGGGGCCGTTATCCGACGATCCGCAATAAACGCATATGGATTTGAGTGGCGAGCTGTTGGTCACTGCTGAACGATCCTGTCCGGTGTCGATTGCGTTGAATCCGGTGCCGTAATACGTTGTTCGTATAACAGAAATCTTGCGGGACAGGGCCTTTGAACCGTTCACTTCTATATGGTGGGATTGGCATACTTGCGCTGGCGATCATTGTCGGCGCGTGGCTCTTTTTCCGGATACCGGAGCCGGGTGCCCCTGTGGCTGAACCGGCGACGACGACCGATGAACCGGCTGCCAGCGCGGCTGCGACCGTGGATCCCGTGCGCCCGGACTTCGATGTGGTGCGGGTGGACGAGGACGGAAACGTGGTCATCGCCGGTCGCGCGACGCCGGGTTGCACCATTATCATTCGCGATGGCGAGACCGAAGTTGGTCGCACGTCGGTGGACAGGGCCGGCGAATGGGTGCTGGTTCCCGACGATGCGTTGACCCCCGGTGCGCGCGAATTGACACTGGTTGCCGAATGTGAGGGCGCCGAGCCTCTGAATGCCGATCGTGTGGTCGCCCTGGTCGTGCCCGAGCGTAGCGGGAGCGCGCTGGCGGTCGCGGTGCCCCGCGAGGGTGAAGTACAGGTCTTGCAGCGGCCCGGACCCGCTGCCGTTGTCGGCAAGATCGATTATGACGAGGCCGGCCGCTCCAACCTCTCAGGTATGGCAGCGCCGAACAGCACCGTGCGCGTCTATCTGGACAATGAGCTGGTCGGCACCACTCAGGCCGACGGCGACGGCGCATGGTCACTGACGCTGGAGCGGGAAATTCCGGCTGGTAACTACACCCTTCGGGTCGACCAGGTGCATCCCGACGGCACGGTGCTGGCGCGTTCGGAGCTACCCTTCACGCGCGCCGAGCCGCCCGCGGACTTGCCGCCGGGCCGGGTCGCTATCATTCAGCCGGGAGACCATCTGTGGGGCATTGCGCGAAAGCGTTATGGCTCCGGATTTCAGTTCACGGTCATCTACGAGGCGAACAAGGATCAGATCCGCGATCCGGACCTGATCTATCCCGGTCAGATTTTCACACTGCCGGCAGCGAACTAGGCGGCCTGCGAACCGGACAGGGCATCCCGGCGCGCCTGGCGTCGGGCGACGAAATTCTCTCGCAGCATCAACGCGCTGGGCGTGATTACCAGGGTCAAAATCGTGGCAAAGCTCAGGCCGGCGACAATCGCGGTCGAGAGCTGGACCCACCACTGCGTCGACGGTGCGCCCTGACTGATTTCGCGCGTGACGAAGTCGATGTTGACCTGAAGCACCATGGGCAACAGTCCAAGCACCGTGGTGACCGTTGTCAGAAGGACCGGTCGCAAACGCTGGGCGCCGGTCATCAGGATCGCGTCGAGTGGATTCGAGGCCTGTTTTCGCAATCGGTCGAACGTATCGATCAGGACAATGTTGTTGTTCACCACAATGCCGGCGAGTGCGATCACCCCGATTCCGCTCATGACGATACCGAAGGGCTGGCCGACGATCAGCAGGCCGAGCATGACGCCGACCGTGGACATGATGACGGCGGAGAGGATCAGGAACGCGGAGTAGAAGCTGTTAAACTGGGTGACCAGAATGATCGCCATCAGGAACAGCGCGACCCCGAATGCTTTTTGCAGAAACGCCTGCGCGGCCTTCTGTTCCTCGTCCTCGCCGCGGAACTCCACCTCGACGCGCGGGTCGATGCCCGCCGTGGGCAGCCATGCACGAATCTGTTTGACCATGTCGTCGGCGAGCACGCCGGGCAGAACGTCGGCTCGAACCGTCATCACGCGAATCGCGTCCACCCGGCTGAGCTGGCTCGTGAGCGGTTTGGCGACCCGTTCGACAAAATTGCTGATGGGCACCATGCCCTCGGTCGTCTGCAGGCGTATCTTATCGAGCTGGTTGATCGTTCGGTCGTTGTAGGGGTAGCGCGCCACGATATCGATTTCTTCGTCACTGTCGTCGGGCCGGTAGTCGGTAATTTTCATGCCGTTGGTGACGAACTTGACCGCGTTGCCGACCATGGTGACGTCGGCCCCGAATTTGGCGGCCTCGGCGCGATCCACATTGATCTCCCATTCGATGCCGGGCAGGGGGCGGCTGTCCTCCACGTCCTTCAGACCCGTCAGCGTGTCGACGAACGCACGCACCTTTGCCACTTCGCTTTCGAGCAGGTCGGGGTTGCGTGAGCTCAGTTGCACCTGGACCGGTTTGCCGACCGGCGGGCCGGATTCCTGCTTGCGTGTTTCGACAAGAATGCCGGCCAGATCACTCGACCGGGCAATGATGTCCGCGAGGATGACGTCTGCGGGGCGGCGCTGATCCCAGTCTGCGAACTCGACGCTGATGGTGCCGATGACGTCTTCGGCGACGTCTTCCTGCTGTTGGTCGGGATTACCGGACAGCGAGTAGACCGAATCAAATTCGCCACGCTCGTCCTGGAGTTCGAGGATGCGCGCCTCGACTTCACCGACAAGCGCGGCCTTCTCCGAAACCGACAGGTTGCCACGGGCGTGAATCTGGACGGCGGCCTGTTCGGGCTCGACGTTGGGGAAGAACTCGACCCCCTTGCCCAATGCGCCATACAGTACCCACGAGCCGATCAGTGTCGCGAAGGCCAGCGACAGGATGATGGCCGGGCGTTTGAGTGCGCCGCGCAGGATGCGGACGTAGGTGGCGGTGACGCCTGTCAGCGATGCGAGATCAACGCCGTCATCTTCGCCCTTGCCGGTGGCCTTACTGGCGCCTGCGGGTGCCATGGGTCGCGACAGGCCGCGGTCGACGATCGCGGCGAGGCGACGGCCGATCCACCAACCACCGAAAGCGCCGCCGCCGCCCGGAACAATTGTGGCGAGCAGTGGAGCAATAGCCGGGGCGGCCTTGAGGTCGCCAAAGACCGTGGACAGGATCCCGCTGCCGATGGACACGCCGATGATTGCGCCCAGTGCGGTCGCGCTGATCAGGATGAAATATCGTGACACGATTGCGAAATTGGCGCCGAGCACGGGGACAAACAATAACGCCATCGCCAACGACGCCGTCAGCGTAGCGACGAGGGTGATGGGCAGGAACTTCATGAATTCGCCGACGATGCCCGGCCAGAACAGCAGCGGTGCGAAGGCTGCCAGTGTCGTCGCGGTCGAGGCGATGATCGGCCACGCCATGCGCTTGGCGGCCAAGCGGTAGGCCTGTTCGGGTGGTGCGCCTTCACGCATTTTCCGATCGGCATACTCGGTCACGACGATCGCGCCATCCACCAGCATCCCGACGGCCAGGATGAGGGAGAACAGGACGACGATGTTCACGGTCAGACCAAGTGCGTTGATGACGAGGATCGCCGTCAGGAACGAGCCGGGAATGGCGACCGCCACGAGAATGCCCGAGCGTAGGCCGAGCGCGCCGACAACCGCGATCATGACCAGCAAAACCGCACTCAGTACGTTGTTCTGGAGGTCACTCAACATGGTGCGTACCTGCACCGACTTGTCTTGCGAAAAATTGATCGTGACTGCGTCCGGCCACTCCGTGCTTTCGGTCAGCACGATGTCGCGGACCTGTTCGATGGTTTCGATGATGTTCGAACCCGTCCGCTTGGAGATTTCCAGCGAGACGGCGGGCTGTCCGTTCACGCGGGCGACCGTGTCGCGGTCGCGGAATGTCCGGCGGACGGAGGTCAGGTCGCGGAACGTTACCTTGGCGTTGTCGTTCACCTTGACCGGCAGATTGAGGATGTCGTCCACATTCTCGATTAACCCGGGAACCTTGATGGCGAACCGGCCCTGGCCCGTATCAATCGCGCCGGCGGCGACGAGCTGGTTTGATCGCGACAGGAGCGACAGCAGGGCGGCGGGGTCGACGCCGTAGCTTTCGAGCAGCTGGGGCTCGACCACGATTTCGACCAGCTCGTCGCGGTCGCCACCGATCTTCGCCTCGAGCACTTCGGGGATGGCCTCGACCGAATCCTGAAGATCACGTGCCAGGCGCATTAATGTGCGCTCGGGCACATCGCCCGAAAGGGTCACGACGAGAACGGGAAACAGGCTGATATTGACTTCGTTAACGGTGGGTTCGTCGGTATCGTCGGGCAGGTCGGGGCGAACAAGGTCGACCTTCTCGCGTACATCGTCGATCGCGGTGTCGGCGTTGAAGCCGGCCTCGAACTCGAGCACCACGTTGCCGCCGCCCAGAAAGGACGTCGCACGCAGTTCCTTGACGCCTTCGATGGAGCGCATCTCCGCCTCCATCGGGCGGACGAGCAGGCGCTCGGAATCCTCCGGCGAAATCCCTTCATGATGCATCGAGACATAGATGATCGGGATATTGACGTCGGGCTCGGCCTCCTTGGGGATCGCGATAAACGAAAACGCGCCCGCGACAAGCAGGAGAACCAGGGTGGCGAGGACCGTGCGTGACCGGTTGAGCCCGGCGTCGATCAGGCTCATGTTTTGTCGGCCTCCACGATGCGCGCATTGCCGGCGACGGGTTCGACCCGTTCGCCGTCGAGCACGAATTCCTGGCCAACCGTGATCAAGCGGATGGTTCTGGGCAGTCCACCGAGCCAGACACCGTCGGGCTCATCGGCGATGATCTCGACGGGTTGGAACGACACCATGTTGTCGCGTGTGACCACTTTTACGCCCACGATGCCGTCATCGTTGAGGGTCAGCGTCGATGGTGTCACAAAATGCGCATCGGCTTCGCTGACCGGGATTTCGATTTCGGCTGTCAGGCCATCGCGAATGGAAACATCGGCGTTGGGGATTTCAAGCTCAATGCGATAGGTCCGGGTGCTCGCCTCGGCGACCGGGGCAACGAAGCGGATGATCCCGTCGCGTTCGGTCCCGTCGATCAGCCGGATGATACCGGGCATGCCTTCATGCAGGCTGTTCACCTGGCGTTCGCTGACATTGCCGACGACGAGCATCGGATCGAGGTCCACCACCGTTGCCGCGATGTCCCCGACGCGAACATAGTCGCCCAGTTCGATGTGCCCGGAATTGATCATGCCGTCGAAGGGGGCGCGAAACGTGGTGCGCGCGATATCGATTTCCATCTGTTCAACAACGGCGTGTGCGCTGTCGAGCCGTGCCTGCGCGGCGGCTTCCTCGGTTTCGGAGCGGAAGCCCTTTTCCTTCAGCGATTGTGCCGCCTTGAACTCGATCTCGCGCTGACGAAGTGATGCTTTCGCTTCGGCGAGCTTCGCGGGACGGTCGTCGAGGCGCAGGCGCGCGATCGGGGAGCCTTTTTCGACATTGTCGCCGCGTTGGCCCAGTAATTCGCGGACCTGTCCGTGTGTCTCTGCCCGGACCTGTACGGTGCGGGACGCCTCGGTGCGGCCCGTAACGTCGACGCGCTCGACACGCATGACGGCTTCGAGGTCCGCGACACGGACCCGCATCGGGGCTTTGCTGCCTTGTGCGCTTGTCGCCGAGGCGGTGTCACCGTTCGTGGCCACGGCGGGATCGTCGGTGCCGAACTGGCCCGACGCGATCCAGCCGACGCCGATGACCGCGAGAATGAGGGCTGTGATGATGGAGTTACGCATCGTGTAGTTCCCGGCTGTTCCGCAGTTTGTTTCGCGATCTACTCTGCGACGGCGCGTGATGGCGCCAGGGCGGCGGCGACAAGTTGGTGACGGTTGTCTTCGATATAGGCCGCCATGGCGCGTTGAACGGTGGCGGCGAACCCGTTGACGAATTCTTCGCCGACACTTTCAAAACCGCCCGATGCACTTGCGCCCAAGCGTGTCAGGCTGGTCTGAATTTCCTCCATGCGTGCATCGATCATGGAGTTGATGATTGATGGCGGCAGAATATCGGCAAACAACATTCGAAACAGAAAGTCGGACCTCACGCGGTCAGATTCCGTCGGGTCCTGCAGCGCGTTGAGCAATGCGAGGCGGCCGTCGGATGTCAGTCTGTATATCTTTTTGTCGGGGCGGCCTTCCTGGGCGAGTTCGGTCACCGTGACCAACCCGTCGCCACGCAATCGGGACAGGGCCGGATAGATCGAGCTGAATCCGATGTCCTGGATATGGCCGAACGGGCCTTCCTCCACGGATTTGCGGATTTCATAGCCTGATGCCTCGCCCTGGCTCAGTACGGCCAAACAAACGGTCTTTGCGTCCATTACAACTCTCGGTATGTCATCTATGCCGAGCCGGATAATCTCATATGATATGAGACAAGACAATATATATCATAAAGATATATTAGTCTTGTGATGCAGTTGGTGCGGCGACGAACACACGCACGAACACACCCTCGCGACGTCATAAGGCTGCGCCGGGTTCTCAGATTCTCTCGAGCCGCTTATCTACAGCGGGTTTCGGGGTTCTGATAGGTCCTATGTCAGATGCCGGTTGAACCAGTCGACGGTGCGCGACCAGGCCAACTCGGCGTTCTGCTCGTCATAACGCGGGGTCGAATCGTTGTGGAAGCCGTGATTGGCCCCGGCGTAGATATGCCCTTCGAAGGTCTTGCCCTGGGCCTTGAGTGCCGCTTCATAGGCGGGCCAGCCGGCGTTGATCCGTTTGTCGAGCTCGCCATAGTGAAGCAACAGCGGCGCCTGGATCTTCGCTACATCCTCGGTCTTCGCCTGGCGACCGTAGAAGGGCACTGAAGCATTCAGTTCCGGATAAGCGACCGCCAGCGCGTTACAAACGCCGCCGCCGTAACAGAAACCGACGCAGCCGACCTTGCCAGTTGAATCATCGCGGGCGGCCAGATGCTCGTAGCCGGCAAAGAAGTCGTTCATCAACTTCACCCGGTCGACTGTTTTCTGGAGCGCCTTGCCCTCTGCGTCATTGCCTGGATAGCCGCCGACGGACGTCAAGCCGTCGGGCGCGAGAGCCATGAAACCGGCCTTGGCAACGCGGCGCGCCACATCTTCGATGTAGGGATTGAGGCCGCGATTTTCGTGAATGACCAGCACGGCGGGGAGCTTGCCGTTGGCCTTGGTCGGACGGACCACGTAGCCGCGCACCTCGCCGTTGCCGTTGGGCGAATCGTACATCTGGTAGCTGGCGGTAATGTCCGGGTCGTTGAACGACACCTGCTCGGCCAGCGCATAGTCGGGTTTGAGCATGTTGAACAGGCCGAGCGCCGTAGCGCCGCCGACGGCATATTTCCCGGCACGATCGAGAAACTCGCGCTTCGTCAGCCCGCCATGAACGTAGAAATCGTAGAGATCGAGGAGCCCCTGATCGAAATCTTTCGCCGTCAGTCGTGTCATCGCGGTCGCCTTTCGCGTTGGTCGATTGAAATGGTCGCAGCAGTCTGGCTTGCTGGATGGTTATCTCAAACAGGAATCCTGTTCATCGCGAGATATTGACCGTCAGGTTTCGGCCTGCGCACACAAAGCGCTGGCATCCGCCGGATGCGGCAGGGTTTCAGGCGGTATTGACGTGTGGAATGGCTGGCTGGGGGAGAAGGATTCGAACCCTCACTAGCGGAGTCAGAGTCCGCTGTCCTACCATTAGACGATCCCCCAATGGCCAACTGGGCGCGGTCTTTACCATACCTGCGCCAGCGTGTGTAGATGAACAGCATGGCACGGAAAAATTATCGACTGATTGACGAAACGGGCCGCGCATACGAAAGCGCGTCACCGGGGGAAATGGGTGGTCATCGGCGCAGCCGGATATACGGGCGGCTCGACTGTCCCAATGCCCTGCGCTGGCTGGCAAAGGGGTATTACGCCCCACACCGGGTGTTTTTCGCTGACGAGAAGACCGCGCGCGGCGCGGGGTACCGTGCTTGCGCGATATGCATGCCGGACGCCTATCGCGCGTGGAAGCGACGGCAGTCCGGGAAGGCTTCCTGATCGCGCGCAGCCCGTGTAGTTTCTAGGGCTTGGGATTGCACCAATCCGGTCCTTGGAGAACCCCGTGGCATCGAGACGCGCCAGACAAGCACAAAGTGACACCCGTCAAGGTCGCGATGGGCGTTGGCAGCATGTCTATGGGGCACTCGATCTCGGGACGAATAACTGCCGGCTTCTCGTGGCCAAACCCAACCAGGACGGATTTCGCGTGGTCGACGCATTTTCGCGGATCGTGCGGCTCGGCGAGGGGTTGGGGAATTCGAACGTCCTTTCCAAACATGCCATGGACCGTACGATCGAGGCGTTGCAGGTGTGCCGCTCGAAAGTCGAACGCAATGGTGTGACCCGGCTGCGTGCGGTTGCGACCGAGGCATGCCGCAGGGCGGACAATGGCGCGGCGTTCATCGATCGGGTGCGGGCCGAAGCCAACATCGATCTTGAAGTGATCGCCGCAGATGAGGAGGCCGAACTGGCCCTGATCGGATGTTCATCGCTCTACGATGCGCCACAGGGCGACAAGGCCTACGCGCTGTTGTTCGACATCGGCGGCGGCAGCACTCAGATCACCTGGCTCAAGCTCCATCAAGCATCGTCGGTGCCGGATCAGGTCGACACCGAGATCATCGACTGCATCTCGGTGCCATGTGGTGTGGTGACCCTTAGCGAACGGTTCGGTTGCGGTGAGGACGAAACGGGCCGGGCGTCACCGGAACTTTACGGCCAGATTTGTGATCATGTTCGCGACCTGCTGACGGCGTTCGATGCGCGCCACAACATCTCCAGGCTCGTGGCTGACGGCGCCGTCCAGATGGTCGGAACCTCGGGCACCGTGACGACACTGACCGGCGTGTTCCTCAAACTACCGCGTTACAACCGTGATCGCGTCGACGGCCGGCAGCTCAATTTTGCGCAGCTGGGCAGCGCGCGCGATCATCTCCTGGGGCTCGACCGCCAGGACCGTGCGGCGCACCCGTGTATCGGACCAGAGCGCGCCGATCTTGTCGTGTCGGGCTGCGCGGTGCTGGATGCCATTTGCGGGCTTTGGCCCGTCGGCCAGCTGCGTGTTGCCGACCGTGGACTACGCGAAGGCATTCTCCACGGGCTGATGCGTTCCGCCGACCGCGAAGCGACCCAGGCCGGAGCCTGAGCACGACATGGCGCGGGGTCGCAAGAAATCGGGAGACGACGGTTCACGCATGCGCTTTGAGCGGGTGCGATCCGCACGTGGCCGAAGATTGTCGTCGACGCTTTGGCTGCAGCGGCAGCTGAATGACCCCTATGTGCAGGCGGCCAAACGCGATGGCTACCGTTCACGAGCTGCCTACAAACTGCTGCAGATCGATGAACGCTTCGAGCTTCTGACGCCGGGCAAGCGCGTTGTAGATCTCGGTGCCGCGCCCGGTGGCTGGACCCAGATCGCGGTCGACAGGGTGGAGTCCGAGGACAACGCGAAATCCGTCGTCGCCATCGACATCCTGGAAATGGAACCCCTGGCAGGGGCAGAAGTCCTGGTCGGTGATATTGAAGACGAGGCTGCGGTTTCGCGATTGCGGGAGGCCATTGGCACACGGGTAGACCTGGTCCTGTCGGACATGGCGACATCGACCACGGGGCACGCGTCGACCGACCATTTGCGCACGCTGGCGCTGGCGGAGGCCGCGTTTGTGTTTGCCTGTGAAGTGCTGCTCCCAGGGGGTGATTTCGTAACCAAGGTCTTTCAGGGTGCCGATGAACCGGCCTTGTTCGACGCCATGACGAAGAAGTTCGACTCCGTCCGCCGATTCAAGCCGAAGGCGAGCCGGAGCGACTCGGTCGAGATGTTCCTTGTCGGGACCGGGTTCAAGGACGCGGGATAACCGGGTTTTTTCTGTCCACCGGACGAACGCTTGTCGATGCGTACCGCTTGTGTATATAAGCCGCGTCAACTCTCGATTCCCTTGAGACTGGGTTGGCATGGAAATCCGCGACGCACTGACGTTTGATGATGTTCTGCTCGAACCGGCGGAATCGCGGATTCTGCCCTCCGACGCGAATACCTCGACACAACTGACCAAGAACATCCGGCTGGGTATTCCGTTGCTGTCGGCGGCGATGGATACCGTCACCGAGGCGGAGATGGCGATCGCGCTCGCGCAGGCTGGCGGCCTCGGTGTGGTGCACAAGAATTTGGAACCGGAAGAGCAGGCCAACGAGGTTCGCAAGGTCAAGCGCTTCGAATCCGGCATGGTGGTCAATCCGATCACGATCCACCCTGATCAACCCCTGGCGGATGCGCTGGCGATCATGGACCGGGAATCGATTTCCGGTATTCCGGTGGTGGCACGCGAAGGCGGCAGGCTGGTGGGCATCGTCACCAACCGCGACGTGCGCTTTGCCAGCGAGCCCTCTCAGCCGATCGCGGAACTGATGACCGAGAAACTGGTTACGGTCGGCGAGGGCGTCGAGATGGAGGCGGCCAAGCAGCTTCTGCACCAGCACCGGATCGAGAAACTTCTGGTGGTCGATGCGGACGGCCATTGCGTCGGCCTGATCACGGTCAAGGATATCGAAAAGGCCCGGGCCTATCCCGACGCCTGCAAGGACGAGCAGGGTCGTCTGCGCGTGGCCGCCGCCACGGGCACCGGCGATGCCGGCTACGAACGCGCCGAGGCGCTGCTCGATGCCGGGGTGGATATAATCGTTGTCGACACAGCCCACGGCCATTCACGCGGCGTGATCGACCAGATCTCCCGGATCAAGCGCCTCAGCAATCAGGCACAGATCATCGGCGGCAATATTGCGACCTCCGAGGCTGCTGCCGCGTTGATTGATGCCGGTGCGGACGCGCTCAAGGTCGGAATCGGCCCGGGCTCAATCTGCACGACGCGCATCGTGGCCGGTGTCGGTGTGCCGCAGCTCACCGCGATCGAGCAGGTGGCGAGTGTCGCCCATAAGACCGGTGTCCCGGTGATCGCCGATGGCGGCATCAAATATTCCGGCGATCTGGCCAAGGCGGTCGCGGCGGGCGCGGACTGCGCGATGATCGGCTCGCTGCTGGCGGGTACCGACGAGGCCCCCGGCGAAGTATTTCTGCACGAAGGCCGATCCTACAAATCCTATCGCGGGATGGGCTCCCTCGGCGCGATGGCGCGCGGCTCGGCCGACCGGTACTTCCAGGCCGAAGTTTCCGAGACACTCAAGCTCGTCCCCGAGGGTATCGAAGGCCAGGTTGCCTACAAGGGCCCGGCACTGAATGTTGTGCATCAGCTTGTCGGGGGGCTGCGGGCCTCGATGGGCTACACCGGCAATGGCTCGGTCGAGGACATGCAGAAGAATTGCCGTTTCCTGCGGCTTACCAATGCGGGCTTGCGGGAAAGCCATGTGCATGACGTGACGATCACCCGCGAGGCGCCGAACTACCGGCAGAATGCCTAAAACGGTCCCCAACGGACTGGTCAGCCGGCGAAACACCCCATGACACCCGCCGCGCGCACCGCCGCCACAATCGAAATCCTGACCGAGGTCGCCCGCGGCGATGCGCCCGCAGACGCCGTTCTGGCCGACTGGTTTCGCGGCCACCGGTTTGCCGGATCGGGGGACCGTCGCGCCATCCGGGAAGCCGTCTATGCGGATTTTCGCGCAGGTGCGCTTTGTCGTTGGGCCGTACAAACGGCCGATGGCGATCCGGAAAACCCGCGATTGCGCACCATTGCCGCGTTGGCATTCGAGCCGCCGGCGGAATTGGATCGGTTGTTCGACGGCACAGGATACGGGCCGCCGCCGCTGAACGCCGAAGAAAAGGCCTTGGCTGATTTCATCGGTGATCTGGATTCGGCCGCCGCGCCGGGTCATGTGGCAGGCAATTGTCCGGCGGATATCTATCCATTGTTTTCGGATCAGTGGGGAGATGCGGCAGCGGATGAACTTGCGGCCCTGAACCAGACGGCACCGGTGGATTTGCGGGTCAATGCCCTGCGCGCAACCCGTGAAGAGGCGCAGGCGCGTCTTGCGGCGGATGGGTATGAGGCGAATCCGACCCTGTTCAGCCTGACCGGGCTGCGCGGCACTGTGCGCGGCAATTTTCAGCAGCTTGGCGCCTATCGCGCGGGGATGATCGAGCCGCAGGATGAATCGAGCCAGCTGGTCACCATGCTGGTGGATGCCGCACCGGGCCTGCGGGTGATTGATTATTGCGCGGGCGCGGGGGGCAAGGCGCTGGCGCTGGCGGCGGGGTCTGGAAACCAGGCCGAAATTGTTGCCTGCGATGTCTCGCGCTCCCGGCTTGCGCACATGGAGCCGCGCGCGGCTCGGCTGGGCGTCGAGGGGGTGCGAAGCCTCGCGGTTCCTGCCGACATGGCGCCCGCGGAACTCAACGACTGGGCGGACCGGGTGTTGATTGATGCGCCGTGCTCGGGGACGGGCACATGGCGGCGCAGCCCGGATATGCGATGGCGGACCAGCCCGGAGATGATTGCTGCCTACGGGCGCGAGCAGGACAGTTTGCTCGATACCGCCACGACCATGCTGCGCGAGGGCGGGCGGATCATTTATGCGGTTTGTTCTGTGCTTGAGAGTGAGGGCCGCGCACGTGTCGATGCCTTCCTCGCACGCCATCCGGACTTTCAGCGGTGCCCGATAAAGGATGTTCTGGGACCTGAGATGGCCGCGCGCCTGGGCTGTGATGAGGATTTGGTTCTGACCCCGAAGCGGCACAATACGGACGGCATGTATGCGGCGGTGCTGACGCGCCGAGCCTGATTGTTTCCGGCCGTGTGTATGTGCCTGTGGACTGAAGCCTATCAGCGCTAGTGCGGGGCACATTCGAATCGGCTAAATACTCCCATGGTCACATCGCTTCCCATCTCTGAAAAAATCCTCATCATCGACTTTGGTTCGCAGGTCACCCAGCTGATCGCGCGGCGTATCCGTGAGTCTGGTGTCTACAGCGAAATTCACCCTTGTTTCCGGATCGACAAGGCCTTCATCGAGGAGTTCGCGCCCAACGCGATCATCCTGTCGGGTGGCCCCGCCAGCGTGATGGCGGACGAGGCCCCGATGGTCGATCCGATTGTGTTCGAACTCGGTGTGCCGGTGCTCGGTATCTGCTACGGCCAGCAGCTCATGTGTCATGCGCTCGGCGGCGTGGTGGAAGATTCCGATCATCAGGAATTCGGCCGCGCGCTCCTCGAAGTAACCGACCATTGCGGACTGTTTCACAGGGTCTGGCTGCCGGGCACCGTGCCCGAGGTCTGGATGTCCCATGGTGACCGTGTGACCGGGCTGCCCGAAGGGTTCCGGCCGGTCGCGACGAGCCCGGGCGCGCCGTTTGCGGCCATCGCGGATGACGACCGTAAATTCTACGGCGTTCAGTTCCATCCCGAGGTCGTGCACACCAAGGATGGCGCGCGACTGTTGTCGAACTTTGTTCACCATGTTGCGGGTTGCCGCGGTGATTGGACCATGGCCGCGTTCCGCGCCGCCGAGATCAAGAAGATCCGCGAGCAGGTCGGCGACGGCAAAGTTATCTGCGGGCTTTCGGGGGGCGTGGATAGTTCCGTCGCGGCGGTCCTGATCCATGAGGCGATCGGTGATCAGCTGAACTGCATCTTCGTCGATCACGGCCTGTTGCGTGCGGGCGAAGTGGAGGAAGTGGAGCAGGTGTTCCGCGACCGGTTCAATATCTCGCTGGTGGTGCGCGACGCGAAGGATATGTTCCTCGACAAGCTTGATGGCGAGTCCGACCCCGAGACGAAGCGCAAGATCATCGGCGGCACCTTCATCGACGTATTCGAGGAGGAGGCGGCCAAAATTGGCGGCGCGGATTTCCTGGCCCAGGGCACGCTCTATCCCGATGTGATCGAATCCGTCAGCCCGTTTGGCGGGCCCAGCGCGACCATCAAGTCCCACCACAATGTGGGCGGCCTGCCCGAGCGCATGAACATGCAGCTCGTGGAGCCGCTGCGCGAATTGTTCAAGGACGAGGTGCGCGATCTGGGCCGCGAGCTGGGCATGCCCCATGAGATCGTCGGCCGGCACCCGTTCCCGGGGCCGGGCCTGGCGATCCGCATGCCCGGAGACTTCGACCGCGAGAAACTGGAAATCCTGCGTCAGGCAGACGCGATCTATCTCGATGAAATCCGCAAGGCCGGTTTGTATGATTCGATCTGGCAGGCCTTCGCAGTGTTGCTGCCGGTCCGCACCGTCGGCGTTATGGGCGATGCGCGTACTTACGAACATGTCTGTGCGCTGCGCGCCGTGACCTCGACAGACGGTATGACGGCCGACAGCTATCCCTTCGAGCACGCCTTCGTGGCCGGGGTTGCGACCCGCATCATCAACGAGGTGCGCGGGATCAACCGGGTGGTCTACGATGTGACATCTAAGCCGCCGGGCACCATCGAGTGGGAATAACGCGTAGAACGCGATGACCGAGACGAATGCACTAGGCCTGCCGGTCGGCCCCGCCGTGCCTGACTGGACACCACCGCCGCGCCCGGCGCGACAGGTTCTGGCGGGGCGGTTCTGCCGGCTGGAGCCGTTGGACATCGCGGCTCATGCTGCCGGCCTGCATCACCATTTCAGTGAAGACACGGACGGTCGCGGCTGGTCCTACCTGCCGTACGGCCCGTTCGATGCCCTGGGTGATTTCCAGACATGGATGGCCGAGACCTGCTTCGACGCGGATCCATTCTTCTACGCCATCATCGATAACGCGACGGGGCGCGCGGCGGGGATGGTGAGTTACATGCGAATCAACCCCGCGCACGGCTCTATCGAGGTGGGGCATGTGCACTATGCCCCAGTGATTCAGCGTAGCCGGGTGACGAGTGAGGCCATGTATCTGATGATGCAGTGGGTGTTTGAGGCGGGTTACCGGCGTTATGAATGGAAATGCCATAGCTTCAATCATCCCTCACGAGTGGCGGCCCAGCGGCTGGGATTCTCCTATGAGGGCGTGTTTCGTGATCATATGATTCATCGAGGGCGATCGCGCGATACGGCTTGGTATGCCTGTGTCGTGTCCGAATGGCCGGATCTGAAGGCGGCGTTCGAGACCTGGCTGGACGACACGAACTTTGATGCCGACGGCAATCAGCGCCAAAGCCTGTCGGCGCTGACGCGTCCGATACTGGTGGCGAGTGATCCGGAGGTGACGACATGACCGAAGACAACTCGAAGACGAGCACCGAAGAACCCGATTACAAGGTCACAGCGGGGCGGCCCGACACGTCGACTCGTGCTGGCCAACTCAAGATGCTCTACCCGACGATCGCGGACCTGCGCACGAAGGCGCGCAAGCGCGTACCGCGCTTCGCCTTCGACTATGTGGATGGTGCTGCGGGGGCGGATGAGCCGAATCGCAGGGGCAATGCTGCCGCACTGGACGGGATCGAAATCCTGCCACGCTACGGGGGCGAGAACTATCGCGCCGATACCTCGGTCGAATTGTTCGGCAAGCGGTATGCGGGGCCACTGGCGATCGCACCGATGGGTCTGCCGGGCCTCGTGCTGCCGGGCGGGGAGAAGGCCTTCGCCCGCGCCGCCGCCGCAAACGAGATTCCGTTCACGCTCGGCAGTTCGGCACTGGCCACGGTCGAGGAAGTGTCCGAACTCGCGAATGGATACGCCTGGTTCCAGATTTACCGGATGCCGCGCGACAATCTCGCCATCAACATGGACTGGATCGCCCGGGCGACGGCAGCAGAGGTTGGCGCGCTGGTCGTTACCATCGACGTGCCGGCGCGAACCAAGCGCCCGCGCGAGCTGCGCAACCGGCTGGTGCTGCCCTACAAGATCGGCCCGCGCACGATCGCCGATGTAGCGACCCGTCCAGCCTGGCTGCGCGCCTATTTCCGCCATGGCCAGAACCTGTTTGCCAATCTCCAGAAATATGTCAGCGATAACCCGACGCCCGCAGAGGTTGCCGAATTCGCACGCGGCGAGGGCGGGGGGTCATTCACCTGGGAGGAGATCGCCCGCTTCCGCGATGCCTGGAAGGGGCCGTTGATCATCAAGGGCATCCTGCATCCGGGCGATGCCGAAAAGTCCGTTGAACTCGGCGCGGACGGCATCGTGGTCTCGAATCACGGCGGCCGTCAGCTCGAAGCCGCGCCGGCCTCCGTGGATATGCTTCCGGGCATCGTCGCGGCGGTTGGTGGAAAGACGGAGATCCTGTTCGACGGGGGACTGCGTAGCGGGGTGGACCTGATGCGCTCCGCCGCGCTGGGCGCGAGGTTCAACCTCGTCGGCCGGGCTTTTATGTATGGGCTGGCCGCACTGGGTGAGGACGGACCGGGGTTCGTCGCCGACTTCTTCATCGAGGAACTGCGCGAGGCGCTTCGCCAGGTCGGTGCACGCGATCTCTCGGGCGCACGCGACCTGGATGTACGCCACCCGACGGCGTGGAAATTCTAATCGGCGTTGCGGATAAACGTCTCGGCGTGGCGCTCGACCGCATCGATACCGGCCTGTTTCTCGGCGTCCGGCAGGAAGGACGCGGCGAAGGAGTTCTTTGCCAGCGTTACGACTTCGTCCGTTGACAGGCCGAGCGCGTCGGTGACGGCCTCGTAGTTGTCGTTGATGTAGCCGCCGAAGTAGGACGGATCGTCGGAGTTCACGGTGACCAGAAGCCCTGCATCCATTGCGCGCTTAACTGGTTGCTCTGCCATGGACGCGATCCCCTTGAGGCGCAAATTCGACAGGGGACACATGGTCAGCGGTGTCTTCTCGCGCACGAGACGAGCCACGAGCGCCGGATCATCGAGCGCGTGGTTGCCGTGATCCACCCGTGAAACCTTCAGAATATCGAGCGCGTCGGAGACGTATTCGGCGGGGCCTTCCTCACCCGCATGGGCGACGGCGATGAAGCCTTCCCGGCGTGCGGCCTCGTAGACCCGCGCGAAATTTGCCGGCGGGTTGCCGGCCTCGCCGGAATCCAGACCCACGGCGTGAATATGGTCCTTGTGACGGCAGGCTGAATGGAGTGCGTCGAAGGCCTGTTCCTCGGGCAGATGGCGCAGGAAGCACATGATCAGTCGTGATGTGATGCCGAGCTCGGTCTGGCCCTGCTCCAGCGCCGAGACGATGCCGCCAAGCACGGTCTCGAATGCCACACCCCGATCCGTATGGCCCTGGGGATCAAAGAATATCTCGACATGGGTGACGCCCTGTTCGGCGACCTTTTCGAGATAGGCCCAGGTCAGGTCGTGGAAATCGCGGGCCTCGATGAGGACGGACATGCCGGCATAGTAGAGATCGAGGAAGTCCTGCAGGCCGTCGAATTCATAGGCCGCGCGGATTTCCTCGACGCTGTCATAGGGAAGGGAGACGTTGTTGCGCTTTGCCAGTGCGAGCATCATCTCGGGCTCGAGTGTGCCCTCGATATGCAGGTGCAGCTCGGCCTTCGGCAACTTGTCGATCAGGGAATGGGTGCGGTCGTTCATGGGGCCTGATTTTAGACCAAATGCCCGGGCCCGTGCCGCGAATTAATCGCGACACGGCTACGGGTTGCCCGATGATCAGGAGCGGTCGTGTTTCATGTTGTTCTTGTGCGGCCGGTCGTAATCGTCGCCATCGTCATGCTGGCCTCGATAGCCTTCACCACGATGGTCGTCATCACGATAGCCCTCGTCACGATAGCCCTCGTCACGGTGGTCGTCATCACGGTAACGCTGGCCGGCCGATGAGTGGCGTTCCTCACCGGCACGCATACCTTTCCCCATATGCTTTGCTTCGCCGTTTTGCATGTGGGATTGCTGTCCGGACATCCCTTTGCCTGTCGACATTCCGGAGCCGTCGGCGAGGGCGACACCTGAAACGAGCAAGGAAGCCAATGCGGCGGTAGTGAGAAGGGTTTTCATTGCGAGTCTCCTGTTTGTTTATAAGAGAAATATAATATTAGAAAACTCTGATTAAAGAGGTGCGGCGGAATATCGCGCTCACGCCGCCGGTGTGCCGTTTCGTTGGGCGATGACCGGAAGTCACAAGGCCGTGAAAGATGTTTATCGCGTGTGCGGCCTTCCCTAATCTAAGAGGCGATCCAAATTGCATGGTGCTTCGCATCGAATGTCAGCTGACATTTCCGGTCGGCTGCGCCACCGCTGAGATAAATTAGAGGTCGATATGGCTACTGATGCACTGACACGCAGGACCGTCCTCGCAGCCGGTGTCGCTGCCATGGTGACCGGCGCGCCCGGCCTGCTCGTGCCGGCCCGCGCCCAGGGGCTTGCGCCGACACCGTCAATGCGAGGCGGTTCCAACAACTATCAGCCCGGCGCGTCGATCGTGGAGCGGATTGGCGGTGGGGGTTTCTGGATGTCCGGCACTGTGCGCCGCGCGGGTGATGGCGCGCCGATCCCCGGCCAACGTATTCAGGTTTGGGCCCACACGACCGAGGGGCGCGAGCGTGACCCGCACAGCCACGGGGCGACCCTGACGGACGCAGATGGCACATTCCGCCTGGAAATGCCCCAGATCGTACCGACCTTCGGCCAACCCCATGGTCACCTCGCCTATGACAGCGGCGATTTTGAAACCGTGTTCCTGCGTCCGGTCATGCGAAGTGCAGAGCAAACCAGCCTCCGCGCGGACTTTGTGCTTCGCCCGGCCTGACTCCCATGAACGAACAGGGCAGACGCCGGGTCCCCGGATCAGTGATCTGGGCCGCTCTCCTGATCGCCGTTGCCGTGCCGATTGCCGCCGCGGCATTCAGTCCGCAGCTTGCCTGGCGCGATCCGGTCTACATCGGAGCGGGCTTCGCAGGGGTTGTCGCGATGTCCCTGCTGCTGCTTCAGCCCTTGCTGGCGGGCGGCTATCTTCCGGACCTGTCTGTTCGCCGCGCTCGCCGGATACATCGCTGGGTTGGCGCCGGCCTTGTGACGGCCGTCGTGATTCATGTCGGTGGTCTCTGGGTCACAAGCCCGCCTGACGTTCTGGATGCACTTCTTTTCCGTGCGCCGACCTTCTTTTCCGTTTGGGGTGTGGTCGCGATGTGGGCGGTCTTCGGTGCCGCGCTATTCGCTCTGTTGCTGCGACGGATTCGTTTGAAATGGTGGGCATGGCGCCTCGGTCACACGTCGCTGGCGGCTATCACCGTCGTTGGCAGCGTCGTCCATGCCGTGCTCATCGAGGGAACAATGGAGACGGTTACGAAAGTTTTGCTGTGTGCGCTCGTGCTCGCGTTGACCGCGAAGGTATTGGTCGATCTGCGGGTGTGGACCACCGAAACTCGCCGGAAGAGAAAAGTTTGAAGGCTGGTACAGCGTGTGTGATCGGGTGGGGCCGAAAATCGCACTCTTAACGCAGCGGCGGGTTTGGCGTATGTCTTCGCCTGTCATGTCCGAAATACAGACAGCTGCACCGCTCTCCGTGGCGCCGATGATGGACTGGACGGACCGCCATGAGCGGTTTTTCCTGCGCCTTATCAGCGCCCATGCGCGGCTCTATACGGAAATGGTCACCACGGGGGCGATTCTGCATGGCCCGCGCGACAGACTGCTGGCCTTCGATCCGGCCGAACACCCGGTGGCGTTACAGCTGGGCGGCGCCGAGCCGGCGGCGCTGGCCGAATGCGCGCGGATCGGTGCGGACCTCGGCTATGACGAGATCAACCTCAACGTTGGCTGCCCGTCCGACCGCGTACAGTCGGGACGGTTCGGCGCCTGCCTGATGGCAGAGCCCGATCTCGTGGCCGACAGCGTGGCTGCGATGCGCCAGGCGGTGGATGTCCCGGTGACGGTCAAGCACCGGATCGCCATCGATGATCAGCCCGAATGGGACACGCTCATCGATTTCGTGGACCGGGTCGCCGCGGCGGGTTGCGAGCGGTTCATCGTGCATGCCCGCAAGGCCTGGCTCGAGGGGCTGAGCCCGCGCGAGAACCGCGAAGTGCCGCCGCTGCATTACGATCTGGTCTATCGCCTGAAGGCCGAGCGACCGGATCTGCACGTCACGATCAATGGCGGGATCGAAGATCTGGATGCGACCGCCGATCATCTGCGCCATGTGGACGGGGTGATGCTCGGCCGCGCGGCCTACCAGAACCCCTATGTGCTGGCGGATGCGGATCAGCGGTTTTTTGGTGCAACGACGGATGTCAAAAGCCGGCACGACGTGATCGAGGCCTACTGCCCCTACATCGAGCAGGAAATCGCGGCCGGCCGTCATCTCGTGGGGATCACGCGTCACATCCTGGGCCTGTTCAACGGGCTGCGCGGTGCGCGGGCCTGGCGGCGTTATCTTTCCGAGAACGCGCCCGGATTCGAGGGGTCTCCGGCCGATGCCGCGGCGTTGGTCCGCGAGGCGGCAAGCTTCGTCGAGGAAGACCGTCGCGTCGCCGCCTGAGCTGGCGGCTCAATTCCTAGACGTAGCCGCCGACCAGCCAGGACTCGGTACCGCCAAGCCCTGACTTGAAGCGTTCCACCCCGGGCACCTCGGCGCTGATACCACCCAGATCGAAACCCTCATACCCGTCGGCCTTCAGAAGTTCGATGGCGCGCCAGAGCAACAGGTGGGTGGCGCGCAGGTCACGGCCCGCATCACCGGTCCAGCCGACGAGATATGTCGCCGCCTTGCCGTGATGGGCCAGCAGGACACCGGCCACCGGTGTTCCCCCATGTTCGGCGACCAGCAGGCGCAGGCCGGCCGTCGCGTTGCCATGCCTGTGCAGGGCGTCAACGAGCCCGTCGGAGGGGCCGCGATAGCCGCCCAGTTCCATATGCTCTGCATGGCGCTCCGTGAGCCAGGAGAGGCGGGTGCAGTCCCGGTCGTCGATGACCGTGAGATCGTTCCGTTCGCCCTGGACGAGCGCGTTGCGCCAATTCTGTTTCTGCTCGCCGCGCAGGTCTTCGAGGGTTTTCGACAAATCGAGCCAGATGGTCCGGTAGCCGTCCGCGACCCGTTTAAACCCGGCCGTCAGCATCTGCACGCGATGCTCGGGTGTGTCGCTGAGTTCGGGGTGAAAGGTGACGGGCCGTCCGCGACGCAAACGGAACCGCTTGCGCAGAAGTTCGAAGGCGAGTTTGCGCATCTGCCCGGGTATTTCATCATGTATCCAGAGCGGGCCGCGATAGATCGTCTGGCTGCCGGGGGTGCGGAGGATGGGCTTGCCGTGGGCAACCACCAGCCCGATGGGCTGCTTGTTGAAGCGGATCAGGCCGAAGTCGGCCTTGGCACCCTGTACGTCGTGAAGGGCGAGCGCATAGGTCGAGGTCTGGGTCAGGGTGGGTCGCTTGCAGGCGGCAAGCATCGTGTCCCACTGTTCGCGCCCGTGGCGGTTCCAGACAATCCGGAACGGGTTGAGGTCGGGGCCGCTCGACATGCGCGATCAGACCGAGTTCACGGGAGCATCGGCCAGGGCGAGGCGCAGGTCGCCGCCATGCGTGTCGAGTAATGCCAGAGCGTCGGCGAGAGATAGCCCCCGGGCGATCAGCACCGCGGGTTTGACCGCATTCTCGCTCGCCGCCAGCGCCTGGCGTGCGGGGTCTTCCTCGACTCCTGCCGCCTCCATGACGATCCGCGCGGCCCTGTCGCGCAGCTTGTCGCTCGACGCGATCACGTCGACCATCATCCCGCGATAAACCCGGCCGAGGCGAATCATGATCAGGGTGGAGAGAAGATTAAGCGTGATCTTTTGCGCCGTGCCGGCGGTCATGCGGGTCGATCCGCCGATCGGTTCGGGCCCGGTCTCAAGCAGGATCGGATGCTCGCCGGCATCCAGCAGGGGCGATCCGGCATTGTTGGCGATGCCGATGGTCACCGCACCGGCCTCACGCGCCGCCGCACAGGCCGCCAACGCATAGGGAGTGACGCCGCTGGCCGACAGCATCACGCATACATCCGCGGGACCCACATCGATGGCGGTCGCGTCCCGCTGCGCCTGATCGGAATCATCTTCCGCGCCTTCGGCGGTTTGAGTCAGCGCACCCGGGCCGCCGGCGATCAGATAGGCCAACCGCGCATGAGGCCATCCGAAGGTCGGCACGAGTTCGACGCCATCCTGGACACCGAGGCGGGCCGATGTTCCCGCGCCGCCATATATGAGGCGGCCGGTCGGGTTGTCGCGCAACCGCGTAGCTGCCGCGCGCGCCGCCGCCGTCAGATTGGGGACAGATTTCCGGACTGCGGCCAGCCCATTGGACTGGGCATCGAGGATCGCGGCGGCGATGTCCTCGTCGCTGCGGGTTTCCAGGTCGCTGAATGCTTCTGCGAATTCTTCGGTTTTACGCATGTGCTGCTTTGCCTGAGATCACGAATCCTCCATAGCATATGCAATCGCGCCGCCCATTTCCCAAACATGAGACCACCCGGCCTCGTGTAGGATGGCGCCATGAAAGCGAACGGCAGCGTCTGGCGATGAATGAACGGTTGTATTGTTGCGTTGACGGCGGTGCCAGCAACACGCGGGTCGCCCTTTACGACGATTCCGGACACAGGCTCGGCCTGACCGTGACCGGGCCGACGAGCCTGACCGTGCGTGGCACAGAGGCGTGGGGCGAGATCCTGAGCGCGCTGGAAAACCTCTCGCGCGCGGTTGCCCTTGATGGCGACTATCTTTCCCAAACCCACTTCGGCATCGGTCTTGCCGGGGCAAACAATAATTCCCAGCGACAGAAGTTCCTGGATGCCGCGCCCGCGGCGGGCGCGCTGCGGGTCTCGACCGATGCGTATATTGCCGCGCTCGGCGCGCATGGCGGCGCACCGGGGGCGGTGATCATCATCGGCACAGGGAGCGTCGGTTACCGCATCGAGGCGGCAGGGCGGTGCCGTCTCGTCGGCGGCTGGGGCTTTCCGGTCGGCGACGAGGGCAGTGGCGCATGGATTGGTCGGCGCGCCGTCGCACAGGTCGCGCAAATCGTCGACACACGGTTCCGCAAACGGGTCACCGAGATGCATCACGCGGTGATGGCGCAGACCGGTCAGTCGCGCGACGCGCTACTGGATTGGTTGCTGGCAGCGCCACCGGCCCAATTCGCCGAACTGGCACCCCTGATCGTTGAACATGCAGGATGGGGCGACACGGCCGCACTCGAGATTGTCAGTGAAGCGGGGCGTGAAATCGATGCGTTGGCAGAAGCGCTGGATTCCGGACGCAAGATTCCGCTGGCGCTGGTCGGCGGGTTGGCCGAACCTTTGGATGCCTTCCTGCCCGACCGCCTGCGAAACTGGGCGCGTGCACCCCAGGAAGACCCCGTCAGTGGCGCATTGATGCTGGCCCGGGGACGTGCACCGGATGAAACAATCATGTGGCAGAACCGATGAGTGAATCACAACGTGCGGGACACATCCTGACCCCCGAGGGGTGGGTCGATGGCCGGATCGAGTTCGACAGCCATATCGTGACAATCGAGGAGGATGAGGTTCCGACCGATGCGTCATACATCATTCCGGGTTTCGTCGACCTGCACGTGCCCGGCGGCGGGGGGGCCGACGTCATGCAGGGCGAAGAGGCGGTGCGGACCGCCGCGCAGCTGCACGCCATGCATGGCACCACCTCGTTCCTGCCGGCGACGATCACCGCGCCCGAAGATGAGCTGATTACTGCCCTGGCCGGCATCGGCAAGGCCCAGACGGAACGCCAAACGGGCGAAGCCCGGGTTCTCGGCACCCATATGGAAGGCCCGTATATCAATGAGGCGAAGCTTGGTGCCCAGCCACCCTTTGCCCGCGATCCCGATCCGGCATTTCTGGAGGTCGTGACGGGAGAGGGTGTTGTAAAACTCGTCACGCTGGCGCCCGAAGTCACTGATGGCCTGGAGATGATCCGGCAATTGACTGCAGCGGGAGTTGTGGTCCAGATCGGCCATTCCGATGCCGACTATGAAATGGCCTGCGCGGCACTGGAGGCAGGCGCTCGGGGTTTCACCCACCTGTTCAACGCAATGTCGCCGCTGCATCATCGCGCACCGGGCGTTGCCGGTGCAGCGCTGGCGCATGGTGAGTATGCCGCGCTCATTCCCGATGGTGTGCATGTCGCACCGGGAGCGATGAAGGTCGCTTTGCGGGCCATTCCCAAGCTGTTCGTGGTGACCGATGCGACGGCGGCAGCCGGCATGCCCGACGGCGAGTATCCGTTGGGAGCCCATACTGTGACCAAGCGCGACGGCAGTGTCTTTCTGGACGACGACACGCTCGCCGGAAGCGCCCTGACGATGGACCAGGCGCTGGCGAATTTGCTGGATTTGGGGCTATCGCTGGATGAGGCGAGCCTCCGCACATCGACCTATCCTGCCGATTTTATCGGCCGTATGGATCGTGGGCGGATTCAGGCGGGTGCCTGGGCCGATCTCGTGGTGTTGGACCCGGCCCACAAGCTGGTCGAAGTCATCGTCGAAGGCGAAGCCGTTCGCTGATCCGTGGCCGGCGCGGCTAGCGCCAGCCCCGCAGGATGGCATCGGCGGACAGGCCTGCTTCGAGATGTTTTCGTAGATCGGATCGACCGAACAGCACGTCGATCGCCATGTCGGGTTTCGAGCCGGCGGCCGGCAGCCATTCGAAATCCACGTAATTTTCCATCAGCCAGCAAAGCAGATTCACGCCGAGCGCGAGCGGCTCGTGACGGGGAACCCGTCGGGGCCAAAGGGCGATCCCCGGGACCGGCTGTCCCGAGGCCGGGGGGCGGGTGAAGAATATCTCGCCCGCCGCGGCGGCGAAGCCCGTATTCCATTCATTGACCGCGCGGCCGAGCGCTTCGGCGTCGAGCCCCGGTGCGGCCACCGCGCGAAACGAGACGGACGTGCCACGGCCCTCGCTTACATTGGTGGCTTCGAGCAGCACTAGTCCGGCATATACCGCCACGGCATCGGGGTGAGACAGAGCCGGCGACGGCGGTATCCAACCCAGGGGCGGTTGCAGGGATACATCGGCGGGATAGATCGCGAATGGTGCCTGGGTAATCACCGGCGCGATCGCCAGCGCGATGAGTTCACCGATGGTGCGGCCATGGACGAACGGGACATCGAAATAGGCGAGCAGGGACCTGCGCTCCGGTTCGGGGCGGGGCCCCTCGATCATCGGGCCGAGCGGGTTGGCGCGATCACAGACGATGACCTCGATGTGGCGTTCAAGTGCGGCGCTCGCAAACCGGGCCGCCGTCGCCGCATATGTGTAGCAACGCACCCCCACGTCACGCAGATCGATGATTAACGCGTCCAGGCCCTCCAGGACCGTGTCCGCATTGTTTTCCGCGCCCTCATAGAGGCTGTAGACCGGAAGTCCGGTCAGCGGATCCTCGCTGTTTGATACCGCTTCGCCGGCGCCTGCCGACAGCTGCATTCCATGTTCTGGTGTGAACAAGCGCAGGCTCTTTGCACCATGGGCGTCCAGGCTCCGCTTGATGGCCAGGGTCGCGGGAACCTGATCCACCGTGGTGCAGGCATGGTTGGTTAGCAGGCCGACCTGTTGGGTTGCCAGACGTCGGATCATCATCTCGTCGGAAATCAAACGGTCGAGACCTGACAGCGCGCGTTTTCTGTTTTCTGCGCGGCTGTCCGTCCCGGTCATGCCAATAGCCTAACGGTGTGGCGTGTCGGGAACAATAAAGGGCGGCATCGGGTCAGACCAACCGGTTGAAAATCGTGCCGCCGTGATTCGCGATTTCATCTTCCGCAGCCTTTTCGGCGGGGAAGCGCCGGAGGACTTCACCCGTCTCCGGATCGAGGATCTCGAGAAATACATCCCTTTCGAGCGGGTCATAGTTCAGGCGCGCCTGGAACTTCCGTTGAATGGGCTCCGGTGCGCGGATGGGATCCGGTATACGCGGTTTCTCCATCATGTCGGTGGCTCGGCCAGGCGCGTCCTCACGGCTCGGCGTGATCACCCCGGGTCGTGGCTCGGTCAGGCCTGAAATATGCTCGGTCGCGCTCATTTGCCGCTCCGCGGAACCATCTGACGTCCTCACCACAGCCTCGGCAGGATTCATGCCGAGGCTACATCGCATCGCAGGTTTGGACCGGTCGGCAGCAAAGCGCAAACGGGAACGCATCGAGTTTTAGAATGCTGATTTTTGGCTGTTATCTAGGAGAATATCCGGGGGAATTCGGTAAAATTCCCGGGATGCATGGCTAGCCGACGGTTCGCAGCCGAGGTTTGCTTTTGATCGCGTCGAGGACCGTATCGAGATTTTCGCTTTGTTTCAGGCGCTGTGGCCCGCGCGAAACCGCATAGAGCGGCGGGCGACCGCTCTTGCCTGGAGACTTCTCTATCGAATAAAGCGGATGTTCGGCGGTGTGCCGGAAGACCGAGAAAACAGCGCGGTCGCGGGTAAAATCCATCGCGTAATCGCGCCACTCTCCGGCCGCGACACGCCGGCTGTACTCATTCAGAAGAATTCGAAGTTCGTTGCGGTTGAACGTAACCTGGCCTGCTTTACGCTTGGATTTGTGCAGGGTCTGATGGGTACTCATGAGTGGAACGCTCGCCCGTGATCGTTGAGTGGCTGACGGAGCAAGTTTTCCTGATTTTCAGAGGCCTGTCCAGCGATCGCCGCTCAGGGCGTGCGACGGGTTTCCGTTTCAAAACGGTTGGCGACCTCGTAGCAGGTTGTGCGCGCAATCGATTGGTAGCAAACGAGTTTGGATTGTTCGTCGGATTCCGTGCCGCGCCGGGGCTGACACCATGCCTGGCCGCGCAATGAGTGACGAAATGTGCATTCTTCGCCGGTGGCAAAGGACATGACGTGATCCGACACGGTTTTACCCGAATCGATCATCGTCACGACGCTCGCGCCGCCGAGCGCGAGCGAAGCCGGGTCGGCGCACGCCGCCAGGGCGAGAGGCGCGGCGATGGCGAGAATGTTTCGAACACCTGATCGCATGGTCGGATTTCCCCGTGTTGATGTGCGATTGTGCCAGCGACGGGTTAAAAAATGGTATGACGCCATACCGGCTTTGATCAAAACGCCGTTAAACGGTTGATTTAGCGGCGTTTCGTGATTAGCAGACACTGTAAGTCGTTGTGAGCGGGCGGTGCAGGGAATGAGGTGCACTTGCTGTCAGACTCTATAATTGCAAGTTTCTGTCAGACTTTTCCGGAACGCCTCAAATTGCCGGATGTTCGCATTTTGTCCATTTCCAAACTTGCACGGTTCACCTCATGCGTGATTCAATGCCGGCCAACTACTGGAGTGGGACCATGACTGACGAACTAGACCGCCTAATCGCATTGGCGAAATCTGTTCAGATGACGCCTGACCAACAAGAGGAACAGCGTCGCAGTTTCGCCTATGGCAATGCAGGCTTCGAGAATGAGCTGATCACCAAGAAGATGGTCGATGAACAGGCTGAAAAATTAAAATCGACTGATGACTAAAGGCGACGAACGGCGGCATAGCAAACCCGCCGATCCGGAGCTGATTTCAGATCCAACTGCCCAAGCTGAACAAGAAGCAGCCAACGCCCTGCGTCAATACGACGAGGGCGTTGAGACTATTAAGGCGTTTCTAGATAACGAAAGACCATTCAAGCTGCGGCTGTCGCTGATCTTAAGTCTTCATCGCGTTGCACTTGAGGGACTTAGTTCGTTCGCCGGAAACTTTCGCCCGAGCTCGGTTGAAATCGAGCAAAGTAACCACACGCCTCCCGACGCACATTTGGTGCCTGAGTTGATGGAGGAGATGTGTGATTACATCAACGAAAACTGGGACCAAAAAACAGCAATTCACCTAGCTGCATACGCAATGTGGCGGCTCAATTGGATACATCCATTTGCGGATGGAAACGGTCGTACATCGCGCATCATTTCGTACGTCGTTTTATGTTTGAGCCTGGGCGAAACCTTGCCAGGTAATCATACGATTCCCGAACAGATCACGGAAAACCGGCAGCCGTATTTTGATGCTTTAGATGCTGCTGACGCCGCGTATGCGGCTGGTGAAATCGATCTGTCGAAGATGGAAAACCTTCTCGAAAATATGCTCGGTGCTCAGCTCTATTCTTTGGTCCGTGAAGCAGGTGGCGGAACCGATGGCGTGGAAGATGACTGACGTAATTGTGGCTGTCAGCCTATGAATATGCCTGACAGCTGGACCGGATGCCCTGGAAACCGGAGTCTTTTCGAGATGCACCGTTAAACTTCAAATCAGACGGCTTTGTGGAGATATGTTTAATCCCCTTTGGCTCCGGGTTTCCGAATTCCCCCCGACTAGTTGTTCCGACATTCATCACGTCAGGATTCTTGAGCGGCTCAAGAAAAGGCCGAGCTAAAAGCTCGGCCCCTCCATATCAATATCGCTTTAAGTCTTCTTGGCTTCAGTTCGGCATCGTCAAGAAATCCGATTAGTTTAATCGCCAAGAGGAAGTTGAAGTGTTTCCCCTCGCTTGGGGCTCGCTCTGTCGACAAGGCGGCGGAACTCTTTCCAATCTGATGCGGCTCTCATCATGAAAATCAGATTCAGGATGTGCTGTTTCAACTCGGGAATACCGTAGTCCTCTGTAAAAAATTGATGATGCTTGTCTTTCCTATTCCCGCGAGTATCGGTGGGGTTAATTTCATTTAGTTTGTTGAGAATGCCGGGCTGTATTCGTGAATAGACAATATCATTCGTAAGGTGCCCAACTACGCCGGGGCGCTTCACAGATTTTGGGTTGTAGTCCCATCCACGAAGGCGAAATATCTCTTTGTAGAACTCGTCTGGAAACGTCTTCGCCCACTTCGCCTTTTCCTCAGATAGATATCTGTCTAGTAGGGCTTGCAACGCTTCGCGGTGACGAACTTCTTGGTAGCCCGTCGCTTCATCAACGAGCGCAATAATGCCTACCTTGGCAAAGGCGCGGGCCAACATTTCACACTGATCTGCGATCTGAAGCTGCTTATCGGTAAGGTTACCGTTCTTTCGAGCATCTAGAAGGACATCGCATATTTCAGTCAGGACTGTTGCTTCATAGCCAACCGCCAGCTTACCGCCACGCCCAGGACGGACAAATCGAATGGGGTTGGATAGTGCCATGGCTAACTCACTGGAAATAAAGGGTTCAATCGCCCTATTTTCCAAAAACCTAGTCAATAGTGCACCATGGCGTTGGCCCAACGTTAGGGCCGACTGCATGCCTCGGCCTGAGAGAACGCGAAGACCTCCCTCTAAGACGTAGCACTGGATCTCTCGATCGCCCACGCGGAGCGGGTGTTCGGGCGAGCCGTGTGTCGCACGTAGTACATTTTCCATCAGTCAAATATCCTGCACATTGGGAGCTAGTATTTGTAGCACCCCAATCTGCATTTTGCAAGAAAAATGCAGATTGGGAAGCGGAATAAAATTAATGCCAATGTGCGTTTTTGGCGTCGACACTTTTGCGCTGCCTTATACGAACTTCTGGCAGACGCCATTTTTTCAGGACTTTCGCCTGCACCTTCTCGCTCGCGTGGTCGAGTTCGACAGCGGCAATTGGTGACAGGTGTTTTAGGGGAGCTATTTGACGGACTTTGGCTGTCAGACAACGCCCATAGAATCCCCTATTTTCCCTGTATAATGGTCTGACACGGCGTTGTTATTGCTGAATTTCAAAGCAACGGTTGATTTCGGTGCGCTGTGCGGCGATATACCGGCGTGTGATAATCACGCGAAGTTCTTGAAAAGGAATTGTTTTCGTGTCGGATCAGCTGTTCCGCGAAGTAGATGAAGAAGTCCGCCAGGACCGTTTCCAGGAGATGTGGAAGCGCTTCGGCGTTTATCTGGTGATTGGGGTCGTGGTGATCGTCGGCGGAACCATCGCCTTCGTTCTCTGGCGCGACGCCCAGCAGACCGCTCGTGATACCGATAGCACGCGCTTCCTGGATGCCGTGGTGCAGGAAAGTGTGCAGGCCGACTCGGCGCTGCTCGAACTCCGCGCCTTGGCGCAGGACGGCACGCCCGCCTACCGGTTCCTGGCACAGTTGCGCGAGGCGCGGCTGCTGGCGACGCAGGGTGACAAGGCCCAGGCGCTCGCCATCTTTGATTCGATCGCCGCAGATTCAGACCTGCGTGGCACCTATCGTGACCTCGCGCGCCTTCTGGCCGTCGCCAACGGGCTGGATGTCTTGTCGCAGAGCGAGGTTGAGGAGCGGATCGGCCCCCTGAATACGGAAGGCAATCCCTTCCGGGTGACCGCCCGTGAGTTCCTCGCTGTCGCCGCGATACAGGCAGGCGAGCGCGAACGGGCAGCAGAATTGCTGCGTGCGAACCAGGTCGATTCCACCGCGCCGGTCGCATCGCGCGCCCGCGCCACCGAACTTCTCACGGCGATCGGTCTTTAGTCATGTTTGCGAGTATGTTCGCGCCCGCTCGTAACTTCTGGCTTCTGCCGGTGATGCTGGTCACGCTCGCCGCATGCGATACCTTCGATTTCCTCGGCGGCAGCGATGACACGCCGTTACCCGGCGAGCGGATCGCGGTGTTGCAGGCGCAAGACAGAATCGCTGCATCGTCGCGCGTTGCCGACTTGGCAATTCGCCTGCCGCGGCCTCTGGTCAATGAAGACTGGCCGCAGCAAGGCGGTTTCGCGAACCATGCGATGCATCATTTGGCATTGTCGGGTGATCCCCAGGAAATCTGGTCGCAGAGTCTGGGGTCCGGCGGCGATGATGATGCCCCGATCCTGTCGGGACCGGTTGTTGCCAATGGATTGGTGTATTCGATGGATTCCGACGCGGTCGTGACCGCGCGACGGGCCGACGATGGGGAAACCATCTGGGCCGCGGACATCGAACCGGAAGACGAAGACGACGGCAACTGGGGTGGCGGCGTCGTCTATGATCTGGGACGGATTTACGCGGGGACCGGGTTCGCCCAGGTCGTCGCGCTCGACGCCGCGACGGGCCGGGAACTCTGGCGGACGTCGGTGTCGGGACCGATGCGCTCAGCCCCGACGGCTTTTGGCGGGAAGGTCTATGCGGTCACAAAGGACAATCAGATATTCGCCATCGATGCCGAGCTGGGGGTCGTTGACTGGACCCATACAGGGATCGAGGAGGGTGCCGGTCTGATTGGTTCGGCGAGTGCTGCCGTGGACGGCGATATCGTCATCGTTCCCTATTCGTCGGGTGAAATTTTTGCACTCCGGGCGGAGAATGGTCGCCAGCTCTGGAGCGATAATCTGGCCGCTATCCGGCGGGTCGATGCGGTATCCGCCCTGGCGGACATTCGCGGACGTCCGGTCGTGGATCGCGGCCGGGTCTATGCCATCAGCCATTCCGGCCGCATGGTCGCTATCGATCTGGCCAGTGGGCGGCGCGTCTGGGAGGCCGAAGTCGGCGGCGTGAACCAGCCCTGGATTGCCGGCAATTTTCTGTTCGTCGTCAGCACCGAGGGTGATGTCGTGGCACTGGTTGCCGAAAACGGCTTGGTGCGCTGGGTGACACCGTTGGGCCGATATGAAGACCCGGAAGACCGCGAAGGGCTCATCAGCTGGTCCGGTCCGGTGCTCGCCAGTGACCGCCTGATTGTGACCGGCAGCCATGGTGTTGCGGTCGCGTTGTCGCCCTATACGGGCGAAATAATCGGCGAGATCGAAATGCCCGGTGATGTCTCGGTCCCCCCCATTCTGGCGGACGAAACCCTGTATTTTCAGACCGATGGCGCGCGCCTGATCGCGTACCGTTAGGTCCTGACAGGAACCTGTCATGCAACCGACCGTGGTCATTGTCGGACGTCCCAACGTCGGCAAATCGACACTGTTCAACCGTTTGGTTGGCCGGCGCGAGGCGCTGGTCGACGATCGGCCCGGCGTCACGCGTGATCGCCGTGAAGGACAAGGCTCCATGGGTGACCTGGAGTTCCGGATCATTGATACGGCAGGTCTGGAGGAGGCGTTCGACGACAGTCTGCCGGCCCGCATGCGACGCCAGACCGAGCAGGCTCTCGATGAAGCCGATGTGGTTTTCATGGTGTTCGACGCGCGGGCGGGAATTACGCCGCTCGATGAACAATTCTCCACATGGCTGCGCAGCCGCGACGCAAATGTCTTTCTGGTGGCGAATAAATGCGAGGGGCGTGCCGGCGAAAGCGGTGTCCTTGAATCCTATGCGCTGGGGTTGGGCGATCCGATTGCGATTTCGGCAGAGCATGGCGAGGGGATTCATCTCCTGTTTGATCCGATTGCTGCGGCGGCGCCTCCGGTCGAGGACGAAGCGTGGGAGGATCCCGATGTGGATCCGGATGCCGATACATCCGTGCTTCGTCTGGCGATTGTGGGCCGGCCAAATGTCGGCAAATCGACCCTGATCAATACCGTTCTCGGCCAGGACAGGCTTCTGACGGGCCCGGAAGCCGGGATTACGCGCGATGCGATTTCGGTTGAATGGATGTTCGAGGGCCAGCGTGTAGCACTGGTCGACACAGCGGGTATGCGCCGGAAGGCCCGGATCGATGAAAAGCTCGAGAAGCTGTCGGTCGGAAACTCGCTCCATGCCATCCAGTACGCGCATGTGGTGGCACTCGTGCTCGACAGCGAGCAGATGCTCGAGCGCCAGGATCTGGCCATCGCCCGTCATGTGATCGAGGAAGGCCGCGCCTTTGTGATCGTCGTCAACAAGTGGGACCTGATCACCGATCACAAGGCCGCGCTGGGGATCCTGCATGACCGGATGCAGGTGTCGCTGCCGCAGGGGGCGGGCACGCCGGTCGTGACCCTGTCGGCCACGACCGGGCGCGGGCTCGACAAGCTGATGCCGGCGGTGCTGGGCGCCTACAAGGACTGGAACCTCCGCGTTACGACGTCGGAGCTCAATGCCTGGCTGAATGACTCGATTGAGCGCCATCCGCCACCGCTGGCGGCGAACAAGCGTCCGATCCGTCTGCGCTACGCAACACAGCCGAAGGCCCGTCCACCAACCGTGGTGCTGTTCGGAAACCGGCCGGAAGACCTGCCGACCAGTTACATACGTTATCTCGAGAACAGCTTTCGGGCCCGGTTCAACCTCGAGGGCACCCCGATCCGGGTGCTGACCCGCAAGGGCGAGAATCCGTATCACGACAAGAAGTAGGTTTGGCCCGTTGCCGGTGACGCCCTCAGGCGAGGTCGATCAGGTCGCCATGCCGTGTGCATTCCGCTGACGCCAGTTCCACGAACGTTCCGGTGATGTCCTCGGGTGTCTTGAGCGTTTCCGGGTCTTCGCCGGGAAAGGCCGCCGCGCGCATGCCGGTCCGTGTCGCACCGGGGTTGAGCAGATTGACGCGCACGTTGGTGTCTGCCAGCTCCGACGCCCAGACATGCACCAGCGTTTCCAGGGCCGCCTTGGTCACCGCGTAGGCACCCCAGAAGGCGCGTGGATTGGATGCGGCACCGCTCGTCACCATGATCGCGCGCCCGGCATCCGAGCGGCGCAACAGCGGGTCCAGTGTTCGGATCAGACGCCAGTTTGCATGTACATTGACGTCGAAGACCTCGTGCCACGCCTTGGCGTCATAGTGGGTGAGGGGTGTCATCTCGCCCAGAGCGCCGGCATTGCCGACGAGGATGTCGAGCTTGTCGAAACGTTCCAGCAGAGCCGGTCCCAGCGTGTCGATCGCCTCGAACTCCGTCAGATCGCACGGCACCAGCGTGGCCTGACCGCCTGCGGTCTTGATCGCGTCGTCGATTTCCTCGAGGCCACCAACCGTGCGAGCGAGCAGGATTACATGGGCACCCTCGGCGGCAAATCGCTTGGCGACTGCCGCACCCACCCCGCGCGATGCGCCGGTGATCAGGGCCACGCGGCCGGCAAGTGCGCCGGTATGTGCGGTCGTATCCGACATTGAATTTACCTAGGCCAGCTCGGCGAGGAGCGACATCTGCGACGTGTTGTCGGTGTCGTTCATGTCGGTGAGCGTAATTGGATATTCGCCACTGAAGCAGGCGTCGCAATATTGCGGGGCGTCGTTGTCGCGTCCCGTCTCACCCATGGCGCGGTAGAGCCCGTCCATGGACACATAAGCGAGGCTGTCGGCGCCGATCAGCTGACGGATTTCATCCACGTCTTTGTTCGCAGCCAGGAGTTCGGAGGCCTGCGGCGTGTCGATGCCATAGAAGCAGGGGCTCTTGGTGGGCGGGCTGGAAATCCTGACATGCACCTCGGTTGCGCCGGCATTGCGGACCATTTCGACGATCTTTTTCGACGTCGTACCCCGGACGATGCTGTCATCGACGAGGATCACCCGTTTGCCTTCAAGTTGGCCGCGGTTGGCATTGTGTTTCAGACGGACACCCAGATGGCGGATTTCGTCGGTCGGCTCGATAAAGGTGCGCCCGACATAATGGTTGCGGATCAGGCCGAGTTCGAACGGAATTGCGGCCTCTGCCGCGTAGCCGATGGCCGCCGGCACGCCGCTGTCGGGCACCGGGATCACCAGATCGGCATCTACGGGTGTTTCGCGGGCCATTTGCGCGCCGATCGCCTTGCGGGCCTCGTAGACGTTCTTGCCGTCAACATTGGAGTCCGGCCGTGCGAAGTAGATGTATTCGAAGATGCAGAAGCGCTTGCGCATCGGCGGGCTGGGCTTATGGGAATGCAGGCCGTCATCGTCGATGACGATGATTTCTCCCGGTTCCACGTCGCGCACGAAATCTGCGCCGATGATGTCGAGTGCGCAGGTTTCCGACGCCAAGATCCAGGCCTCGCCGATCTGTCCCAGGACGAGCGGCCGCACACCGAGGGGGTCGCGCGCACCGATCAGCTTGCGGCGCGACAGCGCGACGAGAGAATAGGCACCGTCGATCGCACGCAACGCCTCGATGACCCGGTCGAGGAGGCGCGCCTCGCGGCTGGTGGCGATCAGATGCTGGATCACCTCCGTATCCATCGTCGATTGGAAGAGGGAGCCCGCCTGGACGAGCTCACGGCGCAGCTGGCGGGCATTGGTCAGGTTGCCGTTATGTGCCAGTGCCAGCCCGCCGAAGCTGTAGTCGGCATAGAGCGGTTGCACATTGCGCAAAACCGTCTCGCCGGCGGTCGAGTATCGGTTATGTCCGATGGCGGAATCGCCCGGCATCCGGTCGATCACTTCCCGGTCACTGAAGATGTCGCCGACGAGGCCCATCGACCGGTGCGGGTGGAAGCGCTTGCCGTCATACGACACGATCCCGGCTGCTTCCTGCCCGCGATGCTGCAGGGCGTGCAGGCCGAGCGCGGCGAATGCCGCGGCATCTTCGGTCCCGAAGACGCCGAAAACGCCGCACTCTTCGTGGAACTTGTCCGGGTCGCTGCCGGCCTGGAACGGGTGGGTTGTAAAGATGTTGGTCACTGGTTCCGCCGGATCAGATCTTCGAGGCCGTCGCGCTCGCGCTCGTTATACCCTTCTTGAGGCCGCGGCGCAGAGGATTCGGGTGGCTGGGTGAGACGGTCGAGCGCTTCGCGTGCGGCGTCGATATCGTTGGCGCGTTCCTGGGCGCGTTCGAGCGCGTTCCCTGTCTCGCCAATGATCTTCGCCGGCAAAAATTCCTTCACCAGAAGCGCGCCGCGTTCGACCACGGGCAGGGTACGTGCCGACTCGACCCAGGGCGGCGGGTCGTCGCCGAAGACATCACTGAGGAAGAGAAACGCGACGGAAATGACGATTCCGGCCGTCGCCAGACCGGCCAACAGCCCGAGCGAACGATCGAGCGCATTGAGCCGGCCCGCGCGGACCCAGCCGCTGAGGATATGGCTCAACAGATGGAGCACGATCAGGGCGACAATGAACAGCACCGCGCCGGCGACCAGGTCGGCCAGCCATTCCGGATTGATGTATTGAGCGGAAATCGGCGAGACATGCTCGAGCCCGAAGATCGTGATCAGGCCGGCGCCGATCCACGATGCGACGAACAGGCCGCCGCGCACGAACCCCGTGACCAGCCCGAACAGGGCGCCCAGGAAGATGATCGCGAGCACTGCGATGTCGAATATGCTGAAGCCGCCGAATTCCATGGCTAGACCGTCGCCAGATTGCCGCGTTGCGGCGTCGCGTCGAAGCGGTCGAAGAGGTCACGTAATTTTGCGATCTCGCCGACATTGAGGCTGGTCTGGGCCTTCTTGCCGCTTTGCTTGCGGCCGGTGCCGAGCGGCGGCGTCCAGGCGCGCTCAAACCCGAGCTTCTCGGCCTCGCGCATGCGGGCATCGGCCTGGCCGACGCCGCGGACTTCGCCGCCGAGCCCGATTTCGCCAAAGACAACGGTGCGCGGCGGCAGGGGCTGTTCCAGGTGGGCCGAGACCAGTGCTGCGGCCACAGCCAGGTCGGCGGCGGGCTCGCCCACCCGCAGGCCGCCCGCGACATTCAGATAGACGTCATGGGAGCCCAGATTCATGCCGCATCGGGTCTGCAGGACCGCGATGATCATCGCCAGACGGCTCGAATCCCAGCCGACCACGGCGCGGCGTGGTGTGCCGAGCGCGGTCGGCGCGACCAGCGCCTGAATCTCGACCAGCAGGGGGCGCGTGCCCTCGATACCGGCAAATACCGCGGAGCCGCTGGTTGTGTCGCTATGCCCGGCGATAAACAGTTCCGACGGATTCTCGACCTCGGCGAGGCCCGCATCGGTCATCTCGAAGACGCCGATCTCGTCCGTGGCGCCGAAGCGGTTCTTGACCGCCCGCAGCAGGCGGTACTGGTTGGCGCGCTCGCCTTCAAAATAAAGCACGGCGTCGACCATATGCTCGAGCACCCGAGGGCCGGCAATCGCACCTTCCTTGGTGACATGTCCGACCAGGATCATGGTCACGCCGCGCCGCTTGGCAACGCGGATCAGCTCCTGCGCGCAGGTGCGGACCTGGGCCACGGTGCCGGGCGCGGAATCGAGGTTGTCGGCATACATGGTCTGGATGGAATCGATAATCGCGACGTCGGCGCCGCCGGCGGTGTCCAGCGCGGCGAGGATATCGCGGACATTGGTGGCCGACGCCAGGTCGACCGGTGCGTCGGCCAGCCCGAGGCGTGCGGCCCGCAGGCGGATTTGATCGACGGCTTCCTCGCCCGAGATATAGGCGACGGAGGCGCCGGATTTGGCGAGCATCGCGGCCGCCTGCAGCAGCAGCGTCGATTTGCCGATTCCAGGATCACCGCCGACCAGTAGTGCTGAACCCGGGACCATGCCGCCGCCGCAAACCCGGTCGAGTTCGGCCATGCCGGTCATGCGCCGGGAGCGCTCGTCTGGAGCGCCGTCCAGGGATGTGAACGCGACGGCCTTGCCGCCGGCCTTGGTGACACCCTTGGGCACGTTGATTTCACCGGATTCCTCGACGATCGAGTTCCATTCGCCGCAGCCGTCGCACTTGCCGCTCCACTTGCGGTGTACGGCGCCGCAGGACTGGCAGGTGAAGTTGCTTGTCGCGCGCGCCATCGCCTAGACCGCAACCTGAAGCTGGATCGGCCCGATGGAGCGTCCGTTGATGAACTGGTCGACCATGTCATTTCCAGAGTGATCGATCTCGGCGACCGGACCGTGCCACACGATCCGACCTTGGTAAATCATGGCCACATTGTCGGCGATTCGCCGCGCGCTCGCCATGTCATGTGTAATCGTCAGTGCCGTCGCGCCCAGTTCGCGAACGGATTTCACAATCAGGCTGTCGATGACACTGCCCATGATCGGGTCGAGACCGGTTGTCGGTTCATCGAAGAACATGATTTCCGGCTTTGTCGCGATGGCCCGCGCCAGGCCGGCGCGTTTCTGCATGCCGCCCGACAACTCCGCCGGGGACCGGTCGGCGATATCGGTGTCGAGGCCGACCATGTTCATCGCCTCCAGCGCTGCCTCGCGTGCGTCCCGGCGGCGGACACCCTGGCTCTGGATCAATCCGAAAGCGACATTTTCCCAGACGGGAAGACTGTCGAACAGGGCCGCACCCTGGAACAGCATGCCGAATTTCCGGGTGACCCGCTCGCGCTCGCCCGGCGACAGGCCGAGGGTTTCCTCGCCATCAATCAGAATGGAGCCCGAATCCGGTTCCAGCAGGCCGATGATACTTTTGATCAGGACCGATTTGCCGGTGCCCGATCCACCGATCACGGCGAGAGACTGACCGGCGGGCAGGTCCAGGTCGATACCGCGCAGGACTTCGTTGGTGCCGAAAGCCTTGTGCAGGCCCCGGACCGAAATCTTCGGCGCATCGCCGGGGGCCGTCATGAGGCGAAGAACACGGCGGTGATGATGAAGTTGAACAGCAGGAGGAGGATTGAGGCCGAGACCACCGCGTTGGTCGTCGCCTGACCGACACCCTGCGCGCCACCCTTAGAGTGGTAGCCGTGATAGGTCCCCATCAGGGCAACGAGGAAGCCGAACACCGCTGCCTTGACCAGCCCGGAGACGAAGCCGGTCCCGTCCAGGCTGTCCCAGGTGCTCTTCAGATAGGTGGTTGGGTTGAAGCCGAAATCGTAGACCGAGACCAGAAACCCGCCGAGCACGCCGATAACATCCGCGACGAGGACCAGCAGCGGCAGCATGGCGATGGCGGCGATCAGGCGCGGCGCGACGAGATACTTGTAGGGATTGGTCGACAGCGTGGTCAGGGCGTCGATCTGTTCGGTGACGCGCATGGTGCCGATTTCTGCGGCCATCGCGGCGCCGATGCGCCCGGCGACCATCAGGCCGGCGAGGACGGGACCCAGTTCGCGTGTGATACCCCAGACGACGACGTTGGCGATCGTGGCTTCGCCGGCAAACCCGAAGCCGTTGAAACTCTGCAACGCGAGGACGGCGCCGGTGAAAATAGCCGTCAGGCCCACGACCGGCAGCGAGTAATAGCCGATTTCGATCATCTGCTGGACGATCAGCCGTGGATAGAAGGGCGGTCGCACGCAGTGATACAGGCCGATGCCCGCGAAGACCGCGATCTGGCCGATCGTTGCGAAGGTGGAGATCGTGCCACGGCCGATGGATGCCAGAAAACGCATGATCAGTTTGTCCCGCCGCGATATTCGACCTGCAATCGCGGTCCCAGCCGGCTGAGGACTTCATAGGCGATGGTTCCGGCGGCATCCGCGAGGTCGTCGGGGGTGACGTTGGGTCCCAGCAGTTCGACCGTTTGCCCGGGACGACAAAGCGCTGCAGGAAGGTCGGTGACATCGATGGTGATCAGATCCATGGAAATTCGTCCCGCGAGCGGGGCGGGCTGTCCGTCGATAAAGGCGCACATACTCTTGCCCTCCGTATGACCGGCCGTGTTTCCGGCGGCGCGGGGGTATCCGTCGGCATAGCCTGCCGCGAGGGTCGCGATCCGACGGGTTCCGGTGACCTGATGGGCGGCACCGTATCCAACGGTCATGGGGGTGTCAACGTCACGTACTTGCAGAATTTTTGTATAAATTTCAACTACTTGCTTCATGGGGTTGGGGCGTTCTGCGCTCGGCCGAATCCCGTAGAGTGACGCGCCCGGACGGACCATATTGAAATGATACTCAGACCCCAGGAAGACACCCGGAGAATTCGCCAGACTGGTCCGAACTGGCCCGGTGATCGCGGTAAGGAGTTCGCACGTGGCCGTGAAACTGTCTCGCTGGGCCGCGTTCATCGGATGGTCCGGTGTGTCGGCGCAGGCGAGGTGGCTCAGGATCGTCGATATCCGGATTCCATCCAGGCGGGCGGGTTTGGCGATCAGGGCCTCGAGTTCCCCAGGACCCAGACCCAGCCGGTTCATGCCGGTATCGATATGGAGCCAGGCCTCCATGGGCGCATTTGCGCTCGCGGCGGCCCATGTCTCGATCTGGGGCAGGCTGTTGAGCGTCGGTGTCAGCCGGCTATCGAGGAGCGTCGCGATATTTCCGGGCTCCGGCCCGTTGAGGACGACGATTTCGGCCGTCGCATTTGTTTTGCGCAGATGCGTTCCCTCGGCCGGCGTGGCCACAAAGAAGGTTGTGCAACCTGCATCGGAAAGTGCGGCGGTCACCGGGCCGACACCGAGACCGTAGGCATCGGCTTTCACCGCAGCGCCGACCTCTGCGCCGGGGCATGTGGACTGGATCAGGCGGTAATTCTCGGCGATCGCGTCCAGGTCCACGATGACGACCGCGCCGGCGTCGGCCGGAATGACGATATCGCGGGCCATCAATGCTTTAGTACCGGTCCTCGGGCAGATAGTCGTCGGGCGACAGGTCGGCGAACTGTGTGTAGTCGCCGTTGAACTGCAGCACCACTGTCCCGATCGGCCCGTGCCTCTGTTTGGCGATGATCACCTCTGCCTTACCCCGGCATTTTTCCATGAGTTCATCATGCCGATGTTGGCGTTCGAGATAGGTTTCCTGCTTCTCGCTGTCGCGCGGGGTCGGTTGCTCGCGCTCGCGGTAATATTCCTCGCGATAGATGAAAGTGACGACATCGGCGTCCTGCTCGATCGAGCCCGATTCACGCAGGTCCGACAGTTGCGGGCGCTTGTCTTCGCGCTGCTCGACTGCGCGGGACAACTGGCTCAACGCAATCACGGGAACATTCAGTTCCTTCGCCAGCGCCTTAAGGCCGCGGGTGATCTGGGAGACCTCCTGGACCCGGTTGTCGCCGCGGCTGTTGGCCGGCGGATTGATGAGCTGGAGATAGTCGATGATGATCAGGCTGAGCCCGTGCTGGCGCTTGAGGCGCCGCGCCCGGGTCCGGATTTGCGACATGGTCAATGCCGGTGTGTCGTCGATGAACAGCTTAAGCCCATGCAACGCCTGGGAAACGGCGAAGACCCGGTTGTATTCCTCCTCGCGCACGTCGCCCCGGCGGATCGAATCCGAGCGCACATGCGCCTGCTCCGAGATAATGCGCGTGGCGAGCTGCTCGGCCGACATTTCGAGTGAAAAGAACGCGACGCTCTCGGATTCCTCGATCTCGGTCCCGTCGGGCCCATCCTTGCGCTGCTTCGTGGAGGCTGCGTGGTAGGCGACGTTGGTGGCCAGCGCGGTTTTGCCCATGGAAGGTCGTGCGGCGATGATCACCAGATCGGATTCGTGCAGGCCGCCGAGAAGCTTGTCTAGGTCGGTAAAGCCGGTCGGCACGCCCACAAGCTGGCCGTCGCGCTTATAGGCCGCCGCGGCCATGTCGATCGCGCCGGTAACGGCGCTCTTGAAGTCCCGGAAACCGGTCTCGGTGGAGCCTTCCTCGGCAAGCTGGAAGAGCATTTCCTCGGCCCGCTCGATCTGCTGCGGTGCCGGGGTGTCGAGCTCGTATTCATAGGCACCATTGACGACCTGGCCGCCGATATCGATCAACTCGCGCCGCAGGAAGCAGTCATAGACTTCGCGGCCCAGATCAAGCGCGTTCTGGATGGTGATGACCGCATTCGCCAGTTCGGCGATATAGCTCTGACCGCCGATGGCCTGCAAATCCGCGTCGTCCTTGAAATAATTCTTCAGGGTGACGGGGTCGGCGATCTGGCCGTGCTCGATCAGATGCGCACAGGCGGCGTAGACGCTGGCATGGGCAGGATCGGCGAAATGCTCGGGGAACAGGAACTCCTGAACACGCTCGAACGAGCGGTTGTTCACGAGAATTGCCCCCAGAAGCGCCATCTCCGCTTCGAAATTATGCGGCGGGGACCGGAATCCGATTCCACCCTCATCCCCGTGCAGAGGTGTGATGTTGGCAGCTTCGTCGGCCATCGGGTCTGTCATATCGCTCGTGGTCATAGCGCTGCACCCTAGTGATGCTTGCGTCCCCACACCCTACTCATCGTCGGTGAGTTCGGTGAAACACGAGGATAAGCTGATTCGTGATCGCTGTATTTCCGCTTGCGGCAATTCGAAATCTGAGTAACCGCTCCCGGGATGGTTGGGGGAGATGGCTGGCCCTGCCGGTCATCGGGACTATATTGGTCTGAATAATTTCAGTGGGGGAAAGCAAATGCGTGCAGCTTGGTATGCCGAATTCGGCGAGGCGAAAGATATATTCCAGACCGGTGAACAGGACACGCCGGTGGCCGGTGACGGTGAGGTGCTGGTCAGGGTGCATGCCACGGGCATCAACCCGCTGGATGTGAAGCGCCGGGCGGGGCTGCGCGGACCCATGATGGGCGACGTGATGATCCCGCATTTCGATGGTGCCGGCGTCATCGAGGCGGTCGGTGCGGGCGTCGATGCGGGCCGGGTCGGCGAACGGGTCTGGCTGTTTGAAGGGCATATGCGCCGCGCCAACGGGACCGCTGCCGAGTACATCGCCATTGATGCCACCCGTGCAAACCTGTTGCCGGAGGGCCAGAGTTTCGCCGCGGGGGCCTGTCTGGGTATTCCCGCGATGACGGCCCATGCGGCCGTCTTCACGGACGGACCCGTCGACGGCCAGACGATTCTGGTGACCGGTGCGGCCGGGGCCGTGGGCAATTATGCCGTGCAGATGGCGCGAAACGGCGGCGCAACCGTGATCGGCACGGTCAGTTCCGATGAAAAAGCGGCGCGCGCCATGGAAGACGGTGCGGCCCACACGATCAACTACAAGACCGAGGACGTCGCCGCGCGGGTGAAGGAATTAACCGACGGCAAGGGCGTCGACCGGGTGGTCGAGGTCGAGCTCGGCGGGAATATCGAAACGACGGTTAAAGTCCTCAAAACCGGTGCTGCCATCGCGGCCTATGCCTCCATGGCCGAGCCGGTGGTGCCTTATCCCTTCTACAAGCTGCTGGCGAAGGCGCCGACCCTGCACATCATCGGCTGTTTCACCATGGCCGAGGACTTCAAAATGCAGAGCGTGGCGGATATCTCCCGCTGGATGGCGGAGGACAAGCTGACCAGCCGGGTCGCATGCGAATTCCCGCTGGACGACATCGCGGCCGCGCATGAGCTGGTCGAGGAAGGCCGCCAGGTCGGCGGCGTGGTCGTGACGATCGACTAGGCTCGGTTATCCGGCGTTCTTGACCGCCTGGATCGTTGTCTCCAGGGCCTGCAGGAAGTTTGAGCGGTCCTGCTTGGCAAACGCGCGGGGGCCACGCGTGGTCTCCCCGGCGGACCTGAGGTCCGTCATCAGGTCCCGCGTCGCCAGCGCCATACCGATCGAGGCCTTGTCCAGCGCCTTGCCGTTGGGCCGCAGTGCGCGGGCGTCATTCTTGATACAGCGGTCGGCGAGGGGGATGTCCTGGGTGATCACGATATCCCCGGGGCCGATGCGCTCGGCGATCCAGTCATCAGCCACATCTGCGCCGTCGGCCACGACCGTCTGGGTCACGAGCGGATGCCCGTGGAACCCGAACATGCCGCTGTTCGAGACAAGATGGACATGTAACTGGTGCCGCTCGGCGACCCGCACGATCTCGTCCTTCACCGGGCAGGCGTCCGCATCAACATAAATTTCGGGCATGGGCGAGGTGATCTGAGTGCGGCTATTCCGCCGCCTCCGTCTTTTCGTAGTCCTCGGTATTCTCCGCGCGATTCTCTGCGCGATCCCAGTCGGTGATGTAGTCCCGGGTGAGCGGAACCGCGTCCTGATGTTTGGCGATCTGGATCTGGAAGACCATCTGGCCCATCCGCCGGAAGGCGATCTCGCAGCCGATCAGATAAAACTCCCACATCCGGCAGAAACGCTCGTCATAGAGCGCCAGCGCCTTTTCCCGCTGGTCCATGAATCGGTCGTACCAGATGTGTAGCGTGTCGGCGTAGTGCAGGCGCAGGATCTCGATATCCGTGACCCACAGGCCGGCTTTCTCGATGGCCGCGAGGGTTTCGGACAGGGCCGGTGTGTAGCCGCCGGGGAAGATGTATTTGCGCAGCCAGGGGTTGGTGTTCCCCGGTGGTTCCATGCGCCCGATCGAATGGAGCAGAAAGACACCGTCATCCGAAAGGAGTTGTTTGGTCTTGCGGAAATACTCCGAAAAATGGGATGCGCCCACATGCTCGAACATGCCGACCGAGACAATCCGGTCATATGTTTCCGGCTCGTCGCGATAGTCCTGAAGCTTGAAACGGACCTGGTCGGCGAGCCCGGCCTCCGCCGCGCGCTGCTGGCTGACTTTATGCTGCTCTTTGGACAGGGTAACGCCCGTGACGTCGGCCCCGGTGGTTTTCGCCAAATAAAGCGCCATCCCGCCCCAGCCCGATCCGATATCGAGGACCTTCATGCCCGGCTTGTCGAGCAGCAGCTTGGCCGCGATATGACGCTTCTTGTCGTGCTGGGCCCGTTCGAGGTCGTCGTGGGATCCATCGAAATAGGCGCAGGAATATTGCCGGTCCTGATCCAGGAACAGGTTGTAGAGGTCGTCCGACAGGTCGTAATGGTGGGCGACGTTCTTTTGTGCCTTGCCCACAGGATTGTACTGCTGGATACGGCGGAACAGGCGGCTGAGGGCCGAGGACAGGTCCGAGAACCAATGGTCCTCGAAGGGCTCGATATTGCGGCCAATGAGATCGATCAGATCGTAGAGCGTGCCCTCTTCGATCGTCAGCGTGCCGTCCATATAGGCTTCGCCGGCCGCGAGACGCGGATTCATCAGCAACCGCCGTTCGGTTGCGCGATCTTGCAGGCGAATGGTGACGCGGGGAGGCACACCGTTTCCGAAACGGTGTGTCTTTCCCCCAGCATCGATCAGGCCAAAATCGCCCTCATCGATGATCCCGTCGAGAAAACGCGCCAGAAGCATCGCATCCCCCGTTTTGCAAAAAAATTACGACGCAGTGAAAATCTAGCAAAACCTGCATCGAGGAGCAAAACACGGATTTGCGTTTAGGACGTGACCTCTTCGGTCTCGCTGTCTGCACCTGACTCCGCCGCGTCTTCATCGCCGGAGGAATCCTCGTCTTCGGAGGCTTCACCAGCGACGCGTTCGGCGACTTCTTCCTCAACCATGCCTTCGATGGCCTCGGCTTCGGCGTTCTTGTCGTCGGCGACGGCAAGTGCTTCATCGGCCAGTGCCACGGCATTCTCGGCTGCCTCGGCGTCTTCCGCGATCTGGGTGATTGACCGACCATGCTCGCGCTGGGTCGCTGCTTCGTCCTCGGTGCGGGCGATGTTTACCGTCAGCTCGACGGAAACTTCCGGATGCAGGGAGATGCGGATTGGGTGAAGACCCAGCTCCTTGATGGCCCGGTCGAGAAGGATCTGGCCGCGCCCGACCGTGACGCCACTTTCGGTGACGACGTCGGAAATATCGCGTGCGCTGACGGAGCCATAGAGCTGACCGCTGTCGCCTGCCTGACGGATCAGAAGCACATCGAGGACCTCGATCTTGCTGGCCACGGCTTCGGCTTCCTGGCGCCGCTTGAGGTTTTCGGCCTCGAGCTGTGTACGCTGGGATTCAAACTGCACCCGATTTCCATCGGTGGCGCGTAGTGCCTTTTTCTGCGGCAGCAGAAAATTGCGGGCATAGCCGGACTTCACGGTGACGATGTCACCCATCTGGCCGAGTTTTTCGATACGTTCGAGAAGAATTACATCCATGTCATACCTCCTGGCCGGATCGCACCAGTCCAGTGCGCCGGCGAAGACCGAGTATCTGGTCCGCCACACCGATCAGTGCAACAGGCACGCTCAACGGTGGGAAGACGATTAGAAAGCCGTAAAAAACGGCAAGAATTACGATGGTGATTGGCGTGCACCGTGCGATCGCATGAAACGTGCCCACCCCCACGAGGAACATCGGAACGAAAATGGCAATCGCCGCGTTTTGGCCGAGATAGGCATAGTTGCCGTCTCCCCCCCAAGCGACCAGCAATGCCACAATGAAAGCGACCGGCACCCAAAGCGGGGTCCGGAGGTCTTCCATGTGCGGCGTTGGCCGGCCCAGCGCGCCCCGGTTGTGGAGCAGGGCGATGGCCCCCGCGGTGGAGACCGCGAGTAACAGCATCCAAATTGCCATTACCGCGCCCGGGAAAACCGGTGCCATTGTGCTGGCCATTGACCGGATCCGGAACAAACCGAACTCGGGGAAAATTCCCGTGAACGCCGGTTCCAGAAATGTCCGGGTCAAAACCACAAGGTCCGTGTCGCCCTTGATCACCATCAGACCGAAGATGATCATGCCGACGATGGCCGCCGCGAGAAGCCAGGCCATAACCGTCAGCGGCGGTTGCCACTCGATATAACCCAGCGAAGAGGTGCGCGAGCGCCCCAGCATGTGCACGGCGAAAACTATCGGTGCCGCAAACAATAACGCGAACAGAATTGACGGCTCCGGTCCCAGCGCAAGCGCCAGGACGATCCCTGTGATGACCACAAGCCCGGTGAGGCCTGCGCCCGCCGCCGCGATCACACCAATACCCAGCCCGGCGGCCATCAAAGGGATGCCCGTCAGGGTAAGCGGTGCAGCCGCGCCGATGCCGAACGCGAACGGGACCGCAAACAGCAGCGCCGCCAGCGCGCCAGCGCTCAGCGTTAAGGCATAGGGTCGGACGGAGTTGATCATTGCCATATCCCGAACGGATGCCTGTTTGGCATCCGGTCTGTCAGTCGTCAGTCGACAACGTAGGGCAGCAACGCCAGGAACCGTGCGCGCTTGATGGCGCGCGACAGCTCACGCTGCTTTTTGGCCGAGACAGCGGTAATCCGGCTCGGCACGATCTTGCCGCGTTCGGAAATGTACCGGGACAGCAACTTGGTGTCCTTGTAGTCAATCCGCGGCGAATTCGCGCCCGAGAACGGGCATGTCTTGCGACGACGGAAGAAGGGGCGTCGGCCGCCTCCACCGCCACCGCCGCCACCACCACCGGTGCGGGGTCCCATAGCCATTATTCTTTCTCCCCTTCACTCGCAGCTGCCGGCGCGTCTGCGTCCGGTGCTTCGGTTGCTGGTGCATCGGCTGCCGGTGCTTCAGTCGCCGGCGCTTCAGCTGCAGGCGCAGCATCGGCAGGCGCGGCTTCTGCCGCCGGCTTGGCGTCTTCGCTTGCGGCAGCAGGCTTGCTGTCGCCGTCTTCTTCATCCTCGCGGCGCGGTCCGCGTTCCTTGCGGCCCTGCATCATGACCGACGGTGCTTCTTCGTGCTCGTCGACCCGCAGGGTGAGATAGCGGAGAACGTCATCGTGGATGCGCTGTTGGCGTTCCAGCTCGAGAACGACGTCCGACGGGACATCAAGGTTCATCATGACGTAATGACCCTTCCGGTTTTTCTTGATCCGGTAGGCGAGGTTGCGAAGGCCCCAGGATTCGGAGGCAACGACCTTCCCGCCACCGGTTTCAACGACCCCGGTAAAGGTTTCGATCAATTGATCGACTTGCGTGCCGGAAATATCCTGACGCGCAATAAAGACGTGTTCGTAGAGTGGCATATTCTGCGACTCCCCTTGGCTGTTAGCTGGCCACCGACGATCGCCCCTTTCGGGCCGCGTCCGCATGGTCATAGCCGGTACACGATGGTGAAACCGGCAAGGAGTTGACGCCGGATGTCTCCCGGCGCCGCTTGAGGCGCGGGAATACACCACAAGCACCCTGTCGGCGCAAGGAATACATCTATCTCTCTCGCACCCAGATAAACCGCCGCTGTCTTGCGGCTCGACGGTGGCGGCGATATGAAGGTCGAGCATCGTGGAAATAGGAAAGTTACAGATATGAATCGCGCATTCGTCTTTCCCGGACAGGGAAGCCAGGAAGTGGGCATGGGGCAGAGCCTGGCGGAGGCCTTTCCTGCCGCCCGGCTCGTCTTCGAGGAAGTCGATGACGCGCTGGAAACGCATCTCAGCCGGATCATCTTCGAAGGCCCGCAAGAGGAGCTCACGCTGACCCAGAACGCGCAGCCGGCGTTGATGGCCGTGAGCATGGCCGTCGTGCGTGTCCTCGAGGAAGAAGGCGGTATCAAGGTCTCAGAGGCGGCATCCTATGTCGCCGGCCACAGCCTCGGTGAATATTCCGCGCTGGCGGCATCGGGTGCCTTGAGTATCGCCGACACGGCGCGTCTGTTGCAGACCCGAGGGGAGGCCATGCAAGCTGCCGTGCCCGTCGGTGTGGGCGCCATGGCGGCGGTCCTCGGGCCGAGCCTTGAGGAAGTCGAAGCGATCGCGGCCGAAGCGGCCGGAGATCAGGTCTGTGACGTGGCCAATGACAATTCGGACGGGCAGGTCGTGGTCAGCGGGAACACCGAGGCCGTTGAACGCGCCGTGGAGATCGCCAAGGAGCGGGGCGCGCGTCGTGCCATTCTGCTGCCGGTGAGTGCGCCATTCCATTGCTCGCTGTTGGATCCGGCCGCGGATGTCATGACATACGCGCTGGCCAGCGCCGAAATTTCCGCACCCAACCCACCGGTGATCGCGAATGTTACGGCGGCGGCGGTCACGGAACCCGATGAAATTCGCAACCTCCTGATCGAGCAGGTCACCAGCCGGGTGCGCTGGAGAGAAGGCGTCCTGGCCATGCGCGATCTCGGAGTCGAGGAATTATGCGAGCTCGGTGCCGGCAAGGTTCTGTCGGGCCTGACCCGGCGGATCGACCGGGACATGACGAGCCGCGCGATTGGAACACCGGAAGATATCGAAGCCTTTATCGGCGCGCTTTAAGGGGGCGACATGTTTGACCTGAATGAAAAGACGGCACTCGTCACCGGCGCGACCGGCGGCATCGGCGATGCGATCGCACGGACCCTGCACGCGCGCGGTGCGAATGTGGTGATCAGCGGCACCCGTGCGGAGCGGCTGGAGGCCCTGGCCGCCGATCTGGGCGCCAACTGTCATATCGCGGCCGCGGATCTGTCGGACCCGGCCGCACCTGACGCCCTGATCGCGGCAGCGACCGAGGCGGCCGGCGGGGTCGATATCCTGATCAACAATGCAGGTTTGACCCGCGACAATCTCGCCATGCGCATGAAAGACGAGGAATGGCAGCAGGTCCTCGACGTGAACCTTTCGGCGGCGTTTCGTCTAAGCCGCGCGGTTCTGCGCGCGATGATGAAGGCCCGCTGGGGACGCATTGTGACGGTCACATCCGTGGTTGGCGCGACCGGCAATCCCGGACAGGTGAATTATGCCGCATCGAAGGCGGGGCTGACCGGCATGACGAAGGCGCTGGCACAGGAAGTCGCAAGCCGCGGCATCACGGTCAATTGCATCGCGCCGGGATTCATTGAAACACCAATGACCGACGTTCTGTCGGATGACCAGAAGTCGAGTTTGCTTGAGCGCATTCCCGCCGGGCGACTTGGTCTGCCCGAAGATATCGCGGCCGGTGCCGCGTATCTGGCGAGTAATGAAGCAGGGTATGTCACCGGGCAGACGCTCCATGTGAACGGCGGCATGGCGATGCTCTGATCGCAAGAATGGGAGCTGTGGACCAGCGTGCGCTTGACGTTACGGGCGAACGCCGGTAAACGCCGCCACAGTGTAGCGTTGGCATTGCCTCCTATGGCGAGACGCGCGGCGCTGTGATAGGGATGAACGGTTGATTTCGGGGGCACTCGGACACCGAATCGTCTTAAATCAATCCCGTACCAAGGGTGTCGGAAACGATACCGAGAAACCAAGGAAGCAAGGGCAGGCAGACATGAGCGATATCGCTGAGCGCGTGCAGAAAATTGTTGTCGAACACCTGGGTGTCGACGAAGGCAAAGTTTCCGAGGGCGCGAGTTTCATCGACGACCTCGGCGCCGACAGTCTCGACACCGTCGAGCTTGTGATGGCGTTCGAAGAAGAATTCGGATGCGAAATTCCCGACGATGCCGCTGAGAAGATTCTCACGGTTGGGGACGCAGTCAAGTTCCTCGAATCAGCCTCCAGCTGAACCAATTAGACTGAACCCTGCGCACGTTGCGCAGGTCGTTCTTCGCTGAATTTCCATTGACCGTGCAACAGCGCATCGGAATCCCATGAGACGTGTCGTCGTAACCGGAATGGGTTTGGTCACGCCGTTAGGCGTGGGCCTGGACCATAATTGGGGCCGTTTGACCAACGGTGAATCCGGTGCTGTGGGGATTCAGAAATTCGACGTGTCCGATTTGCCGGCCAAGATCGCCGCGCAGGTTCCGCGCGGCGACGGCTCGAACGGCACGTTTAATCCCGATAATTATGTTTCGGCCAAGGACCAGCGCCGGATCGATGAATTTATCATCTACGGGGTCTCGGCCGCGACCGAAGCGGTTGAGGATTCAGGCTGGAAGCCGGAAGCCGAAGAGGATCAGGAACGCACGGGCGTCATGATCGGGTCGGGCATTGGCGGTCTGCAGACCATCTACGAGGGTTCTACCCTTCTGAATGCCCAAAGTCCGCGCAAAGTGGGCCCATTCTTTATCCCGTCGGCACTGATCAACCTTGCCTCCGGGCAGGTATCGATCAAATACGGGTTCAAGGGACCGAACCACGCCGTTGTCACGGCCTGTTCGACCGGTGCTCACGCGATCGGAGACGCCGCGCGACTGATCATGTGGGACGATGCGGATGTCATGGTCGCGGGTGGCGCCGAGGCGGCGATTTGCCGTATCGGGATCGCCGGGTTCGCGGCGTGCCGGGCGCTATCTACCGGCTACAATGACACACCCGAGGCAGCCTCCCGGCCCTACGACAAGGGCCGTGACGGGTTTGTGATGGGGGAGGGTGCGGGCGTGGTTGTGCTCGAGGAATACGAGCATGCCAAAGCGCGCGGTGCCAAGATTTACGCCGAGATCATCGGCTACGGCATGTCCGGCGATGCGCACCACATCACGGCACCGGCGGAAGACGGTAACGGTGGATTCCGGTCCATGCAGGCCGCGATCAAGCGGGCCGAGCTCAATCCCGACGACATCGATTATGTGAACGCCCACGGGACTTCGACGCCGCTGGGTGACGAGATCGAACTGGGCGCGGTGAAACGCCTGTTTGGCGATCATGCCTATTCATTGGCCATGTCATCGACCAAATCGGCGATCGGTCATCTGCTTGGTGCGGCCGGTGCTGTCGAGGCGATCTACTCGATCATGGCGATCAACAGCAACACGGTGCCCCCGACGATCAATCTCGATGATCCGTCCGACGCATGCGATATCGATCTGGTGCCTCACGTGGCCAAGGATAAGCCGGTACGTAACGTGTTGAGCAACTCGTTCGGATTTGGCGGGACCAACGCCAGCCTGGTTTTCACCGAAGTCTGACGCCTGCGACGCTGATCCCTGCGAATCTCGCCACCGCGGCTATCATGCCGGCGCGATGAGTGACCAACCTCCAGCTGAAACACCCTCCGAGGGACAAACCGCCGAACAGCCGGGCGGGCCACCCGCGCGCCGTCCACGTCGCGGCCTTGGGTGGCTGGTTTCCATCTTTGTTTTTGTACTGATTGCCGGGGCGACGCTGGCCGGAGGCGGCACTGTGATGCTGCACCGGGCCTATAGCGATCCCGGCCCCCTCGCGGCCGACACGTCTGTCGTCATACCGCGAGGTGCATCCGGGCAATCCATCGCCACGACCCTTGTTGATGCGGGGGTCGCGGCGGATACGCGTCTGTTCGCCATTGCCTTACGATTTCTGGCGCCGGAACGGCCGTTGCGGGCAGGCGAGTACACGTTTTCCGCCGGGGTCAGCCTTCGTGACGCGGTCGCAAAGCTGCAGGCAGGCGACACCGTGGTGCGCCGTGTGACGGTCGCAGAAGGCCTGACGACCCGTGAAATTCTCGCAGTTATAGAGGGGGCCGAGGGGCTTTCGGGACCGACCCCCGAAGTGTCCGAACTCGGCGAGGGGGCGATGCTTCCGGAGACGTATCATTTCAGCCTCGGTGATACCCGTGGCGAGCTGATCGCTCGTATGACGGCGGCGCGGGATGCGGGGCTCACACGCCTCTGGGAAGCGCGGCAGGATGGCCTTCCCCTGGCCTCACCCGAGGAGGCCCTGATACTCGCCTCGATCGTTGAACGCGAAACCGCCGTTCCGGCCGAGCGCGCGCGGGTGGCGGGCGTATTTATCAACCGATTAATTAGAGGCATGCGCCTGCAGTCCGACCCGACGGTCGCGTATGGTCTGGCCGAAAATGGTGTCCCGCTGGACCGGCCGTTGCGTCGCGCCGATCTGGCCGTCGACCATCCCTACAACACCTATGTTCACCGTGGCCTGCCGCCCGGGCCGATTGCCAACCCCGGGCTCGCCAGCATCGCGGCGGTCCTCAACCCGGCGGAAACGAAAGACCTTTATTTCGTTGCCGATGGGACCGGCGGACACGCGTTCGCGCGGACGCTGGCGGAACACAACCGCAATGTGGCGCGCTGGCGGCGAATACAGCGCGAGCAACGGGCGCGCTAGGGCCGGCTCAGATATTCTGATCGGGTTGCGCCATGACCTGCTTCAACACCCGCCAGTAGCCCCCGATATCCGTGAAACCGCCGTCGACGGCGATATCGTGGCCGGTGATATAGCCCGAATCATCACATGCCAGGAACAGCACGACCTTGGCGATTTCCTCGGAACTCGCACCCCGTTCCATCGGTGTCTGGTCTGCCAGCGCCTGCACGAAATCTACTGACTCCTCGACCAACGGCGTATGCACGAGCCCGGGATGGACGGCGTTCACGCGAATGTTCCAGTCGACCAGTTCCATGGCAGCACTCTTGGTGATGCCGCGAATACCCCATTTGCTGGTGCTGTAGGCGGTTGCGAAATGTCCGGTCAGTCCGGCGATGGAGCCGGTGTTCACGATGGCACCGCCGCCGCTGTCGCGGATCAGCGGTGCAGCCGTGCGGATGCCGAGGAACGGCCCTGTGAGGTTGATCGACAGCAACCGGTTCCAGTCTTCCAGCTTGGTGTTGGTAACCGAGCCACCGCGCAATGGAACGCCTGCATTGTTGACGAGAATATTCAGGGCGCCGAAGTCAGTCGCGATGCCGTCGATCACGTTGGCCCACTCGTCTTCGCTGGCAACATCGAGATGCCGGTACTGAGCCTCACCGCCGCCGTCGCGTATGGCCTGGGCCTGGGCCTCGCCCGCCTCGTCGGCGATATCGGACAGGATGACTCGCGCGCCGGCCTGCGCAAACAGGCTGGCTTCTGCGGCGCCCTGTCCGCTGCTTGCCCCGGTTACCAGCGCTGTCTTCCCGGCCAGTTTCTGATCCATGAGTTTTCCCCGTTCAGATGAGTGAGAGCATGCGAATGCCCAGATAGAGTGGAAGTGGAAACGCAATCCGTGATTTTCCGGCGGCCAATCCGCGCACGATCCGGCGTGCGGCGTGATCGGTATCCATCAGCATCGGCATGTAAAAATCATTGGCGTCCGTTATGGGTGATCGCACGAAACCGGGGCAAATCACCCCGATCTTCACGTCGCTGTCACGGTGCGCGCGCTGCAACCCTTCGCCATAGAATCTAACGGCAGCCTTGCTGGCACAATAAGCCGGAGACCTGCCAAAGGCCCGGAAGCTGGCGAGGCTCGACATGATGGCGATCTGCCCGGCGTTGCGTGCGAGCATGCGGGCGAGGGCCGGTTCGACCGAATTGACCACGCCGTCGACGTTGGTGGCAAAAATCTCCCCGTCGCTGACATCGGTCGCGTTCCCCCGTTTGCCTGTCCCACCCGAAATGCCCGCATTGGCGATGACGAGATCCAGCGCCTGTTCCGCATCCGCGTCCCCGAGCCATGTGGCCATGCTCTCCTTGTCTGTGACGTCCGCCTGATGCGTTTCACACAACGCGCCCTTTGCCCGGCAGGCAACCGCCACCGCGTCGAGGCGCGTGATGTCGCGCCCGCCGAGCGACAGTCTTCGGTCCGGTGCCGCAAGGGCAACCGCCAGGGCTGCGCCGATCCCGCTGGAAGCGCCGGTGATAAGAACATGGCGGGGATTATCGAAAGGAGGCACCAGATCTTCCGCAGTTGCGCACCGGGTTGTTGGTGATCCGGCGCCAAGCTATAAGGCAAAGCATGATAGCAGCACTTCGGCGCGTCGCGTTGAGCGGCCTCAAACTGGTCTCCTCCGCGCCATGACCCTTCAAAGCATGACCGGTTTTGCCCGTACGGCCGGGCAGGATGATCTCTACGCATGGACGTGGGAAGCGCGCAGCGTAAACGCGCGCGGTCTCGATGTGCGCTGCCGTGTTCCCAATGGCTATGAAGCTGTTGAGCGGGCGGTGCGAACGGCGGCGGCGAAAATGTTCCAGCGCGGCAATATCACCGTTGGTGTGTCCCTTGAGAGGGTCGACCAGGCGAGCACACGATTCCGGATCAATCGGGATCTACTCGACCAGGTCCAGGCATTGCGCTCAGAACTGGGCGACGCGATTGCCGATACGCCGCCGACGATCGAAGGGCTGCTTTCAATTCGCGGCATGCTGGAGCCGGTCGACACGACAGAGAATGAGGAGAAACGTACGGCGCGCGAGACGGCGATGATCGCATCGGGCCAGGAAATGCTGACGGCATTGGCGGTCGCGCGGGCCGGTGAGGGACAGCGCCTCGACGACATCATGGCGGGCCATCTGGATATTCTTGCAAGCCTGACGCAAGAGGCGGCCGATGCCGCTGCGACCCAGCCCGAGGCAATCCGCGGACGCCTCGCGGCACTCGTCGAGGAGCTTTTGGGTGCCGAACCGAAGTTGCCCGAAGAGCGATTGGCGCAAGAGGCGGCCGTGCTGGTCGGTAAGGCCGACATACGTGAAGAGCTGGATCGTCTCGCGGTGCATGTCGCGGCGGTGCGTGAGCTGTTGGATGATGGCGCGGCTGTTGGGCGACGGCTCGATTTTCTGTGCCAGGAGTTAAACCGGGAAGCGAATACGCTGTGTTCCAAGTCGGCGGATGTTGAATTGACCCGGATCGGCCTGGCAATGAAGGCGACGATCGAGCAGTTTCGCGAGCAGGTGCAGAATGTGGAATAGGACGCAATATGGTCGATGATGCGACCGGTGGGCTTGAGATCAAGCGGCGCGGGCTGATGCTCGTGCTCTCGTCCCCCTCGGGCGCAGGCAAGACGTCGATCTCGCGCGCCGTCCTGGAGCGGGACGCGAATATATCCCTGTCGATTTCCGTGACGACCCGACCACGCCGCCCGGGCGAGGTGGATGGCGAGCATTATGTCTTCGTCGATCGGACCGAATTCGACCTGATGGTGAATCGCCAGGAGTTGCTGGAGTACGCCAAGGTTTTCGACAATTATTACGGAACCCCGCGAGCCCCGGTCGATGAGGCGCTGGGGGCAGGCCGCGACGTCCTGTTCGATCTCGACTGGCAAGGCACGCAGCAGGTCGCAGAACGCGCCCGCGATGATTTGGTGAGCGTGTTCATCCTGCCACCCTCGACGGCCGAGCTTGAGCGGCGGCTGCAATCCCGTGCCCAGGACAGTCATGAGGTGATCGCCGATCGCATGGCGAAGGCTGCAGACGAGATTACTCACTGGTCCGAGTATGACTATGTGGTGGTCAATGAGAGCTTTGAAGACAGTGTCGCCAAGGTGATGGCTATTCTTGATGCCGAGCGCCTTCGCCGGCCCCGACAAGAGGGCCTGTCAGACCTCGTGCGCCTGTTGCGGCAGGGGCAATAGCACAGAACGCCAGCATGGCGGCACAGCACGCGCTAATCAGCGCCGCGTAGCGCTGCTTCCTCATCCAGTAACACCGCCAGCTTGCGGATTGAATCCTGCCGACAGAATGGCAGGCCCAGGCGCGCATATTCGGGTTCATGCACCCGATGGCGGAACCCAGGCACCGAGGCGTCGCGAGCCTGGCTGTTTGTGGCAACCACAGTTGATTTTTGGCGATTCAGAAATCTCAGCATCCGATAACGCTGACATTGCCGGGTCTAGCGGGCAAGCGGATGTTCGCTGAGAACGCGTGCGATCGCGCAAAATTGTTCGACGTTCAGGTCTTCCGCCCGGACGTCATCGGGCACATTTGCGGCAGCAAGAATATCTGCGCCGCCGATCTGTGCGAGCGAGCGCCGAAGCATCTTGCGTCTTTGGCCGAAGGCCGCGCGTGTGACGATTTCCAGATCTTCGCGTCGGGCGGGCGCGAGCGGTGTTGAACGGACTTCGAGGCCGATCACGCTGGAGGTCACATTTGGCGGCGGCACGAAGGCCGATGCCGGTACATCAAATTGGGTTCTCGGTTCGGTCAGCCAGCGTGCAAGAACAGACAGGCGGCCATAGGATTTACTCCCCTGGGTCGCGACGATGCGCTCGGCGACCTCCTTTTGAAACATCAATGTGAAGCCGAGAAAAGCCTCCGCTTGCATGAGCCAGTTGATCAGCAACTGCGTACCAACATTGTAGGGAAGGTTGGCCACGATCCGGCGGGGATATGGCGTTATGTCGGTCAGGTCCGTTTTCAGAGCGTCGGCGGCTATGACGGTCAGGCGTCCCGCGGCGTGTTCGGCCAATTCGTTCAATGCCGCAACCGCGCGTGGGTCGCGTTCGACAGCAAACACGTGTTGGGCATTGGATTCGAGTAACGCGCGCGTCAGGCCGCCCGGGCCGGCACCGATCTCGATTACGTTGATGCCGGTCAGATCACCCGCGACGGATACAATGCGCCGTGTCAGGTTGAGATCGAACAGAAAATGCTGCCCGAGGGATTTCTGGGCGGCGATATCGAAGCGCCCCACGATCTCTCGCAAGGGCGGCAGCGCGTCGGCGTTAAACACGCAAATCGACGAAGGCAGAGCGTCGCAGGTCGCGCAAATAACGTCGTGAGAGCATATCAACGCGCTCGCGCTCGATGGTTCTGCGAATGACTTCCCGGTCGGGACCGATATCTTCCTGACGCTCGCAGATCATGAGCACCTGTACGCCGGACGGAACGCGAATGGGTTCGCTCGCCTGGCCAACGTCCAAGCCGGCCGCGAGTGCGCGTAATTCGGCGTTCAGGTCCTTGAGTTTGAATGACGCAGGCGCTGCAGGCTGCGGCGTGCCGGCCTCGGTGGCCGCGGCGGCGAAATCGTCGCATCCCCGCACGCTCGAAGAAATTGCGCGCGCCGTCTGCAGATGGGCGTCGATGGACCCGGGCGGCGCGTCCGCCGCGACCTGCAGCAGCATCTGGCGCAAAGCGACGGTTCGATCATTCGGATCCGGCGGCTCGTTTGTGCGCTGGTCGATCAAAATGACGATCTGAATACCCTCGGGCACGTCGATCGGGTCGGATATTTCCAGGCGCTCGAGGTTGGTGATCACACCGTCGACGGCGGGGCCGAGCTCGCCGGGCTGCACCCAGCCGATATCCCCGCCGGTTGCGGCTGTCGCACTTTTCGAGAATTGCTGGGCCACGGCTCGGAAGTCCGCACCTTCGCGTAGCTGTTTCACGAGCCGTTCAGCCAAGTTACGGATCTCCGGCGCGTCGGCCGGGCTGTCGATCGGAAGAAGGATCTCCCCAACCCGGTACTCCGTAACCCCGGCAGTTGATTCGATGCGGGCAATGATGGCGTCAATCTCCTCATCACCGATCTCGATGGTCGGGACGACCGTTCGTGCGAGCAACTTTTGCCAGGACAGATTTGATCGGATCTGGCTGAGCGCGGCTTCCAACGATATTCCCTGGCGATTGAGAAATGATTCAAAACCACCGGCGGGGAGCCCGTTCGATGATTCGATCTGTCCCATCGCATCGTCAATTTCACCCTGCGTGATACGGATATTCAGGCGCTCCGCTTCCTGGTTTTGCAGGGCTTCATCGATCAGTTCTCGCAGCACCTGGGGCGCGATCCGGCGTTGCGTCTCGGCGTTTTTTGCGAGCCCTGAAGAGTTAATCAGCAGACGCATGCGTTGCTGTACGTCAAAGATTGATATGACCTTTTCGTTGACCACGGCCGCGATGCGCTGGACGTCCTGAGCCGGTGCGGGCGTTGCCGCGAGAAAAGTCACCGCGAGGCAGGCCATCGCAATGGCTGGTACACCGCCAAATAGCCTTGCGCGCAGTCGCGAGCGCAGGCGGGTGACCGCGTTTGTATGGTTGGCTGCGTGTTTCATCTACAAGACCGAAGTCCCAATCTGGCCAAGGCTTTTGAACGTGACCCGGAACAACAGCGATTCAACTCGCGGAATGTCCCGATCGCTTGTGAATGTGCGGCCGTATACTAACTCGAAATCCATGCAATCGCACTCGTAGACAAGCGATGCGCCATAGGAAAGCGTTCCGCCCTCGGCTGTGAGATCGCGCTGCGTTTGCACCTGTGCCGACCATTGCTCGGTCAGTTTGGACTTCAGTGATGCCGTGATTTCTTCGCGATCGGAGAACCCGCTCGTGCGGTCGAAAAATACATAGTTGAGATCGGCCTTCAGAGCAGGTGGTCCGATGGAAGCGGCTATTTCCGTGCGCCGGGCGCGGAGAGAATCATGATCGAACCGCGTCTTGTAGAGCAGGTTCATGAACCGGTTGGGTGTGATCTGCAGGTTTGCGACAATATCGGATATCTGATCCTCCAGTCCGGTGCCGGAAGGGAACGGGCTCGATTCGCGGAACCGGATGGATTGACCGACCGTCAGTGTGGAGGCGCCGCCCAATTCACCAAAGACGCCGGTGCGGATACCGTAGACGACACGCTGGCCACCCTCGACGCGGTCTGTGCCGGAAAATCGGTTGGGGTCGAACAGATTGGTTTCGTCGAAGGCTATGCTCTGACTGTCTTCGTCGGGAATCTTCTCGGGGTTGCCGCCGTTCGGTGCGACGACGAGCGCCAGGAGGGGCTCAAATATCTGGCTGTTCGGACCAGATCGTCGAACCCATGGGTATCGCCAGCTCACGACGGCCTGGGGGAAAATGCGCCCGACCACGGCACTTTCCCGGCCGTCGTTGGTCTCGACATCGTCGACGTTATACAGGTCGCCCTGGATCGAGGTCCGAAAACTGGTGATCGAGCCCAAACTGTCGGTGTGGGATATTTGCCAGCCGGGGATCAGGCTGATCCGTTGGCTCGACGCACCTTCCTCGCGGGTGAGGGCGCGCACATTCGCATCAAGCGTCGTCATGCCACCGAAGCTGCCGGGTGGGCTGATGTAGCTGTAGTTGAGATTCGGGGCGACGATTGGGGTTTCTTTCTGGATATCTTGGTCGCGGAGGCCCTGGAAATAAAGGGCTTCGGCGACGGCATAGGAGCGTGACCCGAAGCCTTCGACATACAGCCGATTGGTGAGGGTGTCGTCGCGCTTGAAGCCGTAACGTCCGAGATATGTGTCGTCGCTGGCGAGGCGTATATCCGCGCCCCAGCGCCAGAGTTCGTCAATCGAGAACCGTGTCTCGGAATCGATGTGACCGCGGAACCGGTCTTCGCCGGTTTGGGCATCATCGTTGGTAAATGAGAGGCGCGTGCGGTTCTCTCCATCGGCGAACCGCTGTCGGTATTCACCGGTCACCACTGGAAGTTGGTCGGTCGACAGAATGGGGTCGAATGTCAGGTCGCTTTCATTCGAGATCGCCCAGAAATACGGAACCTGAATGGATGAGCCCAGGAGGCTTGAGACCCCGAAAGTCGGTGTCAGGATGCCCGATTTGCGTTCGACAGTCGGGTCCGGGTGGCTGAGATAAGGTGTGTAGGCGACGGGAAAGCCGAGTAATTCCAGCGTTGCATCACGATAGATGACTTCCTGGGCATCGGCGTCATGTACGACGCGGCGCGCCTTGATCTGCCAAAGGGGCTCTTCATCAAACCCAAGGCAGTTGCGGCATGGGGAATAGACGGCGCGTGTGAGCTCGGTCTCGACCCCGCCGCGGCGTTGTGCGCTGACGGCTGCGAGGCGGGAATCGTCAGTCAGAAGCATCCGAAATCCGCGTAGGAAACCTTCGCGCATGTCGGAGGTTAGTTCTGCGAATTCCGCGAACAACACTTCGCCCGTCGGCTCGAGCAACACCACGTTACCGGTCGCGGTGACGATATCGTCACGCTGGTTATAGGTGACGGCGTCAGCCGTCAGAATTCGTTCGCCCTGGACGATTTCCACATTGCCACGTGCCGTCGCCGTTCCGAGGTCCTCGTCAAACGACAGGTCGTCGGCCGTCATCAAAACCGGTTGCTCGGAATTCGCCTGTTGCCCGAAGGCCGCCGGGCCGCTCAGCGACACAAAAAACAGAGCCAATACAATTGTGAGCGTGCGCACCGACATCATCCGTCTTCCTGATGGAGAAGGAATGTAATGCCAACCAACATGCTGACGCCAGCCGGGGTCCAGGCCGCGAGGATCACCGGCACACTGGCACCCAGGCCGAGCGCCTGGATGACGTTTGTAAGAAGGAACAAGAAAAACCCGGCCAGCACACCAGCACCGACCAGGACAATTGTGCCGCCGCGCCGGGTAAGCCGGAGAGAGAATACGGCAGCGATCAGCACCATCGCCGCCAGCAGGAAAGGTTCGGCCAGGAGGGCGTGGAACTGGAGCTGGTGTGCGACCGGCGAGAAACCGGTTTCTTCGAGCACCCTTATGAACCGGGGCAGATTCCACAACGCCACGGTATCGGGGCTTGCGAAGCTTTCCTGGATTTTGTCGGGCGTCAGATCGGTCGCGAGCTCCTGCTTGGCGACGAAGACGCCTGCGCGCCCGGGCCGGGTGAGCCATGCCTCGGACAATTCCCACCGCCCGTTCAACAACAAGGCGCTTTCGGCGTCGATCCGGCCCGTAAATTTATCGTCGTCGGCGAACTGGAAGACGATGACCTTTTCCAGCCTGAGTTCGTCGGGTTGGACCCGTTCAGCATGAATAACCGTCTGACCAGCGCCTTCATTGCTGTTCTGACGAAGCCATATGCCCTCCGCCGAGACAGCCAGAAGCGAGGACCGGCCCGTGAAATATCTACCCTCGAGCTCTTCGAATTGAGACAGCAAGACAGCAGAAAGGGGGTTGATGACGGAGATGTTGATGATGCCGAGCGCGACCGCGGCGATCAGGGCCGGTGTCAGAAACTGCCAAACGGAAACCCCGGCGGCACGCAGGACAACGAGTTCGTGGTTTCGGGTCAGGCGCAGAAACGTGAATATGCCGCCGAACATGACCGCGAAAGGCACGGCTTCCTGGGCGAGGAAAGGCGTGCGCAGTAGCGCCATGCTGGTGATGACGCTGAATGTTGCCTCGTCGCGTCCGCTGCCTCGACGCAACAGCTCGACGGCATCGATAAGCATGATCACCGCGACAATCGTGGCGAACATGATCACGAACCAGATCAGGAACTGGCGCAGGATATAAAAGGATATGGTGCGCGAAGCGATCACGGGCGTGGCGGCCTAGGCATCTGCGGTCGCGACGGAGCGGCGGCGAGGGTTGCGCACCAGCCAATAGACCGACAGTGCGATGGCGCCCAGCGGCAGGCCATAGCTGAAGGGAACGATCGCCAGAGATCGCCGCGACACGTTGAACAATCCGAGTGCCGCGACCTGAATAGCGAAAATCAACGCAATGGCGAGCAATATGCGGCCGGTCTGGCCTCGCCGATTCAGGTCTCCGGATAACAAAACCGCCATGGCGACGGCGGCGAAGGCGAGGATGTGGAGCGGGCTGGTAAGGCGTCGATGGCCCTCGGCAATCAGTTGGGCGGAATAAGTGCGGTCGTGGAGCCCGTCTCCCGGCCATAGGAGCGAATCCAGAAAGCGTTCCTCCGGCTCCCGCCAGCGGGTGGAAACATCCTGGCTGAGGAGGCTGAGGTCGAGCGAATACTGGTCGAAATTGAACAGGGTCAGGCGCCCTGACTCCCGATCCACTTCTTGCTGGCTGCCATTGAACAGAACCACCCGGGTTCCCTGGCCTGTCTGGCTCGCGGTGCCGCGCTCTGCTGTGTAAGTGACCGGGCGTTCGGGGTCTCGGGAATCATGCGCAAATATGCCGCGTAACTCACCCTCGCCGGAACGTTCACGGACGTAGATGGTTAAACCGTTGACCGGCGTGTTGAAGCGTTGCTCCTGAAGCAAAACACTCCCGTAACTGTTGCGATAGTTGAATTGCTGCAGTTTGAAGGCATGGGTAGAGGCGGGAACCAGATAAAGCTGCAGGGCGTACCCGATGAGAACGCCCAGAACGCCGAGCATCAAACCCGGCCGTGCCAAAGACACCTGGCCGACCCCGGCAGCGCGCATGACGACCAGTTCGCTGTCGTTCGTGAGTTTGTTGTAGACCACAAGAATCGCGGCGAAGATCGCGATCGGCAGCACAACGGCCATGAATTTTGGCAAGTTGAGCGCGGTCATCTCGAACAGAACCGCGATCGGCAGGCCGCGATTGACGATGAAGTCGATCAGCCTGAGGGAGCCGAACAGCGAAATCAGTAAGATGAGTGCGCCGGCAACGAACAGCGTGGCAAATGCCAGTTGCCGGAATATGTATCCGCTGATCGACGTCATGGATGCTCCCGGTTTGACGTTTCCCCGGAAACGTCTCTCAAGTTGCTGATTCGTAAAACAAAGACCTGCCTGTCGGATTGTTTGTAACAGATCGTTCGGCCGGGAAAAACACTTGCGGCTGTGGCGGCGCATGTCTTGCGCCCGGTTCGTGCGTACTCTAAATCTCGATAGGCTTTCGACGGCGTGTCGCAGCCTGTGTCCTGCATATTTATGGAATGGATCGTCATGAAAATTTCGTTCGCCGAACCGAAGCTTCCCACGAGCGGCCTCCTTGTGTTTCTGGTCGGTGCGGATGCGCGACTGGGCGCCAGCGCCAAGGTTGTCGACAAGGCGACGAAGGGCGCTCTGACGCGAGCCCTGAAAGCAGCGAGTTTCGCGGGAAAGAAGGGCGAAAGTTTGTCTGTTCTCGCGCCTCAGGGCCGCGAAAAGGCAACGATTTTGCTGATCGGTGCCGGCAATGCCAAGGACGTGGACGCGCTGCGTGCTCAGGAAATAGGCGCTCAGATCTACAAAGCCATCGGCGCCGTATCGGGTAGCGCGGCGACCATCATCGCGGAAATGACGGGTGCGAAGGCGCGCGGCGGTGAACTGGCAGCGAGTATCGCGATCGGCGCGCGTTTGCGTTCCTACAAATATGACAAATACCTGACCGGTTCGAAGGGACGCAGCGCTTCCAGCAAGCTGTCGCGTCTTCAAATCATGGTGAAGGGTGCGACGGATGCACGCCGGCGCTACGCGGTGCTTGCTCCGGTGGCCGACGGTGTCGACATGGCGCGAGATCTCGTGTCGGAGCCGAGCAATGTGAAATCACCCAAATGGATGGCGGCGCAGTGTCGCAAGCTGACCAAGCTCGGCGTCAAGGTCGAAGTGCTGGGTGAAGCGCAGATGCGCAAGCTGGGGATGAACGCGTTACTGGCTGTGGGGCAGGGCAGCGTTCGCGAATCCCAACTCGTGGTGATGCGCTGGAACGGCGGCGGCAAGGATGCCAAGACCGTATCCTTCATCGGCAAGGGCGTCACCTTCGACACTGGCGGCATCTCGATCAAGCCGGCGGGCGGTATGGAAGACATGATCTGGGATATGGGCGGCGCGGGGACGGTCATTGGCGCCATGCGCGCCATCGCGGGCCGGAAGGCCAAGGCGAATGTGATCGGCGTCGTTGGTCTGGTCGAGAATATGCCCGACGGCAATGCCCAGCGGCCGGGCGATATTGTGACTTCGATGTCGGGTCAGACGATCGAGGTGATCAACACCGACGCCGAAGGACGGCTCGTTCTGGCGGACGCGCTCTGGTACACGCAAAAGCGCTTCAAGCCGGACGTGATGATCGACTTCGCGACCCTGACGGGCGCGATCATGGTGGCGCTCGGCCGCGAATATGGTGGCCTATACGCCAATGACGATGGCCTGGCGGAACGCATCGTATCTTCGAGTAAGGAGGTCGGTGAGAAAGTCTGGCGCATGCCGCTCGACGATGCCTTCGACCGCCAAATCAACACGCCGCGCGCCGATATGAAGAATGTCGGGCCGCGCTGGGGCGGCAGCATCACCGCGGCGCAGTTCCTGCAGCGCTACGCCAATGATGTGCCCTGGGCGCATATGGATATCGCGGGTGTCGCTTGGTCGGACAAGGAACAGCCGCTGATGGCACGCGGTGCCACCGGATTTGCGGTGCGCACGCTCGATCAGTTCGTTCGCGACCATTACGAAAAATAGGTCTGATCACGACGTGACGGAAATCCGCTTCTATCATTTGACGCGCCGTACCCTCGAAGAGGTGTTGCCCGTCATGCTTGAGCGGACCGTCGTGCGCGATGGACGCCGCGCGATCGTAATCGCGGGTTCACCCGAACGGGTTGAAGACCTGAACGCGCATCTCTGGACGTACAATGACCGTGTTTTCCTGCCGCATGGCAGCAAGGCCGACGGGCATGCCGCGTTGCAGCCGGTGTGGCTGACGGATCAGGATGAAAACCCCAATGACGCGCGGGTCCTGTTTCTGGCGGACGGCGCCCAGTCCGCGGATCCCGGGGGTTTTGACCTCGTTTGCGAACTGTTTGACGGGCGCGACGATGCGGTCGTGAATGCGGCGCGTGCGCGTTGGCAGGTTTACAAGGATGCCGGGCACGATCTGACCTATTGGCAGCAAACCGAACGCGGTGGCTGGGAGCAAAAGGCGTCCGGTTAGTTCAATTATTGATGCCGGGAATATCCGCGCGGCGATCGGTGCCTTGTCGGCGCCGCCTGCGCTGGATATAAGGCGCCCTCAATTCCATTCCAGACCGGAGCAAATCCATGGCCCTCGAGCGCACGTTCTCGATCATCAAACCCGACGCGACGAAGCGGAACCTCACCGGCAAGATCATTGCCAAGTTCGAGGACGCCGGATTGCGTGTTGTGGCGCAGCGCCGCATTCACCTCAGCCGCGAACAGGCCGAATCCTTCTACGGGGTCCATCGCGAACGTCCGTTCTTCAACGACCTGGTCGCGTTCATGACGTCGGGACCGGTGGTCGTGCAGGTGCTGGAAGGCGAAGATGCCATCGCGCGCAATCGCGAGATCATGGGCGCCACCAACCCAGCTGACGCGGCAGACGGCACGATCCGCAAGGAATTCGCGGAATCGATCGAGGCAAACTCCGTGCATGGCTCGGACGCGCCCGAGACCGCAGCGGAAGAAATCGCCTTCTTCTTTGACGAGAAAGAGATCGTCGGCTGATCACCACGCCCGATCAGGCGTGGGGCAGGTCGTTAGATGATCGTCCACCACATGATGAGCAGGGCGATCGCGACGGCGGCCCCCGAGTAACCCATCAGCTTGAGAAAACCACCCCAGGTTTTCCAGCGTCGGTCGAGATCCATGATTTCGTCGGACATGTGCACTCGCATGTTTCCGGTTGAGCCTTGATGTGAGTTTTATACGCGACCGCCGGGGGCGTCAAAGCCCTTGGCGTCGCGGTCTCGCATTATTCGTATGTCGTGCTACCCGGGTTGTGGGTGGATAAGCGGTCCGGCGGCCACATTCTCCATATCGACGACTGCGGTTTCGTCGAAGATTGTCACGCGATTCTCGGCCAGAAGCCGCACCGCGAGCGGGTAGCATGTGTGTTCGGCCTCGAGGATGCGCGCGGCAAGCGCGTCCTCATCATCGTCAGGCATGACGGGCACGGCCGCCTGAACCAGGATCGGGCCGGCATCCATTTCCGGGCGCACGATGTGCACGGTGCAGCCGCTCAGCCGCACGCCTGCCGCGATTGCCTGTGCGTGGGCGTCGACACCCTTGAAGGCGGGCAGAAGCGAGGGGTGAATATTGACCACCCGGTCGCGCCATGCCTCGACAAACCAGCTCGACAGAAGCCGCATGAAGCCGGCCAGGCAGACAAGTTCCGCGCCGGATGATTTGAGGTGACTGTCGATTTCCCGGTCGAAGCTTTCGCGATCCGGGTATTCGCCATGCGCGACCACGGCGGTGTCTATTCCCGCCACCCTGGCATGGTCGAGACCCTGGGCGTCCGGCTTGTTGGAAACGACCAGCACGATCTCGGCCGGAAAATCGGGCGCGGCACATGCGGCGATCAGCGCCTGCAGGTTGGAGCCCCGGCCGGAAATCAGAACGCCGATCTTTAGCCGATTCATTCTGTCGCGCTGCCCGTAACGTGTGTGCCGGTGAAGGCCGCGTCGATGTCGGAAATCGTGATCTCGCCGTCATCATTGGGCACAATCTCGCCAATGACGCTTGCCTGCTCGCCGGCGGCGTTGAGGGCGTTGACGATGTCCTCGGCGCCGTCTGACCCGGCCAACGCGATCATGCCGATGCCGCAGTTGAATGTCCGGGCCATCTCCATGTCGTCGACGCCGCCGGCCTGGCGAAGCCATTCGAAGACGGGCGGTGCGGCCCAGCACGTGCCGTCGAGCGTGGCGCCCAGGCCATCGGGCAGGGCGCGCGGAATATTCTCCAGCAGGCCGCCGCCGGTGATGTGGGCAAACCCCTTGAGGGCGGGCAGGCCGGTGACGGCGAGACAGGTGCGCACATAAATGCGTGTCGGGGTGAGGAGTGCGGCACCGAGCTCCTGTTCCGCATTGAATGGTGCCGGGTCGGTCAGTTTGCAGCCCGCGCGGTCGACAATTTTTCGCACCAGGGAATAGCCGTTCGAGTGGACACCGCTGGAGGCGAGACCGATCACAAGGTCGCCGGCCTCGATCGGGCGGTCGGCCCGCGGGAATGCCGTGCCGCGTTCCATGGCGCCGACGGAAAAACCGGCCAGGTCGAACTCGCCGCTGGCATAGAGCCCCGGCATTTCGGCCGTCTCGCCACCGATCAGGGCGCAGCCGGCCTGCTTGCAGCCATCCGCGATACCCGTCACGACCGCGGCCGCAACCTCGGGGTCGAGCCCGCCGGTCGCGAAATAATCGAGAAAGAAGAGCGGTTCCGCGCCTTGCACGACGAGATCGTTGACACACATCGCGACCAGATCAATGCCGAGCGTATCAAACCGGCCCGTTTCGAAGGCGAGCTTGAGCTTGGTGCCGACACCATCGGTCGCCGCGACGAGGATGGGGTCCTTGAACCCGGCCGCCTTGGGGTCGAACAGGGCGCCGAAGCCACCCAGTCCGTCGACCGACCCGGCGCGTTGCGTCGCCGCGGCCAACGGTTTGATGGTCTCGACGAGGGCGTTGCCGGCCGCGATATCCACGCCGGCATCTTTGTAGGAAAGCCCCAGTGTCCGTCTCCTCGCGCGCTTCGCGCATTATTCGTGCTATGGCATTGCCACATTCGCGGCGCAGTGTTCTTGTAGACCGCGAATCACGCCGTGTCGGCTCGTCAGAATAGGTGTTTCAAGGTCATTTGCAATGTGTCGCGCGCTGCAAAAATTCAGTCTCGCTCTCGCCATGTGGTTGCTTGCCGCGGGTGTCTTTTCCGTTGTCGGATCGTCGACCCTTTCGGCGCAGCAATCCGCGCTCGAGGATATATTCGTCGTGCGCGATGTGGCGCTGGACGAGAGCGCCCAGACCGCTGCGGCGGCCCGTGCGCGCGCGCTCGCAAAGGGACAGCGCCAGGCGTTTGCGCAGCTTGAGGCGCGGCTGACACGCAGCGTGCATCGCGGCCTGGCGGCGAACGTCGATGCCGACACGCTGCGATTCCTCGTCGATGCCATCCAGATCGATGGCGAGAAGACCTCGGACGTGCGCTATCTCGCGAATTTGACGGTGACCTTCAAACCGGAGGCGGTGAAAAATCTGTTCCGCCAGTCCGGGGTGCCGTTTGCGGAACTGCGCAGCCGGCCGCTGACGGTTGTGCCCGTCCTGGCGACCCCGGCGCGCTACCTGCTCTGGGATGATCCCAACCCGTGGCGCGAGGCATGGCGAAACCACCCCGGGGGCACCGGTCTCGTGCCCATGCTGGCACCCATCGGGGATCTGGAGGATCTGTCGGGACTGACGGTCGACCAGGCGATCGATGGTGACCCCGATATTCTGGCACGCTTCGCCCAACGCTATGGCGCGCGCGGTGTGGTGGTGACGATCGCCAATATTTTCGAGACCGAACCGGGCATTTTGCGCAGCGACATCGTCAGCGTGCCCGTTGGTTTGCCGGAGATGAGCACGTTCAGTATTTCCGTCGCCGGACGGGAAGCCGAGACCGAGCTGGATATCTTCGCGCGTGCGGTCGGTGAGGTTCGTGAAATCATCGAGGATGAATGGAAGGCGGCGAGTGCGCTTGCCTCGGGTGACATCGCGCAACTGCGGGCCGCGGTGCCCATTACCAGCCTGAAGAACTGGATCGATATTCGCGCGCGTATTTCGCGGGTGCCGGCCGTCACCAATATTCAGGTCATCGCGCTGACGGCTACGTCGGCGGAGATCGTGATCAATCACCGTGGTGATGAGGCGCGGCTGATCCGAGCCTTTGAGCGATTCGATCTGATCCTCGAAAGTACCGGCCTCGGTCAGGATGTCGGGCGCCCGTCCGGGAATCTTCAGACGGGTCTCCGGGCGCTGGTCACCCATGTCGTTCGCCTTGCGGTCAACTGAGTCGATCGATCCGTGAGCCGGCAACTCGTCTTGGATTTGGGACATCGAACTGCCCGGGGGCGATTGGATTTCCTGGTCTCCAGCAGTAATGCCGAAGCGGTTGAGTGGATGGACCGCTGGCCGGAATGGCCCGCGCGCGCGCTCGCGATTTGGGGGCCGGCCGCGTCGGGCAAGACCCATCTGGGGCATGTCTGGTGCGGGGTGAGCGGCGGTGCCCTGATCGGACCGGATGACGTGCGTCGGTCTGACGGATCGGAGCTGCGCGCGCGCAACAGATACCTCTTCGTCGATGACGCGGACCAGCTTGCCGGCGATCGGGACGGTGAGGAGGCGCTGCTGCATCTCTATAATTACGTGCTGGAGACGGACGGTGCGTTGTTGCTCGCGGGGCGCGAAGCACCGGCGCGCTGGAACGTGGGTCTGGCCGACCTGGCGTCGCGGCTGAAGGCTCTGTCCGGGGCCGGTATTTCGGCACCTGACGATGACTTGTTGGCGGCGTTGATGGTCAAGTTGTTTCGCGACCGCCAGCTGCGCGTGGGCGAAGATGTGGTGCTTTACCTGATGGCGCGCATGGAGCGCTCTTTCGCGGCCGTGGCCGATATTGTCGCCGCGATTGATTCCGCCGCGCTTGAACGCGGGCGGCCGGTCACGGTGCCGCTCGCGCGGGAAATTCTCGGCGATTTTGCCTGACCTCGATCTGCCATCGATCCGTCATAAATTGCAGACATGATGCGATATCGCTAGCCTAGACGGCTATGCGGCGCGCATGCGTCTGTAATTCCTAACAAAAAATGGTCCCCGTGGTCGCTGAAGACACTGCATTGATCCCTGACCCGGTCCCCGGGATCGGGCTGGATTCTTCCGAACGGTTCATCAACCGCGAGCTGTCGTGGCTGGCGTTCAATGAACGCGTGCTTGAAGAGGCCGAGAACCGCAACCATCCGTTGCTTGAGCGGGTGCGGTTTTTGTCGATCTCTGCGTCGAACCTGGACGAATTTTACATGGTCCGGGTCGCGGGCCTCAAAGGACAGGTCGAAGCCGGAATTTCAACATTGTCTCAGGAAGGCCTGTCGCCGAACGAACAATTGGTGGCGATCAACGCGCGTGCCGATGCGCTGATGGCAGCACAGCAAAAAATCTGGCTGACCCTCGTTGAAGAGTTGCGGGCCAGTGATATCGCCGTTGTCGAGCCCGACGAGCTGACGCGTGAAGAGGCGGACTGGCTCGAAAACCGGTTCATGACCACGATATTCCCGGTGCTCACGCCGCTCGCGGTTGATCCGGCCCATCCGTTCCCGTTCATCCCGAACTTTGGGCTGGCCGGGGCGATGGAGCTTTATCGGCCAAGCGACAACCGGCTGATGATCGGCCTGTTGCCTTTGCCTGGACAGATCGAGCGTTTCATTCGTCTGCCGGGTGATCGACCGCGTTTCATCCTGCTCGAAAAATGCGTCACGATGTTTCTCGGTCGAATATTTCCAGGATTCGAATTGCGCGGGATGGGGACATTCCGGGTCATCCGCGACAGCGACATCGAGGTTCTCGAGGAAGCGGAAGATCTGGTTCGATTGTTTGAATCCGCGCTCAAGCGTCGGCGCCGAGGCTCGGTCATCAGGTTGACCTTCGATGCCGAGATGCCGGCAGAGCTGCGCCGCTTCGTGACGGAAGAAATTGGCGTCGATGAGGAAGATGTATTTGTCCTCGACGGGATGCCCGGTCTCGACCGGACCAAGGAACTCATCGTCGACGGACGTCGCGATCTTCTCTTCGACCCTTTCAACGCGCGGTTTCCCGAGCGAATTAGGGACTTTGCGGGCGATTGTTTCGCGGCGATCCGGGCCAAGGATATCGTTGTCCACCACCCGTTCGAATCCTTCGATGTGGTCGTGCAGTTCCTGCGCCAGGCCGCGCGCGACCCACAGGTGGTTGCGATCAAGCAGACGCTGTATCGCACGTCGGAGGACTCGCCGATTGTCAGCGCCCTGATCGAGGCGGCCGAGGCCGGCAAGTCGGTGACGGCGCTGGTCGAGCTCAAGGCGCGTTTCGACGAAGAGGCGAATATCCGCTGGGCGCGTGAACTCGAACGGGCCGGTGTGCAGATCGTCTACGGGTTCATTGATCTCAAGACCCACGCCAAGATCAGCCTCGTGCACCGGCGCGAGGGTGGTGATCTGAGGACCTACGCGCATTTCGGGACCGGGAATTATCATCCGATTACGGCGCGGATTTATACCGACATCAGCTACCTGACCCAGAACCCGAAACTGTGTCAGGACGCCTCTCGGGTGTTTAACTACATGACCGGCTATGCCCGGCCCGAGGGACTGGAGAAGGTCGCGGTCGCGCCGGTCAACCTGCGTGAAACACTGATGGCCTGCATCGAGGAAGAAATCGAGCATGCCCGGGCCGGCCGACCCGCCGAGATATGGGCAAAATTCAACAGCCTCGTCGACGGCGACATTATCGATGCGCTCTATCGCGCGTCCCAGGCCGGTGTCCTGATCCGCCTGGCCATTCGCGGTATTTGCTGCCTGCGTCCCGGTGTTCCGGGCCTGAGCGAGAATATCGAGGTCAAGAGCATCATCGGCCGGTTCCTCGAGCATTCGCGGATCATGGCCTTCGGTTCGGGCGCGGAATTGCCGTCGCCACAGGCCAAGCTTTTCATTTCGTCGGCGGACTGGATGCCGCGAAATCTCGACCGTCGGGTGGAGCTTCTGGTACCCATCGAAAGCGGTACCGTGCATCAGCAAATTCTCGACCAAATCTTGGTTGCGAATCTGCTGGATCGCGCCCAAAGCTGGGATATGGAGCCCGATGGCACCTATACCCGGATCGATACGAGTGGCGAGCAGGACCCATTCAACGCGCACAAATATTTCATGACCAATCCCAGCCTGTCCGGGCGTGGCAGCGCACTGAAAACCCCCGGCAGCGCACCGCAACTGCTTGCCCATCCGGACTAGATTTTCTGCGCACCGAAATTTCCCGCGTGCACGATGCCTAGCCGTTCGCCTTCTGTTGGCGGACCGGCGGCGGTTGTCGATATCGGGTCGAACTCGATCCGGCTGGTGGTCTTTCGCGACCGTTCGCGCGCCGCGCCGGTGGTGTTCAACGAGCGGGTCACGTGCGGGATTGGCCGGGAACTGGCTGCGACAGGCCGGCTCCATGCGGACGGCGTGACCCAGGCCCTGGCGAACCTGCCGCGCTTCGCGGCGATCGTGCGGACGATGGATATCGAGGACACGATGCTGGTGGCGACCGCGGCAACCCGCGAAGCCGCGGATGGCGCAGATTTTCTCGCGCGGGTCGAAGAGATTTTCGGACGCGCCGTGGCGCAGCTGGATGGAAATCAGGAGGCTCGGCTCGCCGCCTGCGGTGTGATCAGCGGGCTACCCAACGCGCACGGCATGGCGGCGGATCTGGGTGGCGGTAGCCTGGAGCTGGCGGGCATCGCAGGCGGCAAGGTCGGTGATCATGGCAGCCTGCCTCTGGGGCCCCTGCGCCTGGCCGCGACCGGCATCGACGGCGACGAATTGGCGGACCACATCGACGATGTGCTGTCGCGTTTCTCCTGGATTGGTGACGCGCTGGACGGGGGCGCGATCTACGCGGTCGGCGGCGCCTGGCGCGCCCTGGCGCGGCTGCACATGGTGCAGACCAAATATCCCCTGCGGGTGATCCACAATTATCAAATGTCGGGGCGCGATACCGCCGATTTCTGCGATATCGTCGCGGGGCTGGGCACCGAGAGCCTGTCGCGGATCAGCGTGGTGCCGCGCGCGCGCGTCGCCACCCTGTCGACCGCCGCATTGGTGCTGGAGCGCCTGATCCAGGCATCCAAGGCCGACAGCGTGGTGTTTTCCGCCAACGGTATTCGCGAAGGCTCCCAATTCGATGCGCTCGATGCGGACACCCGCGCGCAAGACCCGCTGATTGTCGCGTGTGAGCATCTCGCCGCGCGCGAGAGCCGCGCACTGGGCACGGGCACCGCGCTATTCGACTGGGTTTCGCCGCTGTTCGAGGGTGAGGACGAAAATCTGCGCCGCCTGCGCCGGGCGGCCTGTCTGCTGGCCGATATCGGCTGGCATGAGCACCCGGATTACCGGGCCGAACAGGTCTATTTCCGTATCCTGCGCCTGCCGCTGGTCGCGCTCAGCCACTTGGACAAAACCATGATCGCGCTGGCGGTGTTCCGGCGCTACAGCGGCGCCAAGCGCGGCGCGACGTTGCGGGTCGCCAACGCATTGCTCGGGCCCGAGGAAACCGAATGGTCAAGCCGCCTGGGCGCGGCCCTGCGCCTGGCCGAGACCTTTACCGGCGGCAACACCGCGCTGCTCAAGGGGGCGGGGCTGAAGCTCGATGCCAAACAGCTCGTCCTGACGCTCGGGCCGGGGCAGGCCGATCTGTTCGGCGATCTGGTGCGCAGCCGGTTCGGCGCCCTGGCAAAGCAGTTCGGGGTGTCCGGCGTGATCGAGGGTGAGGGCTTGCGCGAGGTGGTCGGCTAGAACGGCGCTCCGACGGTTCGGACTATTCCGCCGCTTCTTCGCTGTCTTCGTTTGCCGGCCCGACTTCGACGATCCGCACCTTGCCATGCCCTGCGGCCAGCGCGATTTCACCGGCCTTGAGACGCAACGCTTCGTCGCCGAAGATATCCCGGCGCCAGCCCTTGAGAGCGGCCACGTCGGCGTTGTCGTCGGCCGCGATCGCTTCGAGATCCGGCACGGTCGCGATGAGTTTCTGCGCGACCTGGTTGGTGTCGCATTTGAATTTGAGCAACACCTTGAGCAGGTCCATCAACGCCCCCGCGCCCGGCGGCAGGTCCACCGGTTCGGGGATCGTCGGCGCCTGGTCGGCGGGTTTGGCCTGACCTTCGGCGATCGCCGCCATCAACCCCTGGCCGAGCCGGCCGCTGGCGAAATTTTTAGGTATGCCGCGCACCCGCTGCAGGGAATGTTCGTCTTCGGGCGGGCGGGCTGCGATCTGGGCCAGCACGTCGTCGCGCATCAGCCGATTACGCGGCAAGTCGCGCGCCATGGCCTCGCGGTCGCGCCACGCGGCGACGGCCTGCAGCATGGCCAGATACTTCGGCTGGTTACGCTTGGGCTTGAGGCGCCGCCAGCCTTCAGTCGGGACAACCTCATAAAGTGCAGGATCCGCGAGCTTGACCATCTCTTCCTCGACCCAGGTGAGGCGGCCATTCTCTTCGATCCGGCGGCGCAGCTTTTCATAGGCGGGCCGCAGATGGGTCACATCCGCCAGCGCGTAGTCCATCTGGGCGTCGGTCAGCGGCCGGTGGGACCAGTCGGTGAAGCGGCTGCCCTTGTCCGGGCGGAATTTCGTCAGCTTGGCGATTAAGGTCTCGTAGCCGACCTGGTCTCCGAAGCCCGCGACCATGGCCGCGATCTGGGTGTCGAACAGGGGCACGGGTGTGACGCCGCCCTCGTGATGGAAAATCTCGATGTCCTGCTTGGCCGCGTGCATCACCTTGAGCACGCTCTCGTCGGCGATCAGGTCATACAGCGGCGTCAGGTCGATCCCGTCGGCCAGCGGGTCGATGATGGCCTCGTCCTCGGGCCCCGCGACCTGCACCAGGCACAGGATCGGCCAGAACGTGCTCTCGCGCATGAACTCGGTGTCGACGGTGATGTATTCGGCGGTGGACAGCGCATCGCAGAAGGCGGTGAGCGCTTCGGTGTCGGATATAACGTTCATGGAGGGCGGTTCTACAGGGATTCTTGCGGGTGGGGAAGGCGCGAAGCGGGCGGGTTGAAAACCCGCCCCTACATCAGGCATATGCTGTACCCGGGTATTCGACTGATCCGTCATCGACCGTAGGGGCGGGTTTGAAACCCGCTCGAAGCCTCGCCGACCAACCGGTGCGGCCTTGACAGGCGCGGTCGATCCGTGGCCATTGGCCCGATAGCCCGCCCGTGAGCAAAAACGGGCCGATTTCCAGCTTTTCCGGGACGAAACATGCATCCCTATCGAACTCATACCTGTGGTGAACTGCGCGACGAGAATGCGGGCGATACCGTGCGCCTGTCGGGCTGGATCCACCGCAAGCGCGACCATGGCAATCTTCTGTTCGTCGATCTGCGCGACCAGTATGGCATCACCCAGTGCGTGATCGACACGTCGAGCCCGATTTTCGCGGCCGTCGAGGACGCGCGGCTGGAATCGGTGATCACGGTCACCGGACCTGTCGTCTCCCGCTCCGAAGACACGATCAACGCGATCCTCCCGACCGGGTCGGTCGAGGTCGGCATGGCCGAGGTGCATGTCGAGAACGCCGCCGACCAGCTGCCCCTGCAGGTGAATTCGGACGAGGATACGGGCGAGGAAATTCGCCTGCGATACCGCTATCTCGATCTGCGGCGCGAGAAGGTCGCGCGCAACATCCTGCTGCGCAACGACGTTATCGCGTCGATCCGCCGGCGGATGATCGATGCCCACTTCAAGGAATTCCAGACACCAATCCTGACCGCGTCGTCGCCCGAGGGTGCGCGCGATTATCTGGTGCCGTCGCGCCTGCATCCGGGCAAATTCTATGCGTTGCCCCAGGCGCCGCAGCAGTTCAAGCAGCTGCTGATGGTCGCGGGCTTCGACAAGTATTTCCAGATCGCGCCGTGTTTTCGCGATGAAGATGCCCGCGCCGACCGCTCGCCGGGCGAGTTCTACCAGCTCGATTTCGAGATGGCCTACGCCACCCAGGACGACGTGTTCGACGCCATCGAGCCGGTGATCGCGGGCGTGTTCGAGGAATTCGCCGGGTTCAACCGGGATGAGCCCTGGACCGTGACCCCGACGCCGTTCCCGCGCATTCCGTTTGCGGAATCGATGCTGAAATACGGCAACGACAAGCCCGACCTGCGCAACCCGATCGAGATCGCCGACGTGGCCGATGTGTTTGCCGGCTCGGATTTCAAGATTTTCGCCGGTCTGGTGGCCAAGGGCGGTACCGTGCGCGCCATTCCCGCACCGGGCGGCGGGTCGCAGCCGCGCAGCTGGTTCGACAAGCTCAACGACTGGGCCCGCGAAGAGGGCGCGCCCGGGCTGGGTTACATCATTCTGGAGAACGGCGAGGGCAAGGGCCCGATCGCCAAGTTCGTCGCCGGTGAGCGGCTCGAGAAACTCAAGGAACTCGCGGGCCTGAAAGACGGCGACGCCGTGTTCTTCTCCGCCGGTGACCCGGGCGAGGCGGCCGATCTGGCCGGCAAGGCGCGCACCAAGATTGGCGAGGATCTCGATCTGATCCCGACCGGCCGCTACGACTTCTGCTGGATCGTCGATTACCCGATGTACGAGAAGGACAAGGACACGGGTGCGATCGAGTTTTCGCACAACCCGTTCTCGATGCCCCAGGGCGAGATGGCCGCACTCGATGCCGAAGACCCGCTCGATATCCTCGCCTACCAGTACGACATCATCTGCAACGGCGTGGAGCTGTCATCCGGCGCGATCCGGAATCACCGGCCCGACATCATGCTCAAGGCCTTCGAGATCGCGGGCTATGACCGCGAGACGGTCGAGCGCGAGTTCGCCGGCATGTTCAACGCCTTCCGCTACGGCGCGCCGCCTCATGGCGGGTCGGCACCCGGCATCGACCGCATCGTCATGCTGATCGCCGACGAGCCCAACATCCGCGAGGTCATCGCCTTCCCGATGAACCAGCGCGCCGAAGACCTGATGATGGGCGCCCCGGCCGAGGTGGACGACACAAGGCTGCGCGAACTGCACCTGAAGAAGGTGCTGCCGAAAGGCGAGAAGGCGGAGAAGTAACAAATGAACATCACCCTCAACGGCATCAACTTCCGCTACGAACTCGACGGGCCCGAAGGCGCGCCGTGGATCGTGTTTTCGAACTCGCTGACGACCGACGTCACCATGTGGGACGGCGAGGTGGCCCAGCTGGCTGATCGCTACCGCATCCTGCGCTACGACACGCGTGGCCACGGCCAATCCTCCGCCCCGGAAGGGCCCTACAGTTTCGAATTGCTGGTCTCCGACATCATCGCGCTGATGGACGCCGTCGGCGTCGACCGCGCCCATTATGTGGGACTGTCGCTCGGCGGGATGGCCGGGCTCGGCATGGCGATCGAGCATGGCGACCGGCTGATTAGCCTGGCGGCATGTGACGCGCGGCCGTTCGCGGACCCGGAATGGGCCGCACCCTGGGTCGACCGCATCGCGCTGGCCCGCGACAAGGGCATGGCGGCGCTAGTGGAGCCCACCGTGGCGCGCTGGTTCACCGAGGACTTCCAGGCCGAGGCGGCGAACGCGCCGGTGCTCGATCATGTGCGAAAGATGATCCGCGAGACCTCGGTCGAGGGCTACATGGGCTGTGCCGGTGCGCTGCAGGGCCTCAACTATCTGCCCCGGCTGGGCGAGATCACGGTGCCGAGCCTGTTCATGACGGGCGCGTCCGACGGCAGCACGCCGCCTGCGGCGTCCCGGCAGATGCATGCCGCCGTGGCGGGTTCCCAATGCGTGATCCTGGACCCGGCCTCGCACATCTCGAATATGGAGAACCCGGCGGCATTCGATGCGGCGCTGTTTGCCCATATCGAGGCGGCGGTTGCCTGACGGGCGGGTTTGAAACCCGCCCCTACAACCCTGGAAATCCCCGTAGGGGTGGGTTTCAAACCCACCCGGTTGCCGGTCCTGCGTGACGGATAGGCGTGAATGCCCGGATCAAGTCCGGGCATGACGATCTTTGAAAATGCAGGCATGACGGGAGGTCGGTGCGGGCTTATCATCGTCCCGCAAACTGCTTCCCCGCCACCGGAGAGACCCATGAGCTTCAAACTGCGGCTTCGTCACGTCGGCCTGTACACCCATGACATGGACGCGATGCTGGATTTCTATACCGGCATCATGGGCCTGACCGTCACCGACGACGGCCGGTATGGCGACCCGGAACAGCGGATCGTGTTCCTGTCGAGCGACCCGACCGAACATCATGAATTCGTGCTGGCCGACCCGCCGGCGGGCGACGGCGAGACGGTGCATGTGCAGCAGATGTCGTTCCTGCTCGATAATCTCGACGATCTGCGCGAGATGCATGGCCGGGTGGTCGGCGCGGGGATCAACATCGACCGCATGCTGACCCACGGCAACGCCTGGTCGATCTATTTCCAGGACCCGAACGGCAACCGCGTCGAGTGCTACGTCCACACGCCGTGGTACGTGACCCAGCCTCACGGGCACCCATTCGATCTGTCCCAGTCCAACGACGAGATCATGGCCATGACCGAGGCCCATTGCCGCGAGGATGCGGGCTTCATGATGGCGGCCGACTGGGAAAAGAAGATGGCCGCGAAGATGGGCGCTACGGCGTAGGCGCGGGCGGGTTTGAAACCCGCCCCTACAATCGCGTCATTCCCCGTAGGGGTGGGTTTTAAACCCACCCGGTTGCCGATTCGCCATGACGTGGTTTGGTGTTTCCGCCGAGGCTTGGTGATTTCCGCCGATTTCGATTTGATCCAGATCATCGACCGCTGTGCTGCGGCGTTGAAAACTCCATGCTGCGGGGGCTCGCGCTGAATTCGGGCATCCCGCAATTGTGTTTATTCGCACGATCGACAGCGGGAGCCTGCCATGACCATCACCCCGAAGCCCAAACTCCGGCATCTGGGCCTGTACACCAACGATATGGACACGATGCTGGCGTTCTATACCGACGTCATGGGGCTGACGGTCACGGACCGGGGCACGTTCGGCGACCCGCCCTCGCGGATCATCTTCATGTCGAGCGACCCGGGCGAACATCATGAGTTTGTGCTGATCGACGCACCGGGCGGGCAGGACGCCTCGGCCTTCGCCCAGCAGATATCCTTCCTGCTCGGCTCACTCGACGAGCAACGGGTCCTGTATGAGCGGGTTATTGCGGCGGGGCGCGACGTGAACCGGATGATCACCCACGGCAACGCCTGGTCGTTCTATTTCAATGATCCCGAGGGCAACCGCATCGAGATCTATGTTCACACGCCCTGGCATGTGCCCCAGCGCCATGCCCACCCGTTCGACCTCACCCTGCCCAATGATGAGATCATGGCCATGACCGAGGCCCATTGCCGCGAGGATGCGGGCTTCATGGCGGCGGATGAACGGGAAAAGATGATGGCTGCGGAGATGGGTGGCGGGGCGTAGACGCGGGCGGGTTTGAAATCCGCCCCTACAACCCCGTTACGCTAGGTAGGGGTGGGTTTTAAACCCACCCGGCTACCGATTCTGCGTGACCGATAGACGTGGATGCCCGGAACAGGCCCGGGCAGGACGCCTTGAGCCTATTCGGACACGCCGTGCGTTGTCAGCCAGTCGCGCACCAGTTCCTGGCCCTGGAGCAGTTCATCGGGTGAAAGCGCCTTGCCCGCGCGGTCGCGATTGCGCACCGCCTGGGGGTTGCCTGTCCGGGCGGCGATGGCGAACCAGCGATAGGCCTCGATGAAATCTCTTGGCGCGCCTTCGCCCGTCGCGTGGGCGATACCCAGGGCGAGCTGTGCGGCGTCATAGCCCTGATCGGCGGATTTCCGGTACCAGGCAGTCGCCTGCGCCGGGTCCTGCGGTCGGCCATGGCCGCGCGCGTAGAGCACGCCGAGATTGAATTGCGCGCGGGCATGGCCCTGATCGGCGGCGGCCTGGAGCCAGTTCGCCCCGGCCTCGGCGTCGGCGGGCACGCCGGGTGCCCCCTTGTATAAAAGGTTGCCGAGATTGTAGCGGGCGCTGGTGTTCCCCTGGTCGGCGGATTGGCGGTACAGGTCGCGCGCCGCCGCCGCATCGCGGGACACGCCGCGCCCGTATTCATACAGAACTCCCAGGTTGAAGCGGGCCTCGTGGTTTCCGCCCTCGGCGGCACGGCGATACCAGATCGCGGCCTCCGCATCGCTCTGGGCGACGCCCCGTCCAGCCTCGTACAGCAAGCCGATATTGTATTGCGCGGCCGCGTTGTCCCGGGCGGCGGCGCGCTGGAACCAATTCAGGGCCTGGCTCGCATCCTTTTCGACGCCGTGCCCGCGAAGATAAAGCGCGCCCAGATTCAGTTGGGCCTCGGGGTGACCGCTTTCGGCGGCGCGCCGGTACCAGCTTGCTGCCGCGTCGTGATCGATGGTGACGCCGGACTGTGTGGTTGCCGGTGTGCCCGTTGTTCCATCGGATGCGTCGTCGTCATCAGCTTCGTCGGCCGCGATATCGGGCGCGCCGCTGTAGAGCAGGTTGGCCAGGTTGAGCTGGGCGTCGGGTTCGCCTTGCTGTGCGGCCCGGCGGTACCAGGACAGCGCGGTGGGGATGTCCCGCGCGACCCCGCGACCCACAAAATGGAGGAAGCCCAGGTTGAGCTGGGCGGTGGCGTGGCCCTGATCCGCCGCCAACCGGAACCACTTCGCCGCCATGGCATGGTCGATCGCGACCCCGGTTCCGAACAAATAGACCTGGCCGAGGTTGAAGCGGGCGAAGGGGTTCCCCCCATCGGCCGCGCGGCGATACCAAACGATTGCCTTGTCCGGGTCGGGCGGGGTGCCGAGCCCGAACTGGTGTAACAGAGCGAGGTTGAACTGGGCCTCGGTGTGGCCCCGTTGTGCCGCCAGCCCGTACCAGCGCAACGCCTTCGTATAGTCCTGCGCGACGCCGCGCCCGCGGGCGTGGAGGAAGCCCAGAAGATTGGCCGCCTCGGCATCACCGGCGATGGCCTCGCTGCGGCGCTTTTCGAAATCGGTCGATAGTTCCGGCGCGCCCTTGCCCTCGAAGCGGAAGCCGGGATCGCCGGTATTGGGCAGCCCGTCGCGCGTTGCGGCCGATAGATCGCCGGCGGCCAGCAAGACAGTCGCGACGAGGAGGGTAGAGAAGAAAAGGCTGCGAACCATGACGCGCAGCATAACACCGCACGCGGCGCGGCGATTGAGGCGGATCAATGGGTTTCGACCTCTTTCGACCGGCAGGTGCAACGCCAATCATCTAAAACTTTCTGAATTCTTAACGCTCCTCTAAGCCTGCCTGCGTGAGGCTGTGCCCTGCGATGTCGCGTGGTTTTTCCACGCAAGGAAGAAACAGGGGAGACAGGTTCATGACCGATCGGGTCACAGGCTGGCTGGCCGTGCTTGCCGGCGCAGGCGCCATGCTGGCGGCCATGACGGCGCTGAGCGCGCCCGCCGCGCTGGCACAGGGGCTGGCGCAGCAAACCACGACCGAGAATGCGCAGCAGGCACGCGTGGCACCGCCAAACGTGTCTGCGGCAGGCGTACCCGGCGCCGCCACCGGAACCTATGACGGCCGTACCCTCGATGCGTTCGCCCGGGCCACACGGATCGTGGGGGCGTTGCGCAATGAATACTCACCCAAGATCGCGGTGGCCAACATCGCCGGGCGGCCGGACCGGGCCGAGGCCCTGTTCGACGAGATGCGCGCGCGCATGCATGACGCCATCGACGCCACGGGCCTGACCATCGAGACCTATGAGGCCATCGCATCGAGGGCAGAACATGACCGGGTCTTGCGGGCGCGGATCGAGGCGATCATGACGGGCGCCCGGCCGCCCGCCGATCCCGGTCTGGGCGTGCAGGCACCGCAAAGCGCACCGATCACGTCGGTGTCGCGCGAGCCGAACAAGGCCGAGGATGCGCTGGCGGCGGCGAAAGACGAGATCGAGAGCCTGCACCGGCGCCTCGATACGGAGCGTACGCGCGCGCGGGTGGCACAGGAGCGCGCCGTGGAGGACGCGGCGGCGTTGCGCCTGTCCCTCGAAGGGGCGATCGAACGTCTGACACTGCAGGTGACAAATCAGACGCCGGACGAGGACACCCGCGCCGAGGTCGAAGCCCTGCGGGTTGCCGAGGTGCGTCACGATCTTGCCCGCGCGGCGCTGATGCGTGAGATCACGGGTTTGGCGCGAGAGTTTGCGTCGGCGGGTGAGGCGATGGCGGCGCTGGGGACTGATTTGGCAGCCAATCCGTCGCCCGACGTCGTGCCGCTCGCGCGCCTGGATGCCCGGCCGGTGTTGCTCGCCGGAAGCCTGCCGACCCTGGCCCGGGACCTGACGGCGGTACAATCGCGCGATGGGTTGCGTGCGCGGCTGGAGGCGGAGCAGACCCGCAACCTCACCCTGCGCGCCCGGCATGCGGGCGAACGTGTGGCGCTGCGCCGGGAGATCGATCGGATCGCGCGTGATCTGGCGGCCGCGACGGCGGCGCTTGAGGATATTGGTGGGTTGGCGCGGGCGGGTTTGAAACCCGCCCCTACGGAAAATTTATCCTCGATAGGTGTAGGGGCCGGTTTGAAACCGGCCCGTGATTTCGAGATGCCCTCGACCGAGGCTGCCGACCCCATGCACGATCAGGAAACCTACGACGTCATGGCGCCGGTGACCGCATCTGCGGAAGATGAGAGTGTCGAGATGATCGCAATGGTGCCCCCGGCGCTGGAGATTCCCGTTTTGGCCCAACCATCACTGGAACATCCCCCCGTGCCGGCCGCGCCGGTGATCCGTACCGGCTCCGTGCTGGCGGGCATCCGGGCCTATGAGACGAAGAATTATGCTCGCGCCTACGAGGTCTGGCAGCCGTTGGCCGCGGCGGGGGAGGCGAGCGCGCAATTTCATCTGGGCGCGTTGTATTTCGAGGGACGCGGCGTGCGCCAGGACCTGGCGCAGGCGCGGCGCTGGCTGCGCGCGGCGCTGGACCAGGGGCAGGAGCGGGCGCGCTTTCTGCTCGGCCGGGTGGAGACGCAGCTCGCGACGACGGGCTGATGTAATGGGTTGAGCGTCGGATGGGGTTTCACCACGTATGAGGGCTGGGCTAGGCTGACGGCAAGGTTTATCGCCGTTGGAGTTCCCACCATGCGTTTGAAACCCGTTTCCATTGCACTCACGGCCCTCGCCGCAACACTTTCAACTGTCGCGGCGACATCAAGCGCCTCGGCGCAAGAACCGTTGGGCCGGGCGATGCTGGTGCTGGATGCATCGGGCAGCATGTGGGGCCAGATCGACGGGGTGAACAAGATCGTCATCGCGCGCGAGACCATTGCCGACCTCGTGGGCAATTGGGACCCGAAGCTCAGTCTGGGGCTGACCGCCTACGGCCACCGGCGCAAAGGTGATTGCGCGGACATCGAGGTGCTGCTTGAGCCTGGTGCGGCACCCGTCGGCGAGATCGCCACTCGGGTCAACGGCCTGAACCCGAAGGGCAAGACGCCGTTGTCGGATGCGGTTGTCACGGCGGCGAAGGCGCTCGATCACACCAATCAGCCCGCGACCGTGATCCTGGTCAGCGACGGGCTCGAGACGTGTAACGCCGACCCCTGCGCCGTGGCGCGAGACCTCGCCCAGACGGGTGTTGAGTTCGTCACCCATGTCGTCGGCTTCGACATCAAGCCCGCTGAGCGGGCCAGCCTCGAATGCATGGCGACGGAAACCGGCGGGTCCTATCACGATGCGAGTAGTGCCGCGGAGTTGCAAACCGCACTCACCGCAGTGACCACCACCGCCGTCAAATCCGTTAGCGCCGACAAGCTGGTGGGCGTGCTGACCGAGGGCGGTGCACCCTACAAGAACGCGTTCCTGCGCTGGCAGGTGTTCCCGGCCGCCGCCGACGGCTCACGGGCCGGACCGATGGTCGCCGAGACGATTGATTCGCGCTTGCGCCTGGAGGTGCCGCCCGCGCCGAGGCGATCGTCGAGGTGATTGAGGGCGCGCCGAAGACCCACGAGGTGACGCTCGGCTTTGCGACGGTGCGCGCCGATTACACGCTGGCCAAGGACAAGCCGGCGGAGACCGGAGACGCCCGCTGGGCGGTCTTCCCGACGAACAAGGACGGCGTCGCTGTGACCCCGGCGGCCTGGCAGACGGTGGCACCGCGCACCTCCTATGCCGTGAATGCCGGGACCCATATCGTCACGGTTGAGGCCGGCGGGGCCAAGGCGCACCGGGCGGTCGCGCTGGCGTCGGGCGAGACCAAGGCTGTGACAGTGAGCCTGGGTGTCGGGACCGTGCGCTTGCAACCGAGCGTGGTCGCGGGTGGTGCTGCCTTCGCCGGGGAGGCGCGCTGGCAATTGTGGATACGCAACCCGCCGGGCAGCGAGAACAAATGGAGCCGGGGCCCGGCGGAAGTCGGTCGCGGGGCATCGTTTCGTGCACCCTCGGGCGAGCATTCGATCGAGATCACGATCGGCGGCACCTATCACAAGTTCGAACGCCCGGTGTTCGAGGCCGGGGTGAGCATCGACCATCCATTCTCTCTCGAGATGGGCGTCGCCCAGGTGCTGGTGCGGCCGAAGGTAGGGGCAGACCCGGTGCGCGAGTTCCGCACCAACTTCTACCGGCGCAAACCCGACGGCTCGCTCGGCCGCAAGCTGTCGACGGTACTCTACCCCGGCAACAAATGGTCGTTTGCCGCCGGGGATTATGTGGCGGAGGCGGAAATCGGGTTCAACGATGTGCGTCGGGCGCCATTCACCGTGGTCGCGGGCGAGACCACGCGGGTCGACGTCATACTGGAGAAATAGAATGCGCGCATTCATTCCGGCAGCGCTGATGCTCGCCTTCCTGATTGTTTCCGCACAGGCGCAGGACGATCCGCCCTTGTCCGAGCAAGGCGCGATCCTGCACGCAAACTTCACCCAGACGCTCGAGACCTTCACGAAGACGGCGGCGGCCCTGAAGGCGGAACTCGGCGACCAGCGTAGGCAAGGTTATGTCCTCGAGCAGATGAAGCTCGAAACCCGCGACTTCGACGATACCCTCGACGATTTCCTGACGGACGCCGATGATTTGAAGGATCAGGCCGATCAGGCGCTGAAATTTCTCAAGCGCGATGGTTCGCCGCGCGTTGGCGGCACCGACAACCGGACCGAGTTGTTCGAGGCCATCGCCATGTTGTACCCGGCTTTCGATGCTGTGTTTGCCGACTACCTTTCCGTGCGGGCCTACAACCAGATCGGCCGGGAGCTCATCGTAGCGCGAACCAGGGCTCAGCAAGACGTGGCGGCCGCGCGTGCGGGCGTTTACGCGGCCGACGCACCGCTGCCCCGCACGACGCGGGAAGTGGCGCCGCATCCGGATTTACTTGAACGATTGGCGGATGCGTGTCGTGACGAGGCGGTCGCGCGCGAGAATGCTGAGCGATTGTTGATGGATGTCCTGGCGGATAATTCCCGCGACTATGTGGCGCTGTGGCGCGACAGCGAGGCGCATATCAACGCGATCCGGCGGGATATGGCCGCGCTTCAGGCGCATGCGAATGCCGATCAGTTCATCGGTTCGGGCGCGGTGTTTGCGGTCCAGGCGGCGATGGCCACATTCGATCGTCGTCGTAGCCGAAGTTTCGAGCCCCGTAGCCCCGCGTTGGTGATGTTCGGTCCCTGGCCGGGCGAGGAGGCTGAATCTCCGTCCGGTGCGCCGTTCGTCTCGGCCTATTTCCACACCGTCGACTGCTTCGATCCAACCTACCTGCGCGGCGGTGAAATTGCTGCCTTCGAAGCGCCGGCATTCCGCACGCCGCCGGTTACCGGCGACGCGTTCGAGACTGCCGACATCGACAAGCTGTTCGCCGAAAGTGTCGAGGACCGGGCGCAGCGCGAGGGCGAGACCGCCTGGGCGCAGATGACCGATGCGGAGAAGGTGCTCTTCCTGAACGGGGTGCGTCGGCTGAAAATTGCACAGGAACGTTTGCAGGCGGCAGTGAAGGCCTATGAGGGCGGTGGCGATGCCGCCATCGAAGAGGGTAGCCAGGAGCTCTGGAGGTCGGTGGTCGAATCTACGCGTGCGGTTTCGGGCATGTTACGTGCGAATGGGGCGGGAGAAATCAGCCAGGATCTGCTCGCCCAGTATGAAGATATCGAGGAGCCGCTTCTGGAGGGTGGTCAGCAGGCCTTGCGATACGGTGCCACGACGCTTGGGGACGCCCTCGGGCTGAGCGGCAAGTTCACCAATGCTGCCGACAAGGTGAAGGCGATCAAGCCCTTTGCGGACTTTGCCAAACGCGCCACCCGGATCTCGAACCTGATCGATCAGACCCTGAAGGGGGCCTACGAATCCGACCCGAAGAATTACTTCGCCGGGCGTCTCGCCGACCTCACTGTTCTCGGCCCCCGGTTGGGCGCGGCCGCGCTGAACACGTCGATGGCGCTGCGAGTGCCGCAGATTCCCCTGTCGATGGTGCGCCGCACGGTCGCCGCCTCGGGCCGTCAGTATGAAAACGCGGCGGGTGTACTGGACGGCATCTCGCGTCAGCTTCAAGGCGATACCGTCGGCGGGCAGGAGCAGATCGACGCGGCAATTGCCCGCACGCGGAACATGCCCAAGGAACTTGCCGATGCGGTGATCCCCGGGCCGATCAAGACCGTGTTCCGTGGCGTCGCGGCGGCCAAATCCGCCGCCGGCAGTTTCGTCAACTCCGTGAGCGAGGCCTTCTTCGGACCGAGCCCGACGACACCGCCACCGCCCGCAGACGGGCCGGTCGATCCGGAATTCGAACGCCGGTAGGAACGTCGGCGGTCATAATTTCGCCTTTTCGCCGGTTCTATATTCCCACTATGCGGTGGGCATGGGCAAAAGTTCTGACAATGATTGGTGCTGTGATCGCGGCGCTGGGCGCGGCGTCCGCTGCCCAGGGGCCGGCGTTTGTACAGGCCTATCTACAGCGTCTCGGCGGCCATATCGACGAGGCCCGGCGCACGCTGAACGAACTTTCCGGTGGCGATGCCGCGCGGATCGTCGGCGACGGCCAAGCCCATGACCGCCTTGTCGATGCATTTGCGGGGCGTCTTTCAGACCTCGAGGTTTCCCGCAGCGCCATAGAGAGTGCGACGCCGCTTTGGCGACCCGTTGCGCTGGCCCTGCATGGTGACCGGGAGATCGCCGGCGCCGTCGCGGAAGCTTTCACGCCCGCGATGCCGCTCGATGCGGCGAGCCTGCTCTACGCCGTTGCCGGGTTGGTTGTCGGTTTGCTCGTCTGGGAGCTCTGCCAGTGGCCGGTGAAGGTGAAGCTGCGCCGGCGCAAGGCCCGAAAGCAGCGCCTTACCAGCTAGCGCGGCCGCATCAGAATGGCGCCGGCGTGGACCAGAACGAAGCCGCCGAAGGCCGCCACCCAAAAAGCCGCCGAGACCATCAGATGCACGGTGTAGGTCGCGCTGTGGAATGGTACGCCGACGCGCACGAGGGCCGCGATCGTGATCGCGAAAAAGACCAGCGTGGCAATCGTTCCCGCGGTCAGCGAGCGCCCGGAATGACCGCGGATGGCCCGGCTCATTACGGCCAGGGTCATGGTGGCGATCGCGCCGACCGTGAGTGCGTGAATGCCCGCGCTCGGCGGTACTTGTGCGGGCCAGATGATGCCGGCAGCGATCAGCGCGAAGGCGACGGGAATCCAGCCATAGCCGACATGCAGCACCAGGAGCAGCGGTTCGCGCCATGTTGGCAGGCCGCGCCAGCGCGAAAGGCGCACGGCGTGCGCGATCGCGGCGAGGGCGAGGAGACCGGCGGTCACGGGTGACTCTGGTGCAAAGACCCACGCCAACAGCGACGCGACGCCGATGGCCAACGCGATTTTATCGAAGCGTCCGAACGGGGCGGGCAGGCGGGTGTGACCTGCCTTGGCCAGCCAGTTGCGCGTGAAGCTGGGCACGACGCGACCGCCAATCAGCGTGATCAGGGCGGCGAATAACGCCAGCGCCAACCGTGTGCCGATGGGTTCGAGATCATGCCCGGCGATTGTGAGGCCGGCATGTCCCGCATGGCTCAGCGCGTTGGCTGCGATCAGGACGCCGATGGCCGCGACGAGTGGCAGATTTCGCCAGTTCTTGCCGGCCGTGATTTCGCGCAACACGATGGCAAAGAAGAAGATCAGGAAGGCGAGATCGATCAGGGCCGTCGCAACCGGGCCGAGCGTGTCCGAAAACCAGATGGCGAGACGCCCTGCGATCCACAACCCGGCCAATCCGGCGAGCGGCCAGCCCTGCAGCGGGAGCCGCCCGGTCCAGTTGGGAATGGCCGTCAGCATGAAACCGGCCACGACGGCCGGGCCATAGCCGAAAAGCATCTCATGGATGTGCCAGTCGAGAGGTGCGAGTGCGCCGGGGCTTTCGAAGAGACCCAGGAAGGCGTGCACCCAGATTAGGAGAGAGACAATCGCCCACAACCCCGCGAACAGGAAGAAGGGTCGAAAGCCCTGTGACAGGACCGGCCAGCCCTGCCAGGTCCGGTAGCGTGGAACGGGTTCGTGGTCGGATGCGGACATGGTCGTTCCCGGATCTTCTGCTGACGGTACAAACTGTCTAGCGAGTATCGTACCGCTCGCCGCCGATCTCCGTAAGCGACGGATTGTCGCCGGATGCTGGCGTTGCGCGAAGCTACACCTGTATCATGCCTCGCAAATCACGTTTTTCTGGAGGAAGTGACATGCGCGCAGCATTTTATGATCGACTGGGTTCAGCCGCCGACGTTCTGACGGTGGGTGAACAGCCAACGCCGGAGCCGGGGCCGGGCGAGGTGCGGGTGCGGCTCGCGACGTCAGGGGTGAACCCGTCGGACTGGAAGGCGCGGGCGCGCGGGCGTGGCGGGGTCATTCCCTTCCCGCTGATCATTCCCCAAAGCGATGGTGCCGGCACGATCGATGCGGTCGGCGACGGTGTGGATGGCGGCCGCGTCGGGCGCGACGTCTGGCTGATGAATGGCCAGTGGCAGCGGCCTTTTGGTACGGCAGCGGAGTATATCTGCATGCCCGCGAAATACGTGATCGACCTGCCGGCCGGGACCGACATGGCCGAGGCGGCCTGCTTCGGCATTCCGTTCCTTACCGCCCACCGGGCCGTGATGTTCGATGGCGATGTGTCTGGCCAGACGATCCTGGTGCAGGGTGGTGCGGGCGCGGTTGGCGATCACGCGGTCCAGGTCGCCAAGGCGAATGGTGCGCGGGTGATCACCACTGTCAGCTCGGAAGAGAAAGCCGACTATGTGCGCCAGGCCGGTGCCGACGAAGTGGTGAACTACCGCACCGAGGATGTGGCGGCGCAGATTCTCGACATGACTGACGGCAAGGGTGTGGATCGGATTGTTGAGTTGAACCTGTCGGCGAACGCACCGGGTTACGGCCAGATTCTTGCCCCGCGCGGCACCGTCATCATCTATGGAACGGTCGATGCCATGGCCAGCGTTCCAGCGCAGGATTTCATCGTCAAAGGTGCGAACCTCAAATGGTTCATCGTCTATTCGATCACCGATGCGGAACGGGACGAGGGGGTTGCGGCGCTCAACAAGATGCTTGCCGATGGCAGCCTGACGACGACCATCGCGGCGCGTTTTCCGTTGGAGGAGATCGCTGCCGCCCATGAAATGGTGGAGGCCGCCAGACATATCGGCAACGTGGTGCTCGATATCGGCTAGACGCTCGATCATGTTGCATTGACGCGAAAGGTTGAGTTTTGGACGTTCCTCGAAATGCCTCATAACCTATTGATTTATAGTACATATTATTTACTTAATTGACTCTCTGCAGGTAATGTATAGAGCCCTGATATTATTGAATATAATTGGTGAATGGATCAATTTGACGAACGTTTCTTGGACAAGAAATTCAATGAATTTAGTATTTTAGAGGCATCTTCTGATTTTTCTCTATGCAACGCGAGTCGCTCCGGTCCAGTATCCGGGACGAGCTGTGGGAGGCTTGCGATGCGAAAAAATTTAGCCTTGATTGGATTACCGCTTTTACTGAGCGCATGTGGATTGCCGCCGGCCCTTTCGGTGGCGTCCTGGGCGCTGGACGGGGTCAGTTATCTGGCTTCGGGCAAGAGTGTCACGGACCATGCCATTTCCGAAGTTGCACAACAGGATTGTGCGTTGTTCCGGGTGGTCCAGGGCCGTGAAATCTGCGAAGCGAATCCGGACGATACACAGACTGCGGAAGGCCCGCAGATTATGGTCGCGGCAGCTCCCGATGGCGACAATTGGCAGGGCAGCGATGACATCGCGCCGCTAGACGATCCGTTTGTGGTCCCGGTCGATGTGGCTGGGTTTGTCGAAGGGTTCGGCCCGGGTACCGTGGTCGTGGATGACCGGCAGACGGCAGCGGCGTTCGCGCCGGTGGGGGCTGCGTGGCTCGAGACGAGTGCCTCAACTGGCCGTTTTGCCGATGCCGCGCCGAAGTCCCGACCGGCCTATTTGAACATGCCGATCTACGACATTGCGTTATCCCGGCCGCAGGCGCCGTCCCAGCCTGACGTACCGGCACGACAGCCGGAAGGGTCATCATCTGCCCCGTCCCATGTCATGTCGGTCGTGGGTAGTTTCCAATCCATCAACAATGCCTGGAAACAGGCCGCCCGATACGCGTCGGTGGGCGCCGAGGTGCGTTCGATGCGCGTTGACGGTCGGACCTGGCACCGGGTCGTGGTCGATGCGCCGTTGTCGAAAGTCCGGCAAATGGGCGCGGTGGATGCCTGGATTCTGCGGGTGTGCAACGCCGACGGCACGCTGCCGCCTTGCGGCACGGTGACCGTCTCCAGCGCCGGCGTTGTCGCGCCGCAGGTCGATGATCGGGCTGTTCGGGTCAACTAGCCTTCTTCAACTCACTGTGTGACGTGAATCCGTCGGAATTTTCCGGTTAGAATGGATTCATGATGACCTTTCAGATCAAGACCATTCGAAACGCGCTTGCCGGCGGATTGCTGGCAGCATTGTTGATTCCCGATAGCGCCGGGGCGGTTGTGATCCACGCGTCTCACCGCGCCTTCTATGAAATTCGCATCGGTCGTGTGGACATGGGCTCTCAGATCGTTGATGCGCGCGGCCGCATGGTGGCGGAATGGAACCGCGCGTGTGACGGCTGGACATCCAGCCAGCGTCTTATCGTCAGCATGGCCCCCGGCGAGGGCGAGCCGATTAACTCCGAAGTCGTGATGACGAGCTTCGAGGCGCTCGACGGCACCCTGTTCAGCTTTGATTCCGAAACCCGCATCGGCGGTGAGACTGTTGAGGCAGTCAAAGGCGCGGCCGAACGGGCCGGACCCGGCAAGGCGGGGCGCGCAACCTACAATGTGCCGCGCGGTGTGGCGGTGGATCTGCCTGCCGACACGGTGTTTCCCTTCGAGCACACGATTGCCGTGATCGAAGCCGCCGAGCAGGGTCAGAAGCGGGCCTTCAGTCATTACTTCGACGGCTCCCAGCCGGAAAATGCGCCCATGGCGGCGAATTCACTCATTCTGGGCAAGGCGCGTGACGCCGGGGATGGCAGCGAGAACAGCTTTGGTGACCTGAGTGCTCATAAATGGTGGCCGGTTCGCCTGGCGATGTTCGCCAGCAGCGCCGGCAGGGGGCTTAACGAGGAGCCGGAATTCGAGATGACCCAGGTCCTGCAGGACAACGGCGTGGTACGCCGGTTCGAGTTCGATTACGGCGAGTTCTCTTTGGTTGCGGCACTTGTCGAGATTGAAGAAATCGCGCCACCTCGCTGCAACTAAATCTTCAAATTTGATCGGCAGGGTTGGTGTCAGCGCTTGTCGTCGGGCTTTTGCCTTTTGTCGCCGCGAATGGATCGCCCTTTCCCGATGGCATCACGGCCCAGCTTGCCGCGGACCTGATCGATGACCGCCTCGACCTTCTTGCGGTGATCGGCATCGGGGTCGGCCAAATCAGGCGGGTCGGCCTCGAGCGGGTCGGCGAAATTCGAAAGCCCGATACCGATCAGTCGGAACGTGCTGCCGGATGGGGCCGCCGCGATCGCCCGGTCGAGCAGGGGCACCGCAGCGCGATACAGGGTCTCGGCCAGCTGGGTCGGCGCCGGCAGCGCGTGCGACCTGGTCAGGGTCTTGAACTGGGAAGATTTCAGTTTGAGCGTGACGGTCCGTCCCGCAAGGTCGCGGGCCTTCATCCGGTCCGTGACCTTTTCGCACAACGGCCACAGGCGTTTTCCGAGGGTATCGGGATCGGCAATGTCTTCAGAGAAGGTGGTCTCGCTCGACAGGTTCTTGGGCAACGAGTGAGGCGTTATGACCCGTGAATCTTCGCCATGGCTGAAGCGCGCCAGGCGCTGGCCGATTGCGCCGTAGCGCTTTATCAGGCGGGCTTCGTCATAGGCGCGTAACTGGCCGATGGTGTGCAGACCGTCGGCGGTCAGTTTGCGATGCAGGGACTTGCCAACCCCCCATATTCGCGTCACCGGCAGCGTATCGAGAAATGTCAGGGCTTCTCCCCGGCCGATGACCGCAAAGCCCCTCGGTTTGTCGATGTCGGACGCCAGCTTCGCCAGGAATTTGTTGTAGCTGAGACCGACCGACGCGGTGACGCCAATCTCACGCTCGATCTGATTGACCAGGCGGATAAGTGACTTCGCCGGGCTCGCATGATGCAGCTTCTGGGTGCCTGTGAGGTCGAGGAAGGCTTCATCGATCGAGAGTGGCTCGACCAGCGGGGTGATCTCGCGCATCAATTCGCGGATTTGTCGCCCGACCACGCTGTATTTTTCCATGTCCGGCCGGATCACCGTCGCATCGGGGCAGAGTTTGAGCGCCTGGAACATGGGCATTGCCGAGTGCACGCCCTTGATGCGGGCGATGTAGCAGGCGGCAGACACGACGCCGCGCTGCCGGCCGCCCACAATCACCGGCTTGTCGCGCAGGGAGGGGTCGTCGCGTTTCTCGACGCTGGCATAGAACGCATCGCAGTCGATATGTGCGATCGACAAGGTATCGAGTTCACGGTGAGACAAAATCCGCGGCGCGGCGCAGGCAGGGCAATGTCGCGAACCGGGCGGAACAGAGGCCGCACAATCGCGGCAGAGCCCCGTGTGCGCGTCCTGGCTGCTTTCGGTCATGTCGGGGCGCCAATCGAGGGCCAGAGCCACGCTGCACCCCGTACGCCACTGGAATCGCCATGTTTGGCCTTGCGGATCGGGGTCGAGATCGAATCCGAGAAAATATGATCGTCGATCAGGCCGGGCAGATGCGCGTAAAGGCGGTCCATGTTCGACAATCCGCCGCCGAGGACGATCACATCGGGATCGATGATGTTGATGATCATCGCAAGGCTGCGTGCCAGCCGGCTCTCGAGGCGCGCGAGGGATGCGGCAGCGCCTGCATCGCCGGCGCCGGATGCGGCAGCGATGTCGGCAGCTGAAAGCGGCGTCCCGGTCTGTTCCGCATGATCGCGTTCGAACGCGGGCCCGGAGACAAAGGTCTCGATACAGCCGCGCCGGCCGCAGAAGCAGTCGCGTCCGGGATACTCGTCAGCCGTCATCCAGGGCAGGGGGGTGTGCCCCCATTCGCCGGCGATGGCGTTGCCGCCAACCAGGATCCGGCCCCGGTTCACAAGACCGCCGCCAACGCCGGTGCCGATGATCACGCCGAAAACCGTTTCTGCACCCTCGGCCGCACCGTCCGTCGCTTCCGAAATGGCAAAACAGTTCGCATCGTTCGCGACCCGCACTGCGCGGCCGAGACGGTTTGCGAGGTCGCGATCAAAGGGCTGGCCGGTGAGCCAGGTCGAGTTCGCATTCTTGATCAATCCGGTGACAGGAGAGATCGTCCCGGGTATGCCGATCCCGACAGACGTGGCGTCATCCGCCGCGGGGTCGATCTGCTCAATGAGTTGCGCGATTGCGTTCAGGGTTGCTTCGTAGTCGCCCCGCGGTGCCCCGAGGCGCGCGCGTGCGATCTCGACGCCGGAATCGTCGAGGACGATTCCTTCGATTTTCGTGCCGCCGAGGTCAATTCCGATGCGCATGTCGATGGAGGTCGAGGCTAGCTGTGGACATTTGCAGCATTATTATCCATTTTCCTCAGCGAGTCCGCGCCAGGTCGGGGGACGGACGGCTCATGGGGGTGACTGTGGGGGATGGCCCGGCCTATTTCACAAACAATGTCAGGCTGGGCATGTCCAAGACCGTACTCATTGTCGAAGACAATGAACTGAACATGAAGCTCTTCCACGATCTGCTGGAAGCTCAGGGGTATGACACGCTCCAGACCAAGGATGGGCGCGAAGCGCTGCAATTGGCCCGCGAACATCACCCTGACCTCGTTCTGATGGATATCCAGTTGCCGGAGGTCTCGGGGCTTGAGGTCACGAAATGGATCAAGGAGGACGAAAACCTTCGCGATATTCCGGTGATCGCCGTAACCGCTTTTGCTATGAAGGGCGACGAGGAAAAGATCCGGCAGGGTGGATGCGAGGCGTATATCGCCAAGCCTATCTCGGTCTCCGAGTTCCTGGAAACTGTGCAGAAATTCATCGACGCCTAGTGCGGCGGTCGCGTAACGCGACCATCAATTTCCGTCGCGTAACGCGACCATCCACTTTCCATGAAAAAAGCCGCCCGATGGGCGGCTTTTGCGTGTTGACCCCCAGCTCGGCCGGGTGTGCCAATTCGCTATTTCATTTTTTCTTCCTTGAACGTCACATGCTTGCGCACGACCGGGTCGTATTTGCGCATCTCGAGCTTCTCCGGCTTCTGTCGCGGATTCTTCTTCGTGACGTAGTAGTAGCCGGTGTCCGCCGAACTGACGAGTTTCACAAGGATGGTAGCGGGTTTCGCCATGGTTTTTGTCCTGAGGCTTGAAATCTGGCCGGGAAGATACCGTGCAACCCGCGCAAGTCAAGCGGTGAAGGCAATTAGCGGTGCGCGACAGATGTGTCGGCCTGGCGTAGCAGGGAGGAATAAAGCCCCTGATCCGTGATGATCGCGCTCGCCAGCGCGACATCAACATCCGGCGAACCGCCATCGGATGGGCAAATTTGCCGTAGCCCGGCCCGGTCGGCAGTATCGGTGTTACCGGTCGCGCGCCAGTTTCCGAATTGCCCCGCGAGGACATTCTGTCCATCCCGCACGGCCGGGACGAGCGCATCGGCCGATTTCAGATCGCCACCCCCGTGGGTACACACCGTTGGCAACACACCCAGCTCATGAAGCCGATAACCCGACGGCGCGAGGAAACGCGACCAGGTGAGTGTGATCTCGCCATTGTTGGGAAGGCGAAGTACCGATTGCACCGTACCCTTACCGAATGAATTGGTCCCGATGACCACGGCTCTGCCATGGTCCTGTAGTGCTGCCGTCACGATTTCGGCCGCGGATGCCGAGTTACCGTTGATCAGGATGACGATAGGTCGCTGGGCCGTCTCGTCGCCCCGTGATGCCGCGAATGCCTGCTGACTTCCAGGATGTCGACCGCGGGTTACGGTGATGTCGCCGGCGTCCATGAATATGTCCGCCACATCAATGGATACATCGAGACGGCCGCCCGGGTTCGAGCGCAGGTCGAGAACGAAGCCTGTCGGCGGTCCTTCCGGGCTGCGCATCTGGCGCTGCACGATCCGCCGAAGGTCCTTGGCGGAATCGACGTTGAATCCGATCAGGCGAACGATCGCGATCCCGTTTTCGCGCCGCGCCTCCACGGTCTCGGGCACCACATGTTGCCGCGTCAGTGCGATAACCACCGGCGCCGGTGCGCCGGCGCGGGCAACGGTAAAGGACACCGCGCTATTGATCGGCCCCCGCAGGGCCTCGACCAACCGGCGCTGGGTCCAGGGGGCAATCGTCTCGCCTTCGATATGGGTGATCCGGTCCTGCTCGATTACACCGGCCACGGCGGCCGGGCCGCCCTCGGTAACAGAGAGGATGACCGCGTCGGTGTCTTCCTTGGCGATTGTGACTCCGATGCCGCCAAATCCGTCACGGTAGGCGCGTTTTTCGCTGGCGGTCTCGGCGTCGTCATAGCGGGAAAATTTGTCCAGTGGCGACAGGACGCCGTCGAAAACAGCCTTGAAAACGGTCTCGGCGCGCGCATCCGCGAGAGAGGGCGAGGCCGCGCGTGCGATCGAGATCACATCGACCGTTGCCTGACTCCAGGCCTCCGGCTCGTCGTTTCGCGGTGTGGCGAGGCGCCCAACCGTTCGGTTTCGATAGCGAACTTCGATGTTATCGTTGGCAGGGCGTACATCGAGATTCGAATCAATCTGATGCAATCCCGCCAGTCCACTGATGCTCAGGTCCCGCAGCGAAACGGCGGAGATATAGCGGTCATTGATAAACCTGTAGCCCGTGTCAAACATCTCGCGGCTGTAGATGTCCGAATACTCTGCATCGACCTTCGAGCCGATTTGCACGCACGATGCCAGTATGAGTACTGCGGCAAGCAATGCGGTCCGGCGGATCAATGAGAATCGCTTCTTCAAGTCATTCATATACTTCACATATCGCGCGTGCGGCGCTCGGGTAAAGGTCGGATGTCGATGGGCCACATGGTATCGGAAAGCGGTACCAAATGGTTAACGCCGTTGCTGTCGTTTTTTGTGCCGTTTGTCCGGGCGTTTGCGGCCGGACCGACCTTTCCGCGGGGCGTGCTGCTTTTTCTCGTTTGAAGACGAGCCGCCATCCATCAGGTCGAAAATGGAAGAGCCGCGCAAACCGTCGGCTTCGGCGACCCGGATTTCAACTGCATCGCCCAGCCGGTAGGTGCCGCCACCAGGCGATTCGATCGTCTGTGTGCGCGCATCGAAGCGGGGCCGCCCGCCCGGAAGTCGTGATGCTGGAACAAAACCCTCCGCGCCCTTGTCGTCGATCGCGACGAAAAGGCCGGATCGTGTGACGCCACGAATTGTACCGGTGAAGTTGGATCCGATATGGCCGGCGAGGTATGCGGCCGTGTAGCGATCGTTAGCGTCACGCTCTGCGACCACCGCTTGGCGCTCGGTCTTCGAAATATGACTACCGAGTTCCTCGAACCGACTGGCCTGATGATCTTCCAGCCCGCCTTCGCCCAGCCCCAGACCTCGTATCAGGGCACGGTGGACCAGCAGGTCGGCATAGCGGCGGATCGGCGATGTGAAATGGGCGTAGTCACGCAAACCGAGCCCGAAATGACCGAGATTGTCGGGACTGTAGGCGGCCTGCATCTGCGCGCGCAGAATGAGCTCGTTGACCGAGCCTTCATATGCTTCGCCGCGGACCCGGGCGAGGATGCCGTTGAAGTCTCCCGGCCGTGATATCCCACCACGAGCGATTTTGATTCCGAAGCCGGCCAGGGCCTCGCGCAGATCCTCAAGCTTCTCGAGCGACGGTTCATCATGGACGCGGAACATCACGGGCTGTCCGCGCTTTCCAAGTTCGCGTGCTGCGGCCACGTTCGCAGCGATCATGAATTCCTCGATCAGGCGATGGCTGTCGAGCCGGATCACCGGCACGATATCCGTAACCTGGCCCGCGTCATCGAGGACAACCCGACGCTCGGGCAGTTCGAGATCCAGCGCGCCACGGACGCGCCGCGCTTCGGACAGGGATTTATAGGCACCGTAAAGGTTGGCGAGATGGCCCGGCGCGACGGGGTCCGTGTTGGCATCACGGGCGGCCTGCACCTCCTCATAAGTCAGGCGTGCAACCGACCGCATGAGGGCGCGGCGGAATTGAAACGACCGCAGGTTGCCATCCGGACCAATCCAGAGGTCGGCGGTCATACACGCGCGGTCTTCGTCGGGGCGGAGCGAACACAAACCGTTCGAAAGCGCCTCCGGCAGCATGGGGACGACTAGATCAGGGAAGTAGGCGGAGTTGCCGCGTTTGTATGCCTCGCGGTCGAGCGGACTGTCCGGCGTGACATAGGCGGCGACGTCCGCGATCGCGACGACGATGTGCCACCCGCCATCCGTGCTTCGGGTCGTGTCCGGCTCGGCGAAGACCGCGTCGTCGAAATCGCGTGCGTCTGCACCGTCGATGGTGACCAGCGGCAGGTCGCGTAAATCCACGCGCTCGCCCAGAACCGGCGGCAGAGCCGCGTCGGCATCGGCAACGACGGCGTCGGGGAACCGCACCGGAATGCCGGCGCGATGGATGGCGATCCGGCTGATGGCACCGGGTGCATCACCCGCGCCGATATTCTCAACGATGCGCGCCTGGGTCATGCTCTGACGGCGGGCGGGGAGAATCTCGACCACAACCAGATCCCCGTCCTGCACCGCGACATTGTTCGTCGGGGCGACGGCGAACTCGTCGCGGCGGCCGCGCTCGAGCGGAACAACACGCCCGCCATCGTTGCCGGTCCGATACTGACCGACGATTGTCTCGGCCTCGCTCTCGGCCGCGCGCAGGGGCTGGGCGGTGTAATGGTTGTCGCCGCGCGGCGAAAGGCGGGCCAGGAAGCGGTCGCCGAGGCCGGGTGCAGACATGCTGCGTGGCGCGCGAAGAACCTCGATCTCGGGCAAGGGTGCATCCGCTGCGTGATCGACGGGTTTGACCCGCAACTCGCCATCGGAATCGACGGCCACGACTTCGAGCACCGCGACCGGGGGCAGGGCGTCGGCAAGCCGCCAGCGACGTCCCTGCACGCGTTCGATTCGACCTGCGTCCTCGAGTTCGCGCAGACGGTGGCGAAGTTCCGTACGCTGGCCGCCCTTCAGCGCAAAGGCGCGGGCGATTTCGCGGGTGGGCGGGGCGTCGGTAGCCGCACGGAGTAAATCCAGAATCGCTTCCGCGTCGGGCAAGCTGCCCGCTTCCGCCTCGCCTGATTTGCGCTTGGCCAAGCCGGTTGGCTAGTCCGCGCTAGGCGCGGCGTCTGCTTCTTTGGCGGCGGCTTTCTTGGCGGCTGGTTTTTTCGCAGTCTTCTTCTTTGCAGCCGTCTTTTTCTTGGCGGGCTTCTTCGCCGCCTTCTTCTTGGCCGGTGCCGTCTTGGCTTTCGCCGCCCGGGCCGCGATCAGCTCAACGGCACGCTCAAGCGTCATGTCCTGAGGATCGACTTCCTTGGGGATCGTCGCGTTGATCTTCCCGTGCTTCACATAGGGGCCGTATCGGCCGTCATGCACGGTGACCGGCTTCTCGTCGTCCGGATGGTTGCCCAGCTCCTTGAGCGGTGCGGCGCGGCCGCGCCGTCCCTTGCCCTTTTCCGCCAACACCGTGACGGCGCGGTTGAGGCCAACCGTCAGGACTTCCCGCGGGTCGGGCAACGACGCATAGACCGTGCCATGCTTCACATAGGGCCCGTAGCGGCCGATCCCGGCCTGGATGACCACCGCATCTTCGGGATGGGGGCCGATATCGCGCGGCAAGGCCAGCAGGCCCAGCGCGAGCTCCAGTTCGATTTCATCGAGGGTGTAGCCGTCGGGGATTGAAGTCCGCTTCGGCTTGGTCGCCTTCTTGCCTTCACCTTCGGGCTCACCCAGCTGCACATACAAGCCGTAGGGGCCCTTGCGCAGGGTCACGTCCTTGCCGGACTCCGGATCCTTGCCGAGTTCGCGCGGGCCGTTGGCCAGGTCCGCTGTCTCGTCATCACCGCCGTCGACCGCGAGCTTACGGGTGTATTTACACTCGGGATAGTTCGAGCAACCTACAAACGGGCCGTGTTTGCCGAGACGCAATCCGAGCCGACCCTCGTTGCAGGCCGGGCAGACACGCGCGTCGGTGCCGTCTTCGCGGGTCGGGAAGAAATGGGGTCCAAGTTCTTCATCAAGTGTATCCAGTACCGAGCGAACACGAAGCTCTGCCGTGCCTTCGATGGCGGCGGAGAAATCCTGCCAGAATTCGCGCAAAACGGCCTTCCAGTCGATGCGACCGCCGGAAATGTCGTCGAGGCGCTCTTCCATGCTGGCCGTAAAGTCATACTGCACATAACGCTCGAAGAAACTGCTCAGGAAACTGGTGACGAGGCGTCCCTGATCCTCCGGCGTGAACCGTTTGCGTTCGAGCTGCACATAATTGCGGTCCTGCAGGACCTGGATGATCGACGCGTAGGTGGACGGGCGACCGATCCCCAGCTCTTCCATCGACTTGACCAGGCTCGCCTCGGAGTATCGCGGCGGCGGCTGGGTGAAATGCTGTTCCGGTGAGATGTCGCGGACCGCTGCGTCCTCGCCTTCGTCGAGCGGCGGCAGACGGCGTTCGTCGTCGTTCTCGGTGTTCTCGCCTTCGCCGTTTGTCGGCTCGTCCTTGTCTTCCCGGTACAGCTTCAGGAAGCCGTCGAACGCGATTGTCTGGCCGTTGGCGCGCAGGGCCAGCTGTGCGTCGGCCGATCGCAGTTCCACGGCGACGCGGTCGATCTGGGCCTCGGCCATTTCAGATGCCATCGTGCGGCGCCAGATCAGTTCATAGAGGCGGAACAGATCACCATCGAGGGTGTTCTTCAAGCTGGCCGGGCGGCGGAACAGGTCCGTCGGCCGCACCGCTTCATGGGCTTCCTGGGCGTTTTTCGCCTTGGTGCGGTAAACGCGCGGCTTTTCGGGCAGATACTCGCCGCCGAAATCCTGATCGATCAAATCACGACAGGACGCGATGGCTTCCTGGCTCAGGGTGACACTATCGGTTCGCATGTAGGTGATGAGGCCGACGGTCTCGCCGTCGATCTCGATACCTTCGTATAGACGCTGGGCGACCCGCATGGTCTGGGATGTGCCGAACCCGAGCTTGCGCGAGGCTTCCTGCTGCAGGGTCGATGTCGTGAAGGGCGGTTGGGGATTGCGCCGGGTGCGTTTCTTCTCGATCGACGCGATCTTGAAATTCGCCGCCTCGACGTCGCTTTTCGCGGCATTGGCCGCGCCTTCGTCGGCGATGTCGAAACGTTCGAGCTTCTGTCCGTTCCGTTCGACAAGGCGCGCCTGGTAGGGCGCATTCCGGGCGCTGTTCAAGCCGACTTCGATGGACCAGTACTCACGGGCCTTGAAGGCCTCGATCTCGGCCTCGCGCTCGCAGATGAGACGTAACGCCACCGACTGCACGCGGCCGGCAGAGCGGGAACCGGGAAGTTTGCGCCAGAGCACGGGCGAGAGGTTGAAGCCGACCAGGTAATCGAGTGCACGCCGCGCGAGATAGGCCTCGACGAGTTCGTTGTTCAGGCTGCGCGGATGGTTAAAGGCATCCTGGACCGCGCCCTTTGTGATTTCGTTGAACACCACGCGTTTGACGTCGATGCCGTCGAGAAGCCCGCGGTCGCGCAGCAATTGCTCGATATGCCAGGAGATCGCCTCTCCCTCGCGATCCGGATCGGTCGCGAGATAAAGGGTCTCGGCGCCGTCGAGGGCGTCGACGATGGCGCTGACCTGTTTTTCGGAACGGGCGTCGATCGCCCAGTCCATTTCGAAATCCTCATCCGGCCGGACCGAGCCATCTTTCGGTGGCAGGTCACGCACATGTCCATAAGAGGCCAGCACGGTGTAAGCATCACCGAGATACTTGTTGATGGTCTTGGCCTTGGAGGGCGATTCAACGACGACGACGTTCATGCAGAGAGGATTCCGCTTGTTCTTCGTTCACTAACAACGACATTTGCGTGCGGTCTAGCGATCGTCAGCAGGCCGCAACACGGTTGCCCGGATGCCGTTCCAAACGTCCCGCCAATTCGAGTTCGAGCAGGATTGTCCGGACGACAGGGGCGGTTAATTGGCACCGCCGCACGATTTCGTCAACCGCGACGGGCTCAGGCGACAAACATGAAATCACGGTTTCGCGGCTGTCGGCGCCGGCAGAATCGAGATCGAGAACCGGTGCGCGGGAGCGCGGCGACGGTGTTTCGGTGCGGGGTGTCGCCGGTGTGACCATCGGCTGAACAGCCTCGAACACGTCTTCGGCATTGCGGACCAGGATGGCGCCTTCGCGGATCAGATGGTTGGCGCCAAAAGCGCGCGGATCAAGCGGAGAGCCGGGGACGGCGAGCACCGTACGGCCTTGCTCGCCGGCCAGACGGGCGGTGATGAGCGAGCCTGATCGCTGCGCAGCCTCAACCACGATGACCGCCAGGGACAATCCCGACACGATACGATTGCGGCGGGGAAAATGGCGGGCCTGCGGTTTCAGGCCGGGCGGCATTTCACTGACGATAGCGCCGGTCTCGATAATATTTTGGTAGAGGTCTTCGTTTTCCGGCGGATAGACGATTTCGATCCCGCCCGCCATGACGGCGATTGTCGTGCCATTTCCGGCGATCGAACCGGCATGCGCCGCCGTATCGATGCCGCGGGCCAGACCGGAAACGATGGCGACGCCCGGATCGACGGACAGTTCGGACGCGAGTACTTCCGCGATCCGCCGGCCGTTCGCCGATGCGTTTCGCGCGCCGACGATGGCAATGCCGGTTTTGGCGAGTGCCGAGATGTTGCCGCGGACGGAGATGACAGGCGGCGCGTCATCGATGGCGGCGAGTGTTGTTGGGTAGTCGGGTTCACCCAGTGTCACGGTCTGCGCGTCGAGTTCACCGAGCTGCGCCAGTTCCTTTTCCGCGTCGGCGGCGCTCGCGATCCTGATGTCCCGTTTGCCGGCGCGGCCGGCGAAGTCGGGCAAGGCCGCGATCGCGTCTTCTGCGGACCCGAAATGATCCATCAGCTGGCGCCATGTCACGGGCCCGATGCTCTCGGTCCGGATCAGGCGCAGCCGGTCGCGACGCTCGGATTGTGAAATCGTTTCATAGTTCACGCGTGTGAGGATGACCCTCGAAAAGCGGAACGGTCAACTCGCAGTGCCGGAACTCTTGAGTTTGATGCGCGATTCCTCGCCCTTCAGGAGCCGGCGGATATTGCCGGCGTGGCGGGCCCAGACCAGCAGGGCCAGGAAGATCGCGATGCCGCCTGCCTGGGGTTCGCCGAGCCACCAGGCATAGGCCGGCGCCAGTGCCACGGCGAACAGGGCCGAGAGCGACGAGTATCGAAATATCACCGCGACGAGAATCCAGGTGGCCAGCGCCGCCAACCCGAGCGGCCAGGCCAGGCCGAGGAGGACGCCCAGGGTTGTGGCAACCCCCTTGCCGCCGCGAAAACCCAGCCAGATGGGAAACAGATGGCCAAGGACGACCGCGAGTGCCGTGAAGAAGGCGACATCGGGACCGAAGAAGAAGTAGGGCACCAAGACGGCGAAGTATCCCTTTGCGGCGTCCAGAAGCAGCGTCGCGGCGGCGAGTTTCTTGCTGCCGGTGCGCAGGACATTGGTCGCGCCGATATTGCCCGATCCGATCTGGCGAAGGTCACCCTTGCCGGCCAGTTTGGCCAGGATCAGGCCAAACGGAATGCTTCCCAGTATGTAGGCGGCAAGGATCGGGGGCAGGAACAACTGCCAGCCATAGATCAGGTTCTTCCAGTCGGGGACGGAGAACGTCGCCTGGAAAATACTCCAGTAGAAGATAATCGGACTGGCGCCGTCTTCGACCATGCGTTGATTCCGCGGTTGGGTTTACGACGCAGCAGTATAGATGGTGCGGCCGTCGACGATGGTGCGGATCACGCGGCCTTGAACGAGCCGTCCGTCGAAGGGCGAATTCTTCGATTTGGACCTGAAGCTGTCCGGCTCGATGCGGTTGGGTGTTTCCGGATCGAAAATGACGATATCGGCGGCCCCGCCCACATGCAGCCGGCCGACCGGCAGGTTCAGAAGTTCGGCCGGGCGGGCCGTAACCTTGGCCAGTGCCGCCGATATTTCGAGATGGCCGTTGTGGACCAGTTCCAGGGTCAGGGCGAGCAGGCTCTCGAGGCCGGCGGCGCCGAATTCCGCCTGTTCGAACGGCAGGCGCTTCGATTCCTGGTCCTGGGGAAGATGGTCCGACGCAATACAGTCGATGGTGCCGTCGGCGAGCCCGGCGACGATGGCCTGTCGGTCGTCCTCGGTGCGCAGCGGCGGCGAAAGCTTGGCGAATGTCCGGTACTCGCCGACCGCCAGCTCGTTCAGTGCGAAATAAGGGGGGGCGGTATCGCAGGTGACCCTGAGGCCGTCGGCCTTGGCCGCGCGGATCTTCGCGACGGATTCCGCCGTGGAGATATGGGCGGCGTGGTATCGCCCGCCGGTCATTTTCACGAGTGCCAGGTCCCGGTCGATCATGATCGTTTCGGCTTCGCGCGGGATGCCGGGAAGGCCAAGCCGTGTTGCCAGTTCGCCGGACTGCATCACGCCGCCATTTGATAGGCTCGCTTCCTCCGGGTGCTGAACGATGAGCGCGTCGAAGGCCAGCGCGTATTTGAGGGCGCGCGACAGGGTCTTGGCGTTCGCGACGGCGCTGCGGCCGTTGGTGAAGGCGACCGCGCCGGCCTGCTTCAGCAGGCCCATTTCGACGATCTCGTCGCTGTCGGCATTGCGCGTCACGGTCGCATAGGCGAACACCTTGACGAGTTTGACGTCGCGCGCGCGCCGGGCGACGAATTCGAGGACCGAGGCATCATCGATCGCGGGATCGGTGTCGGGCAGAGTGACAACGGCGGTGACGCCGCCGGCGGCGGCTGCGCGGCTGCCGCTCTCGATGTCTTCCTTATGCTCGTTCCCCGGTTCGCAGAAATCGACCCGCATATCCACCAGGCCCGGGGTCAGAACCGCGCCTTCGCAATCGACGATCTCGGTGCCCGCGGGTGTGCCCGTGGCGAATATATCCGGCCCGATCGCCATGATGCGGGTGCCGTCTGTCAGAACACCGCCCTTGGCCGTCGCGGCGGCATCAAGCCCCGACGCCGGGTCGATCACCCTGGCGTTGATATAGGCGACTTTGCCGGTCATGGGGTGGCCACAAACCTTTTGCGCGTGAGGACGTCGAGACAGGCCATGCGCACCGCGACGCCCATTTCGACCTGCTCGCGGATCAGGGAGCGGTCGAGATCATCGGCCACGTCGGAGTCTATTTCGACGCCCCGGTTCATGGGCCCGGGGTGCATGATCAGCGCGTCAGGCTTGGCATGTTGAAGCTTGTCGTAGTCGAGGCCGTAGAACTGGAAATATTCATGCACGGAGGGCACGAAGGAGCCCTCCATCCGTTCGCGCTGGAGCCGCAGCATCATCACGATGTCGCAGCCTTCCAAGCCGGCGCGCATGTCATGGAAAACCTCGACACCGAGCCGCTCCATCGCCGCCGGGATCAGCGTCGGCGGCGCGATGACCCGCACCCGCGCGCCCATGGTCTGCAGCAGGTAGATGTTCGATCGCGCGACCCGGCTGTGGGCGACATCGCCGCACAGCGCCACCAAAAGCCCCTGCAGGCTTCCCTTGTGGCGCCGGATGGTCAGCGCGTCGAGCAGCGCCTGGGTCGGGTGCTCGTGGCTGCCGTCGCCGCCATTGATGACGGCGCAGTTCACCTTCTCCGACAGGAGCTTCACCGCGCCCGCGTTGGAGTGCCGGACAACAAGCGCATCGGCATGCATGGCGTTCAGGGTCATCGCCGTGTCGACGATGGTCTCTCCCTTCTTGATGGAGGAGTTGGCGACCGCGATGTTGATGACATCGGCGCCGAGCCGCATGCCCGCCAGTTCAAAACTGGTGCGGGTGCGCGTTGAATCTTCGAAGAAGAGATTGATCAATGTCTTGTCGCGCATCAGGTCGAATTTCGGCCCGCGCGCGCGGTTGTGTTCCGCGTAGCTGTTCGACAAATCGAGCAGATAGGTGATCTCGTCCGGAGACAGATCCTGGATGCCCAATAGATGACGATGTGGAAACGGGAATTCCGCCGGCTGGTCTTGAGCGGATAGGCCTGTAGTGGCTGCAGTCATTAAAGCGGGAATATAGGGACGAGACTCACGCTATTGCAAGGCGTTGTTATGCACCGGCGCAAGAATGATGTCGATTTCTGGCGACGCACCCCCCGCTCTGCTAGAAGGCGAAGACGGAACCGGGCGGTCGAAGATGGAACCGGGCGGCCAAGTGGGAGACCGGGAAATGAAAGCGGTAATACTGGCTGGCGGGCGCGGGACGCGCCTTGCCGAGGAAACAGAGCTTCGGCCCAAGCCGATGATCGAGATCGGCGGGCGCCCGATCCTGTGGCACATCATGAAGATCTACGGGCATCACGGGATCACGGATTTCGTGATTTGCCTCGGCTACAAGGGCTACCTGATCAAGGAATATTTCGCGAACTACGTGCTCCATTCCTCGGATGTCACGGTCGATCTCGCGACGAATGAAATCCGCTATCACAACATGGCCGCGGAGCCCTGGACCGTGACGCTGGTCGATACCGGCGACGACACGCAGACCGGCGGGCGCATTGCGCGCGTGGCCGAGCATCTGGATGGCGAGCCTTTTTGCCTGACCTACGGGGATGGCGTCGCGGATATCGACGTGGCCGCCAGCGTGGCCTTTCACAAAGAGAGCGGCGCGCGCTGCACCATGACGGCGGTACGCCCGCCCGGACGCTTCGGAGCGGCCGAGATCGATGGCGGTCGCGTGACGCGATTTGCCGAGAAACCACGCGGCGACGGCGGCACCATCAATGGCGGGTTTTTCGTCTGCGAGGCGAGCGTGCTTGACCTGATCGACGGGGATGGGGTCGTTTGGGAGCAGGCGCCTCTCAACAGCATGGCCGAGGCCGGCGAGCTTGCGGCGTGGCGCCATGACGGGTTCTGGCAGCCGATGGACACGCTGCGCGAGAAGAACCAGCTAGAGGCGTTATGGGACGCGGGTGACGCGCCGTGGAAAGTCTGGGATTGAATTTGCGCGGACCACGCATAGGTCCCTGTCAGGAGCTTTGCAGATGGAAGTGAACGCCGATTTCTCCCAGCGCGTGCTGATCGACACCAATGCGCTCGACTGGATTCCGTCCCCGCTCGCCGGCGTGGACCGGCGCATGCTCGACCGGGTCGGAGATGAGGTGGCCCGCGCGACGAGCATCGTGCGCTATGCGCCGGGCAGCGCCTTCTCGCCCCACACCCATACCGGCGGCGAGGAGTTCTTCGTGCTGGAAGGTGTCTTCTCCGACGAGCATGGCGACTACGGCCCCGGCTTTTATGTGCGAAACCCGGTGGGGTCGGCTCACACGCCGTCGAGCGAAGGCGGTTGTACCATCCTGGTCAAACTCTGGCAGATGGACCCTGAGGATCAGACTTTTGTGCGTGCCGATACGCGCAACGGCGACTGGCAGTCGACCGACATCGAAGGGGTCGATACCCTGCCGCTGCACGAATACGGCCCGGAGCGGGTGATGTTGTTCCGCATGGCACCGGGCACGTCGACGCCCCTGCATGGTCATGCAGGCGGCGAGGAAATCCTGGTCCTTGAGGGCGAGTTGGCCGACGAACACGGTAAGTATCCGCAAGGCACCTGGGTGCGTAGCCCGGGAGGGTCGCGCCACGCGCCGTTCAGCGACACGGGCTGCGTCATCTATGTGAAGCTCGGCCATCTGGCCGACGTGCGCGGCCTGAATACCGGTGCTTAGCCGGTAATCCGGGTACGCCAGGCGTCCACCAGTTCCTCGAAGCTCATGCCGTAGATATCATTCCACCGCCTGGGCAGGCCCGCGAAGCGCCCGCGTTCCACCAGCGGCGTTATGGCGTAGAGCGCGCGGAATTTTTCCATGCCGTGGGTCTCGATCAGATACCGGACGAATGATCCCGCCACGAGGTAGGCACCTTGTGGTTGGAGATCGGGCAGCTGAAGCCGGGTTGGTGTCGCCAGCCGGTCGAGCGCGGGCATGTCTGCGTCGGCGGCGAATTTTCTGGCGCTGGTGTGAAGGTCATTGCCGAAGTTGGGAAACGCGGCTTGTCCGCCCAGCGCGTCGTGCGCATGGCTCGCGAGGCCCTCGGCGAGGAACCTGTTCCCGTTCGGCGCGACGGCGTGGACGATCTCATGGGTGATCGGCGAATTTCCCTGCCGGATCGTGCGCATCCGGAAGATCACCTGACCGCGATTGCCCCGCCATGCGGGGATCAATGCCATCGACGTGCCCCGGCTGTCCTCGATCTCGATCCGGTAAGGGCCGGTAAAATCGCCGTCCCACCAGGTGCAGACCTTTGTCAGTTCGGTTCGGAATTTCTCTACGAATGCCCGTTGATCGCTCCCCGACAGGGGCGGCGCGCTGATCGTGATGTCGGGGTTTGTGCATTGGTTCGCGAGCGCGGGTGCTGCGAATACGACAACGCCCAGAAACGAAAGCACCGCTGCGCGGATCATGGCTAGTGGCCGAACCGGTCGTGGTAACGCTCGATCATGCGTTGGGTCTCGTCCAGGCGTCGACCAAGGAGTGCTGCGGGGATATTGATCGGCGAATGGGACATCACGGCCAGCGCGCGTACCATCCAGCGCCGGTGCTGCGGCACGCGGGCGAAAACCGCGTCGCGGTCATGGGGCCGGATCCCGATCAACCGCGTGAGGTAATTGCGTCTTGGCTCGATCCGTTCGATCTCCGACCAGTCCACCCAGCCGACCGCGAAGGGCGAGGCGTTGTCGTAGATCCCTTCTGCATTGACCACGACGACCGGGGCGTTCGAGATCAGGCGGTAGGTGGAGTAGATCGCACTGGCGGAGAAGGCGGTGAAGGCCGCGACTCCGATCAGGCGGGCTGCGGTATCTGGCGTGAGGATGAAGAACACCGCCGCCACAGCGAACATGGTCGAGCCGAAGATATTCGCGAGAGTCTTCGACCGGGTCGGATGGATCACGACCTCCGGGAAGTCACCGCCCTGGCTCATTTTCTCGGGTTTCCAAACTTGCGATGATAATGCGCAAGTATCCCGAGCAGGTGATCGCGGTTGATATCCAGGCGCCACGTGTTGAGCTTGATGATGTTCTTGGCGAAGGCGGAATCGAACCAGATCAGCGCGCGGCGCAGCGGGTGCATCTGCCCAAGGACGGCCTTCTTGTCGTCGACCAGCACCCAGACCACCTGCTTGTGGGGCATGCCACGCACGTCGCGGATTTGGTCCCAGGTGATGGTCCCAAGGCTGAACCGGCCGGAGGGATCGGAAATGCCGGTCTCATCGATTCTCAGACGCGGCTGCCCATAAAGCCGCGCATGCAGGCTCAACAGCAGCCAGAATGTGGCGATGAGCGCGCCACCGCCGCAGATGAGCAGCGGCAGAGCCTGCAGCCCGCCCGCCGTGGCGCCAGTCAGGATGCGAAACACGACCCAGTATGCCCCGCCTATCATGGCGCACATGATTGCCATCGTGATGGCAAATTTTGCGCCCGACGGGCCGATCAGGATCTCCGGGAATTCGTTGATATCCGTTTCGTCGTTCATCAGCTGTTCCGCAAAAAATCGAGGTAGTTCTGGAGGATAATCGATGCGGCCATCTTGTCGATGACCTCGCCGCGTCGCTTGCGGTTCATGTCCGCCTGATCGATCAGCACCCGCTCGGCCTCGGCGGTGGTCAGACGTTCATCCCAGAAGGTGATCGGTAGATCGACCTTGCCGGCCATGTTGTTGGCAAACGCGCGCGTCGACTGGGCGCGGGGGCCTTCGGAGCCATCCATGTTGCGCGGCAGGCCGAGTACCAGGCCGCCGACTCCTTTTTCCGCGATCAGCGCGAGCAGTTTTTCGGCATCGGCGGTGAATTTGGTGCGCCGCAGGGTCTCCAGCGGCGAGGAGACCATCAGCATGGAATCCGACACCGCGAGGCCGATGGTCTTGGTCCCGAGATCAAAGCCTAGCAAGCGTCCGCGGGGGGGCAGGGCTGATTTCATTTCGCTGGGTTCGACGATCGGCATGGAACCTGTTTAGGCGTCGTGCGCGGGCGTGTCCATCGGATGCCCGAATGGCAACGGACGGGCTGACCGGACGGTCCCGCTTATCCCCAGGGCTCTCGACGGCCCTTAATCATTGGTTAGGAAACGCAATGATACGTTGAATATAAGAGAATACTTATGGTACATTCGTAGCGTCTTGTGGGGAGGCGCTGAAACCGAGTTGGTGCAGAAGGCTGCTGCCGTGGCGTCCCAGGGAACCTTGTTTTCACGATTCATGCCGGTTCAACTGACCACGAGCATCTGGTTGGGGAAATTCGGTATTCCGATTGGTTTTGCGCTGATTGCCGCGCCGGTGTTCCTGATTGTCGGGCTTCTGGTTTTGCGCGCCGAACAGCACGGCGCGACAAATGCGCTTATTCGGGCCACCGAAGTTCAGAACGCCGGTATCGCGCGGACACTGGCGAATGCCCATGCCGACCCGATTTCCTATCTGCTGGCGATGGATATCGGCGATGCGCCCGAACTACTTCCCATCGCCCTGCGACGTTCGGGGTTGCAACCGCTGATCGAGGCGAGCTTGCACGATACGAATGTTGTGAATGTCAAAATTTATGACGGTCAGGGCATCACTCTTTTCTCACTGGATGCCGAAACGCTCGGCGAAGACATCTCGGCTTGCGAGTGCTTTGGCCGGGTGCTCGTGGACGGGACCTTCAGTGAGCTGATGCACACGGGCCCCGGGGGCCATGGTCCGGGTGACGCTGAACACTCACATAGCGGCAGCGATGTGGACCTCCTGTCGACAATGATCCGGCTGAATGTTCTGACCCCGGATCTGGTCGCCTCCGATAGTGTGCTCGAGGTGCAGTCGGATGTTACGGGCCTGATTGCGCCGATCATTGCCACACGGCAGGAGACAAGTCTTGTGGTCGGCATGCCCCTGTTTGTCCTTTACCTGCTGATGGTCGCGCTTGTGGCATTTGGTCATATGACGATCATGCGGCGCGATAGACAGGCGGCGAAGTTCGCGGCGCGCGCGGCCGAGAGCGAGGCCTCCGACCAGGCGAAGTCCGAATTCCTCTCCCTGATGAGCCACGAGTTGCGCACACCACTCAATGCCATCGTCGGCTTTTCCCAGCTGATCTCCGATGGCAGCCGGAACGCGGAAGATGATGAGACGGCCGGGTGGGCGGATGCCATTCACGACAGCGGCTTGCACATGACCCGCGTGGTTTCGTCGATTCTCGATATGACCGCCCTTGAACTTGGCGAGTTTGACCTGGACCTTGAAGTTCTGCATCTGCGCGATGTGGTGCGCGCGGCCGTCACGACAGTTCAGCCCGCTTTCGACAAGAGCCTGGTGACCTTGTCCGTTCATGATGACGGGAAACAGGAGCCCATTGTCGGCGACAGGCAGAAACTCGTGCAGGTGTTCGAGAATTTGTTGTCCAACGCGGCGCGATTTACCCCGGCGGGTGGTGCCGTGGATGTCACCTTCGATGCGACACCCGCCGGGTTCGCGTCCGTGAAGATCAGAGACTCCGGCGTTGGCATGACCAAGGACCAGATCGAGCAGGCGCGCTTGCCGTTCCATGCGAATTGGAGCGGCTTGTCCCGTGAGGCCGACGGCGCCGGTTTGGGGCTGACCATCGCGGACAGGGTTGTCAAAAATCTCGACGGAAATTTGATCATTGAAAGTGCGGCAGACGAAGGCACGTTGATCACTGTCTGCCTGCCGATCTGTAGGTCAGACAGCACCAATATCACCGATGTTTCTGCGTCGCCGGACGTGTATCCGGCGAATGATGCAGCACCGTCGCAAACCCCACCCGAAAAAATGATCCGGACGCGGTCTGCAATCAGGTGATTGCCGCGTTCCCGTCGCGGTGATAGCTTCCGCGCCGTTTCCGAACTGTAACTTACCGGTCCTCCATGGCGCTCGATACCGACACCGTTCGTCGCATTGCGCGGCTTGCCAGAATCCACGTCGATGACGCGGAACTGGCGCCGCTCGCCGACGAACTCAACAACATCCTCGGCTGGATAGAGCAGCTCGACGAGGTCGACACCGACGGTGTCGCGCCGATGACCAGCGTGGTCGAAATGGTGCAGCGGCTGCGCGCCGATGAGATGAACGACGGCGATATCCAGGAAGACGTTCTGGCCAATGCGACAGATCCGGCGGACGGGTTCTTCACCGTGCCGAAGGTGGTCGAGTAATGGGCGAACTCACCGACCTGACGATTGCCGAGGCTGGCGCTGCACTTGCCGAGGGCGATTTCACCGCCCGCGAGCTCACCGACGCCTATCTCTCGGCGATGGCAGACGCGAAGGCACTCAACGCCTACACCGCAGAGACCCCGGAGCGGGCGCAGGACATGGCCGATGCCTCGGATGCGCGACGTGCCAAGGGCGCGTCGGCGGGGCCCCTCGACGGTATTCCGCTGGCGATCAAGGACCTGTTCTGTACCGAGGGTGTGCTGTCCACGGCGGGCAGCCACATCCTCGACGGTTTCGAGCCGCGTTATGAATCGACCGTTACCCAGAATCTCTGGGACGCGGGTGCGGTCATGCTCGGCAAGGTGAACATGGACGAGTTCGCCATGGGCTCGGCCAACATCACCAGCCATTACGGGCCGACGATCAACCCGTGGAAGGCCAACACCGGCGACACGGCGGGCAAGGACCTGGTGCCCGGAGGTTCGTCGGGTGGATCGGCAGCGGCTGTTGCTGCGCGCATCGCGGCCGGCGCGACCGGCACGGACACGGGCGGATCGATCCGTCAGCCGGGGGCCTTCTGCGGCATCGTCGGCATGAAACCCACATACGGGCGCTGCTCGCGCTGGGGTGTGATCGCGTTTGCCAGCTCGCTCGATCAGGCAGGGCCGCTCACCCGGACGGTCGAGGATTCGGCCCTCATGCTGCAGGCCATGTCGAGCTACGACCCGAAGGATTCGACCAGCGTGGATATGCCCGTGCCCGACTTTGCGGCGGCGC
>JABJEK010000100.1 GCA_018702955.1 Rhodospirillaceae bacterium | reverse complement strand
GGCATGCCAGGCGGTCGCCGCCGCAACGAAGGCATTCTGTACCTCGGTTGGCAGAGCTTCGAAAAAGTCCAGATTGACGTTCATGCCGCCACTCTGAATCGCACCAAGCTTCGGGTCGATCATATAGGGAGCGGGCTCACAAAGTTTGAACGCGCCCATTGCCTGTTTCCAGGCGAGCATATTGTCGAAAATACCGGTCGTCAGGCTGTTGTAGGCATCACCCACATTGGTCTGCACACCCGCAGCACCAACCGCCTTTACCCATGGGAGATTCGGCCCCGCCGCGCCGATCTTGCGTCCCTTGATATCCGCGAGCGTGTTGATCGGTTTTTCGGAAATGAGAACATAGTTCTCAACGGTACCGGTTGGATGCAGTCCCATCTGATTGAACTCTTTCCAGCCCTCCTGATACTCCGGAAACTGCCCTTCGAGCTTCTTCATTGTGCGGGCAACCAGATCCAGGTCCGGCGTCGTGAACGGGGTTTTGAAGGAGACTTCGTAAAGCGGAACCTTGTCGGCGTGGAACGCCGTCACGACGATGCCGACATCACCCAAACCAGCTTCCAGGCCCTCAAGCTCACCGCGCGGCTTCACCACCTGCCCGCTATGCGCAAGGTTCCAGTTGATCTTGTAGTTGCCGGTCTCGGCCAGGGCGCGGTCGATCTCGGGCACGAATTTGTTCACGGCAGCTGCAACCACGGTGGTCACAATCGGCAAGCCTGAGATGAAAGTGACTTTAATCGTCTCCTGAGCCTGCGCCGCGCCGCCGGTCACAACCAACGCAACGGCAGCTACGGTCGACTTCAGGGCCGTATTGAATTTGTTCGACATACCACTCTCCTCCCAAGGTGAACTCTGGTTTTCGGCGTTCGGAGCGCCCGACGCATAAACATCCATGACGCTGGAGTTGATTTTTTTAGTGAATGCTAGGATATGAATGCAGGATCAAACGTCAATAATTTTATAGTGATCACTATGAATAAAATTTCAGCGGAACCGAAACGCCGCGGGCGTCCGCGAGCGTTTGATCGCGACGAGGCCCTGGACCGCGCCGTCGAAGTGTTTTGGGCAAAGGGATATGGCCCGACATCCGTCGAGGACCTGACGTCGGAAATGGGCGTCAGCCCACCCAGCCTTTATGCGGCATTCGGAAACAAACATGACCTGTTCATGCAGGCCCTGGACCGATACGCAGAGACGATCGGCATCCTGCCGGGCAAGGCATTTTCCGAAGCCACCGATTTGAGGGGTGCAATCCAGGCGCTTTTCCAAACAACGATAAAATGCGCCACAACCGCGAAGCGTCCGCGAGGTTGTCTGCTCGTCAGCGTCGCAAGCGAAATGGCGACCAGAGATAATGAAGTCCGAAACAAATTGTCCAAGGGGTACGCCTCACGCGTCGCGGCCATATCCGAACGTGTGAACGCCGAACAGGTGGCGGGACGACTGGCCAGACATCCGTCCGCCGAGAAACTTGCGAAAATGATCGTCTCCGTCACCCACGGGCTCGTCGCGCGTGCGCGCATGGGTGCGAGCCGGAACGAGCTCCTGGAATTGGCAGACGGCTTCCTGGATATGCTGGTACCCGCCTCGGACTGAGCTCCGAAGCCCCGCGCTTTACCCTGAATTCAGGAACCCTGACCGGCCCGGCCGGACAATTCGACGGGTTCGCCGTGGGGCGTCGTCAGGTAGGCTTCGGTCCAGGCCTCACGCAGATCCGTCAGACGCGCTTTGTCCGCAAACTTGGATTCGATCAGGAATGCCTCCAACGCCGCGAGCCAGATATCGTAATAATCCGACCCATCCGTCGGCCCGCCGGCGTCCTGCGCCGCTGCGAGCGCCCGGCTGAAATGCGCGGCCCATTCGGGCCATGTGAAGTTACCGGACTTGGCAAGCGCATGGGTCAGAGCAAAAATCTGCGCGTGCCATGGCTCGGCAAAAGGCTGCTCAGGCTCGGTCTGCGGGCGCAAGGTAGCTCTCCCAGAGGTCGGCCGTCACGCTATGGCCCGGCTCCGTATCGTCGCCCCATACTTCGCTACCGTCAAAGCGCACCGCGTAGAGATGCTGTGGCGCGTCCCCCGCCATCGTCGCGGCGACGTCGGGAAAGACATGGGCGCCGTGGTGCAGAACAACCTCTCCAACCCGGTCACGCAGATAGCGCGGCAATCTAGTGTGGCCCGAATGCATATGGCGGGCGGTGCGAACCCGGTCGCCAGGTTCAAAACCCGGCGCGGCGTCGATCTCGCGGCTCGACGGGCGGCCCTTGGGCAGGAACGCCAAAAGGCCTGCCGCGTCTACAGGCGGGGTCATCTGCTCAGAATCTGCGTCGGGACGACCGACGCGAACCTCATCACGGGTGATCAATCCCTTCTCGACGGAAAGATTCACCACGCCGGCGGCCCACTTCTCGTAATAACTCATCGTGAGGTAGTCACCGGGCGGAAGCTGCTCGAGCGAATGCCGGTTGGCGTCGATGTTCCACCGCCCCCAGAAGCCCATCAGGAAACGGCATCCCAGGACGCGGCCTTCCCAGGAATCGTGGAAAACCGGCTCATTGGCCTCTATCGGAATTGGCCCAAAGCCTTCCACGCCGCCAAGGTCATGGACGCTATCCATCAATCAGGCTCCGGGATCGATACGAGCCCTGTCCCGATCATGGAGTCTCGCGAGACCAGCCCGGCCAGCTGTGCCTCGTCCATGGCATCGGTGCCGGCCGGTCGCTGGGGAATAACCAGGTACCGAATTTCGGCGGTCGAATCCCAGACACGGACCTCGACGTCATCGGCGAGCGTCACCCCAAACTCATCGAGCACCGCGCGCGGTTCGCGGACCACGCGGGCGCGGTACTCGGGCGACTTGTACCAAACCGGCGGCAATCCCAGGACCGGCCACGGATAACAAGAGCAGAGCGTGCACACGACAACGTTGTGGGTGTCGTCAGAATTCTCGACGGCTACCATGTGCTCGCCCTGCATGCCCGTGAACCCGAGTTCGGCAATCGCCGACGTGGCATCCGCAAGCAGCCGCTCACGATAGTCGGGATCGCTCCAGGCGCGGGCGACAACACGTGCCCCGTTCTGCGGGCCGATCTCGTTCGAGAACGTATCGACGAGCGCATCAACCGCCGCGGGATCGACGAGACCCTTCTCGACCAGCAAGGTCTCGATCGCTTTCGCGCGCAGTGCCGGATCCGACGGCAACAGCGCGTGGGCATGTTGATGTTCGTGGTCGTGGTGCGGTTTCTTTGTCATGGCTGCCTGGAAACTCTATCCGATTTGGAACTTCATTTGCACCGACCTTCGGCATCGACCCAAAGGAATTCGCGCAACCCAAGTCGGCTACATATCTATAGTGATCGATATAGATTATCCACGCCGTTCTGAAATTCGAGAGGCAGCCATCTCGGCAAGAACGGGGCGCCGAGCCAGGTCACAGCGCCCCGTTAGCTTGAAACACCCTGTCAACAAGACCCGACATTCAACTGCCAACGAGCACGGATAACCTGACCCGGAAAACCGCAGAATCGCGCACCACATACGTAGGTATGTATTGATTTTGATTGAGCTCTTGGCGCGCCCGGGAAGATTCGAACTCCCAACCTCCTGATCCGTAGTC
>JABJEK010000099.1 GCA_018702955.1 Rhodospirillaceae bacterium | reverse complement strand
GCGGTCCTTGACGGACCCGGCGGGATTGAGAAACTCAGCCTTTCCCAGGATGGTGCATCCGGTCTCTTCCGAGGCCCGACGTAACTTGATCAGCGGCGTATTGCCGACCGCTTCGATGAAACCGTCGCGAACGTTCATTTCACTGCCTTTTGTGTGTGATTCCCGGGAAAGTACGCTTGGCGGGAATGTAGCTGCCGTCCCGAGACCCTGCAAGCGCGCGGGCGACCGTTCTCCCCGTTTCCGGACTTGATTGTTTGATGCGCGCCAGCGAATAACAGTGATGGCCTTGGCGCGGGGATCATCCCCGGGTGAAGAGGCGCAGACTGATTTTGGGGGATGCGATGGATCTGGGACTTTCGGGAAAACGCGCGCTGGTGTCGGGATCGACCCTGGGGATCGGTCGCGCGATCGCAGAATCTCTCGCGAAAGAAGGCGCGTCCGTCGTCGTAAACGGGCGCGATGCGACCCGTGTCGAGCAGGCGGTGGCGGAAATATCCAATGTCGGTACGGCCGCAGGGTTTGCCGCCGATCTCTCGACAGCGCAGGGCGCCGCCGATCTGGCGGCTTTTGCCACACAGGAAGGCCCGATCGACATTCTGGTGAACAACGCCGGTATGTTCACCGTCAAAGAGTTCTTCGATATCGAAGATGCCGACTGGCAGGCGATGTTCGATCTCAACGTAATGAGTGCGGTGCGCCTCTCACGCGCATTGATGCCGGCGATGCTCGAACGGAAATGGGGGCGGCTGTTGTTCATTGGTTCGGACCAGAGTTCCAAGCCCAATCCCTCCATGGCCCATTATGCGATGACCAAGACCGCGCTTGTGTCGATTGCGCGCAGCCTGGCGGAACGCACCCGCGAGACCGGTGTCACGGTTAACACGCTGCAGGTTGCCCCGACATGGACCGACGGCGTGGAGGCGTTCATGCAGCAAATGGCGGAGATCGACGGTACGACGCCGGAAGAGATGAGCAAGGGCTATTTCGCCGAGGGGGAAGGGAGCACGTCGCTGTTGCAGCGTTGGGCACAACCCGAAGAGATCGCCGCGGTCGCGACGTTTCTGTGTTCGCCCCAAGCGTCCGCGATCAACGGCAGCGCACCGCGGGCAGACGGCGGCATGGTGCGGTCGCTTTTCTAGGCGTTCTTACAAAGCTTCTATTCGTCGTTGGTGTCCGTACCCTCGATCAATGCTCTCGCGTCCGGTGCTACCGAACGGAGATGCAAATCACGTTGCGGGAAGGGAATTTCGATCCCGTTCGCGGCGAAGAGATCCCAGACCCGGAGCAATACTTCACTCTTGATGTTCGCGATGCCGTTCTGCGGGTCGCGGATCCAGAACCGAATTTCGAGATCGACCGAGCTGTCGCCAAAACCCTTAAGAAGACAAGCCGGCTTGGGATTGTCGATGATGCGTTCCTGGCCCTCGGTCGCCTCGATACACAAGGCGATCGCCTTATGGACGTCCGCGCCTTATGAGACGCCGACGGGACAGCGCAGGCGAACACGCTTTGCGCTGAATGACCAGTTTTCGACGCGGGTGACGATGAGCTCTTCGTTCGGAATCAGATGTTCAATCCCGTCACGCGTGATGACCGAGACATAGCGCGCACCGAGCGATTGGATCGAACCATATGTGCCGGCCACGCCGATTGTGTCGCCGGGCTTGATGGAGCGGTCCATCAGCAGAATGATCCCGCTGATAAAATTGCTGACGATCTTCTGCAGGCCAAAGCCGATACCGACACCGAGCGCGCCGCCGAATACAGCGAGCGCGGTCAAATCGATGCCGACGCTGTTCACCGCGACAAATATCGCAATGATGACCAGTAGAATCTTCAGCAGTTTTGAGAACAGCACCTGCATAGACGGGGTGATGTTCGGCAGTTTCTTGATCCGGCGCTCCAGCAGGTTGGAGGCCATGTTTGCGAGCCAGAGCAGCAGGACGAGGTAGAACAGGCCCTCGATGATCCCCAGTGCAGTAATGCGTATCTGGCCGACCTTCAGCGCGATCCCGTCAAGCAGGTCCAGTGTAGGTTGGAGGAGGCCCACGATGTTCAGCGCGGCAATCACCCAGACAACGACAGCGATAAACCGCGCCCAGACCTCTTCGCGAACGAACTGGGTGATCAGGCGGATCACGATCCAGGCGTTCACCAGGCTGACCACGACCGACATAAGTTTGTCGCGCAGTTCGAGTTGATCCGCGACGGCGACGGCGACCCACAGCAAGATCACCCAGATAATCGGCGTGATCAGTGGGAGGAGCGTGCGCCAGATCGGGGAGAGTTTGGCGTCAAAACGGGTTTTCTTTACTTGCGGTTCGAGCCGTTTGCGAAAGGGAATCGCGATAATGCGCGCGAGCACCAGCGTGAAGGCAATCGCGCCAAGTTCCCAGAGCGCGGCCAGAGTCAGAATCTCTGCTTCGACCCATATCTGCGCATCGACGAAAAGCGCCTTCAGGAGTTCGGGGTCGAGGAGCCGGTCCATTCGCTATCGATCACGGTTGTTGGAGGGGCCAGCTGAGTAAACACAGCAGGGAGTATTCAAACACACACGGTGCGCCGTGTACCGCGCCGTCTACGTTTCGGGATTACCCGTCTCGAACGCGCCCCGTAATCCTTCGGCTGCAAAATCGAGCGCTTCGAAGGCGGCATCGACATAGCCGCCCATGCTTGGAAACAGGTGGGGGTAGCCCTCCCAATTGCGTTGGCGAACAGGCACGTTGGCTGCGGCGAGGCGTTCGGCATAGGCGATGCCTTCGTCTCGCAGTGGATCGTGGCTCGCCGTGATCACCGTGGCCGGGGGGAGCCCCGTAAAATCATTGGCCTGGAGCGGCGAGACGCGCGGGTCATGACGCAGGGCCTCATCGTCGAGATAATTCTCCACCCAGCGTTCCTGCATCGCGCGCGTCAGGATGGGGCCGTCGGCATTTTCTACATAAGAAGGGGTGTCGAAAATCAGGTTGGTGATGGGGCAGATCAGGACCTGCGCGGAAAGCCGCGGACCGGATTCTCGGAGCTGTTGTGCGGTGACCGCCGTAAGATTGCCGCCGGCGCTGTCGCCGGCGACAGCGATGCGCGTGGGGTCGGCGCCGATTTCTGCAGCGTGTTCATGCACCCAGCGCACGGCCCATTGGCAATCATCGAAGGCGGCGGGGAACTTGTGTTCGGGCGCCAATCGATATTCGACGGAAACGAAGATGGCGCGGGCCGCGTTTGCCATGTAGCGGCATTGTGGCTCCACCGTGTCGTGGCAGCCGATGGTCCAGCCGCCGCCGTGGAAGTACACGACCACCGGCAGGGCTTGGTCGGTGGGCGCGGTCAGGGGAACGTAGACGCGCAACGGCACCGGTCCACCTGGGCCTGCCGGATACAGGTCCATCACCCGGCGTAGTGGTACTGGGGCCTGGTTCAGGATGGCGACCCGCTCGCGCAGGGTCGCGCGTGCTTCACCCGGTGAGAGGTCCGGGAAGTTAACGCCTGCCATCATGCCGACGGCCTTGCGGATCTGAGGGTGAAGTTCCATGGCATATCATCCTTTGGGAAGTGAGGCAGTTGGCGGCGGGCCGAATGTTGCACGGTCACATGTTGATCGCCCGAATTCTGTCCACATATAGCATTCGAGGGTGGTCCTGATCCGACCCAATCAAGTCCCGACATCTGACGGTGGCGAACAATCTCAGTAGATATTGATGCGTACAGAAAAATTCGAGTTTCCGGGACATTCGGGCGAGATGCTGGCTGCGCGGCTGGATGCGCCCGACCAGCCCCCGCGGGCCTACGCTCTGTTTGCCCATTGCTTCACCTGCACCAAGGATATCTATGCCGCGTCGCGGATCGCGCGCGCGTTGACCGAGACGGGCATCGCCGTGCTGCGTTTCGACTTCACGGGCTTCGGGCATTCCGACGGGGAATTCGCCAACACCAATTTCTCCTCTAACGTCGAAGACCTGGTCGCGGCAGCAGATCATATGCGTGATGCGCTGGCCGCACCGCATCTGATCATCGGGCACAGCCTGGGCGGGGCGGCAGTGCTCGCGGCAGCCGGGAAGATTGATGAGGTGAAGGCCGTGGTGACCATCGGCGCACCGGCCGAACCGGCGCATCTGGCGCACATGTTCCAGGACTCAGCCGAGGAAATCGAGACGGCCGGGCAGGCGAATGTCCTGCTGGCCGGCCGCGAATTCACCATCAAGAAGCAGTTCCTCGACGACATCCAGGAACAATCCCTGACCGAATGCCTGGCGAAACTGGGCCGGGCCCTGCTGGTCATGCACAGCCCGATCGACAACACCGTCGGCATCGAGAACGCCGCAGCGATTTTTGCCGCCGCCAAACATCCCAAGAGCTTCATCTCCCTTGATGACGCCGACCACCTGGTCTCGCGCAAAGACGACGCCGAATATGCCGCGACCGTTTTGGCGGCCTGGGCCAGCCGTTATATCCCGGCGCTTGTGGTGTCGGATAGGGGAAGTCTGACAGAGAATGTCTGGGATGGGTAGGTGAGAGATGGGTGTCCCCAGGCGTAGACCTCGAGCACCTCGCCCTCGTGATCAACAGCGCGCCATAGGTAATGTGTCTCGCCATTGATGCGCACAAACACCTCGCCCAGGTGCCAGCGCCACTGCGAATATAATCGTCTATGAATCCGTCGCTTCCGGATCTCGGCGGCAAACATGGGGCCGAACCGGTTCCACCAGAACCGCACCGTCTCGTGGCAAATATCGATGCCGCGTTCGAACAAGATGTCCTCG